>CAMHNI010000014.1 GCA_946186505.1 uncultured Prevotellaceae bacterium | reverse complement strand
CGCTGAAGGACGAGGACTACAAGTCGTTCTACCGCACGCTCTACCCCATGAGCGATGAGCCCCTGTTCTGGATTCACCTGAACGTCGATTATCCGTTCAATCTGACGGGTATCCTTTACTTCCCGAAGATTAAGTCGAACATCGAGCTGCAGCGCAACAAGATTCAGCTCTATTGCAACCAGGTGTTTGTGACCGATCAGGTGGAGGGCATCGTCCCTGAGTTCCTGACACTGCTACATGGTGTCATAGACTCGCCCGACATTCCCCTGAACGTCAGCCGCTCGTATCTGCAGAGCGACCGCGAGGTGAAGAAAATCTCCACCTATATCACCAAGAAAGTGGCCGACCGCCTGAAGGCTATCTTCAATGAGAACCGCAAGGAGTACGAGGAGAAGTGGGATGACCTGAAGCTCTTCATCAACTATGGCATCCTCTCCGAGGAAGGTTTCTACGACCGCGCCAAGGATTTTGCCCTGATGAAGGACGTCGATGGTAAGTACTTCACCTTCGACGAGTACAAGACGCTCATCGAGGCATCCCAGAAGGACAAGGACGACACGCTCATCTACCTCTATGCCACCGACAAGGAGGAGCAGTACTCTTACATCAAAGCCGCCCAGGACAAGGGCTACTCGGTGCTGCTGCTTGACGGACAGCTCGACGTGCCCACCATCCAGACCTTGGAGCAGAAGTTCGAGAAGAGCCGCTTCACACGTGTCGATAGCGACATCATTGACCGTCTCATCGTCAAGAGTGACGCTCCGAAGAGCGACCTCAGCGAGGGTGACAGTGACAATTTGTCAGCCGTCTTCAAGTCCCAGCTGCCAAAGCTCGACAAGACGGAGTTCATGGTGCAGGTGGATGCCCTCGGCAGTGAGGCACGTCCCGTCGTCATCACCCAGAACGAGTGGATGCGCCGTATGAAGGAGATGAGCAAGTTCCAGGCCGGTATGGGCTTCTACGGACAGATGCCCGACTCGATGAACCTCGTGCTCAACTCAGACCACCCGCTCATCAAGCAGGTGCTCGACGACGCCAAGACAGCCACCGCCGAGGCCCTGAAGCCCATCGACGCTGAACTGAAGGGACAGGAAGCCCGCCTCGCCGTCATCCGCCAGCAACAGGACAAGAAGAAGTACGACGAACTGACACAGGAAGACCGCGACCAGAAAGCCGAAGCCGAGAAGGCCGTACAGGAGCAGAAGGACAAGAAGCAGGCCGTGATTGCCGACTATGCAAAGGGCAACTCCATCGTCCACCAGCTCATCGACCTCGCCCTGCTCCAGAACGGCATGCTAAAGGGCGAAGCACTCGATAAGTTCTTAAAGCGCAGCGTGGAACTTATCAAGGGATAATTTCCGAGATAAGTTCTTAAAGCGCAGCGTGGAACTTATCAAGGGATAATTTCCGAGATAAGTTCTTAAAGCGCAGCGTGGAACTCATCAAGGGATAATTTCCGAGAAAAGTTCCTGAAACGTTCGGTAGAGTTGATCAAACAGTATCAGTCTTTATATCGCTCACCCCAATAACTGACCATTCGCTCGTAGAGCTTCTGCTCTGCGGGCGAATGTTGTGCATGCCACAAGCGTTCGCCAGTAAGAGCATCAGGCATATACTGCTGTGGAGTGAAATGACCGGGGAAGTCATGGGGGTACTTGTAGCCGTCGTGATAGCCCAACTCCTTCATCAGCTGCGTGGGGGCATTGCGGATGGGCAGTGGCACCGGCTGGTTGCCTGTCCGCCGCACCAGGTCGAGGGCGGCGTCAACGCCCAGATAAGCCGAATTGCTCTTCGGCGACGTCGCCAGATAGACGGTGGCCTCAGCCAAGGGAATACGTCCTTCGGGCCATCCTATCTTCTGAATGACGTCGAAGGCGGTGTTGGCCAGCAACAGGGCATTGGGATTAGCCAGTCCGATGTCCTCGGCTGCCGAGATGACCAGACGGCGGGCAATGAACTTAGGGTCTTCGCCTCCTTCTATCATGCGGGCAAGCCAATAAAGAGCTGCATCAGGGTCGCTGCCACGGATGGACTTGATGAACGCCGAGATAATGTCGTAGTGCATCTCGCCGTCCTTGTCGTAAGCCAGCGGGTTCTGCTGCAGACGAGCAACAACCAGTTCGTCGGTGATGACCACATCACCCGACTCAGCCTCAACCACCAGTTCCAGGATATTCAGCAGCTTGCGGGCGTCGCCCCCACTGAAGCGCAGCAGGGCATCGGTCTCCTTCAGCTCGATGTGCCGCTCCTTCAGGATAATGTCGGTCGTGACGGCGCGGTCGAGCAGCTGTAGCAGGTCATCCTTCTCCAACGATTTCAGCACATAGAGCTGACAGCGCGAAAGCAGCGGACGGATGACCTCAAACGAGGGGTTCTCCGTCGTGGCACCTATCAGCGTGACAACACCGCGCTCGACAGCCCCCAGCAGCGAGTCCTGCTGTGACTTCGAGAAGCGGTGAATCTCGTCGATAAATAAGATTGGTGAAGCCTCATTGAAGAACCTCCCCTTCTGCGCCTTCTCAATGACGTCACGCACGTCTTTCACGCCGCTGGTCACTGCCGACAGCGTATAGAACGGCGTTTCCAGCCGGTTGGCAATAATCTGAGCCAACGTCGTCTTTCCAACGCCCGGCGGTCCCCAAAGAATAAACGACGATATGCGTCCTGCGTCAATCATGCGACGCAGGACTGCCCCCTCTCCCACCAGATGACGCTGCCCGATGTAGTCTTCGAGCGTGCGGGGCCTCATCCTCTCAGCTAACGGTTGTGACATAAGCAGGCGCAAAGATACGAAAAAATCTGATAGCAAAGAAGTGAAAAGTGAAAAAAAAATGGCGAAAAACTTGTAAAACACAAATTATCTGATTATTTTTGCAAACTGAAACAAAGCAAAGAGATTATGGCAAAGGAATCAGAAGAACTAAAGACGCTGACCATCAAGACATTGACTAAGAGCAGCGTTTGGGACATTCAGGAAAACGATGTGTTCCGCCTGTGGGAAGGTGCCGAGAAGGACGCCGAGGTACGCGAGAACGTGCGTCACTATCAGGACATCCTGCGCAGCGCCTTTATGATAGAGGAGCTGAAGGACGACTCGAAGGTTTTACGGCAGAAATACGAGAAGCAGGGTTACAAGGTTGCCCAGGTGAAGTTGGATGAGAACGTAAAGGTGACATGGGCACTGAAGAAACGGCCCATCGTGCGGGTGACCGACCTGACCTACGAGAACATCCGCCACATCTCCGCCGCAAAACTGGTGGAGGTGCTCGACCGGAACTTCGGCGGTGGGTGGGACTCGCTGTCACAGAGCATCAAGGACATCATCGAAAGCGGCTTCGACATATCGACCACCACGCTGCCCAAGGACCGCCTGCATAAGAAGGGGGGCATGTACGAGAAGAAGATGGCCGACGGCTATGACGTGCTGGAGGTGGAGAAAGGCACATGGGTGGAGGCCATTTTTGCTAAGCTGAAACCCGAGGCCGAGAAGCCCCGTATGAAGTTTGCCTCGCTACGCGACATGGAGAACGAGGACGAGGATGAAGATATGGAGATTGAGGACACCTACAACAAGCCCGACGAGGACGACATCGAGATAGAAGAGCCTGATGATGACGACATCAACGAGGACAACTACTCAACGATGATGGACTTGAGCGGCGGCGATGACGACATCACGGCCGATAGTCTTGAGGACTACGCCGACGAGTGAACCGCTGCAGCTCGGTATAGATACGCTGTACGGGCAACCCCATGACATTGTAATAACTGCCGTTCAGGCCCGTACAGCCTATATAGCCAATCCACTCCTGGATACCGTATGCACCAGCCTTGTCGAAAGGCTGGTATTTTTGTATATAGAAACTGATCTCGTCATCGGTCAGCTGCTTGAACGTCACGTCGGTCTTCACCGAGAAGTGGACAGACTCCTCCTGAGTGGTCAGGCAGACACCTGTCACGACTTGATGAGTCCGTCCGCTAAGCTTCAGCAGCATCTCACGAGCCTCAGCAGCGTCAGCCGGTTTCCCCAGCACCTCGTCATCAACAATGACCACCGTGTCGGCCGTGATGACCAGTTCGCCACGGCCAATGGTCTCTCGGTAGGCTGCCGCCTTCTTACCCGCAATGTACTCCGCCGTCTCCACAGCCGCCATCCCCTCGGGATAGCTCTCGTCTATATCCTGCAGCACACGCACCTCGAAGCTGATGCCAAGCCCTGCCAGGAGTTCCTTCCTACGCGGCGAGTTGCTCGCCAGGATAATCTTGTAATCGTTAAAATCGTTCACCATCCGAATGCTTTTTCACTGCTCAGCCACTTGCCCTGGGCACGCAGTGTCTGTTCTATCACATCACGGCCACAACCGTAGCCGCCTTTATACGGGCTGATATACAGGCAGGCCTCCTTCACGTCTGGACAAGCATCCTGAGGACAAACAGGGCACCCTACACGGCGCAATATCTCAAGGTCTGGCACGTCGTCACCCATATACATCACTTCACGGTCTGTCAGTCCGTAATGACTCAAGAATTCGTCGTAGGTCCTGATTTTGACGGCACAGCCCATATAGATATCTTGTACCCCCAGCCGCTCATAGCGCAGCCTCACAGCCTCAGTCGTACCACCCGTCAGGATGACGATACGCAGTCCCATCTTCACGGCCAGCTGGATGGCATAACCGTCTTTGATGTTCACAGTCCGCAACGGCTCACCGTTACTGGCCAGGGTGATGGTCTCGGCCGACAGCACGCCGTCGATATCGAAGATGATGGCCCGTATCTGGCTTAGGTCGTAGTCAATCATGGCGGAAGTGGTCTATATGAACATTCTCCCACTTCAGCTTGTCCTCGTTCTGGGGCTTGCGCTCGTCGGCCTTGTGGCCTACGGCGAGGATACAGAGTACGCTGAGGTTCTCGGGAATATCGAGGACGCCACGGATAACCGTATCGGCAGAGGTGCCGTCAGAGAGCCCCCGGCCGCGCATCTGAATCCAGCAGCTACCCAGTCCGAGATCCTCGGCCTGATACTGCATGGAGATGGCGGCAATGGATCCGTCCTCAACCCAGCAGTCGTTCTGCAGGGGGTCGCCAAGTACGACAATAGCCAGCGGCGCTCCCTTGAGGAACTGCGAGCCCATGTCCTTGGCATCAGCCAGTTTCTCAATGTCGGTCTTGTCATCGACAACGACGAACTGCCATGCCCGCTGCCCTTTCGACGTGGGCGACATGAGAGCGGCGCGTAAAATGGTCTTCACGTCCTCTGCATCTATCTCCTGCTCCGTAAACTTACGGTGCGAACGGCGCATCTGCGCCAAGTCCTTGAATGTTGTCATAGCTTCCTGTTTGATGGTTTTGCGGTGCAAAGATACGAAAAAAACATAATTTATAGCCCATAATTCATAAATATTTTCTATCTTTGCCCCCATGAACGAGCCTGTGGTACAAATCATCACCCGAGAGGAACTGCTGCCTGAGCTGGACGACTCCAACTTCTTCCATAGCAGGCAACTCTTCCGTATAGCCAGACTGACACCGAGACAGAAGCCCTACATGGCTGTAGCGCAGACGGCTGACGGACGGGTGCTGGCCCACTTGTTGGCTATAGTGCGCTACCGTGCCTCACTGTTGCCACCTTACTTATACATGCACTGCCGCATCATTGGCGAGGGTGTTTACAGTTATAGCCACGGGGACTACACGGCAAGCGGACTGTTCGGGATGATGATCGACGCCCTGAACAGCAAGCTGGTGAGCCGCATGCTTTATATGGAGGTGAGCAATCTGAGCCAGAAGATGTTTGCCTACAAGGAGCTGAAACAACGACAGTTCTTCCCCGTACACTGGATGAGCATACACAACTCGCTACACAGCCACACGCCCGAGGAACGTATCAGCGAGAAGCTGCAGAAACGTATTGACAGCGCCTATGCCAAGGGTGTCATCACTGACGAGGTGAAAGACAATGCCGACTTCAAGGCGTTCATGAAACTGCTGAAGCACCACCACTGGCTGAAGCCGAAACGCTACATACCCGACGAGAAGTTCTTCGAGGCGGTCAGACAGGGAGGCTTCGGACGGCTCGCTGTCACTCGCTACCACGGCCACATCATCGGCTGCTCAGCCGTAGTCTTCAGCCAGCAGAACGCCTACTTGTGGTACACCGCCTTCCGACGCAAGTCATACGCCAAGCTCCACCCTGATGAACTGACCCTGTGGCACGCCATCAAGGATGCCCACAGCCGGGGCTGTCGGCACATCTGCTTCTTGGATGTCGGACTGCCTTTCTCGCGCAACCCGTTCCGCGAGTTCATCCTGAGATTTGGCGGAAAACCCGTCAGCACATACCGCTGGTTCCGCTGCTCTATCAGGTGGATAAACACGCTATTGTCGTGGATTTACCGCAACTAAAGTCTTGATTTTTCCCAAAAAAACGTAAAATCCGGCGCAAACGGCGGCTTTCTGAATATTTTGTCGTACCTTTGCACAAGGATAAAACTTCACAAGATGGCAAAGAAAAAGATATTATTCATTAATCAGGAGATTACCCCCTACGTACCCGAAACCGAAATGTCGCTCATGGGAAAAGCACTTCCGCAGGCCATGCAGGAGAAAGGTCACGAGATACGCACCTTCATGCCCAAATGGGGAAACATCAACGAACGGCGCGGTCAGCTGCATGAGGTCATACGCCTTTCGGGAATGAATCTTATCATCAACGACACCGACCACCCGCTCATCATCAAGGTGGCCTCCATCCAACAGGCACGGGTACAAGTCTATTTTATTGACAACGACGACTACTTCTCGAAGCGGCAGATGGAGAAGGACGAGATGGGCAACGACTATCCCGACAACGGCGAGCGTGCCATCTTCTTCGCCCGTGGCGTTCTCGAGACAGTGAAGAAGCTGCGCTGGGTACCCGACATCATTCACTGCCAAGGGTGGATGAGTGCCGTTGTCCCGCTCTACATCAAGACAGCTTACCACGACGAACCGTCGTTCGCCAACACGAAAGTCGTCACCTCACTGTTTGCCAAGACCCTGAAAAACGACCTCGGCCAGAACTTCAAGAAATGCGTCGTCTTCCGCGATGCCAAAGCCGAGCTGTTAGCCCCATATAACGACAATTTTGACTTCGAGGAGATGGGCAAACTGTCCATCGACTATTCCGACGGCATCGTCCTGGCCGCCGCCGACGTCAACAAGAACCTTGTAGCCCATGCTACCGAGAAAAATATTCCGCTGCTGGGCTATCAGGAAGACTTCGCCGACGCCTACGAAGAATTCTACAACCAAATCTGTCCGGAAGAAGAATAGACCACAACAATGAACAAGCACTATTTGCTGACAGGGATTGCCGCCACCGTGCTGGCATTCTCTGCATGTAATGATGAGACCCTTGACATAGGAAACTCACTGACCGGGAATGCAGACAAGCTCACGGTCAGTTCTGCCAGTTTTCAGGTAACGACAAAGTCGGCCCTGGCCGACTCTGTACTGATGCGCAGCAGCTACTGCTATCTTGGAAAAGTGAAAGACCCTGAGACTGGAGCATACGTCACGAGTGAGTTCATGACACAGTTCCACATCCTGGAGACCTTCAGTCTGCCTGAGGAAGGGAAAATCGCCAACTCATATAACGGCATGGCAATGGCTGACTCCTGCCAGATAGAACTGTACTTAGATGCCCCCAATACCGTCACCGACACGTCAGCAGCCGTCAAGGTGCGCGTTTCTGAACTCGCTATACCCATGAGCGAGGATAGGAGATACTACTCGAACTTCAACCCCGTAAGCGAGGGACTCGTCAGACAGGGAGGACTCGTCAAGGAGAGGATGTTCTCATTCAACGACCCCACCGTCAACAAGACGTCTCTTGAGGAATCGGGTTACGAAACGGCCATCTACCTGAACCTGAACCAGCCCTACACTGACAAGGACGGCGTGACCTACAACAACTACGGCACTTACATCCTGCAGCAGTACTACCGCCATCCGGAGTACTTCAAGAACGCCTATGCCTTTGTCCACAACGTCTGTCCGGGATTCTACTTCCAGATTACCGACGGCGAGGGTGTCTATACCGAGATTCCAGAAATGTGTCTCCGCTTCTATTATCAGGTCAATGTGGACGGCGACTCTATATCTACCTTCTCCACCGCCATGGCAGGCACCGAGGAGATACTACAGACCACAAGGATAACCAACGAGAAAGAAGTGCTGCAGCAACTGCTCGACGACCAGACCTGCACATACCTCAAGGCCCCCGCCGGACTCTACACTGAGGTGACACTGCCCATTGATGAAATCTTTGAAGGCCATGATAACGACTCTATCATGACGGCAAAAATCAGTTTCCAGCGCATCAACCACACAGACTACGACAAGTCATACAAAGTACCAACGTACCTCTTGATGGTGCCCAAGGACAGCCTCACCACATTCTTCGAGAACAGTAAGCTGCCCGACAACAAGCTGACCTATACCACCTCGCACCAGAGCAGCACCAACCAATATACCTTCTCGAACCTCTCGACACTGGTGACGCAACTGGCAGCCCAGAAACGGAAAGGCATGGCGACCGACAGCCAGTGGACCGACAAACATCCCAACTGGAACAAGATGCTGCTGGTGCCGGTACAGGCCATCACAACCACTGTCTCGGGCAGCACCTCCGTCTCGGGCTATGAGCATTGCGTGGGCATCGCCAGCACCAAGCTGGTCGGCGGTAGCCAGAACCCCTATGAGCCTGTGAAGATAGACATTGTCTATAGCAAGTTCAACCAATAGACACCGCTCATGGCCGACGGCTATTTAGAGAAGCACCAGCAGGACTATGAGGCCCGTAAGGCGGCCTGGCTACGCCAGAAGGCTCACCTGCCTAAACTCAGGAAGAGGCCCGAAAGGCCTGACGATGAAGCATTGTAACGTTACAAGGAAAGGGGTAAACCCTGTATTCTATCCTGTTACAAGGAAAGGGGCAAGCCCTGTATTCTATCCTATGACCTTGTAACGGGCAAATTTCAATAGCAGCTGCTTTGTTCCTGTGTTACGGAACTCTACAGTGGCTTTCAGATTCTCACCGGAGCCCTCAAGTCTGGTGACCGTCCCCACGCCGAAACGCTGATGTTCTATGATGTTGCCTTCGTGAAGGTCACAGCCTGTACCCGTAGCTGTGGGTGCCGGTGGTACTGCTGTCTGTACGGGCTTGTAGCGCCCGCCGCTGGCCGTCTGCAACGTCCTTTTGAAACTCTCCGAGAACGGATCTACCGGTGGCTCTGCCTGCCGTGGGGCTACCATGCGGGGCTTCGGGTCGGCCATGAAGCGGTCGGCCACTGGCCGTGGGTTCTGCATCCAGTCGCGCCCCCTGCTCGTGGTCTGTCCGTAGCGGCGGGTATAGCTGTCCGCTTCCCCACCCTTTTCCGACTGCACGCGGATGAGTTTCGGGTCGATGTCCTTGATGAAGCGTGACGGCGTATCGAACTCCATACGCCCGTAACGGAACCTATTCTGTGCACAGGTCAGTATGCAATGCTTCTCGGCACGGGTGATGGCCACGTAGAGCAGCCGGCGCTCCTCCTCCAGTTCTCGCATGCTGTTGGTACACATAGGCGAAGGAAAGATGTTCTCCTCCAGCCCCACGACAAAGACCGTCGGGAACTCCAGACCCTTGGCCGAGTGGACAGTCATCAGCGTCACCTTGTTATGATCGTCGCCGTTGTCGCTGTCAAGGTCGGTCAGCAGGGCCACCTCCTGCAGGAAGTCGGGCAGATAGACCTGATTGCCCATATCCTCCTCGCGGCGGCTCTCGACAAAGTCCTGCATACCGCCGAGGAACTCCTCGAGGTTCTCCTGACGTGAGATGTCCTCAGGGTTGCGCCCGCTGTAGATGTCACGGCTGATACCGCTGGACATGATGATGTCATGGCCCAGTACATAGGCATCCTCCGTCTGCAGGCGGTCGCGCCAGCCTGCTATCAGGTTTTTGAAGTTCTCTATCTTGGTCATCGTCCCCTTGCTCACGTCGAGCGGGAAGAGTATCGGCTCCGAGATGACGCGCCACAGGCTGACACCGAAGTCAGTGGCCGTGCGGATAATCTTATCGACCGTCGTACCGCCGATGCCGCGAGCCGGATAGTTCACGATACGCTTGAAGGCCTCCTCGTCATCGGGGTTGGCCACCAGACGGAAGTAGGCAATGACATCCTTAATCTCCTTGCGCTGGTAGAATGACAGTCCGCCGTAGATGCGGTAGGGAATGTTGTCCTTGCGCATTTGTTCCTCGAACGAGCGGCTCTGAGAGTTGGTGCGGTAGAGAATGGCAAAGTCACTATACTCACAGTGGTCCTCACGGCGTATGCGCTTGATGTCCTGACAGACGATGAGCGCCTCCTCCTTGTCCGAGTAAGCAGGCTTCAGCACCAGCCGTTCTCCCTCCTCGTTACGGCTATAGACATCCTTTGGTATCTGCCGTTCGTTCTTACGTATCAATGAGTTAGCCGCCTGGACGATGAGCTGCGTCGAGCGGTAGTTCTGTTCCAACTTGAACAGACGGGCATCGTCGTAGGCCGAGCGGAAGTCGAGGATGTTATCAATGTTGGCACCACGGAAACTATAGATACTCTGTGCATCGTCGCCGACCACGCAGACACGCTGGCGGTCACGGGTCAGCTGCAGGACAATCTGCTGCTGGGCGTAGTTGGTGTCCTGATACTCGTCAACGAGGACGAAATGGAAGCGCTCCGCGTATTTCTGCCTGATGTCTTCATGGTTCTGGAACAACACGTAAGTATAGACCAGCAGGTCGTCGAAGTCCATGGCGTTGGCCTGACGGCAGCGCTCCGCGTACCTTGCATATATATTGGCAATCTGCGGCCGCTTGCCAGCGACATCGTCCTTGGCCCAGGCTGTCTGTCCGTATTGGCCTGCCAGTATCAGGTGGTTCTTCGCCATCGAGATGCGGTCGGCCACCGAGGCGGGCTTATAGACCTTGTCGTCTAACTGCATCTCCTTGATGATGGTCTTTACCAGCGAACGGGCATCCGTCTGGTCGTAAATCGTAAAATTAGCGTTGAACCCCAGCCTGTCGGCCTCGGCACGGAGTATGCGCGAGAAAACCGAGTGGAAAGTGCCCATCTGCAGGTAGCGTGCCTGCTCCTCACCCACCAGGCGGCCTATACGCTCCTTCATCTCGCGTGCCGCTTTGTTGGTGAACGTCAGTGCCAGTATCTGCCACGGTTTCAGACCCTGCTCCAGGAGCCAGGCAATCTTGTAGGTCAGTACCCGCGTCTTGCCCGACCCGGCACCCGCAATGACCAGCGACGGTCCTTCACAGAAAAGCACTGCCTCGCGCTGGCTCTCATTCAACTCTGATAACAAAGCACTCTCATTCATAGCCGTGCAAAGGTACTCACTTTTCCCGACAATGCCAAACAAAGGTACAAAAAACTGCATCCTGACACAAAAAGGAACCTGTTCTTTTGCCCTGCACCCGTTTTTTTCGTAACTTTGCCGCCGGATTGTTCATCAACAAGAAAACTGAAAAGATGGCCGAACGATTGGAACGACGACTGAAGGAGCGCTTCGTACGGGCTTTTGCCACATACAGGCTGCTGGAGGATGGCGACAAGGTGCTGGTGGGCCTCTCCGGCGGCAAGGACTCGCTGTTGCTGCTGGAACTGCTGGCGAAGCGGGCACGTATATGCCACCCCAGCTTCAAGGTCGAAGCACTGCATGTACGTATGGAGAACATCAGCTATGAGTCGTCCGCCGATGACCTGCAGCGGTTCTGCGATGACCTGGGCGTACCCCTGCATATCCGTACCACCAGCTTCGAGACGAGCACCGACAACCCGCTGCTCAAAGACAAGCCGCCCTGCTTTCTCTGTTCCTGGTACCGCCGCAAGACGATGTTCAACCTGGCGCAGCAACTGGGATGCAACAAGATAGCCTTGGGGCACCACCGCGACGACATCATACACACCGCACTGATGAACCTCACGTTCCAAGGCCGGTTCGGCACCATGCCCGCGCTGCTCAGGATGCGGAAGATGCCGCTCACCATTATACGCCCGCTCTGTCTCATCGACGAGGCTGACATACGTTGCTATGCTGAGCTTCGCAACTACCCCAAACTGAAGAAGCTCTGCCCATACGAGCATGACACCCACCGGACCACCGCAGCAAAACTCTTTGCCGAGCTGGAGCGCGTCAACCCCGAGGCTCGGCACTCCATCTGGCGAGCCTTGGAACAGGAGGGGAAACTGATTGAGGAATAGCTGCCTACAGGAACACGAAACGGAGCGAGTCGCAGAACTGGACTAACAGGATATAAAGGACGAAAAGCGGAGCTACCTGACTAATGCCATAGGCCATAGAATCAATAACGTCGGAGAACGTCGTGAAGCGTCCTGAGGCCCATCCATAGACTGTGGACAAGAGCAGAAGCCCGAACGACAGTATCGGCACGAGGGCACGGCTGAAAGGCGACGGGAACAGTTGACCCGTGGCCGACAACAGCACGGCATGGGGGACGATGGTAAGCATGAGTATCACCCCAACATACAGGACGAGGAAAGCGAGAGCTGTGCGGAATGCCATCCGCTCACGGTAACCGCTCTGCGACCTATGCAGCAGTCCGCTCCGCCACAGACAGCCGCCGGCCATGGCGACCACCAGAAGCCACACCAGCCACGGCGAAGCAACCATGTCGGTGAAGCTCCCGAAGAACCAGCGCACGCCCTCCGAGGAGAGCAGGGAGCGCACGCCCCCCTTCATCGTGGCCGACAACAGCCATGACACGAGCACCAGCAGCACCTCGCCGACTATCAGCGCGACGAACAGCCAGGAAACGATCCGCTTAACTCTCATCAGGCTCAAGGTTGTCGATGTCGAGGATCTGCAGTTCGAGGGCGCGAACCACGAGGCGCGTAGCGTTGATGCCGATGCCGCCGTTGCCGTCGGGGAAGAGTTTCTTCATCAGTTCCGACTGCCGCTTCTCCAGGCTCTTCACGCCGAAGGGCATGCCCCGCAGACCGGTTATCTGCTCCTTGGTGTAGCCCAGGGCCAGATGGCGCAGGAACCGCTCGTCGTACTCGTCTATCTCGTAGTTAATCAATGCCTCCTGCTTGGCCAGCTGGGCACCGACGGCACGTTTGAAACGCTCTACAATCTTCTTCAGGATTGGCTCGTTGAACACCAGCTGCTTGCCGTCCATGACACTCTGCACATCGTGGCGCGTCAGCAGCTCGCCCGTCTTGAGGATGATGCCGTCGGCACCGGCGTCGAGCACATCGACCCACAGTTTCTCGTTCAGGATCTCGCCGGTGAAGATGAGTACCTTGACCTGCGGATGCATTTCCTTGGTAGAGCGGCACAGCTCAACACCGATGGTTGTCGAGCCACCCAGTCCCAAGTCGAGCAGCAGCAGGTCAGGCAGTCCCTGCTTCAGCACTTTCCAGTATTCGGCCTCGTTGGTGGCCGTCCCGATAACTTCTGCCTCGGGTATGTCACTACGTATGATGCCCAGCGTGCCTTTCAATTCAAGGGGCACGTCTTCCACGATGATAACTTTAAAGTTTTCCATAAGCTGGTAATATGATAATGATAGTTGTTGTGTCGTCATGTTGTTCTGCCCTGATACTGCAGCCTCGGCGGTTGGTGGCCTCGCCATGGTCACGCACAATCTGGCGACAGAGCAGGCTGTCGATGCGTGAGAGGTGAGAGGCGAATGGCGAGAAGTGGGGAGTGGTGACGGTGATCTCCACATACTTGTCGTCACGGTTGGTATAGGTCATGTCAAGCTGCTTCTGACCGCTCATCCGCTTCAGGATGTCAAAGAGATAGCGGACAAGGGTCTCATCGCCCAGGATACCGTGCTCCAGCGGACGCAGGTGCAGCTTCACACGCTCCACCTGCGACATGGCTTGCAGACTGAGCATGTTATATAGTTCACGATAGTAGTTGACAACCTCTGCTGCCGACTCCATGTCGCCCTGATCAATGAGCTGGCGGATGCGTGAGGGATAGTACATCGTCTCATGCTTCAGCGTTGAGAGACAGTTGTCGAGCACGGCGTTCGACACATACAGGCCGGCCGATTCCATCTCCGTACGGCGCAACTCATCGTCGAGCTGTTCCAGGTCGTCACGCCTCAGGCGCTCCGCCCTGAAGCGGGCATTGAGCCGGGGGCGCAGATAGTAGAAGTAATAGGCAGGCAGGATGGTCAGCAGCACCAACAGCAGCAAGACGGCAGCTATCGTGCGGTTGGTCTTCGTCTGCTGCATGGTGCGGCAGTAGTCGCCCAAGGTGGCATCGGCCGACAGTTCCTTGAACAGCAGGGTGTAGATGCGGTTGTTGTAGGTATAGAGCTGCCAGCGGTGCAAGGCCAAGGCGGCAACGGCAACCTCGTTGCGTATGTCGAGTATGACGTTATAGCTGGTGTTCACCGAGTCGTGCAGCCACTGTATCTCAGGCGGTGTGACAACGTTGTCGCCCTCACTGAGCATCAGCACCGTCCCTTGCGGATGGAGCTGTCGGTAATGGTCGTTCAAGCACTGGCGGCAGGAGTCGGCGAAGCTCAGCGTCCGCTCATAGGTGCCGTTGATGTTGGAGAAATAAGCCGAGTCGGCATAGACGGCCGCCCGTGCCAGCGGCGCTCTCGTCTGAGCCTGCGCCCCCATTGTCCCCATAAGTCCCATGAGCCCCATGAGCACTATAACCCCCATCACCTTTCCTTTCGGCAACCGGAAGAAGAACCTGCTCCCCTCCCCCAGCCTGCTCTCTGCCTGCAGGCTGCAGACGCTGAACAGCTGGCTCATCTTGCGGTACTTCTCGATGATGCCCTTGCAGTTCAGCAGACCGAAACCGTGCGAGGTCTGCGACTTGTCGTCGTTGATGACCTTGCGGTCGAAGACATGGGCCAGCTGTTCTTCGTCCATGCCGATGCCTGTATCACGTACGGCTATCTCAACGTAGTCGGCAGTCTCAGCCGCCGACAAGTTGACCTCGCCCCCTTCGGGCGTGAACTTGCGGGCATTGTCGGCCAAGGTGTTCAGCATGAAAAGCGTCAGTATGCGGTCGGCCTTGACCACCGCCTCCGTAGGTTCAGCACTCAGACTGACGCCCTTCATCTGGAAATTCTTCTTGCCACGCATCACGATGTCGAACAATGGCTGCAGGGGGAAACTCTCTATGCGCAGGCTCAGCTGCCCCTGACGCAGCTGTATCCACTGGGTCAGCATCTCGTTGTCGGCATTCATCTGGTCAATGAGCTCGCGCACGTATTCCTTGTCGCCGTCACGGTCAATGGTATAGACCATACGGTCAATGAGCGGCAGCAGGCTGTTGACGAGCGACACCTTGGCCCGCTGCTCCAAGTGGCGGCGCTCGCTGTCCTCGACGTGACGGCGGCTGACGGCCAGCTGTTCGCGGCGCTCCTCTATCTGGTCGTCCAACGGACTTGCAGGCTTCTGGCGACGGTTCAGGTAGCGGAAGAGCCACAGCAGGAACACCAACAGGACGATGGACAGTGCCACGGCTGCCAGTATCCAGTTGAGCTGTCTGACGGCATAGTCCAGCTGGCCTGCACGCGCCTCTAACTGGCGGTCCTGGCGGGTCTGCTCCTGCAAGTCGAGATACTGATTGCGGTTATAGTCGCTGGCGGTCTTGTCGTCTATGGCGGCATAGGCCACCGAGAGCTGTTCGCGGATGCTGGCCACCAGGTCGGGGGCCTGGGTAATGAGCGTGTCGGCCAGAGCCATCTCCAGGTTCTGCAACGCCCCCTCATAATCTCCCAGTGCCCTGTGGCACGATGCCAGCGTGCGGTATGCACCGGCTATCTGATAGACATCGCCGTACTCCTCGAAGATGTTCAGTGCGTCGGCAGCCAGCCAGACGGGCAGCTCGTCTATGGGCACCTGCTCGGGATTGACCATCGACAGGGCAGCGTTATCCTCCTCGGGCGATGCTATCAGATGCTCGGCTATAGCCTCCAGCGCGTTTGCCATAAAGTAGGGGTAGCCGTCCCGCTGGGCTATCTGGAAGCAGCGCAGCAGGTAGTCTAGTTCATCATGCTGGATATCGGCCGATGTCTCCTCGGTCAGTATGCCCCCGGCACCGATGTTGTAGAGGTAGTTCAGGAACTGTGCCGTGTCCTGCTTCACCTCGTCGGGCATCTGGAACAGAGCCTCGACGCTTTTCTGTTCGAGACCCACATAATAATAATAGGTAGAGGTGACGATGGCCAACTCACTCTCGGCATAGAGCAGCCGGCGGCGCTGATGCTCGTCCAGCTGAGCACGCTCTTCGTTGATGCGGCCAAGAGCGCTCATGGCCCGTTCACGGAAGTCGTAGAAGTCACGGTTACGCGAACGGCGCTGGCAGAGGCGCATCTGCTGCACGTCGGCCACCAGCAGTTCTATCTGGTTGTCGGTAATGGAGGGGATGGAGTCAAGCATCCGCTCTGCCTCGTCATAGTGCATTCGGATAATGCTGACGAAAGCAAGGTTGTTGAGCGCCTCTGCCCTGCCGCCGCTGTAAGTCTGCGACAACCCGGCGGCCTGACGGGCGTAGTGTTCCGTAGAGTCTATGTTACGGTAGTGACAGGCGTATGAAAGCGAATTCAGCTTGTCCACCTGCTGCCTATCAGAGGGTGAACAAGCTGAAAAGATAAGTGTTACAAGCAGCGACTTAAGCGCGAGCCTTAGCCACATAACCGAGTGCCTCCTTGCACTTGTCTGTGACGTACTGCCAATCGCCAGCCTTCACCTTGTCAGAGGGGAACAGCTTCGAACCCATGCCCACGCAGAACACGCCGGCCTTGAACCACTTCGTCAGGTTCTCCTCCTCGGGAGCAACACCGCCGGTGACCATGATCTTCGACCAGGGCATCGGAGCCTTCAGGCCTTTCACCATGTTAGGACCAACGACGTCGCCGGGGAACACCTTCGTCAGGTCGCAACCCAGTTCCTGGGCCTTACCAATCTCGCTGACGGTCATGCAGCCGGGGCAGTAGGGAACCAGACGGCGGTTGCAGACGGGTGCAATCTCGGGATTGAACAGCGGGCCAACCACGAAGTTGGCACCCAGCTGAAGGTAGAGTGCTGCCGTGGGCGCATCGACGACGGAGCCAATACCCAGAGCCAGCTCGGGGCACTCCTTGTCGGCCCACTTCACCAGCTCGCCGAAAATCTCGTGAGCGAAGTCGCCACGGTTAGTAAACTCGAACGCACGGACACCGCCCTCATAGCAGGCCTTCACCACGTTCTTACACACTTCCAGATCCTTGTGATAGAACACGGGCACCATGCCCGTGTCGCCGATTTTCTTCAATACGGCTATCTTGTCAAACTTTGCCATAGTCTTTACCGCTGTACACGACCGTTGGCATTGCCGCCAGCCAGAGATTCTACTTCGTCAACGCTCACCAGGTTAAAGTCACCATTGATGGTGTGCTTCAGGGCACTCGCAGCCACCGCAAACTCCAGGGCCTCGCCCTGCGTCTCCTTCGTCAGCAGACCGTGGATCAAGCCACCCGAGAACGAGTCGCCACCGCCCACACGGTCGATGATCGGGTTGATTTCATAGCGCTTGGACTGATAGAACTCCTTGCCGTCGTAAATCAGAGCCTTCCAGCCGTTGAACGTAGCACTGTAGCTCTCGCGGAGCGTAGATACCACATACTTGAAGCCGAACTCCTTCATCATCTGCTTGAAGATGCCCTCGTAGCCGCTGGCATCGGTCTGGCCGCCTTCCACGTCGGCATCGGGCTTGAAGCCGAGGCAGAGCTCAGCATCCTCCTCATTACCGATACATACGTCCACATACTTCATCAGCGGGCGCATGATGGAAATGGCCTTCTCGCTGGTCCACAGCTTCTTGCGGAAGTTCAGGTCAACACTGACGGTAACGCCGTGACGCTTGGCAGCCTCACAGGCGAGCTTCGTCAGCTCAGCAGCCTTGTCGCTGATGGCGGGGGTGATACCGCTCCAGTGGAACCAGCTGGCACCCTCCATGATCTTGTCGAAGTCGAAATCCGAAGGACTGGCCTCGGCAATCGACGAGTGTGCACGGTCGTAGATGACCTTCGAGGGACGCATCGAAGCACCCGTCTCGGCATAGTACAGACCCACACGGTCGCCACCACGGGCCACGAACTCAGTGTTCACACCATAACGGCGCAGGGCATTGACGGCAATCTGTCCGATCTCGTGCTTCGGCAGCTTTGAAACGAAGTAAGCCTCGTGGCCGTAGTTAGCCACGGAGATAGCTACGTTAGCCTCACCACCACCGGGGATGATGCGGAATGATTCACTCTGAATGAAACGGTCGTTGCCTTGCGGCGACAGGCGGAGCATAATCTCGCCTAATGTTACGATTTTTGCCATTTGTTAAACTCGTTTTAATTTGTATAGATCGTGTTTTTTCGTTTGCAGGCACAAAGATACGACGTTTTTTCCAATCCACCAAATAAAGCACCAAAAAACTTCCGTAACCGATTGCGGACAGACACTGGAAAAAGGGGGACGAAGCCTCCTGCCTCGTCCCCCTCTGCCTGTGTCACGGCTCCTCCACTAAGGCTCCGGCTCCTCGTCCTCCTCGGCATTGGCCACGCCGTAGGTGGCAATCGGGTGACGCTCGTAGTACACCTTCTCCTTGCCATCGACCATCTTGGTGTGCTGGATGACGTAGTCGTTCATCTTGAACGTACACTGGTCCTTCAGCACGCGGCTCGTCAGCTTCTCGTCGGCATCACCGGCAGCCTCGGGACGGAAGTTCATGTGAACACCCTTGATGTTCACCAGCGGGTCGTAACCCTGCACCGTGTTCGATCCCGTCGATTCAATCGAGGGATAGAACGTGCCCAGACCGTCCAGCTTCACGGGCACACCCTGCAGCGCCAGCTCCTTCAGGCACGACACCGCCTGCTGCAGCGTCAGCACCAGCTCCTCATAGGTGATGCGCTTGCCGTGCTCCATCATGTGCTTCGCAAAGCCCTTCAGCGACAGCGTCTCGCGGTTGAACACTCGGCCATAGAACTTGCCGTACGTCTTGCTGGCCGTGTTACGGTTCTGGTACAGATCAACCAGCATTGCAATCTCATTTCTTGCCATCTTTATAAATGTTTTTCATGGTGTTAGAAATGCATGCGGCGAACTGCATCGGGTCGCCGCTTCCCGCCTTTATCACTCCTCTGAATGATGCTACAAAGTTACAAAAAAATCCTGAGACTACCAAACATTTCCGCAACTTTTTTCAACTGGATAGTAATTACTGATTCCCCTCCTGATTGTTGTTTTCATAATATCGCTTTTTGATGATTCGGATGTACTGGTCGAGACCGAAGATGGAACCGGCCAGCAGGAACGACTGGGCGACGTAGTAGAGCAGGCCGGCGGCCACGTCGTCGATGTGGACCACCTGATAGGCGACGAGCGCGATGCTGCTCGTGATGAGGAGCACCGCGCAGGCATACTGGGAGATTTTGAAGCGTGTGTTTTCCATGGTGTTAGATCCTTTGTTTATACCCTACAAAGTTACGAAAAAAAAGCGACTTTTGCAAATTAAGGGGGTTAATTTATATCAAGAAATCGGGGGAGACGTGAATCTATTCCGCATAAACATTCGTTAATATCAGGGAAAGCAGCTATCTTTGCTTGTCAATTCGCGCCTGGAAGAAATGGCAAGTTGATAATGCGAAAACTTAAACGTTGATGACAAGAAGAGAAAAGTGGTACGGCATAGCTGACAGGACTGCCCAGAGCAGGTCTGCCAGCGAGGTTGTGCTACAGCGTCTTGGCATCAACGGAGGGGGAATAATTGCTGCTGTTGACAGTGATGGCTATGAAATGGTAATAGATTGCAAACCGACGCAGCAGTATGATTCATCTTCTTTTGCCCGAAACCGAGGCAGGGAAAGCGATGGCAGAGGCCCTTCAGTTGAATGGCTTGGCCGAGGTTGTAGAGAGCGACAGCTCCCTGCTGCTGGCTTCCGTGGACGAACGGATGAAGCACACTTTCCAATGTTTAGAGCAAGAAGAGACGCTGGTTCACGGTTATGACTACGTCTGGATCATGCGCTACATCAACGAGGAACACCTCAAGAAGACGGGACTGTTCTTCTGCTCGGTGAAGAGCTACCGCGACTACCTGACCGTTTATTTGGGCAGCACCGGTGTGGCCGGTGTCTCAACGCTGTCGCTGTACTACAGTTACGGCAAGGGCCGTTTTCCCGAATGGACGTTCGCTGACACGAAGGATGCCACCGAACGGCTGCGCAGAATAAATGTAGTCCACCGCTTTGCCGCAGTGTTCGTCAGAGGGTGGTAATCAGAAAGTTTATCGGAAATATTGGGGGTAATCGGTAAGTTTATCGGAAACCGCAACGGCTGCCCTTGACGATGGACGGCAGATTTCTTATATTTGCACCAACTTCTCAGGCACGGAGCCGCGTGCCGATCATTGAAGGGGTGGCACATCGGGCATGGCCGTCGGCAAGGCAGTCCTGAGACCACGTTATTTCCTGAAAACAAGAATGACAATATGGGAAATACGATTAGTGACAATATCGTCGGTCAGGCACTGGCGGCACCTTCCGACGAGGAACGGGTGCAGCAGGAACGTCGCCAGGTGCTGGCCTCGATGCGCGTGGCCAGCGGGACGGAGGTGCCCCCTGAGGTGCCTGCGCTGACAGTCGATGGCGTGGGACTGTTCGCCCTGGGCGACATCCACGGGCTGAAGGGCAAACAAAAATGCGGGAAGACGACGGCCTTGAAGGTGTGTCTGGCCGCCTGGATGCAGGGCCGGCAGTTCCGTGTGACGTCAGGACTGGAGGCGCCGCACGTGCTCTATATGGACACGGAGCAGAAACGGTCGGACGTGAAGCTGATAGTGACCGACGTCATCCGCATGACGGGTCTCGATGCCCAGTACGTGGACGACCACCTGCAGGTCTATGCCCTGCGCCGTCGTGACTTCAACCAGCTGCTGGACGACTTGCGGCTGCTCATCGGCGACTACCAGCCCCAGGTAGTCGTCATCGACGGCATTGTGGAGTTTGTAGCCTCGTTCAACGACGAGTCGATGGCCAAGCAGCTCATCCACGAACTGCTCACCATCAGCGAGGAACGGCGGCTGGCGATGGTCTGTGTACTGCACACCAACAAGGCCGACGACGACCACAACATGCGCGGCCACTTGGGCACCATGCTGGCCCAGAAGGCAGGCACGGTACTGGAGTGCAAGAAAGACCGCGGGTCGGGCGTCATCACCGTCGCATGCTCTGACGCACGTCATGCCGAGATGCCCGACTGGAGCATCATGTTCAGCGAGGACGGCACCATCGTCGATGCCGACGAGCGCCGCCGCCAGGCCCTTGAGCAGCGCCGCGCCGACCTGCAGCAGCGCCGTCAGGAGGCTCAGGCCGAGAAGCAGAAAGAGCGTCTGGACTATGCCCTGCTCTGCATACGCGACCATGGCGGCTCCATCAGCCGCAAGCAGCTGACGGAGATACTTGTGAAGAAGTTTGAGCTGGAACGCAACACAGTATCAAAGTTCATCTCCTCTCAAATCGCCGAAAAGGCACTCTATGAAGTTGACAAGAACATATCGGCATCGCCCGATACGGCTCTGGCCTTCTGAAATGCGTATGGATTTGAGGGATTCAGGGATTGCACCTATATATAGAGTGCAATCCCTAATCACTGAAATCCGCTTACAGAATCGACAAAAAAAACATCCACAACGACAATGACCGACAAAGACTACCGATACCAGTTGGAGAACCGCCGACTGACGAAGAAGAGGGTGCAGAAGACCACCTGCCCCAGCTGTGGCCACAGGAAGTGCTTCGTGCGATACGTTGACACCCATAACCACTTTGAGTACCTGTCGGACGAGGTGGGCAAGTGCGACCACCAGCACTCCTGCGGCTACCACTACACCCCGCACGACTACTTCCGCGACCATCAAACCCAACCCCTGCCCCTCCCCTCAAAAAGAGGGGAACGGCTGCCGCCGCCACCGCCGCCGCGCCCCCTTGAGCCGCTGGCCATGGAGCTGGTGGTGCGGAGCCACTCGCCACGAAGCACCTTCTGGCAGTGGATCACCACCGACTGCGCCCGCCGCCTCGGCCTCAGTCAGCAGGTGCTGCAGCGCGTCTATGACAACTACCTCATCGGCGCCACCCGCCAGAGCGACGTCATCTTCTGGCAGATTGACGAGCAAGGCCGCGTACGCTCGGGCCACATCATGCAGTACGGCCCCGACGGCCACCGACTGGGCTATCAGGGGTGGGCGCACGTGCCGCTCATCCGTCAGGGAGTGCTGCCCCTGGACTGGCAGCTCTACCAGTGTCTCTACGGCCAGCACCTGCTGCCGCTGCGCCGCCAGGCCCGCGTCTGCATCGTCGAGAGCGAGAAGACCGCCCTCATCATGGCCGCCCGCCATCCCGACCAGCTCTGGCTGGCCACTGGCGGCAGCGGCGGACTCTCGGTCGAGAAGCTTGGCTGTCTGCGCGGCCGCCGCGTCACGCTCTTCCCCGACAGCGGCTGTTACCGCAAGTGGCGCGACACGATGCTGCAGACCGACGGCATCAGCTACACCGTCACCGACCTGCTGGAGCAATACCCACCAAACACCGACCTGGCCGACCTGTTGCTCAGCGCACCTTGACCTACCCGCCGGGTTGAGCCCCTCTACCCGCCGGGTTGAGCCCCTCTACCCGCCTGGTTAACCCCCTCTACCCGCCTGGTTGAGGGGCTCTACCCGGCGGGTTGCCACCCCCCGACCAGTCGGGTAGAAGAGCCTTTTCCGTACATTTTCCCCTTTTCGCTTGCGCATGTCAGAATTAATGTCTATCTTTGCAACCTCGAAAGGAAAAAGAAAACGTCATGGCAAAAGAAAATATCAGGATCAAGGATATTGCGGAACGGGCGGGGGTCAGCGTCGGAACAGTGGACCGCGTGCTGCACAGCCGCCCAAACGTATCGAAGAAAGCACTGGAGAAAGTCAACAAGGCACTGGCCGAGATGGACTACAAGCCCAACATGTACGCCTCGGCACTGGCCTACAACAAGACCTACACCTTCTACTGCCTGCTGCCCAAGCATGAGTCGGAGGCCTATTGGGAGGAGATAGAGGAGGGATGCGTGGCCGCCTGCGAACACCGTCGCGACTTCGGCATCTCGGTGGAGTTCATCTACTACCGCCGCTTCGACCTGAAGACTTTCGAGAAGGCCACTGCCGACTGCATGAAGCAGCAGCCTGACGGCGTCATCGTCGTACCGGCCACGCTGGAGCTGACCCGCAAGTTCACCGACCAGCTGCACGAACAGCAGATACCGTTCATCCTGCTCGACTCCTACATGCCCGACCTCAGGCCGCTGTCGTTCTACGGCCAGGACTCTTTTCAGAGCGGCTACTTCGCTGCCCGCATGCTGATGCTCATTGCCGGCAAGGAGAAGGAAATCATGCTGATGAAGCAGATGCGCGACGGCAACGTCGCCTCCAAGCAGCAGGAGAACCGCGAGACGGGTTTCCGCCACTACATGCGCGACCACTTCCCTGACATCAAGATCATAGAGGTGAACCTGCCGCTGGACGAGAAGCCCGAGAACTACGACAAGATACTGGAGCAGTTCTTCAAGGAGCACCCGCTGGTACACCACTGCATCACGTTCAACTCCAAAGCCCACCTCGTAGGTGAGTTCCTGCTGCACTCCAACCGCCGCGACATCCAGATCATGGGCTACGACATGGTACCTAAGAATGAGGTTTGCGTGCGCGAGGGCAGCATCTCGTTCCTCATAGCCCAGCACGCCTACCGCCAGGGCTACTCCTGCATTGAGTCGCTCTTCGAGGCCATTGTACTCAAGAAGAAGGTGAACCCCGTCAACTACATGCCCATCGAGCTGCTGACACGCGAGAACGTGGAGTTCTACCGCCGTACTTACAGAGGATAATATTACAAACTAAAACAAATAAAGAACTATGCAAACTACATTTCTGAAAATCAATCCCGCAGACTCCGTCGTGGTCTGCCTGACAGAGAAGAAAAAAGGAGAAATCATTGAGGTGGACGGCAACCGGATTACCCTCTGCCAAGACACGCCTGCAGGTCACAAAGTGCTCATCAAGGACGTCAGCGAGGGCGAGGACATCATCAAGTACGGCTACCCCATAGGCCATGCCCGCCAGGCGCTGAAGGCAGGCGAGTGGGTTAACGAGAACAACCTGAAGACCAACCTCAGCGGCACGCTTGAATACACGTACCAGCCTGTAAGCGAAGAGCTTAGCATAGCCAAGGAGAACCGCACCTTCAAGGGCTATCGCCGCAAGAACGGTGACGTGGGCGTGCGCAACGAGATATGGATTGTGCCCACCGTAGGCTGCGTCAACGGCATTGCCGAACGGCTGGCCAAGGAGCTCCGCAAGGAGACGGGATGCGAGGGCGTTGACAGCATCTACGCCTGGCACCACAACTACGGCTGCTCACAGCTCTCTGACGACCACGAGAACACGCGCAAGGTGCTGCGCGACATCTGCCTGCACCCCAATGCCGGCGGCGTGCTGGTGCTGAGCCTGGGCTGCGAGAACAACCAGCCCGAGGACTTCATGGCCATGCTCGGCGACTATGACCAGGACCGCATCAAGCTGCTCGTCACCCAGCGCGTAGAGGGCGACGAGGTGGAGGCCGGCATGAAGCTGCTGCGTGAACTGTATGCCACTGCCAGCCAGGACCAGCGCGTGGAGGTGCCTGTGTCTGAACTGCGCGTAGGCCTGAAGTGTGGCGGCAGCGACGGTTTCAGCGGCATCACCGCCAACCCGCTCGTCGGCGAGTTCAGCGACTGGCTCGTGGCACAGGGCGGCACCTCGGTGCTGACCGAAGTGCCCGAGATGTTCGGTGCCGAGACCATCCTGATGAACCGCTGCCGCACCGAGGAGCTGTTCCAGCAGACGGTCTCGATGATCAACAACTTCAAGAACTACTTCCTCTCACACGGCGAGCCCGTAGGCGAGAACCCCTCGCCGGGCAACAAGGCGGGCGGCATCTCAACGCTCGAGGACAAGGCCCTGGGCTGCACCCAGAAGTGCGGCAAGGCGCCTGTGAGCGGTGTCATGGAGTACGGCGACCGGCTTGAGAACAAGGGCCTGAACCTGCTCTCAGCCCCCGGCAACGACCTCGTGGCAGCCACGGCCCTGGCCTCGTGCGGCTGTCATATCGTGCTGTTCACCACAGGCCGCGGCACACCCTTCGGCACCTTCGTGCCCACGATGAAGATAGCCACCAACCCCACGCTGGCCAAGAACAAGCCCATGTGGGTGGACTTCTCTGCCGGACAGCTCGTCGAGGGACGCACCATGCAGGAACTTGTGCCAGAGTTCATTGACAAGGTGATAGCCGTGGCCAGCGGCCAACCCGCCCGCAACGAGGAGAACGACTACCGCGAGATATCCATCTTCAAGAACGGCGTAACGCTCTAACAGGAAATCTGACATGAGAAAAGTATTGACCATGCTGGCTGTCGTCCTGGTATGTGCCACAGCCACCGCACAGAGAAAGTCGGTCTCCATACTCGGAGACTCCTATTCCACGTTCGAAGGGTTTGTAACCCCTGAGACCAACGAGATGTGGTACTACGCCCAAGGCGAACGCGGACGTACCGACGTGGCTGACGTCACCCAGACCTGGTGGCACCAGCTGATAGTGAAGAAAGGCTGGAAGTTCTGCATCAACAACTCCTACAGCGGCTCAACCATCAGCTACACGGGCTACAGCGGCAACGACTACTCGAAGCGGTCGTTCCTCACCCGCATGGACAATCTGGGAAATCCCGACATCATCTTCATCTTCGGCGGTACCAACGACAGCTGGGCCGGCTCCCCGATAGGAGAATACCAGTACGAGAACCTGGCCAAGGCCAACCTGTGGGAGTTCCGTCCCGCCATGGCCCGCATGCTGGAATGGATGACGAAACGCTATATCGGCACCGAGATTTACTTCCTGCTGAACGACGGCCTGAGGGCCGAAATCAACGAGAGCGTGAAAGCCATCTGCCAGCACTACGGCGTCAGGTGCATAGAACTGAGCGCCATTGACAAGATGAACGGGCACCCCTCTGTCAAGGGCATGCAGCAGATAGCAGAGCAAATAGCCAAAGCGCTGTGAGGCACAGGAGGATGTGTCATTATCTATAGTGCAAAAATCATATTTCACACCCCAATACCAAGAAATTGGGATATCTTTGCAGCGCAATAAAAAACAAGAAACGAAAGACATGAAAAGTATATTGGAAGACCGCCCGGCACTGAAGGCGGAAATAGAAAAGGTGGCTGAGGTCGCAGGCTATCTGTGGCAGAACGGATGGGCAGAGCGTAACGGTGGCAACATCACGGTGAACGTGACGGAGTACGTCGATGACGACATACGCCAGTTGCCAGCCATCAGCGAGGTGAAACAGATAGGCGTAACACTGCCCGCCCTGAAAGGCTGCTACTTCTATTGCAAAGGCACAGGCAAGCGCATGCGCGACCTGGCCCGGTGGCCGATGCAGAACGGCAGCGTCATACGCATACTCGACGACTGCGCCTCGTATGTCATCATAGCCGACGAGCCGGTGATGCCCACCAGCGAGCTGCCCAGTCACCTGACCGTCCACGCCCGCCAGATAGAGACCGGCAGCGGCTACAAGGCCACCGTCCACACCCACCCCATAGAACTGGTGGCCATGAGCCACAAGCGCGAGTTCCTGGGCAAGGACGTGCTGACACGCATCCTCTGGTCGATGATACCCGAAACGAAAGCCTTCTGCCCGTTAGGCCTGGGCATAGTGCCCTACACACTGCCCGGAAGCAACGAGCTGGCCGACGCCACGCTCCGCGAGCTGGAGGAGTACGACGTGGTGATGTGGGAGAAGCACGGCGTCTTCGCCAAGGGCAAGGACGTGATGGACGCCTTCGACCAGATAGACGTCTTGTCGAAGAGTGCCAAAATCTACATCGACGCCAAGTGCATGGGTTTTGAGCCTGAGGGCATGAGCGACGAGCAGATGAAGGAGATGACCGTGGCATTCAACCTGCCGCGCTAAGAGACGCATTAGCTACACTACAGACTGATATCTACTGACAAATCAGACAAGCCCCCGACGCTGGCAGCGTCGGGGCATTTTTTTTAGGGAGCATGGCAAAAAAGCGGGTAAAAAACTTGTGAGGAACGGGAAAAATCACTATCTTTGCAGCCAAAGCATAAGACAACAATCAATTATTTACTAACTTTACTAATTTTTTTATATGAAGAGATTACTACTATTTGTAATGGGCGCAATGGTGTCAATGGCATCGTTAGCTCAGGAAGAGGATGTGACGAAGTACATCCAGAATGCAGGATTCGACGAGGACCTGACGTTCCAGGCAGACGGAGCGTTGAAACCCATCGTCAAAAACTCAGTTAAAATAGGACGCAGTTATGCTTGGGAAGCAGAAGACAGTACTCTTTATGCTCATCCCGATGGAACTTGTGATGGAAAACCAAGGGCAGATGGTCTTTGGGAAAAGGCTGTTAATGGTTTTATTGGCCGTATAAACGGTTGGACAATAGAGACTAATCAGGAATACCCAAAATGTGAATGGGTGTACTTTGGTTCTATTCCCTACTCTATAGGCACGCAAGCCATTCCTGTTGCAGATAATGGCGATACTTTCTTGACTGCCCCATCAAAACCCGATGCGGATAATGGTGATGACAACATTGGTTTCGTTTATCTGCGTGCCGGATGGGGCGGCAAGGCCGTCTATAAGCAGGTGGTGAAGCTGCCCTGTGCACAGTACAGACTGGAGTACTGGGCCATCAACAACAACCCCAACGGTAAGAACGGCAAGAACCTCACGAAGGTGGTCTGCCGCAAGGACACCTGGGAGGACGAGACCGGATTCAGCGACACCGAATGGACGCTGCACACCATCGAGTTCACCCCGACGTCGGAGTTCACCATGCAGTTCGGCTTCGAGTCGTCAGGCGGTTCGGGCAGCAACCCGTTCCTCTGCATCGACGGCATCAAGCTCTACCGCATCGGCGATGCCGACCCCATTGCCCTGCTGAAGAGCGACCTGCAGGACTTCAATGCACAGTGCAGCGAGATGTCGGGCCTGGCCAGTTCCGAGAAGTTCAACGGCCTGGCTGATGTTATCAGCGACTACACCTGGGAGATTGAAGACATGACCATGCTCACCACCCAGGAGGAGATGGAGGAAGGCATCAAGACGGTGAAAGCCCGTATGGAGCAGTTCCAGCAGGCCATCGACGAAATGGCCAACATCAACGCCATCCTGACCAAGATGGACAAGCTGCTGCAGACAACCGACTACGCCGGCAAGGCCGAGCTGGAGGCAGCCTATCAGCGAATTCTGGGCTACAAGGAGAACGGTGCCGAAGAGGGTGTCGATATCGTGGCACAGATCTTAGGAGCCGTCGAAGAGGGTGAAGCCGCCATCAAGGCTTACTATCTGAGCCAGAAGGCCAGCGTGGACAGCCCTGCCGACTACACATTCTTCATCCAGCACCCCTGGTTCATCGACCCCAAGGCTGAACCGGAACTGAAAGACGGCATCTGGGAGTTCCCGCTGCGCTATAACGAGGAAGACGGTAGCGACCGCTACGTCTTAGGCAGCAAGGATAGCCCTGACCTCAACAGCACGGGATGGTACGTTTCCGGTGCCAGCGGCGGCGACCAGCGCCTGAACTTCCAGTGCGACCGCAGCTGCTGGAACGCCTGGAACTCGAACTTCACCACCACCATCGCCGTGGCTCAGGACATCGAGGGTCTGCCCAACGGCTACTACACGGTTTCGGCCGACCTCATCACCCAGAGCGGCTATACCAACGGCACGCAGCGCGTCTTTGCACAGAGCGTAGCCGAGAAGAAAGTCTCGGAGAAGGCACTCGAGGCTGAAGGCTGGGACTACAACGAGTGGGAGACCGTCGCCATGACGGCCGAGGAGAAGGTGCTCGTCGTTGACGGCAAGCTCACCATCGGCGCACAGGGAACAGGTGACGGCAACGCATCAGCCGGCTGGTTCCTGGCCACCAACTTCCACCTCTACTACTTAGGCGAGGCTCCCGCCGACGCTGCCAAGGAGGCTCTCGCCGCCAAGGTGGCTGCCGCCAACGAGCTGATCGAGGCCGTCAAGTTCGCAGGCGACAAGAAAGCCCTGAACGACTCCATCGACAAGTACGGTGCCTACACCGACTACGTCGAGGGTCTGACCGGTCTGGCTGCTGCCATGAGCGAAGCCCAGAAGAGCATCGACAAGTACGAGGAGTACTTGCCCGAGGACGGCACCATAGAAGGCAAGACCCTGCCTACCGTCATGTACACGCTGAGCAAGAACGGCGGCGAGGGCTACGGCTTTGCCGAGGCCATTGTGGAGTACGCCTACGACTACGTGATGAACTGGGTGAAGAACGACACCGCTTCCTATAAGTACTTCGACGCACAGGTTGACCTGCTGAAGAACTACCTGAACACCTACACACCGGTGTATAACAGTGCCGCAGAGACCGCACTGACGACCAGCGACAAGGCCAAGGCCGCCATCGAGGCACTCATGGCCGAGCAGAAGACTGCCCTCACCAGCGAGATGAAGGACAAGGCCACCGTTGACGAGTTTGTCAAGGCCCTGAACGCCATCGTCGCCCTGGCCCAGAAGCAGGACATCTACGACAACCCCAACGCTACCGACTACACCGCTTACATCCAGAACCCGAACGCAGAGGCCGTTGACGGCTGGACGTTCGTCATGGGTAACGGCGACGGCAACGGCGAGAAGAGCGGACAGTGGCTGGACGGTTCGAACACACGCTACTTCGACACCTACAACGGCAGCGGACTGAGCGGATTTATCGCCACACAGCTCATCACCGGACTGCCCAACGGCACATACAACGTGGGCGTCTATGCCCGCACACCGGCCGAGGGTGCCTACGTGCTCTATGCACCGGCAGCCGACACGACCTACGTCGAGATTCCCCTGCACTACTACCAGACGCTGACAGAGGCCGGCGAGGACACCACCGTGGTGGCTTCCGACAGCCACGGTCCCATCTGGGAGGAAGCCAAGGAGGCCTACGAGGCAGGCACCTATACTGACGAGCAGTACAACATCTACAACACCAACCTCGTCGAGGGCGAGCCTATAGGTCGCGGCTGGAAGCACATGGAGATCAACGGCATCCAGGTGACCGACCACCAGCTGCTCATCGGTACCGCAGCAGGCAGCGAGGCCCTGAAGACCGAAAAGGTGTTCGGCGGCAACTGGTACTCTGTAGGCGGATGGACGCTGACCCAGATGAGCAAGGGCGACAACACCGGTTGGGATGGCCCGATAGCTGCCGGCATTGTCACCGTTGGCAACAGCCAGAAGCAGGCTGACGGCATCTACACCATCAGTGGTGTGAAGACCGGACGCATGCAGCGTGGCCTGAACATCGTAGTCATCGATGGCAAGGCCCACAAGGTGCTGGTGAAGTAATCAGATGGGCTGAATGGGCAATATGGGCAGGCCAGCCCAAATTGCCCACCCTGCCCATTCACCCGACAAAAAAAGAGGGCGCTTTCTTTCACGGAAGCGCCCTCTTCTTGTCGGTTGTCGGCTTAATACGCCATCTTCGGCTCCAGCTTAATACGTCATCTTCGGCTCCAGTTCCTTGGCCTGATCGACCATCTTCTGCACCTCGCTGACAGCAGGCACACGGCCGCAGATGTGGAACTGCTCATTGATTTCCACCAGCTTGGGCTGCAGGTTCTCGGGCACACGGTGACGGAACTCCTTGACGGTGTCAACGCCAGCCTTCTCCAGCAGTTCGGCAAACTGCGGGCCTACGCCGCTGATGCGGTACAGGTCGGTGTGGTTGGCCCACTTCAGTATGAGCTTCTCTGAAATGCCCGTCTGCTCGGCCAGTTCCTTACGGCCCTTGGGCGCAGCACACTTCTCCAACAACTCGCTGGCCTTGTTGATACCAGCACTGATGAGCTTCTCGGCATAAACCTCGCCGACGCCCTCGATGTCAATAATCTTGTAATCCATAAACGATAAGTTTTTAGCAATTGGTTAAAATGATTTTCACTTCGCAAAGATAGTGATTTTCGTGGGAATTCTATTGCCCTTTAACTCCTTTTAACTCCTTTCACTCCTTTCACTCCTTAAAAAAAACTTATCTTTGCACCTCGATTATGGTGTATATCGACGAACACATCAGCAACTTCGACCTGAAAACAGCACTTGCCGACATCAGCGAGCAGCGGCGCGAACAGGCCCTCCGCTTCAGATACGAACTGGGACAGCGGACGTGCGTGCTGGCATACCTGCTGCTCAAGAAGGCACTCCGTCAGGAGTACGGCATCACGGAGAATCCCCTGTTTGAGTACGGTGAGCACGGCAAGCCCGCCATCGTCGGCCATCCAGAGATACACTTCAACCTGAGCCATTGCCGCGAGGCGGTGGCCTGTGCCGTCAGCAATCGTCCTGTGGGCATTGACGTCGAGTCCGTCCGTGAGTACAAAGACAGTCTGGCCCGCTACACGATGAATGACGACGAGCTGAGGACCATTGCCGCTGCCGGGCGCCCCGATGCAGCCTTCATACGTCTGTGGACGATGAAGGAAGCGGCGCTGAAACTGACGGGCAGGGGCATCACAGACAACATGAAAACGGTGCTGCCGGCAACAGGGCTGACATTCACCACCGTGGAACGTTTAGAGCGCAACTATATCTATACGGTATGCGAAGAAAGGACATCGTACGATTTCTGAAGGACTGGACGCTACCCGTGGCCATGGGTACGGGAGCTGTGGCTTACCTGCTGTTCGCCTTCACGCCCCAACTCGATGCAGCAGGAACGGCCATGGCACCATTCTTTGCAGCCATCCTGCCGCTGTTCATGTTCTTGGTGCTGTTCGTCACGTTCTGCAAGGTAGATTTCCACCAGCTGCGACCCGTAGCATGGCACTTCTGGGTAGGGGTCTTCCAACTGCTGTTCATCGGCGTCCTGATGGCGCTGATGGTAGGGTTCCGACTGACGGGCAACTCACTTGTGCTGATGGAAGCCATCCTCATGTGCATCATCTCGCCATGTGCCACGGCAGCTGCCGTAGTAACCCAGAAGTTAGGCGGCTCGTTGGAGCAGATGACCACCTACACATTCCTGTCGAACTTCATGACGGCCCTGATGGCACCCGTCTGCTTCCCGATGATTGAGAAAGCGGCCGACATCACATTCCTGACAGCTTTCTCCAAAATACTCTATGAGGTCGTCGTCGTGCTGCTGGTACCCATGCTGCTGGCCTACATCGTCAAGCACTACCTGAAACGGCTCCACCGCCGGATTATCTCCGTACGCGACCTGAGCTACTACCTGTGGGCCTGCTCGCTGATGATAGTCACGGGCACCACCGTCCGCAACATCGTGCATGCCGATACTACCGTCACCTTGCTACTGGCCATCGCCCTGCTGGGACTGATGGTGTGCATCGTACAGTTTGCCGTAGGCCGCTTCACAGGCCATTTCTTCGGCCACACCCAGGAGTCGGGCCAGGCTCTGGGCCAGAAGAACACAGCTTTCGCCATCTGGCTTTCCAGCACCTATCTGAACCCGCTCAGTTCGGTGGGACCGGGCTGCTACATCCTCTGGCAGAACATTATCAACTCCATCGAGATTTGGCAGTATCGCAGGAAGCATTAGTTCCGTTATCATTTGGTAGTTTGGAAATAATTGCGTATCTTTGCACCCAAATCAAGAAAAGCATTATGAGCAGAATAACTATCAAGGACAAGACGTTCGAGACGTCGATGACTGAGGCTGTGATCAAGCAGCGTGTGAAAGAGGTGGCCCAGCAGATAAGCCACGACATGGAGGGTCGCAACCCGCTGTTCCTCGCCGTGCTGAACGGCGCGTTTATCTTTGCCGCCGACCTGATGCGCGAGATGACCATCCCGTGCGAAATATCGTTCGTCAAGCTGGCTTCGTATCAGGGAACCACGTCAACAGGGACAATCCATGAGGTAATCGGCATCAACGAGAACCTGAGCGGCCGCACCGTCATCATCGTCGAAGACATCGTCGAGAGCGGCCTGACCATCAAGCGCATGATGGAGCAGATAGGCACGCGCAATCCTGCCTCTGTACACATCTGCTCCTTGTTCTTCAAGCCCGAGAAGCTGAAGGAAGACCTGAAGCTTGACTATGTGGCATTCACCATACCCAATGACTTCATCCTGGGTTACGGATTGGATTACGACCAGCAAGGACGCGGACTAAAAGACTTATATACATTAGTTAAATGAAAAATATAGTAATTTTCGGTGCCCCCGGTTCCGGGAAAGGTACCCAGAGCGACAAGCTCATTGAGAAGTACGGACTGAACCACATCTCGACCGGCGACGTTTTGCGGGCGGAAATCAAGAAAGGTTCAGAACTGGGTAAGACAGCCCAGCAGTATATTGACCAGGGACAACTGATTCCCGACGAACTGATGGTGAGCATACTCGCCTCAGTCTATGACAGTTTCGGTAAAGAGCACGCCGGTGTCATCTTCGACGGTTTCCCGCGAACCATTCCCCAGGCAGAGGCCTTGAAGGCTATGCTCGGCGAACGCGGCCATCAGGTAGCAGCCATGCTGGAACTTGACGTGCCCGAGGACGAGCTGATGAAGCGCCTCCTGCTGCGCGGCCAGCAGAGCGGACGTGCCGATGACAACGAGGAGACCATCAAGAAGCGGCTCGTGGTTTACCACTCACAGACACAACCCCTTATCGAGTGGTACAAGCAGGAGGGTATTCACCACCACATTGACGGTTTAGGCGACCTGGACCGCATCTTCAGCGATATCAGCGCGGTTATTGACAGTATTTCATAGTTAACAAGACTATATGTTCAGCAAGGATACCTACGTTCGGCGACGTGCCGAACTGAAACGCCTGGTCGGCGAAGGCGTCATCGTGCTCTTCGGCAATAACGATTCGCCTGCCAACTATCCTGCCAACGGCTATACGCCGTTCCGTCAGGACTCTGCATTCCTGTATTTCTTCGGACAGCACCGTGACGGACTGGTGGGAGTCATCGACATTGATAACGACGAGGAATGGCTCATAGGCGATGACATCGACATTGAGGACATCGTCTGGATGGGCTTCGTACCCAGTGTGGCCGACCTGGCCGCAGAAGTGGGCATCACGAAAACTGCCCCGATGTCGCAGCTCCGCCAGCTATGCTGCGACCCCGTCGCAGCCAAGCGGAAGATTCACTTCCTGCCGCCCTACCGCCACGACACGAAGATCCAAATCATGGACCTCTTAGGCATCCACCCCTCGAAGCAGAAAGAGGAGGCTTCACTACCCCTCATCAAGGCCGTCGTGAAAATGCGTGCTACGAAGAGCGCTGAGGAGATTGCCTATATCGAGGCTGCCTGCGACGTGGGCTACGTCATGCACACCACGGCACAGCTGCTCATCCGTCCTGGCGTGACAGAACGCTTCGTTGGCGGACAAGTCGATGGCATAGCCCGCTCGCTGGCTCAGGGCAACAGCTTCGGCACCATTTTCTCGCAGCATGGCGAGATTATGCACGGCTCTCCCTCTGACGCTCAGCTGGAAGACGGGCGACTGGTGCTCTGTGATGCCGGCTGCGAACTGAACGACTACTGTTCTGACCATACACGCACCATGCCTGTCAACGGTAAGTTCACACAGCGCCAGCTGGAAATCTACAGTATCGTCGAGGCCTGCCACGACTACGTGCTCGAGGTTGCCAAACCCGGTGTCAAATACCAAGACGTCCACTTCGCCGTCTGCCGTCTGATGACCGACCGGCTGAAGGAGTTAGGACTGATGAAAGGCGACACCGAGGAGGCTGTACGTGCCGGTGCCCACGCCATGTTCCTGCCCCACGGCCTCGGCCACATGATGGGCATGGACGTTCACGACATGGAGGGGCTGGGACAAATCCACGTCGGTTTCGATGACGAGACACGTCCCAATCTGGAGCAGTTCGGTACCAACTGCCTGCGCATGGGCCGGCGCCTGGAACCGGGCTTCGTAGTGACCGACGAGCCGGGCATATACTTCATTCCGCATCTCATCGACTTGTGGCGCAAGGAGGGGCACTGCAAGGAGTTCCTCTGTTTCGACAAGATAGAGACCTACAAGGATTTCGGCGGTATCCGCATTGAGGACGACCTGCTGATTACGGCAGACGGATGCCGCTTCCTCGGCTCAAAGCGCATACCCTACCACCCCACGGAGCTGGAAGAATTTATGACTAATAACAAATAATATAACAACTATGAAGAAACTTTTTACATTTGCACTCATGGCCATGGTAGCCGTCAGTGCAGGGGCTGCCAAGAAGAAGGTATCAGCCAAGGATAAGAACAAGCCTGTGTTCACCGTTATCAAGGAAAATCCCATCACCTCAGTCAAGGACCAGAACCGTTCAGGCACCTGCTGGGACTACTCTACCATATCGTTCTTCGAGGCTGAAATTCTGAAAGCTACAGGCAAGACCTACGACCTCTGCGAGTCATTCGTTGCCAACAAGACCTATATGGAGCGCGCCATCCAGGTTGTACGCTATCATGGCGACTGCCAGTTTGCACAGGGCGGTTCGGCAGAGGACGTGTTAGCTACACTGAAGACCCACGGCATCTGCCCTGAGGATGCCATGCCTTTCCCCGGCTCGCTCTATGGTGACTCCCTGAACAACTTCAACGAGTTCTTCTCGCTGCTGGAGCCTTACGTGGCTGCCATCGCCAAAAGTGATGCCAAGAAAATCAGCAATCAGTGGAAAGTTGGACTGCAGGGTATCCTTGACGCCTATCTCGGCAAATGCCCCGAGAAGTTCCAGTACGAGGGCAAGGAATATACGCCGAAGTCGTTTGTCAAGTCGTTGGGCATTGACCTCAATGACTATGTCTCCATCACCAGCTACACCCACCACCCCTTCTACACGGCCTTTGCCGTCGAGGTGCAGGACAACTGGCGTTTCCCACTGTCGTACAACCTGCCCATGGACGAGATGATGCAGGTCATCGACAATGCCGTCAACGAGGGTTACACCATCGCCTGGGGCGGTGACGTCTCTGAGCCTGGTTTCACCCGCCAGGGACTGGCCTACGCCATCGATACCAAGAAGACTGAAAGCCTCGCTGGCAGCGATATGGCCAAGTGGCTGAAGTTGACTGCCGAGAAGAAAAAGAACATCATCGACTCCTTAGGCTGTACCGTTCCTGAAGTAGTGGCCACCCAGGAAATGCGCCAGGAGCGTTTCGACAACTGGGAGCTGACCGACGACCACGGCATGCTTATCTACGGCACGGCCAAGGACCAGAACGGCAAGGAGTATTACATGGTGAAGAACTCATGGGGTGAGACAGGCGAGTTCAAGGGCACCTGGTACATGACCAAGACCTTCATTGCCGCCAACACCATGGACTTCCTGATCAACAAGAAAGCCATCCCGGCTGACATCCGCAAGAAACTGGGCCTGTAAGACCCGCCTGAAAAGCGCAACAGCCACTGACACTGGTTCAGGCTGCTGCGTTTTTTTCATCCAAACACATCAGAATCAATATGATGAAAGCAACGACAACAACCATCATGCTGCTCTGCGCCACACTCGGCGCTACAGCACAGACAGCCCGCGAAGAGATCAAGGAGAACATCTACCTCTCGGGCTCCAACTACCTGGACTACGACCATCAGCTCACGACCACGCCGCTGACACCGGCTCCCAAAGGCTATGAGCCGTTCTATATGAGCCACTACGGCCGCCACGGCTCCCGGTGGCTCATCGGCGAAGGTGAATACACCAACCCGCTCAACACCCTGCGCGAAGCCAACAGTGCCGGCAAACTGACTGCTGAGGGCAAGGCCGTGCTCAAGAAACTGGAGGACTTCTACCCCACCACCGTCAAACGCTTAGGTGAGCTGACAACCGTCGGCGAGCGCCAGCACCACGGCATCGGCAGCCGCATGGCCAAGAACTTTCCTGAAATCTTCAAGACGAAGAACGTACCCATTGACGCCCGTTCTACGGTGGTCATACGCTGCATCCTGTCAATGGAGGCAGAATGCGAGGAGTTAGCCGCTGCCAACCCTACTGCACGTATCCACAACGACGTCAGCGAGTCGCTGCAGTACTACCTCAACCAGGGCTGGAGCGACCGTCTGCGCCAGGCCAGCCGTAACGGCCGTAGCGCCAGGAGTGAATACGAGAGGAAATACAACCACCCCCAACGCCTGATGAAGGTGCTGTTCAACGACCAGGACTATGTCTATGACAACGTCCGTGCCAGCTCACTGATGCGACAGCTCTTCGAGGTGGCTGCCAACATGCAGAGCCACGATACGGACATCGAGCTGTACTCACTGTTCACCGACGAGGAAATCTACGACCAGTGGCGCATACGCAACGTGGGCTGGTACCTGGACTACGGTGCAGCCCCACAGACGGGCAGCATCATGCCATTCAGCCAACTGAACCTGCTGAAGAACATCATTGAGACTGCCGACACCATCGTACCCACGCCCTCCACCCTCCACCCTCAGCCCTCCACCCTTCCCCAGGCAACACTGCGCTTCGGTCATGAGGTGTGTGTCATGCCTTTAGCATGCCTCTTGGAGTTGGGCAACTGCGGTGCCCAGGTAGAGAACCTTGACACACTGGACCACGTGTGGCGCAACTACCGTATCTTCCCGATGGCATGTAACGTGCAACTCATCTTCTACCGACCCAAGAAAGGCAAGAGCGGCGACATCTTGGTGAAGGCTCTGCTCAACGAGCGCGAGATGTCACTTCCCGCCAAGACCGACCAGTGGCCTTACTACCGCTGGCAAGACCTGCGCCAGTATTATATGGAAAAGATTCAGAAGTTTGAAAACAAGGACAAGTGATAAGTAACTATGGGAATAATCATTGGAATAGACGTGGGTATATCAACCACGAAGATTGTGGGACTGAAGGACGGCCATGTAAAAGCACCGACACGCATCAACGCCGCCGACCCCATCACGTCGCTCTATGGTGCATTCGGTAAGTATTTGCACGACAACGACATCCAGCTTGAGGACGTGGAACAGGTGATGCTGACAGGTGTCGGCTCGGCCTATATCAAAGGGCCTGTTTACGGTCTGCCGACACAGAAGGTTGAGGAGTTCTATGCCGACGGTCTTGGTGCCCGCTACGAATCGAAACTTGACCACACCATCGTCGTATCAATGGGAACCGGTACCAGTTTCGTCATGTGCAACGGCAACGAGATGCGCCACATCGGCGGTATCGGCATAGGCGGTGGCACACTTGCCGGACTGTCACGGATGTTGCTGAACACCAGCGATATCAAAGCTGTCTCGGCACTGGCCATGCAGGGCGACATCAGCAAGATGAACCTCCGCATCGGCGATATCTCTGCCGAACCGCTGCCAGGACTGCCCATGGAAGCTACGGCCAGTATCCTGGCCAAGGCTCAGAGCGATGCTGCCAAAGAGGATATTGCCGCAGGCATCATCTCGATGGTGCTGCAGACCATCGGTTCGGCCGCCTGGCTGTCGAGTCGCGGTTCCGACATCCACGACTTCGTGCTCATCGGCAACCTGACGCTGCTGCCCCAGTGCAAGGATGTTTTCCCACCATTAGAGAAACTCTACAACATCCGCTACCACATCCCAAAGTATTCTCAGTACTGCACCGCCATCGGTGCGGCATTAAGCTATTATAAAAAAGCTGCCCAGATTTGAGCAGCTTTTTTTTCTTTCTTCACTTCACTTCTTCCCACATCAACACCGAGCCGTTGCGACGGGCTGGGTCAGGACCAGCATAGTCCATAGAATAAGGACTGCCGGTGGTGGGACTCTTGCCCAGATAGCGGTGGTTCTGCAGCGAGAGCAACATGAAGTCGTGGTCGAGGAAGTCCTGCCACAGGAACTGCGTGCTGTTCACCTCATCGGTAGTCTTGAGTGTTGACAAGTCTATCTTGTCAATAAAGCGGACATCACCAGGCAAACCGTCACCATAGACCTTGACGAAGCGGCCGTCGGCACACTGCAAGGCTACCCTACCTTGACCGCAATCGATGACGCGGAACTGCGTCAGCTGGCTATTGTCATCAGGATGAGTGTCGTAAAGCACGCCATGTTTCAGGGCAATAGCAGGACGGCCTGTGGCCTTGTTGATAATGCGAATGGTCTTGCCATAGGGTATGTTCCCGCTACGGTCGGCACAAGGCTCGTCAACCGTGAAATTGTCGAACTCGGCATAGCCGCCCTTTACCCCATTCCTATTAAAGGCAAAGAGGGCGTGGCGTGAGCCCTGGAAGGTGAGGAGCTGGTAGCTGAGCGGCATCATGCGGCCGATGGTCTGGAACCTCACGCCGTCAGTAGAGTAGGCGTATTGCGCCTGGTCGTTGTCGTAGTCACCAGTCATGCGGAGCCAGATTTTCCCGTTGGGCAAACCAACGGGAACGTTGACGGTGTCGTTGGTCAGCTGTTCAAAGCAGCGCAGGGTGAGGCTCTTGCCCTGCTTCACGATGCCCACCCATGAGCAAGGGACGTTGATATTGCCCAAGCCACAGACATCACCATCCTTCATACCCTTGACAAACAGCTCGACGGTAGCTACGGACTTAGGACCGATGACACGCTGCGTGAGCGTATTACGCGCCCACATCAGCTGGTCAGCAGGTGCCGATTGGATACGCAGACGGCCACCCTTCAGGCTCCACATCTTTTCATCGGGATTGTGGTTCCACTGCCACACGCGGCCTAATGTCTTTCCATTGAAATCCTCGTTGCGCTCATAGGGCGAACGCATGGGCTGTGCCTCCTCATCAATGCCGTAGCAGCCAAGTACCGTATCGGGCTTATACCAGGTGCGGGGCGCACGGCCCAGGTTGCCCTTCAGGCCTATCATCGGCCAGCCGTCCACCCACGTTATCGGCATCAGGCAGACAGTGCGGCCTATGGAGTGGAAGTCCTGCATGAGCAGCGCCCACCACGTGCCGTTCTTAGCCTGTACGATGCCACCCTGATGGGCGTTAGTACAGGCCGTAGCGTCCTTGTCAACAGGGCCGAGGGCAAACTTCGTGCCGTCTGTACCTATGCGGGGCTTCGTGCCACGCGGCACCTGAGTCAGCGAGGCAGCGTGATAGCCATAGGTCTCGTCGGCTGTGATGACACGTGTCTCATAAGGGCCCCAGATGCTCTTCGAACGCGAGCAGAGAGTACGGCCATTGGGCGAATAGTCGGTAGAGATGAGGTAATACATGCCGTTAATCTTATACATGTGGTGTCCCTCACCAATGCCATTACCCTCAGGAATAATGACGCGGTCGGTACCCTCTACAGGACCGCTCATGTCGGGCTTCAGCTCCGTGCAGTGTACCTCGCCGTACTTATGGATGGCGTAAATCTTGCCGTCATCGTCGAAGAGCACGGCAAGGTCGTAGATGTTACCTTTCATGTTATGGTGCTTCCACGGCCCGCGGATGTCCTTTGCCGTATAGCATTGCAGGCCCTTTCCGTTGACATTGGAAAAGACGTAGAACTGACCGCTCTTGCCTTGCAAGCTGTCTTCGACCGAGCGGACATAACGGATGGCAGGAGCCCAGATGCCCTGGCCATAAATCTCCTTGCCGTCCTTCAGCGAGAAGGCTGGGTCGTCGAAGTCGAAACGATCGAAGCAGTAGGAAATGTTTTCCCAGTTGACCAGATCCTTCGAGTGCAGGATGACCAGTCCGGGCACAGCGTGCATCGTGGTGCCGGCCAGATAGTAGTCATCGCCCACGCGGATGATGTCCGGATCGGAGAACTCATCGTAGAACAGCGGGTTAGTAAACGTGCCGTTGCCGTTGTCAGCCGTCCACGACTTGGTTTGTGCCTGTGCGCCCATGCTACCGATGGTAATCAGGGCAGCCATTAGTAGTAGTTTTTTCATATATCTTACAGTTTTATTGACAAGTTATTACCTCTGTGCTCCTTTCTGCCACAAAGGTAGTCAATTAGCCGACAATAGCCAAATAATACACTCATAAAGTAAGGAGCAAAGGCTGTTTTAACATTATTCGGATAATAACACGACGATTATCTTTGCCATTTCAACAAAAAATCTTAATTTTGCACCGCAACAAACTACCAAACGACCGATGAGAAGGACAAACTACAGAAAACTACTGACAACTGTGTCATGGACACTCCTTTGTTCTGCCTGCTGGTTGCCATGGACATTATCAGCACAGGAAAGTGCCGACCGTATCCCGTGCCTGGCAGATGGGGTGATTGACACCTTACGACATACGGATTTGGGACTGAGTAGAACTGAGGGCACAGTGACTCGTACTGTATTCAAAGCCAGTGATCATACGGACCACTATGCCAACGGTGTAGTGATGACAGCCTTCAAGGGTAAACTCTATTGCATGTGGCAGAGTTCACCAAGGGATGAAGACAGCGATGACACCTGGGTGGCCTACAGTAGCAGTAATGACGGGGGAATGACATGGAGCACTCCCATGCAACTGGCTGTTCCGACGGATAACTATTACTGCACATCGGGAGGATGGCTCGTCGTAGGTGATACGCTGACGGCATTTATCGACACATGGGAGAAGGGATTGGAGCCCAGAGGAGGCCATACTTGCTACATCACCAGTACAGACGGTATGAATTGGAGCAAGATGGCTCCCGTAAGAATGATTGACGGTAGCAAAATGGACGGGGTGCTGGAGCAAGATCCCCGCCGACTGCCCGACGGCCGCCTCGTCGGAGCAGTCCACTTTATGCCAGGTCTGCACGTCTGCCCTGTCTATACCGACGACCCGACAGGGAGAGGAGGCTGGCAACGAGGACTATTTGAAGCTGATGACAACGGCAAGCAGTCACGGGAACTGGAACCAAGCCAGTATATGAAACCTGACGGCACCATCGTCATGATGTTCCGCGACCAGAGCAGTTCCTTCCGCAAAATGGCTGCTCTCAGCAAAGACAGAGGTGAGACCTGGACCAAGCCGCAGCTGACAAACCTTCCCGATGGCCGCACGAAACAATGCGCCGGCAATCTGCCTGACGGTACGTCGTTCATGGTCAGCTGTCCTGCCAACGACAAGCGCCGTTGGCCTCTTGTACTACAACTCAGTCACGACGGCACAATCTTCAACCAGGCCTTGCTCTTGCGCAGCGGCAATGCCGATGACCTGCCTATACGCCGATATGAAGGACGGTACAAGACACTGGGCTACAGTTATCCTAAAGCCTTTGTCTGGCAAGGAAAGTTATATGTTGGCTACTCCACGAACAAAGAAGACGTGGAATGTACCATAATCCCCATCGCTGAAAAGAAAGAATGATTTTACCAATGCTATCCTTCAGTTAACGGACCGTATGATTGAGATTGCGTTCAAGGAAAAAGCGGCGAGTGGCTGTAAAGAACAGCATCACACCGATAGCATTGACGGCTGCTACCGTCCAGAAAGCAGCACCGTAACCGAAATGCTCGGCAATGATACCGCCAAAAAGGATGCCTAAACCCATACCTACGTCCCAGGAGACAAGGATGGTGGAGTTGGCCGTGCCGCGCTGGTTGTTGGTAGCCACATTGATGGTCATATTCTGGAACGCAGGCCACATGTGGCCGTTGCCCAAACCAATGAGCAGGGCAGAAGCATAATAACCCACCATGTTTGGCATCATAATAAATAAGGTATAACCGACAAGGGAGATAACCATGCCCTCGGCTGCATTATGCGTCACCCGACCTTGTCTGAGTGCCTTGCCACCCTGCAATCGCGAGAGAATCAGGCCCACGGAACAAAGCATGAAGTAAGTGCCTGTACCACCGGTTATGCCCATCTGCTCCTTGCCATAGATGGCCAGATAATTGCTCAGCACGCCAAAACAAAAGCCAAACGCCACCATGTTGACACCAAGCAGCCAGCCACGGACAAGGAAGAAGCGGTCCAATGAAAGTGAACAATTCAACTTCTCACTTCTCAATCTACCCTTCTCACTTCTAACCGTCCCATCTACCGCCATTCCCGCACAAGCCACAATCAAAGCAATCCAAAATAACAGTTCAAAACTGTGCGTATAGCGATAGATAAAAATGCCTACAGTAGGTGCTATGGCCATAGCCAGATTATTAGACAAGCCGTAATAACCGATGCCTTCCGTCCGTCGTGAAGAAGGCAGCACATCAATGGCTACCGTCGAATTGGCCACGGTCAGCGCACCAAATGGTCCACCGTGTAGCGTACGTACAATAGTAAAAAGCAACAGCGAGGATGCTGCCAGATAGCCAGCAAAAAAGATGGAGAACGCTGCGAAGCTGACCATCAACACCGTCTTGCGGGGGAACGAATCAACCAAAAAACCACTGAACGGACGCATCACCAAAGCCGTAACGGTATAGCCCGAGAGTACCAGGCCGATGACATCTTTAGTAGCTCCGAAATGGTCCTTGAGGTAGAGTGGCAACAGAGGCGTCAACACATAAAAGGCGAAGAACAGCGAGAAGTTCGCCGCCATCACCTTACAGTAGTTACGATTCCACAGTCGTTCACCAGTCATCGTCCTCATTACCAACAATGCCTTTGGTGACGGCTTCCTGAATCTTGTCCATCACGACATTCGAATAGGCATGGGTCATGACGAGAGCCTTGGCCGAGGTGCGCTTCTGACTGTCCTTCTCAACGAAAGGATAGTGCTTGGCTATCTCCCACTGTTCATCGTAAAGACGGCGATCGGTATTGTCTTTCTTCATACGCTTGCCGTCACTCGAGTAGTTCTGATTCCTCTGATTGCTTTTCGTGTCATCAGCCAGTACACCGAGCCAGCCGCCGTCCTCCACCTTCAAGATGTCGTACGTGGGCACGGTATAAGTCACACGGATGCGTCCCTCCTTGATATCGATACGGATGACAGGAGTAATGCTCACCACATAACGGTTGAGTGTTCCCGTATGGTCAGCGATGGCATCGATAGTAGAAGAAACGATGATACAACCAGCCTCCTTGTCATTGAGCGTGATGGCCTGCTTGTCCTTGAAAGTAGAAGTAACCCAGTAGTTCAACTGCACATAAATCTGGTCCTTGGTCTTATCTCCACACTCTATGACCTGCTGATAGGTGAGCGACTGGTTCTTGTCAAGCGTCAGGGTACTTGCGAGGTTGGCAGCTGCGTCGAGCCATTTCTCGCCATACTTCTGCTTGGCATATTTTTCCAAATCGGCAGTCTTCATGACCTGAGCCTGAATCTGAAGCGACAGGCCGATGCCTGCCAGGACAGACAGTACAATAATTCTTATTGTCCTTTTCATTATTGTTTCGTTTTTTTTGTGAATAATCTATGTCATCTATCACATTATTATCTGCAAAGGTACAAAAAAATCATAATGGGACAAAGGAAAGTTCAATTATTTTTGTATCTTTGCCCACGATTTACCGAAAGGAGAGTGAGTATTATCCATTTATAGCAACATGAAAGTCATCTACGAGGACAACCATATCATCATTGTTTCAAAGGAGAGCGGCGAAATAGTCCAGGGCGACAAGACAGGCGACAAACCGCTATCGGAAATCGTCAAGGAGTATATCAAAGAGAAATACCAGAAACCAGGCGAGGTTTTCCTCGGCGTGGTTCACCGTCTGGACCGCCCAGTTGCCGGACTGGTGGTCTTTGCCCGCACGTCGAAAGCCCTTGCAAGGCTGAACAAGATGTTTGCTGAGGGCGAGGTTCATAAGACTTATTGGGCTATAGTGGCTGAGTCTCCACAAGTATCAGAAGGTACGTTAGAGCACTGGCTGGTAAGAAACGAGAAGCAGAACAAGTCGTATGCCTACGACCGCGAAGTGCCACACTCGAAGAAGGCAGTCTTGAGATACAGCATCATCAGCCATGGTAACCACTACATGCTGGCAGAGGTGGAGCTGCTGACAGGCCGTCACCACCAGATACGCTGCCAGTTGTCGAAAATAGGCTGTCCCATCAAGGGCGACCTGAAGTACGGCGCGCCGCGCTCCAACCCCGACGGCTCTATCTCGCTGCTCTCACGCCGCGTGGAGTTCATCCATCCTGTGTCGAAGCAACCGATTGTCGTAGAAGCACCAGTGCCTGCCGACAATCTGTGGCAGGCACTGGCTCCTAAAGAGTGAGACTGGACAAGATCACTGGTCCTTAAACCACTGCATCAACTTCTCATGAACTTCCGTTGGGAAAGTGACTTTCAGGAAGATGCTGTTTTTCGCCGACTGTCCCTCCTGCACGTAAGAGGCATCGTATTTCTTCCATTCCTTGTCACGGTATTCATAGTAGTGGAAGGTGAAGTCGTAGCTATAGCTTCCTATACGTACGTCCTCGCCTTCATACGGAGCGTCGGAGTAGAATTCCGAGCGGCCGGACAGCATAATGCTTTTGTAACCTATGGGAATGTACTGGAATTTGCCATCGACGTAATCGAATTTAGAAGATATGTCGATGCTGGCCTTGACCTCACTGGGGTCAACAGTAGCCGAAATACGGTGCAACTCGTAATCTTCGTAGTAACCAAAGTCGGGCACATTGGGCCACGTCTCCTTGGAACTGTAGCTCATCGACATGTTGGTCACGCGGGCAGCTGGCTTTCCCTCGTCGTCGAGGTATTTCTCAATGTCGAACGTCAGCGTGTATGACCTATTGCCGGCAAGGGGCGTACCGTCGTAGATAGGCGAGTTCTCATCACGATAGGTGGTGTATTCATCGTTGTCGGCATGTACCACAAAATTGATGGCTTTGCTGCCTATGGTGGCTGTGACCAGCTTCGGTGCCTTCTCCGCATCGTAGCCCACGCTCCAGCCCCAAGGCTGTGGACCATAGCCCATACCCCAGTGGATGTCCGGGTCGCTGCATGAGACAAGTTTCGTATTACCGGCTCTCACGCTACACTTGAAGGTCTCTATGGCGATGGTCTCTCCCGGATCGGGGGCATCGGGATCCTTGCCGTCCTGCTCGATGGTGATATAGACGGAGGCTTTCTGGCCGTTGTCGGTCTCACCCTCGAGGATGACGAAGTCGGTGTATTTGTAGTCGGTGTTCTTATCGACGGTGATGGTAAGGACATTGTCCTTGAGGGTGGCATGGATGCCCCTGGGTGTGTCGCGGACAATTATTTCCTTGACGTTGGTACTGTCGATGGTGACGGTCTTCGTGCCGCCGTCAATGCCGAATGTGAGCTTCTCGGGATGTACGGCTATATAGCCGCCACCCTGACAGACAACGACGCTGTCCTCTATCAGCTTCTCGCCCTTCTGGGTCTTGCCAGTGAGACGTATGACTCCGCGGCGGCCGTGGACGCCCTTGGGCAGTGCCTTGTAGAAGACGGCGAGCTCGTTCTTGTGGTCAAGCCAGACGAAGGTGAGCCACGACTCGTCCTCTGACTCCACTTCAACGTTCGACATGTTGGGAATGACCTCGACGTCGCGTGAACCTCCTTCGCCCTTGATGTCCTCTATCAGGCGCTCCTTGACATCGATGCGTGCGGAGTCGAGGGTGAACTCTCTCTTCTTGTCAACCAGGAGTTTCCATCCGTCGTATTTCACCATAGGATAGGCTGTGTAGGTGGATTCCTCGCTCTTGACAGGGTCGATGTTGGTGAACACGCAACGGTAGAGGCCGTCACGCTCCCAGCCGGTATCGGTACACTTACCGTTGGAGAGATAGTAGTCGCTGATGGAGTCGGTCACCAGCTTCCCGTCCTTGTCGAAGACAGCAAAGCCTATGTCCTTCGACATCAGCAGCTTGCGGTCGGGGGCCAGCGGGGCCGTCATCAGGTGACGGTAGGGGCGTATAGGCAGTTCCCTGTCCTGCGACACGCTGATGCCCGTGATGTCGGGCACCACGCCGAAGTGTCCTGTCTTCAGCACGTCGAGCTCGGGATCGATACTGCCTTTCCACTTGCCCAGCTCGCCCGACAATGACAGCTTGCCGTAGCCCATCAGGCTAATATCGGTCTGCGTGTTCAGCAGACGGTAGAGGCTCAGCTGGGGCAGGGGCTTGTCGGTGAAGACGAGGGGCAGGTCGAGCTTGGGAACGCTGAACTCGAGCTTGCCGCCCAACTCGGCACGGAGCTTGACGCCCACGCCGAGCTTGTCCTTGTTCGCGCTCGTGTCCCACTTCTTGAACGGGTAGCGCACGCCTAAGCTTATCTCGGCATAGACGCCGGCACTGAAGCTGTACTTGTCGTTGATGTTTGCCGAGAACTCGGTGGTGTCGAGGGCCACGTCGTAGTGGTATCTGTGGAACGGTATGGGAATCTCGCCCGGAATGAGTGGCACGTCCTTCTCGTCGGCGACGACCTGCGTATGCAGCAACACGTTATACTTGCGGGTATAGTTGATGGAAATAGCCGAGAACTGGGCGCCCACGAAGAGGCCTGCCGTGACGTTGACCCTGAAGAAGTCTGAGAGAGACTTGGAAACACCTTTCAGCGGGAAGTCAACGCTGCCCGTCATCGTTCCCACCAACGACCCGCCAAGGTCCACCTCGTTGTACGACTTCACATTCTGGTCGTACTTGAACTGGGCTTTGAGAGCATCGACAAACAGAAAGGCGCGAATCTCCAGTTTACGCTTGATGCCGTAATTGAAGGCACCGGCCACGTCGCCGCTGATACTGACAGGCCCGAGCTTTCCCATGGCGTAGGAGCCGGTGAAGGGTATGGAGCCGGCAAGGGGCGGCAGTTCGATGGGTTCCTCGTTGGTGTAGTTCATCTCGGTGCCGTCGAATAATCCTCTGCGACGTACGGCGGCAGTATTGTCTTCAACGGAGGCAGCAGCGGTCTTCACTACCAGGCGGTCGAAGATATCGACCAGTTCGAGCTCGTCGGTCATCACCGTATAGCCTCCTTCGCCGCTGGTAACCGAAGTCACAAGCCCCACGAAGCCGTCAGGGATATAGCGGCTGAACTCCTTAATGAAAATCTTGTCACCCTTCTTTGGTATCAGCGCCGACGGCGTGTTCGGTGCCAGACGTATCCAACTGACCGAGTCACTGGCCACAATGTAGTCGGCAATAGACTTGTCTGGTCTTACCACGTCCTTCTTATACTGCGTCTCAGGCGTGACGAACGACACCGAGTCTATGGCCGAGAGCGGAATGCGGAACACCGAATCGAGGGCATAGATTTCCTGCACCACATAGTCGTGGCGCTCAATACCGAAGGTATCCACGCGACTGTATTCTATGCGCTCAATGTCACCCCAGAAAAAAGCATTGAACTGTCCGTCGTTGCGGAAGATGTAGAGTGCGTCCTGTGACTGCTGTGCCATTGCAGGCAACCAAGCAAAGGCCGACAAGACGACTGTCAGCATATATATTATTAAGGTACGTGGACGTTTCATCGCTTTATAATTTTATAGGTAAGTGTATCAGCTTTGACTATATATACCCCATGGGGCAATGCAGAGAGATCAATGCGGAAAGTACCAGCATGGTGAGGCTGGAGTTGTCTCACCAGCTTACCGTCAAGAGTATAGATGCCCACCTGAGCACCAGCACGGAGTTGGCTCAGGACCAACTGTCCCTCGTCTTGCTGGTAGCTGATGTCAGTGTCTGGTGCATCGGCCACCTCCTTGATACCTGTGGCAGGCAAGTTGATATAATTGAAACGCTGGACGTCGGTCAGGGCAAAGTTTACGATGCCCCGGCTCGTACTGACCTGCAGATCCTTGCCTGAGAACGTCACTTTCGGCTTTTCCTTGAGCAAAACAAAGGTGGTCTGCATTCCGTCCTTGGTAGTTACTACCAAAGCCGAAGACTCCTCATCCTCGTCACCACCTTCACCTCCTTCTTCACCTGCCACTGGCGGGGTGAAGATGTAAGCCTTGCGCTGGGCGTCGGTATTGTCCTTGATGCCACCGCCGGTACAGGCCAGACGACCGTCAGCCATCAGAGTCCATGAGGCCGTCAGCAGGTTGTGGCTGAAGCCTTTGGCCGTGGCAATGGTCCAGTCGTCAGTGATATAATTCAGGCTGATGATGTGCAGCGTCTGGTTGGTGGCCGTACCGCTGGCACCTATCAGATAAACCTCCTCACGTGCCTGATTGGTGATGATGCCACCACGCCATGTGATGGTCTGTCCGGCATCGTCAGCAGTGGGTATTTCGACCGTGTTGAACCGATAGAGCTGAAGCCCGTCGAAGTCAAACAGATAAAGCATGTAGCCCGTGGTGGTCTTGGCCAGTAGCAGATAGCAGTTGTCTCCCTCGTACATGAAGTGGTAGTCCTCACGGCGCGTGTCATCGGACAGACCCAAAGGATAATTCTGTGGTGTAAACGGCAGTCCGAAGTAGCGCGTCTCATCCGTGGCGGGGTAGTAATAGTCACCTAACAGCAGCTGGTCGCCGTCATCGTCGGTATAGAATCCGAAGTCCTTGCCCTTGGTGTCGTAGGCAGAGACCACCAGGACGTTGCCACTATTGTCGGTAAACAAATAGGGGTTGCAGCGTCCGTCCATGTTGCCAACAGACTGGAACGACTGTCCGTCGTACAGGTCCATCACATTGTCATCGGCATACCAGTTGCCGCTGACATAGACCTTGCTGCCTACAGCCACAGCCTTTGACATGGCGCGTGCCACGGTCAGGCCAGGACCTGTGGTGAAGGACTTCGTAGAAGGATTATAGATGTCAGTGGCCTTGCTCTGCCCTACACCTTTGGACGACGAGAAGCCGCCGCCTATCATGTAGCGGCCGTCACTGAGCTTCACCGAGAAGGCACCGTCGTGCGACGAGCCGATGCTCAGGTTGGTCCACTGGCCGTTCTGGTACAGTTCGGCAGTCTCAGTCAGCTGGAACCCCGTCGTGCGTCCGCCCACGACTACAAAGCCGTCACCAGACGGGAATATCTGATGGGATATGCGCGGCGTCTTCATGTCAGCTATCTGTTCGTACTTCAAGGTCGCTTTGATGCCCTCTTTGTCGGCTGCCCGCGTCACCCGCTGCTGACGGGCGGCTGTGATGTCGGCCAAGCCGACCTTCACGGGCTTCTTGTCGGCCAGCAGGCTCCCCGTGCAGGAGAGCACCGCCAAGGCCAGTAGGATTCGTCTTTTCATCATCGGTATGGGTTGATTAACGATTCTTATTTTGCTGCTATGGCTGACACGCCGCTACGCTGGCGGACAGTGCTGCGCGACGACCATGAAGCTGGTGCTGCGAGACCATCACCGTCCTTAAAGATGCGGTAGGTACCTTCGGCCATTACTAAGTCGTCTGGGTCGTTCTTGTCCACCATCAGGATGGCCTGGTAGCAATCCTTGATGCTGCCGTCGGTCATTGTGCCGGAAACGATGGTAGCCAGCTTGTAGGTAGTGGTTTTATAGGAACCGGGAACCACGGCAAATACGGTGAAGTTGTTTCCTTTTCCCATGACGATCATCTCCGTCTTTTCACTTGCCTGATAGCCTTGCTTGTCTTGATACATGATCGTATTCTTTGAGGTGTTCTGCTCAGAGAGTTGTAAGTAGATATCGGCTAAGTTTGTGCTGGAGAAATTATCGGAAGCGAACACAAGTGTGTAATTATCCATACAAAATGTTCCTTCGATGGCGGGTGGCGTGTTACCTGCGTAGATGGGCATGTGGGAAGCTATCTTCTCCAGATATTCCTTCGGTATCTGCTGTGTGATGCGCTGGTCGAACTCACCCTCGTAGGTTTCTACGTAGTCCAGTTCGTCCTTTGTCACCTTCAACCTGGTGCCGTCGGTCTTGTAGATGATGTAGGCCGGATTCGCCTGGTCGATGTCACTTGGCGACATGTGGTCGAACAGGGATGCAGGCACGTCCACGGTGTTGCCATTCTTATAATGTACGCGTATGCCCTGTGCTTGGGCGGTGTGCAGTCCTGCCATGAGGAGCAGGGCTACGCAAGCGATTCTTATGATGCTGATAGTTTTCATTTCTTCATGAATTTTAGGTTGACACTTCCTGCTTTCACAATATACATTCCCGGACGGAGGGTGCCGAGCGACAGTTCGAGGGTGCCGTCAGCACCGATGCGCTGCTGGCTGACGAGCGCACCGCCGGTGGTGTAGACGAATACCGGCTCACCTGGGCGGCATCCGCTGAATATCAAGGCATCGTCGCCGTGGCTGACGCTGCCCTCCGTCTGCTGGACGGGAGTCTCGTCGATACCTACGGGCGAACCCTTGGCATCGAGCGTGAACTTCCAGATCTTTGCGGTCTCGAAGGTCATCACGCCGCGACTCGACGTGACGGTGGTCTCTGCGCCGAGCAGTCTCACCTGCGGCTTTTCTGACAGTTTGTAGGCAACGGTGCCGCCGCCGCTGTCGAGGGTGTACCACAACGTGAACTGGTCGATGACGCCGAATTCCGGGTCATCTTGCCCGGGATCGGGTGTCGGGTTGTCACCGGGCAGCGGGTCCTCTGTGCTGTCGATGTCGTCAATGTCTTCGGGCACCTCGGGCTTTGCGGGCTCCACCTTGTCGAGCTTTGTGCCATATTTCAGGAAATAGGTACCGTGACCGCCGTATCGGCGTACCTTTACAAAGTAGGTACCGGCATTAATCTCATTGACAACAAACTCCTTGTCTTCCGTGCCTACACCAGAATTGCCTTTCTGAGTGATGTCCGTCTGGTCGCTGTTATAGCCGTAGAGGGTAACGTCCCAGATATTCAGGCCAAACTCCTGATCGGGATGTATGGTCAGCGTGACAGTTCCCTTCGCCGGCTGTTGTATCATGTACCAGTCTTCTTCATCGGTATTTTTAAAGTAGTTGTAACCTAAGTGTCCGGTCACGGTCTTGTTGGCCTCTAATGCTACTGCCTGTGTCCATTCGTTGTTGGGTTCGGTGTCGTTGCCGTAGCCGTTAGGCGTGAGCAGGGCTTTCAGTCGATAACCACCGTGTCCACCATAGCGGCGTACTCGGAGGAAATAGATGCCAGGAGCCAGGTCGGTGGTGGTCATGGTGCTCAAAGCGGTACCAACGCCTTTGTTATTGCGTTGTACAAGGTCGGTCTGGTCTTCATTGTAGGTGTAGAGCGTCAAGTCCCACACGTTCAGTGCGAACGTTTGGTCGGGGTCGATGGTGATGTCCGCTTTTCCGTCCACATTGACGTTGATGTAGTACCAGTCCTCCTCGTTCGTGTCTTTGAAGTAACAGTAGCCTAAGTGTCCCTGCGCCGTCTTTCCGTCCTCCAGCCATTTGGCTGTCGTCCAGTTGTCGTGCTTGCCGTCGTTGGCAAAGGGGTTGGGTGTCAGTTGGTAGCTCAGGGTGTAGCCGCCGTGTCCACCATAGCGGCGTACTCGGAGGAAATAGACGCCTGGAGCCAGGTCGGTGGTGGTCATGGTGCTCAAAGCGGTACCAACGCCTTTGTTATTGCGTTGTACAAGGTCGGTCTGGTCTTCATTGTAGGTGTAGAGCGTCAAGTCCCACACGTTCAGTGCGAACGTTTGGTCGGGGTCGATGGTGATGTCCGCTTTTCCGTCCACATTGACGTTGATGTAGTACCAGTCCTCCTCGTTCGTGTCTTTGAAGTAACAGTAGCCTAAGTGTCCCTGCACCGTCTGTCCGTTCCCCAGTGCTTTGGCCGTCGTCCAGTCGTCGTGCTTGCCGTCGTTGGCAAAGGAGTTGGGTGTCAGTTGGTAGTTCAGGGTGTAGCCGCCGTGTCCGCCATACCTTCGTACGCGGAGGAAATAGGTGCCGGGAGCCAAGTCCGTAGTGGTCATGGTGCCCGTTGCGGTGCCAATGCCTTTGTTATCGCGCTGTACCATGTCGGTCTGGTCTTCATTGTAGGTGTAGAGCGTCAAGTCCCACACGTTCAGTGCGAACGTTTGGTCGGGGTCGATGGTGATGTCCGCTTTTCCGTCCACATTGACGTTGATGTAGTACCAGTCCTCCTCGTTCGTGTCGTTGAAGTAATAGTAGCCCAAGTGTCCCCGCGCGGCCTTTCCGTTCTCCAGCCATTTGGCCGTCGTCCAGTTGTCGTGCTTGCCGTCGTTGGCAAAGGGGTTAGGGGTGTACTTGCTGGTCAACGTGTAGCCACCCGATTCGCTGTAGCGGCGTACGCGTACGAAATAGGTACCGGGAGCCAGGTCCGTGGTGGTCATGGTGCCCGTTGCGGTACCAATGCCTTTGATATTGCGCTGTACAATATCCGTCTGGTCTCCATTGTAGGTGTAGAGCGTCACGTCCCACACGTTCAGTTTTCCACTTGGAGTTACCGTCAAATCCGACTTTCCGTCTTCTGAGACAGCAAACCAGTACCACTGTTCCTCGTTTGTGTTGGAAAGCGAGCCGTTGACACTTCCGTTAATGCTGATTTCCGTGGCCGACTGCCACGTTGTTCCCGCCGCCAACATTCCTATAGGCAGTGCTAACAGCAGGGTGAGTAAAAGATGTATTTTTCTTCTCATAGTGTTAATGATTTGAAATTGTGGCGTAAAGTTAGGAAAAAACTTCGGGATTCAGTATCATGTCAGGTCGAAAATGAAAGGTTTACATAAACTTTAACATTCTCATATTCACAATAGCAGGTTCTCATATTCACAAGCCGTTCATTTACAACGCATTAGAGGTGATTTGAACTTTGGTGCCGGTAAACCGGAAGTTTGGTCGGAGTAGGCTTCACCTTTGCCCGGACTAAAGGGGGTAGTTTACTCCGACCAAAGTCCGAGAAATATTACGGGAATAAAAAATGATGACAATATGCAGGAATTGCTTCATTTTCTTCTTCGATTATTTTGCCGCAAAGAAGAAAAGATGTACCTTTGTAGGCAGATTAATGTTTGCAAGCCTGATATCGTCGATGCCGATGTACATTTGTACATTCTGGTGTGTACTGCTTCTACTGGATGTCGCCGAGAAACGACAGACGGCCAAGAAGCGGCTATTGGCATATATGGCGGCTGCGGCGCTGCTCTACATGGGGCATTGCGTGTATTTCAACCGTCTGACCGGCCTGCTGCCTGTCAGCGACACCGTCTATGTCACGATGAATCTGGCTGTTTTCCCTCTTTACTACATCTATTTAAAGGAATTGACGGAACCGGAGTGGAATCATCGCTGGCAGTGGCTGTTGTTGGCTCCGGCCGTAGTGGTGGGACTGACGGTAGGGTTGCTCTACTGGCTGATGTCGCCGGCAGAGACAACGCTGTTCGTCGACAGCTACCTGTACCGTGACGACAGCCACGCGCTGAGTGGTGTCGGCTGGTGGCTGGCCACAGTTCATCGAGGGGCTAAGGCGGTGTTCGCGCTGCTGGTTGTGTTTGTGCTCTTCATGGGCTTTCGTAAAATCCGTAAGTACGAGCAGGTGTTGGAGCAGAATTATGCCGACACCGACGACAAACGCCTGCCACTGGTCAAGGTTGTGTTGTGGCTCTTTGTGGTGACCTCGTTCATCTCGTTCCTGGCTAACGTCTTGGGACGTAACAGTTTTGCTGACTCCCCTTGGCTGTTGCTCGTACCATCGACGGTATTTTCGGTGCTGCAGTTCCTGTTGGGCTACGCCGGTTACCGACAGCAGTTTACAGTTAGGGACCTGCTGCGCGAGTTGGATATTACGGCGCCGGAGTCTGATACTGTGACGGAAAGCAGTAGCGAGTCCCAGCATACCGTCCTGGACGAACTGCCCCGGCAGATAGCTGACGTGGTGAGCAGCGACCGACTCTTTCTGCAACCTAACCTGAAGATTACTGACGTAGCTGACCTGCTGCACACCAACCGTACTTATGTCTCACGGGTGTTGAAGGAGGAGATGGGCACTACATTCGCTGACTTCATCAACCGCCAGCGCATAGAATACGCCTGCCAGCTCATGGAGCAGCAACCGCAGCTGCCCGCTTCCGAGGTGGCTAGGTTGTCGGGCTTTTCGTCGCAATCGTCCTTCTATCGTAATTACAAACACTACATGGGTCATGCACCCAAAGACAATCTGCTTGCTCCATGAAGAAGATACTGAAGTGGTTGATCGTTGCGGCACTAACGCCCCTGCTGCTGTTCCTGCTGCTGGCCGTGCTGCTCTATCTGCCGCCCATACAGAACTGGGTGGCGGACAAGGTGGCGGCGGTAGCTTCGGAGAAGACGGGCATGGACATCACGGTGGGCACCGTACGACTGGAGTGGCCGCTGGACTTAGGCATCGACGACTTCCGCGTCATCCATGAGGGCGACACGCTGGCCGACGTGGGGCATCTGACGGTGGACGTGCAGCTGCGACCGCTGCTTGACAAGCGGGTGGTCATCAACGGGCTGGGCGTCAACCAGGCGAAGGTGAACACCAACGGCTTCATCAGCGACCTGCGGGTGAAGGGCCACATCGGCGAACTGTGGCTGCGCTCGGACGGCATCGACCTGGACCAGGGGACGGCGACGGTGAACGGGGCGCGCATAGCGGACTCGAAGCTGGACATCGCCCTGAGCGACACGGCGGCCGTTGACTCGACGACATCGGAAACGCTGTGGCGCATCAATGCCGACAGCCTGACCATCAGCCGTACGGACGTGGCCGTCCACATGCCGGGCGACACTTTGCACATTAACGCACACATGGGACAGGCCGTAGCCCGCGAAGCCGATATCGACCTCAGCACAGGCACCTATCAAGTGGGGAGCCTCGACTGGCACGACGGAAAACTCAGCTACGATGATAACAGCCAGCCGCCTGTTGAAGGACTGGATTACAGCCACCTCGACTTGAAAGACATCCGACTTGGCATCGACTCCATCTACTACGGACCTAAAGGCACCTCTTTTTATGTCCGCGAGACAGCACTGAAGGAGAAGAGCGGACTGGAGATACGCGAGCTGACGGGCGGCGTGCGCTTAGACACGGCCTTCACCCACGTTGAACTGCCCCACATGAAACTGCGCACGGCTGACAGCGACATCGAGGCCGAGATAAGCACAGACTTTAACGTGACCGACGCCCAGAACCCCGGCAAGATGCGTGCCCGACTGAACGCCCAGATTGGCAAGCCAGACTTGATGCGTTTTGCCGGCGACCTGCCCCAGCAGTTCATTCGCCAATACCCCAACCACCCATTGAGCATCAAAGGGTCGCTAAACGGTAACCTACAGCGTATGGAGTTCACTGGACTCGACATCAATTTGCCCACGGCCATGCACATTAAAGCTGACGGCGTAGCCCACAACATCACAGACCTTGACAAACTGAGCGGACAACTGAACATCAATGCAGAGACGCAGGATCTGAGTTTCGTCTCGGAACTGTTGCCGAAGTCCGCTGGCATCAGGATTCCGAAGGGTATGACGATGAGCGGCAACTTCAAAGCCGATGGCGGCAGGTACGACATAGATGCCACACTGCGTGAAGGCAATGGCACCGTAAAGGCCAAAGGCAACATCAGCACCCCGCCTTCTGCACCTATCACCTACGACATCGACGCCACTGTCAAGAACCTGAATCTGCGCCACTTCCTACCCAAGGACTCGTTGGGTCTCCTCTCGGCCACCATCAAGGCCCACGGCAAGGGCACCGACGTGCTGTCGAACCGCAGCCGGGCCGACATCAAGGCCAAAGTACAGCAGCTGCAGTACGGCCATTGGGACCTGCGCGACATCACGGCCGATGCCACCCTCCGCGACGGGCGGGCCATAGGCACCCTTGCGGGCAGCAACCAGCTGTTTGACGGCAGCGTGGGCTTCGACGCCCTGCTGAGCACCAAGCGCATAGAGGCCAACATCACGCCCCAGCTGAAGAAGGCCGACCTGTATAGACTACGCCTGATGGACGAGCCGCTGACCGTCGGTCTGAGCGGCAACGTCACCATCAAGTCCGACCTAAAACAAAGCCACGAACTGAAAGGCCGTCTCAGCAACCTCTCCATCACTGACTATAAGGCGACCTACTACCCCGAGGACCTCGGACTGCTCGTCCGCACCAACCGCGACACCACGCTGGCCCGCATCCAGAGCGGCGACTTCATCGTGAAGCTCGATGCCGACAGCTATTACGAGGGGCTGATGAAGCAGTGCACTACCCTACTCGACTCCGCCAAGGCGCAGTATGACAACAAGATCATCGACCAGCCGGCCATCAAACGGCTGCTGCCCACCATGAAGCTGCACGTGGAGTCGGGGCGCAACAATCCTATTGCCAACATCCTGCGGACCAAGGAAATAGACTTCAAGGAACTGTTTGCCGACCTTACCACCTCGCCAGAGACAGGCATCAACGGACAGATGCACCTCTACGCTCTGAACTACGACTCGACACGCATCGACACCGTCAGGCTGAACCTGACCCAGAAGGGCGACCGGCTGACCTATCAGGGACAGGTGCGCAACAGCCGACGGAACCCGCAGTTTGTGTTCAACGCCCTGATTGACGGCCACGTCCACGAGCACGGTGCTTTAGCCGGACTGCGCTACTTCGACGACCAGGGGCGCATGGGCGTACGCCTTGGTGCTACGGCCTCAATGGTCGATGAGGGTGTGCGCATCCAACTGATGCCCGACCGCCCCACCATCGCCTACAAGGAGTTCAGCCTGAACAAGGATAACTACCTGCTCATCGACAAGAACAACCGCCTGCAGGCCAAAATCGACCTGATAGCCGACGACAAGACCGGCGTGAAGATATACACGGAGGACCAGGACTCCACGATGCTCCAGGACCTGACCGTCAGCATCAACCAGTTAGACCTCGGCGAACTGACCTCGGTCACGCCCTACCTGCCCCGCATCTCCGGTCATCTTGACGGCGACTACCACATCGTCATGGACCAGCAGGAGAAAATCTCCGTCGTCTCCGACATGGCCGTCCGCAACATGGCTTACGAAGGTTCGCACATCGGCAACCTCTCAACGGAGTTGGTCTATATGCAGCGCGAGGACGAGGGCCACGCCATAGAGGCCCGTCTGATGCTCGACGACGAGGAGTTTGGCCTCCTCCGTGGGTCTTACTATGCTGGGACCAAGACGCAACCCACTGGCAAGGTTGACGCCACGTTCACGATGACACGCTTCCCGCTGTCGATAGCCAACGGCTTCGTCCCAGACCAACTGATAGGTCTCGAGGGCTACGGCGAGGGCGAGCTGACCATCAAGGGCACCACCGACCGTCCCGTCGTCAACGGCGAGGTCTATCTCGACTCCGCCTACCTCGTCAGCCAGCCCTACGGTGTGCGCATGCGCTTCGACAACGACCCCGTGCGCATCGTCGGCTCCCACCTGCTTCTGGAGAACTTCGGACTCTACGCCTATAACGACGAGCCGCTGAACATGCAGGGCGACATCGACTTCTCCAACCTCGACCGTGTCACGATGGACATGCGCATGAGGGCACGCAACCTGCAGCTCATCAACGCCAAGCAGACACCCAAGTCGCTGGCCTTCGGCAAAGCCTTCGTCAATTTCTTCGCCCGCCTGCAAGGGCCGATTGAGGCACTCCACATGCGCGGTCGCTTAGACGTGCTCCCCTCCACCGACATGACCTACATGCTGCTCGACTCACCGCTATCGACCGACAACCGCCTCGACGAACTGGTGAAGTTCACCGACTTCAGCGACACCACCCAGACCGTCGCCGTCAGCCGTCCCACCCCGTCGGGCCTCGACATGGACCTGAACATCAACGTGTCGCAGGGCGCACACATCCTCTGCGACCTCAACGTCGAGCAGACCAACTACATCGACCTCATGGGCGGCGGTGACCTGCGCATGCGCTACGGCGGTGCTGACGGACTGACGCTCACAGGACGCTACACGCTGTCGGCAGGCGAGATGAAGTACTCCATGCCCGTTATCCCGCTGAAGACCTTTACTATACAAGACGGCAGCTACGTCGAGTTCACCGGCGACCCGATGAACCCGCGACTCAACATCACCGCCACCGAGCGCGTCAAGGCGGCGGTGGGCAACGCCAGCGGTCAGAGCCGCTCCGTGGCCTTCGACTGCGGCGTGGTCATCACCAAGACGCTCAACGATATGGGTCTGCAGTTCATCATCTCCGCCCCTGAGGACAACGCCGTCAACAGTGAACTGCAGGCCATGTCGCAAGAGGAGCGCGGCAAGCTGGCCGTCACGATGCTCACAACGGGCATGTACCTGGCCGACGGCAACACCAGCGGATTCTCCATGAACTCGGCACTCAGCTCGTTCCTGCAGAGCGAAATCAACAACATCACCGGATCGGCCCTGAAGACGCTCGACCTCAGCGTAGGCCTCGACAACAGCACCGATGCCTCAGGACAGATGCACACTGACTACTCGTTCAAGTTTTCGAAGCGACTCTTTGACAACCGCCTGAAGATACAGCTCGGCGGCAAGGTGTCGTCGGGAGCCACCGACGTGCCGGGACAGCAGCAGTCGTTCTTCGACAACGTAACGATGGAGTACCGTCTCGACCAGAGTGCACAGAAGAACCTCAAGGTGTTCTACCAGCAGAACGTCTATGACTGGCTCGAAGGCTACACCGGTCTCTACGGCGTCGGCTACGTCTGGCGCAAGAAGATGGACTCGCTGTGGGATATATTTAAGATGTTCGGCAACGACACCCCAACACAGCCGATGATGATGCGCCCGCTGACGGAACGACGTGACAGTCTCCGCACTGACACCCTAAACACCAAGCGCCCATGAAGAAGTTCAGAATATGTTGTCTCTGTTGTCTATGTTGTTGTTTGGCCTCCTGCATCTCCACCAAAGACGTGCCCGACGATGACCAACTGTTCGTCGGCCTGGCAAAAATCACCTACGACGAAAACCAAAACCAAAGCCAAAACTATAACCACCATCTCGATGACACCAAGGCCGAGGTGGAAGCGGCACTGGCCACCGCGCCCAACGGTGCCCTCTTCGGCAGCAGCTACTATCGCGTACCTTTCTCATGGCGCCTGTGGGTCTTCAACAAGTACAACGGCAAGGAGTCGAAGTTTGCCCAGTGGATGGCCAAGTCGTTCGGACGGCCGCCCGTGCTGATGAGCACCGTCAACCCCACCCTGCGCGCCTCCGTGGCCCAGTCGGTGCTGAAGAACAACGGTTTCCTGCGCGCCAGCGTCACCTACGAGCCTGTGACGCACAAGAACCCCAAGAAAGGCAAGATAGCCTACCACGTACACCTCGACTCGCTCTTCACCTATGACAGCATCGCGTACGTCGGCTTCCCCGACATACCCCGCCACCTCATCGACAGCACCGCCGCCGAAGCCAGCATCCAGCCCGGCGCACCCTTCAGCGTCACCAGCTTGGAGAGCGAGCGCAGCCGCATCGGTACCCTCCTGCGCAACAACGGCTACTACTACTATAGCCCCAACTACGTCAACTACCTGGCCGACACCCTCGACACGCCCAACCGCATTCAGCTGCGCCTGCAGCTGGCCGACGGCCTGCCCACCGAGGCCATGCGCCAGTGGTATATCGGCAACACCGACATCCTGTTCCGCCGCACCATGCGCGAACAGATGACCGACTCGATTCACCGCCGCAGCCTACACATCCTCTTCAACGGCAAGAAGCCACCCATACGCCCACGCGTCGTCCTGAAGAACATGCGCCTGCGCCCCCACCAGCTCTACAGCCATGAGAAATACTTGGAGACTGTGGCCAAGATCAACGCTACCGGCGTCTTCTCCTCCGTCGATTTACAGCTCACGCCAAGACGGATAGACTCTTTGACGGATAGACGATTAGACAATCTGACGGATAGACGGGTAAACGATTTAGATACGCTCGACCTGCGGATGACCTGCACCTTCGACAAACCTTACGACTTCTACTTCGAGACAACTCTCAACGGACGTACCATCGGCCGCTATGGCCCAGAGAGCAAGGTGGGCTTCACCCGCCGCAACGTGTTCCACGGTGCCGAGAAGCTGGACCTCAACCTGCACGGCTCCTACGAGTGGCAGAAGAGCGGCAACGAGAGCATGAACAGCTACCAGTACGGCTTCGACACCTCCATCGAGTTCCCACGCATCATCGCACCGTTCTACAACAGCGACCGCGTGCGACGGGGCAGCGACGGACGACCACGCCGTCCGCGACACTTCATCTCGACACCCACCACGCTGGCCAAGGTATCGACCGACATCATCCGCCGGCCCGGCTATTACAAGATGCACATCGCCAGCGGCGAATGGACCTACCGATGGCAGTCGTCACCACAGAGTAGCCATGAGTTCTCGCCGCTGACACTGACGTACCAATATATGAACAGCTCTACCGACACGTTCGACAGCATCCTCATCTCCAACCCCTATATAGCTGCGACAATGGACGACTACTTCATACCCAAGATGCGCTATTCCTACCTCTACACCAGCCCTACAACGCGGCGCCACCCCATACGCTGGGAGACCACCGTCGAGGAGTCGGGCAACGGTATGGCGCTCTTCGACGTACTCATCCAAGGTCACCAGTGGAACCAGAAGAACAAGACCTTCTTCAAGAATCCCTACGCCCAGTTCGTGCGCGTGGAGACCGACTTCGTGAAGACGTGGACGCTCTCATCACACAGTTCGCTCGTAGGCCACCTCAATGCCGGAGCCATACACAGCTTCGGCAACTCAGGCCACGACGACACGCCCTTCAGCGAACGTTTCTACGTCGGCGGTGCCAACAGCATCCGCGCCTTCACCGTACGCGGCATCGGCCCCGGCTCCTTCGCCGGTGTCCCCGGCAACAAACAATTTGCCTACGTCCTGCAAAACGGTGACCTGAAGCTGGTGGGTAACTTAGAGTACCGTACCCGCCTGTTCGGTAACCTCGGCGGAGCCTTGTTCCTTGACATGGGCAACGTGTGGAACTGGGAAGACATGCACTTTGAGGATTCAGACTTCGACGACTCGGACGACGACCCGAAAATGGCAAACGAAATAAACCAATGGCTGAAAGGAACAAAGCTGCAAATGGCGAAATTAGCCGACCAGCTGGCTCTCGGAACAGGTGTCGGTCTGCGCTACGACCTCGGTTTCCTCGTCGTCCGCATCGACTGGGGACTGGCCCTGCACGTACCCTACACCACCTCACGTTCACGCTACCTCTTCAATTGGGACCACTTCCGAGACGGCCAGGCCATCCACTTCGCCATCGGATACCCGTTCTGACACCGTTTAACTCCTTTTAACTACACAAACGACCGGAACTCACAAAAAAATAGTAATTTTGCAGACAGTTAACTCTTAGAAACAAAATCAGAGCATTATGAAACCAACTCTTTTCTTACTCGCTGCCGGTATGGGCAGCCGCTACGGCGGACTGAAACAGTTAGACGGACTTGGCCCCAACGGCGAGACCATCATGGACTACTCTATCTATGACGCCATCCAGGCCGGCTTCGGCAAAATCGTATGGGTTATCCGCAAGGATTTCGAGGAGCAGTTCCGCACACAGATTCTTTCGAAATATCAGGGACAGGTGCCCTGTGAACTCTGCTTCCAGGCTCTCGACTCACTGCCCGAAGGCTTTTCTGTTCCCGAAGGCCGGGTAAAACCATGGGGAACGAACCACGCCGTGCTCATGGGCAAGGACGTCATCAAGGAGCCGTTCTGCGTCATAAACTGCGATGACTTCTACGGCCGCGACGCTTTCATGCAGATAGGCAAGTTCCTGAGCTCGCTGCCCGAAGGTTCCAAGAACACCTACGCGATGGTAGGCTTCCGCTGCTGCAACACGCTCTCCGAGAACGGTTCCGTGGCCCGCGGTGTCTGCGCCTACAACGACAAACGCCACCTGACCGACGTCGTCGAACGCACCGAAATCATGCGCATAGCCGACAAGGCTGGTGCTATCTGCTACAAGGACGGCGACGAGTGGTTCCCCTTAGAGGAGAACGTACCCGTGTCGATGAACATGTGGGGCTTCACACCCGACTACTTCGACTACTCGGAGGCTTACTTCAAGGAGTTCCTCAGCGACCCGAAGAACATAGAGAACCTGAAGGCCGAGTTCTTCATCCCGCTGATGGTCAACAAGCTCATCACCGAGGGTACCGCCACCTGCGAAGTGCTCGACACCACGTCGAAGTGGTTCGGTGTCACCTACGCCGCCGACCGTCAGGCCACCGTCGAGCGCATTCAGAAGCTCGTGGACGAAGGCGTCTATCCCAACAAACTGTTCTAAGCACGTCCCTTATACTCATCGTATCCACCCATGCCGCGATATTCCACCAGAGAATATCGCGGCATTGTTTTGGTGGTATGACTACTCATCGCCCTCTTCGTTCTCCCAGTAGTCACCAGACTCCCGGGAGAATACATCATCGTTTGAGAAAATATAGCCATGTTTATCGGATGAGTCAGTGTTCTTGGCATTGTTCACTGAGATTTCATCCATCAGGCGTAGCTCCATCGGCAGCAAACGGCTGACGGGCTGTTCATATTTTTTCTTGTTCATTTTATCCATTGATATCCTCCTTTACTATTCATTTCACCATGATTTTACGACCGTTCCTGATATACACACCCGGACGGTTCACATGCTCTACACGACGACCTTGCAGGTCATAGGTAGTCCCATTGCCCTCACGGCTGCCAGAGCCGGCACGGACAATGCCCGTCTGACTGTCATCGTCGAACTCAAAGAAAATGGCACGCGAACTGCCGACTGAAAGCGTACCGTAGTAAGCCTTGTTAGCCGGTATGGCGACATCGGACTTTCTTTTTTCACTATTATCTTCATCTGTGTAGGTGTAGTGTACTGAATAAGTTGACAAAATTTGAGTTCAACTTATGGGTAGAAATG
>CAMHNI010000013.1 GCA_946186505.1 uncultured Prevotellaceae bacterium | reverse complement strand
CACGGCTCTCACTTACTCACGATTTTCGGCAACGAATTTACGGAAAAAAAATCAATCCACCAAATTTTTTGAGGATTTTTATTATTCCTCGTTTGTGCGCAGCTGCTGTACGTAAATAGCGTGCTCCATCTTCAGGCGCTTCAGTACAGAGGGCTTGTCGAACTGCTGACGACGGCGTAACTCCTTGACAACGCCGGTCTTTTCGTACTTTCTCTTGAACTTCTTGAGAGCCTTTTCAATGTTCTCGCCTTCTTTTACAGGTACAATAATCATTTTGCTTTTGTTTTTAATTTTTTAATGTTATACTTAGTGCTTCGGGCCAAGGGCCACGAAAAGCGGGTGCAAAGTTACAACTTTTTTACTTAACAGCCAAGTTTTTAGCGTATTTTTATTGCTTCGGACGTATTTTAGGCAGTACTTTTCAAAAAATACGTTGAACTAACACTGTCTCGGAGACGTCATGCCGTCGCAGAAACGGTGTCTCTGCAAGTTTTTTCACCATTCCTTTGCAAATCTCGATTTTTATCACTGTTTTTGCAAGCGAGAAGTTAGTATGACAGATTGTGGAACGGTGATAGAATAATGTGTAGAAAAGACATAGGACTGTGGAGCATATCATTGAAATACCAAAGACGCAGGTTGTCATGGCCTTCGTGGCCACCTGCATAGAAGCCACCGCTCGCGCATTGGGTGTTGGCTACAAGGTAGTGTATGACCGTATGGAAAGAGTTAACATGATAGACGTCTATATCTATCCCTGTTATGAGACTCTCCACACAGAGAACTGTGAGGATATCGTAGAAGACTTGATTGCCTGCTTAAACAATTGGTAGGCAAAGGCATGAATGAAATCATAGTTTATCACGGAGCTACGCATGTGCAAAGCAAGCAGCCTACATGGTCGCCGGATGGAGATTATATACACGTGAAAAATTTCGTCGATTTGCTCCAATTCTGCCACTAAGTCATTTACTTCATTGAAAACCAAAGTGTTGCTTGTTGTGGCAGCAATGTGATTAGTGGCAGCAAAGTTCGAATATAGGCAAATTGATCGGACGAAAAGCGAATTAATCGAACGAAAAACGATGAAACAAGAGGTTCTTCTTGATTGAAAACAGCGTTTTCTAAGGCAGAAAACGCTGTTTTTTGGCGTAAGAAACAATCCGAAAACACATGATGGACTATAGTCAGCACACAGGGACAAACGACAACAGAAGCACCATAACAAGTATTTGCTGCCATCTGCCACAATGCTGCCACTGACGTAATCGTTAATCAATCAATATGTTAGACGGCTTTATGGCAGAGTGGCAGCAATATGCTGGAAAATAAATATTATAATCTGAATTCCAGCTGGAGGTGACAGCGCATATAAGGCTAATGCCCGCTACGTTGTTACGTGCTGCCAGATGCGGCCTGTGTACAATGTGTTCCTTCGATTCATCAAAGATACAGCCTCCTTTCTCCTTTCAAAGTCGTCCAAATATTTTGCCGTTTCAAAAAAAAAACGTATCTTTGTGCCGATGTTTGAGAAGGTAATGCTATTTTTGGACATTGAGACAGGAAAAAGTATGATGAGAAAGGCTTTCTTTGTAATAACAGCCATTTTTGCAAGTGTGATGGCTCAGGGCCGCGAACGGGTTTGCTTTGACGGTGGCTGGCGGTTTATTCTGGCCGATACGGCAACGATGGCCAGGGCGGACTATAACGATGGCTTCTGGCGACAGCTCGACCTGCCCCACGACTGGGCCATTGAGGGTGACTTCTATGCAGGTAATCCCAGCGGGGCCGGCGGCGGTGCGCTGCCCGGCGGGGTAGGGTGGTACAGGAAAAAACTGAGAATCGACAAATTGGATCATGAGAAGATTTTCATAGAGTTCGACGGCGTTTACATGAACGCAACGGTCTATGTGAACGGACAGAAAGTTGGCTTCCGTCCCTACGGCTACAGTTCGTTCGAGTACGACGTCACGCCATTTGTCCATGAGGGCGAGAACGTGGTGGCCGTGCGGGTGGACAACTCCGACCAGCCCAACTCGCGCTGGTACAGCGGCTGCGGCATCTACCGCCACGTGTGGCTGACGAAGACGGCGGCGGCGCATGTGAAGCACTGGGGAACGAACGTGGTGGCTACAGTAGCCAGAGGCAAGGGCAAGGTCAGTATAGAGGTGTCGTTAGAGGGCCAGGGCGATGTGGAGAACATCCTGACGGATGCTATCGGTAGAGTGGTCGGCAGGTCGAAGGGTGCGAAGTCGGTCATCACGGTGGCTCGTCCGCAACTATGGTCGTGTGAGACACCAAATGTATATAAGGTTTGCACACGTGTGAAAAGTGGTGGCAAGGTAGTCGATGAAGTAGAGACCGTGACGGGATTCCGTGACTTCAGATTTGATGCTGCAACGGGCTTCTGGCTCAACGGCAAGAACTTCAAGCTGAACGGTGTCTGCGAGCACCATGATTTCGGTTGCTTAGGGGCTGCCCTGCATGAGGACGCCCTGCACCGCAAGCTCACGAAGCTGAAGGCAATGGGCGTGAACGCCATCCGCAGCAGTCATAATCCACCGGCACCGGAACTGCTGGCGATGTGCGACACGATGGGACTCATCGTTATGGACGAATCGTTCGACATGTGGCGGCGTCGGAAGACACAGAACGACTATGCCCGCTTTTTCGACGAGTGGCACGAACGCGACCTCACTGACCTGGTACTACGCGACCGCAACCATCCCTGCATTCTGATGTGGTCGATAGGCAACGAGGTGCTGGAGCAGTGGTCGAGTGCCGAGGCCGATACGCTGACCTTGGAGCAGGCCAACCTCATTCTGAATGCCGGGCATGATGCATCGACGCTGGCCAAAGACGGAGAGCTGAGTGTGCAGTCACTGCTGACACAGCATCTGGCCGAGATTGTGCGTCGCTACGACACCACACGCCCCATCACGGCGGGCTGTAACGAGCCGTCGCCCAACAATCATCTGTTCAAGAGCGGGGCCATCGACGTCATCGGTTTCAACTACCATCATCAGTGGGTGAAGGACGTGCCCAAGAATTTCCCTGGCAAGCCCTTTATCTTCTCCGAGAGCGTCTCGGCCCTGCAGACACGAGGCTACTACATGATGCCGTCGGACAGCATCTACAAGGCACCGAAGGAGTGGTGGATGCCCTATACCGATCCCAGCTTCATGTGCTCGGCCTACGACAACATGCACGCTTCATGGAGTTCTACGCATGAGCAGACATGGGACGTGGTGAAGCATACACCCTACGTCGGCGGACAGTTCATCTGGACGGGCTTCGACTACATCGGCGAGCCTACACCCTACGGTTTCCCCGCCCGTTCGAGCTATTTCGGCATCATCGACCTGGCCGGCTTTCCCAAGGACAGCTACTATATGTACCAGAGTGAGTGGACGTCGAAGCCCATGCTGCATCTCTTCCCTCATTGGAACTGGCTGCCGGGACAGGAAATCGACCTGTGGGCCTATTATAACCAGGCAGATGAGGTCGAGCTGTTTATCAACGGCAAGAGTCAGGGCGTGCGCCGCAAGGCCGACTCCCATCAGTACCATGTGATGTGGCGTGTCAGTTTTGAGCCGGGCGAGGTGAGGGCTGTCAGCCGTAAGGATGGCAAGACTGTTTGCGAGCAGGTCATCAGGACTGCCGGACAGCCTGACCACATCCGTCTCAGTGTAGATTATCAGGGCAAGGAGCTCTGCTTCGTCTCTGCCGACATCGTCGATGCCGATGGAAATCTCTGCCCGTGGGCCGAGGATGAAGTGTCGTTTAGCGGCGAGGGAAGGATTCTCGGCACCGACAACGGCTGTCAGACCTCCATGGAGCGCTTCACGTCGCCGAAGCGTAAGGCCTTCTTCGGCAAATGTATGGTTGTTGTCAAGGGTGGAGGAACGCTTAAGGCCATGTCGCCCATGCTGAAGCCCGCACAAATAAAGATAGGAGATGAGAAATAGGTTTGTCTTGCTGTCAGTGGCCTGTATGCTGCTGGCTGCTGTCCACTGTGAACAGCGGCAGGTGCATATTGTGGCTGTCAACGACATGCATGCCACTATCGATGTGTTCCCGCAGTTTGCCGCCTTGGTTGACAGTCTGCGTGGCATCGACCCTTCGTTGCTCGTACTCTCGGCAGGTGACAACCGTACAGGAAACCCCTTGAACGACAGGTATGTGATTCCTGCCTATCCCATGGTGGCGCTGATGAACCAGGTAGGCTTCAATGCTTCGGCGCTGGGCAACCATGAATTTGATGTCCACTCTTTGGCGCGGCTGATACAGCTGAGCAATTTCAGATACCTCTGTGCCAACATCTTCGCTGCCGATTCCACCGGCATCAGGACATTGCCTTACCAGACATTCGATGTCGGTGGCGTGAGGGTGGGCATCATCGGTGCCATACAGTTGGGCGAGTCTGGATTGCCCAGTACCCATCCTGACAACCTGAAGGGCGTCCGCTTTTCACCGCCCATGGAGACTATCGGCCAGTATGAGTGGATAAGCCGCGAGTGTGACGTGACAGTCCTGTTGTCACACCTGGGCTATGAGACTGATGTGGAGGTGGCCAAGGCCTACCCCTGGCTGGATCTTATTGTCGGTGGACATACCCATACCCAACTGAAGGGCAACGAGAAACCCAATGGCGTGCTTATCACCCAGAACAAGAACAAATTCGGGCGCGTGACCTACATCACGCTGACTGTTGACAGCGGTCAAGTCATAGACAAGAAAGCCGAGTATATCGATGTCAAGAAGTTCCCTCGTAGGAACGGACTCGTGGCCTCTATGGTGAAGCATTTCAGTGACAACCCAAGACTCCAGCAGGTGGTAGGACATGCTGCAGCTCCTTTTGAGGTCAGGGAAGAGCTGGGTTGCATGATGTGCGATGCCTTTATCGAAGCCTTTGATGCCGACATCGGTGTAGAGAACCCCGGTGGCGTGCGCATCGACACCCATCCCGAAGGCGACATCACGTTGCTTGACGTCTTGCAGATAGACCCCTTCGACAACAATGCCGTTGTGTTGGAACTCACTGGTGAGGAGTTGCTCCGTATGATGCTTACCTACAGCAACTCGCAGGTTGTCCGTTTCCCTTATGTTGGCGGCATGCAGTGCCAGCTGAAGACCGAAAAGGACAACCCTGCGAAGATCAAGAGCGTGAAGTTCCTGACCCTGAATGGAAAGAAGTTTGATATGAAGCGGAAATATCGTGTGGTGACCAACAACTATGTGTTAGCCACGAGCAAAGTTCCGGAAGGTGCGGCTCAGGTACAGAATGTCCAGACCACCGATGTCATTGTCAACTTTCTGGGTAAGCACAAGGATGTCAATTATCGGGGTGTCAGGCGTATCAGAATCAACTGAAAAACTGCGCTCCGTCATGGACGATTCTTCTGAGGCGATCTGTCCGATGGCTTTGATGCATCAGACGTTTTAGAAGTTTTGGCAAAAAAACTTTGGCGTTTTCGTCAATAATTTGTATTTTTGCAAACTCAATTGACATAATTTGGTAATTAGAAACATAAAAACAAAGGAAATGAAGAACATCAGTCTTGACATCACGAAGGCCGCCTGCTTCCTCGGAGCTGGTGCCGTGGAGGCTTTTGAGCCGAAAGTGAAGGCCGCTCAGGAGGCCTTGGAGAATGGGACCTGTCCCGGTAATGACTTCCTCGGGTGGCTGCATCTGCCGTCATCCATCACACCCCAGTTCCTGGATGAGATACAGGCCGTGGCCAACACGCTGCGCGAGAAGTGCGAGGTGGTGGTGGTGGCAGGCATCGGCGGCTCCTACCTTGGTGCCCGTGCTGTCATCGAAGCCCTCGGCAACACATTCACCTGGCTCATCCAGGACAAGAAGAATCCGACCATCCTTTTCGCAGGCAACAACATCGGTGAGGACTATCTCTCTGAGATGACCGAGTACCTGAAGGACAAGAAGTTCGGTGTCATCAACATCTCGAAGTCGGGTACGACGACCGAGACAGCCCTGACCTTCCGTCTGCTCAAGAAGCAGTGCGAGGCCCAGATTGGCAAGGAGGCTGCCAAGGATGTCATTGTGGCCGTCACCGATGCCAAGCGCGGTGCTGCCCGCACCTGTGCCGACAAGGAGGGTTACAAGTCGTTCATCATTCCCGACAACGTCGGTGGCCGCTTCTCGGTGCTCACGCCGGTGGGCCTGCTGCCCATCGCCTGTGCCGGATTTGATATCAGGCAGTTGGTTCAGGGTGCTCAGGACATGGAGAAAGCCTGCGGCAAGGATGTCCCTGCCGGAGAGAACCCTGCTGCACAGTATGCTGCCGTGCGCAACGCCCTTTACCAGGCCGGTAAGAAGATAGAGATCATGGTGAACTACCAGCCCAAGCTCCACTTCATGTCCGAGTGGTGGAAGCAGCTCTACGGCGAGTCGGAGGGTAAGGACAAGAAGGGTATCTTCCCCGCTTCTGTTGACTTTACGACAGACCTGCATTCTATGGGCCAGTGGATTCAGGACGGCGAGCGCACCATCTTTGAGACGGTCATCAGCATCGAGGAGCCTGAGCGGAAGTTGTTGTTCCCCTTGGACGAGGAAAATCTCGACGGTCTGAACTTCCTTGCCGGCAAGCGTGTTGACGAAGTGAACAAGATGGCCGAGCTGGGCACCCGCCTTGCCCATGTTGACGGCGGTGTTCCCAACATCCGCATCTCAGTGCCTCGATTGAACGAGTACTACATCGGCCAGCTTATCTATTTCTTTGAGATTGGTTGCGGCATCAGCGGTAATGTGCTTGGCGTGAACCCCTTCAACCAACCCGGTGTCGAGGCCTATAAGAAGAATATGTTTGCCCTGCTCAACAAGCCCGGCTATGAGGCAGAGAGCAAGGCTATCCAGGAGCGCCTGGCCAAGGAGGGCTAACAGTCCCATGAGCCCCATAGGCAATTATCTTAAGAAGCACGGCTTTGAGCGGTTCGAGCCCAAAGCCGTGCTCTTCGATATGGACGGTGTCCTTTACGACTCCATGCCCAACCACGCCAAGGCATGGCAGCAGTCAATGGCCTCGTTCGGCATTCGCATGACCGAGGCCGATGCCTACGCCACCGAGGGAGCACGCGGCATAGATACCATCAGGATGATGGTCAAGGCACAGAAAGGTGAGGATATCACGTTGGCCCGTGCTCAGGAGATGTACGATGAGAAGACACGGCTGTTTCATGGCATGGATGAGGCGCCTGTTATGCCGGGTGTCAGGCAGCTGATGGCAGAAATCCATGCACAGGGACTATGCATTGGTGTCGTCACCGGTAGTGGGCAGCGGCCGCTCATCAACCGCCTGCTGACAAATTTCGGTGACTTCCTGGACGAACAGCATATTGTGACGGCCTACGACGTGCAGCGTGGCAAGCCTGCTCCCGACCCCTATCTGATGGGTATGCAGAAAGCCGGCACGCAGCCTTGGCAGACCGTGGTCGTGGAGAATGCACCACTTGGCGTACATGCCGGAGTGGCGGCACAGGCGTTCACCATTGCCGTGAACACAGGACCGCTGCCAGACGATGTACTGCTGCAGGAGGGTGCCGACCTGCTCTTCGGCCGGATGACCGCCCTGGCTGACTCATGGAACTCGCTGTTCTAACGCCGGTCAGACACCTTCGTCATCATCGCCGTCATTGTCATCGCTGCTGCCGTTGGTGTCCATCTGGGAGTCGCGCTCTATCTTGACATTCCCGAAATTGTCAATCTTGACCTCTAATGGGATGTATTCGTCCGTCTGGGGCAGGCAGATGCTGGCAGCAAACTCTAACTGTTGGCCGTCAACCGCGTCGAATACGAAACCTTCGAGAATGCCCCCCTTGCGGTAAGCAGCATCAACATAACTTTCGAACGTGGCCTTCGTGAATGACTTCTGGATGGCCACGCTACCGTCGGCACGGCGCATCACCAACGTGATGCGATTGTCAACGAACTGCTGGCCCGTCTCGTCCTTTACCTTAGGCAGACTATCGCTCGGTGTCCGGCTCACCTCCACTTTGTATTCCTTGCCCAGCCATTGGACGCTGCGCGTGTCGTTGTAGGGTTGCATGCGGATGGGACCTGATGGTTTCACGACTTCCATACGCGGAGCGATGATGTCCTCTGTCTGTTTTTTCTCTTTGCATCCGGCCAGTGCAGCGAGTGCGGCCAGTGCCAATATGGTCAGTTGTCTGTTCATTCTGTTCGCTTTTTCCGATTTTGCGGGCAAAGGTACGAAATAAAAATCAGACAGCCACAAAAAAAGCCCGCTATTTTCGTAGCGGGCGGGTGTTATCCAATATCTTTTACCATTAATACTCATCGAAGGAGGCACGCTTGCCTTTTCAAAAACACTATGTTAACCTAAATCACTATGATACGAATATTCTTTGACATGACTTATTGATCATTGTTTCTCCGGTCTCTGCCTCCACGCGGGCCATTGCCACGGCGGCCTCCGAAGTTCTTTCTCATGGCTTCACGGTCTGCCTGATAGGCTTTATACTGGTCCGGGGTCATGATGGTCTGCAGTTCTTCATCATAAGCCTTCATGGCTTCTTCGCGTTCCTTGCGGTTTTGTTCCATTTTCTGCCTTGCCTCCTCAGACATCTCGGGACGCTGTCCCTGCTGTCCCTGGTTGTCCTGACCGTTGCCGAAGTCTGGGGCAGGCCGCTGACCACGTCCGCCTCTGCGGGGACCGCCCATGCCAGGCCCCATCTTGTCAGCATACTTTGTGTTGAGCGCGAGCAACTTTGCAGCCTGGTCTTCATCCAATCCGTATTTCTTGACAGCGTCGTCAGTCCTCCTTTTTGCCATTTCGGTGTTGTCAAACTGTCTGCGTTCGCGGTTTCCCTGTCTGTCACCCTGTGCCTGAGCGGCTGTCATTGTCATGATGGCTACGAGAGCCAGAATTACTTTTTTCATTTTATTATAATTTTGATGGTTTTACTTTCTGATTATTTTTTTGTGTTAGTTGCAACTATCAATATGACGCGAAAAGAAGAAAAAAGTTTAATCCATCGAAAAAAAATTCTCTTTTATACGCCAAAATCACCTTTTTTTAGTAACTTTGGCGCGTCTTTAAGATTCATAAACGCCGAAAATGTGTAAAGCAAAGATAGTTATGCGGTTTCTGGCTGTTGTGGCGGTACTTTCGGGCAGTTCCTGTTCTGGCCGTGGTGATCGTCAGCCGTCGGAGACTGCCTACCAGTCCGTTGACACGGTGCCGATGCTCATCATGCAGATACAGAAGTGTTCGCGCCTTTATACCACGGAGTATAAGGTTCATAAGATTGTGACCCATGAGGATGTTGTCAAGTTGCAGGGCGCACTGTTGAAGCAAAGCATTGACATAAAACTGCCTGTCGGTGACCGTAAGGTGGCTATTCCCATTGACGCCACGCTCAAGGCATACATCGACTTCAGCAACTTCTCGGAGAAGAACATTGAGCGCCACGGCCAGAAAATCACTATCTTGCTGCCTGACCCGAAGGTGGAGCTGACCTCGTCGAAGGTGAACCAGCAGGAGATCCGCTCGTTTGTCGGATTTGTGCGCTCCGGGTTCACTGACGAGGAGATGACCCGTTATGAGCGGCAGGGGCGCGAGGCCATCATCCAGAGCATACCCCGCTTGGGTATCGTCGATATGGCCCGTGAGAGCGCCGCCCGCGTGCTGGTGCCGATGGTCCAGCAGATGGGTTATCGCGAGGAGGATATCACCGTGGCGTACCGAAAGGAGTTCAAGCCTTTCGATGTAAGTAAATTCCTGGAAATAGTAGGCAATGGAAAATAAGCGACTGAACTTACAGCTGATCGTTAAGGCCCTCGTCCTTGTGGTCATTATTATCGTCCTGTGGTGGCTGTTGTTTACTGAGAAGGACAACCATGTCGGACTTGAGGTGAACGACAGCATCGGCGTGACACCTGAGCAGATACAGAGCATCAGGGATGTCGGCGAGTGGGAGTTCCTCAGTATCAGTGACGAGGAGCTGGTGGATACCGTGCGTAAGGGGCTGTTCACGGACGACCATCTGGTACGTATCTACTATGGTACACTGCGCCTCGGCGTAGATCTGCGCAAAACGAAGAAGGGTTGGATCAAGACCCAGGGCGACACCGTTGTCGTTACTCTGCCCAAAGTGGGGCTGCTCGACAAGGATTTCATTGACGAGGCCCGTACCAAGGCTTTCTATGAATCGGGCAAGTGGACAGCCCGCGACCGCGAGGCACTCTATCGCAAGGCTCGCCGCCGGATGCTGGCGCATGCCCTGACACCGCAGAATCTGCAGAGTGCTGAGGACAATGCCGATGTCCAGTTTCGCCGCATGATGAAGGCTATGGGTTATAATAACATCACCGTCACATTTGAGAAGTAAGAGGTAAGAAGTGAGAAATGGAGAGACTCAATCAGATACTGACCGAGGTGAGCGGCCTGCTCTGGGGATGGCCGATGATTATCCTGCTCTTGGGCACGCACGTGTACCTTACTATTATTTTGCGCTTCCCCCAGCGTAAGATTTTCACTGCTATCCGCCTTTCCGTCAAGCGTGATGCCACGGCCACGGGGGATGTCTCACAATTTGGCTCCTTGGCTACCGCACTGGCTGCCACCATTGGTACGGGAAACATCATCGGCGTAGCCACGGCCATAGCCCTCGGCGGTCCCGGTGCCGTGCTGTGGTGCTGGCTGACGGGGGTCTTCGGCATCTCTACGAAGTATGCCGAAGGTTTGCTGGCTATCAAATACCGCGTGAAGACAAAGCACGGGAAAATGATTGGTGGACCGATGTACGCCCTTGAGTACGGTCTCGGATGGAAATGGCTTGCTGTGCTCTTTGCCGTGTTCACGGCTCTGGCCTCCTTCGGCATCGGCAACACCGTGCAGGCCAATGCCATTGCCACCGTAGCCCATGAGACATACAACATCGACCCTGTCGTGACGGGAGCCGTCGTCTGTCTGCTGACGGGTGCCGTCGTCTTGGGCGGCGTGAAAAGCATTGCCCGCGTCTGCGGACTGCTCGTGCCGTTCATGGCGTTCTTCTACGTCCTCGGCTGCATTTATATCCTTTGTGTCAATGCTCCTTATCTGTGGCCAGCTTTGAAGCTCATCGTCCTCTCCGCTTTCCAGCCAGACGCAGCCGGTGGCGGTTTCGTGGGTTCCACTGTGATGATGGCTGCCCGTTACGGTATTGCCCGCGGCCTCTTCTCCAATGAGTCGGGCATGGGATCGGCACCCATTGTGGCTGCTGCCGCCCAAACGCGTAATCCCGTTCGTCAGGCCTTGGTCTCCAGTAGCGGTACGTTCTGGGACACTGTCGTCATCTGTGCCATGACTGGTCTGGTCATCGTCAGCAGTGTGTTGGCTTATCCCGACATTGACTTCTCCAACGGGGCTACGCTCACCAAGGCCGCCTTCTCGAAGATTCCTGTTGTAGGCACGCCCTTGCTGACTTTCGGACTGCTGACGTTCGCGTTCTCCACCATCCTCGGCTGGTGCTACTATGGCGAGCGTGCCGTTGAGTACCTGCGTGGCCGCCGCTGGGTCATCTGTTACCGTGTGGCCTATATCGCCGCCGTCTTCCTTGGCAGCGTCACCGGGCTGAGTCTTGTCTGGAACCTTGCCGACTGCATGAATGCTTTGATGGCTATCCCCAACCTGTTGTCGCTTCTCTTCCTCAGCGGGGTCATCGTCCATGAGACGCGCAAGTACCTTTGGCGCGGACAGTTAGACCGAGAAATGGGAAATTAAGTCTCTACGTAGGAAATGGAAAGACAGACGAGACCGGCGCTGATGATAGCAGCCCCCATGAGCGGGTCAGGCAAGACAACCATTGCCAGAGGGCTGATGGCCCTGCTGACGGAAAAAGGCTATCGGGTGCAGCCCTTTAAGTGCGGGCCAGACTATATCGATACAAAGTTTCATGAGGCGGTGTGTGGCAGGCCGAGTATCAACCTTGATACGTTCATGGCCACGGGGGAACATGTCCGCGAACTGTTTGCCCGTTACGGCGTCGGTGCCGACATCTGCATTGTGGAAGGCATGATGGGACTGTTTGATGGCTACGACCGCGACCGCGGCTCCTCGGCAGAGATAGCCAGTATCCTGAGTCTGCCCGTGGTGCTGGTGGTAGATGCACGGTCTGCGGCTTACTCCATGGCACCGCTGTTGCAGGGCTTCGTCCGTTTCAGGCATGACGTGCGCATCGCCGGCGTGATATTCAACAAGGTGGGGTCTGAACGCCATGCGGCCATGCTGCGGCAGGTGTGTGACGACCTCCGGTTGGAGTGCTTCGGCTGCATACCGAAGTGTGCGGCCCTTGAACAAGGTTCGCGCTATCTGGGACTGGACTTCTCGGAGCGGACAGAGACCCGCCGACTAGTGGAACTGTTAGAAAATCAGGTGAAATGGGAAAGGCTTTTAGAACTCTGATTGCCAGAAATAGCGAGGCGTTCTCGTTTTTGTATCAGGAAACGATTGACAGACTGGGCGACGTGGCATTCTTTGACCCTGAGACCGACGTGCCCGACCTGGGATGCGTGGATTTGCTCTATCTGCCTGGCGGCTACCCGGAGAAACATCTGGAAGCCCTGGTATGCAACGAGAAAGCACGGGTGGCTGTCAGGGACTATGCCGAGAGCGACGGCCGCATCGTGGCCGAGTGTGGCGGCATGATGTTCCTCTGCAAGAATATTGTGACGGACGGGGGTGACTATCCGATGTGTGGCGTGCTGCCTTACACTATCACTGCCCGTCGGGCAGACCGACGGCTCTCGTTGGGTTACCGCCGCTTTGTGCTTGACGGACGCGAATACCGGGGACATGAGTTCCACTATACCCAATTCCTGGGTGACAATCCGCCGTCAGTCTGTCAGGTCTTCAATGCCAAGGGTGAGCCTGTAGATACCCCGGTGCTGCGCTACAGGAATGTGCTGGCAAGTTATACACATCTTTATCATATCGGAATAGAATGAGAAAAACTTTTTTTATCTTAACGTTCGCAGCCGTCCTTTGCGCCTGTTCCTCCAAGGGTGGGGGAGCACGCGGAAATGGTGAGGCTGCCGACAACGACTCCTTGGTGGGAGTAACCATCAAGTATGCCACTGGCTTTACGGTGCGCGACACTGCCGGTATTCGCCTGGTTGACGTGGGCGGCAGCGACCATTTCGCACTGGTTCAATCGGATGATACCAGTGTGCCTGACGGCTATCAGCGGGTGCGGGTACCCATCAGTCGTACCATCTGCATGACGGCTTTGCAGTTGTCGAACTTCACCGTGCTTGATGCTCACGGTGTGGTGAGCGGCATCACGGGAACGAAGAACCTCTTTGACAAGGATATCCTCCAGCGGGTGAAGGACGGTCGCATCGTAAAAATCGGTATGGAAGGCAATTTTGATACGGAGATGGTGCTGGCCGCCAATCCTGACGTTATCTTCATTTCGCCTTCGAAGCGCGGCGGCTATGATGCTATCCGCGAAACGGGCATTACGCTCGTTCCACATCTTGGCTATCAGGAACTGGACCCGTTGGGACAGGCCGAGTGGGTGAAGTTCGTGGGTATGTTCATCGGCAAGGAACGGGAAGCCAACACCGTGTTTGAAGGTATCGAGAGCCGCTACAACGAATTGAAGGAACATGCGGCAGCCGCCACGGTACGTCCTACGGTGTTCAGCGGTGAGATGCACTACGGAACGTGGCATGCCGTGGGTGGCAAGAACTACTTGGCGCAGATTTTCCATGATGCCGGGGCCGACTACGTCATTGACGACGAGGAGACTGCGGGTGAGAACCTGGAATTCGAGCGGATGTATGCCATTGCGGCTGAGGCCGACTACTGGCGCATCCTGAACAGCTATCCCGGTGCGTTCTCGTATGAGGCACTGAAGGCGTCGGAGCCACGTAACGAACTGTTCAAGGCATTCAAGGAGCGTAAGGTCATCTACTGCAATATGAAGCAGACACAGTACTATGAAATCTCGCCCGTACAGCCTGACGTGCTACTGAAGGATTTCGTGGCCATCTTCCACCCCGAACTGGTGGAGCAGGATTATCAACCAACCTACTATCGTCTGCTGAAATGAGAAGGACGCTGCCATTGATACTTGTCCTGACAGTGGCAATAGCCATTCTGACTGTTGTCAACCTACTGATAGGCTCTGTACGCATCCCCGTGGCAGACGTCTGCCGCATACTGGCCGGCAGCGATTCCGGTTCCGAAATCTGGCAGAACATCATCTGGAAGTCGCGTCTGCCCCAAGTGCTGACGGCCATCATGGCTGGAGCAGGCCTGGCTGTCAGCGGACTGCAGATGCAGACTGTCTTCCGCAATCCGCTGGCTGGTCCTTCGGTGCTTGGCATCTCGAACGGCTCAGCCCTTGGTGTGGCCTTCGTTGTATTGCTGTCGGGGCGTATCGGCGGTGTGGCACTGTCGCGTCTCGGCTATCTGGGCGATGCCGCCATGTCGGTGGCTGCCATCGGTGGGGCGCTGGCGGTATTGATGCTGATAGTATGGGTTTCACAGAAGGTCAGGGGGAATGTCACCTTGCTGATTATCGGTGTAATGATAGGCTATCTGGCCAATGCTATTATCGGCGTGCTGAAGTTCCTCAGTCCCGAAGAGGACGTGAAGGCATTCGTGGTGTGGGGACTCGGATCTTTCAGCCGTGTCAGCGGCGACGAGATGATGCTCTTTGTCGTGTTGATGTGCATCTTGCTGCCGCTGAGCTGCCTGTTGGTGAAGCCAATGAACCTGCTGCTGCTCGGCGACCGCTATGCCGCCAATCTGGGTCTTAATATCCGCCGTGCCCGTCTGCTGGTCATCGTCTGTAGCGGTGTCCTGGTGGCCATTGTCACGGCCTACTGCGGCCCCATCATGTTCATCGGTCTGGCCGTACCCCACCTGGCACGTGCCATCTTCCGTACCAGTGACCACCGTGTGCTGGTGCCTGCCACGGCCCTCTGTGGTGCCGCCCTTGCCCTTGTCTGCAATTTCATAGCCCGTATGCCCGGCTTCGAGGGGGCTCTCCCCGTCAACAGTGTCACTGCCCTCGTCGGTGCTCCTGTCATCGCTGCCGTCATCTTCAGCCGTCATAGGAATGAAATCAATGAATAGTACCTTTGGCTACCATCTCGTGGCCTTTCTCACCGTGGCCGTCTGGGGCAGCACCTTTGTCTTTACAAAGATGCTGCTGCTCAACGGGTTATCACCCGCACAGATTTTCACTCTGCGGTTCATTATCGCCTATGTCCTGCTGTTGTTGTTCGAACTGCTGGTTCAGCGTGACGCGTTTCACCTGTTCTGTTCGTCATGGAAGGATGAACTGGTCATGGTGGCACTCGGCATCGTTGGCGGTTCGCTCTATTTCCTCAGCGAGAACGCGGCCATGCTTTATACCACGGCTACCAATACGTCGCTCATCGTCTGTTCATGTCCGCTGTTTGCCATGTTGCTGGTAAGCCTCTTCTACCGTGACAGCGAACGGTTTACACGTGTTCAGTTCGCAGGCTCGCTGATGGCCTGTCTGGGCATGGCAGTAGTGGTGCTCAACGGCCATTTCGTGCTCCACCTGTCACCGGTCGGCGATCTTCTGGCTTTCTGTGCCTGCCTTTGTTGGGCGGTCTATTCCCTGCTGATGAAACCAGCCTCGGAACGTTACTCCACCGTGTTTATCACCCGTAAGGTATTCTTCTATGGCCTGCTCACGATCTTACCCTACTATGTTGTTGTCCCGGGGTTCCCTGGGATGGAAGTTATCTTGAGTAGGCCGGTACTGTGGAACCTGCTGTTCCTCGGGGTTGTGGCTTCCATGCTGTGTTTCCTGGTGTGGAACTGGGTTATCCGGAAGTTAGGGGCAGTGACAGCCACCAACTGGGTGTATTTCAACCCCATCACAACCATTCTTTTCGCCTGGTGGCTGCTCCATGAACAGATAACACCCTGGTTCCTGTTCGGTACGCTGCTTATCCTTGTGGGTATGTATCTGTGCGACCGCAAGAATCCTGCCTAATCATGTTTCTCTCTACTATAGTCTCAGGTATGTATAGCAATAAGGAAAACGTAAACCAATTGACGGCTTTGCTTGCTGCTTATGGCATCCGTCACGCCGTGGTTTGTCCGGGTTCACGCAATGCCCCCATCGTACACAACCTCAACGCATGTCCCGACATCGCGTGTCACCCTGTTACTGACGAGCGTTCAGCTGGCTTTTATGCCTTAGGCATGGCACAGGCCCTCCATGAGCCCGTTGCTGTCTGCGTCACCAGCGGTACAGCACTGCTCAACCTGGCTCCTGCCGTGGCTGAGGCTTGGTATCAGCATCAGCCGCTCATAGTCATTAGTGCCGATAGGCCCACAGAGTGGATAGGCCAGCTTGACGGTCAGACGCTACCGCAGCCCGGTGCCCTCGGTTGTTTCGTGCGCCGATCTGTTTCCCTGCCCGAATCCAGTCCGTGGTATTGCAACCGCCTCCTGAACGAAGTGCTGCTTGATGCCCTGACCGACGATCCGCGTCCTGTCCATATCAACGTGCCCATCACCGAGCCGCTGTTCACCTTTGACGTGCCACAGCTGCCTGCCGTCCGCAAAATATTGCGCCTATCACCCACTCGGGACTACGACAGTCTGCCTCCCCAGTTGGTTGACGGCTTGGCTAATGCCCGACGACCGATGATTATGTTCGGCCAGACCAATCCCCACAATTTTGAGAACTGTGGTACAGGATTCCTGTTCAGCCACTTCATCGTGCTCCATGAGTCGCTTTCCCCTTTTCCACATGTGAGTCATTTCGATGAAGTGCTTTTTGCGGGTAGCATTGAGGCACCCGACTTCATCATCCATGTTGGCGACACTATCGTCAGCAAACGCCTGCGCCACTTCCTGCGCCAGGCTGGTGAAGCCCAAACTTGGCGTATCAGTCAGTCTGGCGATGTCGAGGACACGTTCCAGAACCTGTGCGGCATCGTTGTCGGTGACCCGGAGTTCGTGCTCCAGTCGCTTGACGACAAACTGTGTCACCGCAGCTGTCAGGGCACAGAGTACCGCCGTCAGTGGCTTGCCGCCCTGACGCAGGCTTCGTGTCAGGCTGCTGACTACCGTCCAGCCTACTCGCAGATGGCCGCCGTGAGATATTTCGAGGAAGTGTTCCATGAGGGCGTTGTCCATTATGCCAACAGCACGGCCATCCGCTTGGCCAATATCTACGCCGCCCACCATGTCTGGTGCAACCGTGGCGTCAACGGCATCGAGGGTAGCCTTTCGACAGCAGCCGGTTTCTCTGTGGTTGCTTATCCTTCAAAAGTGTTCTGCGTGATCGGCGACCTCAGTTTCTTCTACGACCAGAATGCACTGTGGAATCAGAACCTGAAGGGTAATCTCCGTATCCTGCTGCTGAACAACGGACGTGGCGGCATCTTCAATATGCTGAAAGGATTGGAACAAAGCCCTGCTCGCGACCGCTTCGTAGCCGCCGCCCATCAGACGACCGCCGAAGGCATCTGTTGCCAGAACGACGTCACCTACCTGCAAGCAACAGGTATGACGGAACTGCAGCAGGGCATTGATACCTTGCTGAATGCCGTTTCCGACCGTCCCGTCCTTTTGGAAGTCATTACCGATGCCGCCGAGGACGAGCGTGTCTATAAAGCTTATTATGCTGGATTATTCAAAGATACGGAACTTGTATCCCTGCTCGCGTAGCCACTCGATGCTTTGGGGCAGGGCGGTGCGGAGCTTGTCAATGGACTTGATGGAGTCGTGGAAGGTGATGATGGAACCGTTACGTGCATAGCGCCTGACATTTTCGAACACATCATTGGCGGTCATCCATTTGGAATAGTCGCGGGTGACAAGATCCCACATGACAACCTTGTACTTACGGCTCAGAAGCGCGTACTGGGGTATGCGCATCCATCCGTGTGGCGGACGGAAGAGGTGGGCATGGATGTAGGCGTTAGCTTTCTCGACGTTGTAGCTGTACTCGTGCAGCGAGTGGCGGATGCCACCGATGTGGTTATGAGTATGGTTGCCAATTTGGTGCCCCTCGTCAATGATGCGTTTGTAGAGTTCCGGGTATTTGCGTACGTTGTCGCCCACCATGAAGAACGTGGCATGGATGCCGTACTGGCGTAGCACGTCGAGAATGAAAGGAGTAGCTTCGGGGATTGGACCGTCATCGAAAGTCAGATAGACTGACCTTTCGTGACGATCCATTCTCCAAAGTGCCCGTGGATAGAGCCAGCGGAGATAAATGGCTGGTTGCTCTATGAACATTTAATAGCCAAACGAGCCTCCCTTGCTTTGAAAGGCGTGGAAGGTGCTTTCGAGTTGCTTCGTGTATTCCTCGCCCATCTTCTCGTCGATGTCTTCAGCTATCTGTGCGAGCATCTGCATGATATAGAGATGCAGCTGACATTCGCGCTGGCTGGAGGCGAAATGCCGGGCATCGAGCGAACAGTACCACCGCATGTACTGACTAGACTTCTTCCAAAGTTCGGCAACAGTAGCTTTTGCCTTGTCTTTCTGTCCGATGGTATTGTAGGTGCGGGCAATGTCGAGCGAACCGCTGGCGAAATCGGCTGGAACGTTATAGGTCGGAATCTCCTTCTCGGCGAGTGCCAGCACCTGGGCAGCTTTCTCGTTCTTGCCCTCGTTGGCGAGGTGCATGGCGAGCTGCGACAGCAGACGGCGGTGGGTGTAGCACATGCGCATGACGGTCTCGTCGAGGTAGATGCCCTTCTGGCTGACGTTACCGTACTTATAGCGCTTGGTGACGTTCTCGTAGGTCTTCTCGGTGTCGAAGTCCTTCAGACCGGTGTCTTTTGTGGTGAACGGCGTGATGCGGTTGGCCAGTCCTTCCTGTATGAAGTTGTCGCCGAGATTCATGTAGTTGTCTGAACCGACGGTGGTAGCTACGTATATCGGACGGATCCAGTTACATTGGTCAATAATCTCGAGCATCATCAAATCGCCTTTGTAGAGTGCGCTCTTGCCCTTGAGCGAGATGACCATGCGGTCGGGTATGGAGTCATCCTCAATCATCATGCCGCTCTTGCGGACGGCCTCCTTATCGATGGTCATATAGACGGTGTCAGTAGGAATGACGTGAAGATCCTTGTTGGTGGAGCGTACCCAGTTCTTGAGGATGTTCTTCAGCTCGAACGGCTCGTCACCAAACTGCTTGCGTGCTGCTTCGGGGTCGTCGCGGTAGAGGTCGATGACCTGCTGCTTCAGGCTCGGGTCTATCTGCACATATTCGTTGGTGCCGGCGCAGTACTCAATACGCTCCCATGAGATGGGCAGGCTGGGTGAGTCGTAAGCCGGTCGGCGCATCTGGTCGATGTACCAGTCGGTCTGCAGATAAGAGAGGTTACAGACGCGGGCATCGGTGCGCACACCCTCGGTGTCTTGGTTGTACCACAGAGGGAATGTGTCGTTGTCGCCGTTGGTGAAGATGATGGGGTTGCCTTTGTCCTGCAGCGTCATGAGGTAGTTCTGGCCGAAGTCACGACAGGTGTAGCGCCCTGAGCGGTCGTGGTCGTCCCATGTCTGCGACGCCATCTGGATGGGAACCAGAAGCCCTATGAGCCCTATGAGACTTATGAGCCATACGGGTTCTTTCTTGAGGCGGCTGCTGACAAAGTCACAGATGGCAGCCACACCCATGCCGCACCAGATGGCGAAGGCATAGAACGAACCGGCGTAGGCGTAGTCGCGCTCACGTGGCTGGACAGGTGTCTGGTTCAGATAGAAGACGATGGCCAGACCCGTCATAAAGAACAGGAAGAAGACCACCCAGAACTGCTGGATGCCGCGCTGCCCCTTGCGGAGCGACTGCCAGAACAGACCGATGAGTCCTAACAGCAGCGGCAGGCAGTAGAACACGTTGTGACCCTTGTTCTGCTTCAGGTCGTCAGGCAGCAGCGACTGGTCGCCGAGGCGGGCATTGTCGATGAACGGTATGCCTGAGAGCCAGTTGCCGTGCTCCAGTTCGCCGTGTCCCTGGATGTCGTTCTGACGACCAGCGAAGTTCCACATGAAGTAGCGCCAGTACATCCAATTGCACTGGTAGCTGAGGAAGAAGCGCAGGTTCTCAAACTGTGACGGCATCTTGACCATGACATTCTCGCCGCAGCGGTCATAGGGCACTTCGGAGCCGCTGACGCCACCCATCCAAGACTCATAGTCCTGGCTGTGGCCGGCATCGTACATGCGGGGGAAGAGCATGTTCTGGGCGTACTTGTATTCATCCTTCGTGCGGACGATGAAGTAGGAGTCCTTCTCGTCCTTGGATGCCTTTTCCTTGCGTTGCCAGACGGGTTTGCCTGTGGACATGACGGGACGGCAGTAGCGTCCGTCAGACTCGAGTGCCACCTGTGACGTGTAGGCCTGGCCGTAGAACAGCGGGCGCTGGCCGTACTGGTCACGTCCTAAGTAGTCGCCAAGGGTAAATATGTCCTCGGGCGAGTTCTGGTCCATGGGAGGGTTGGCATCGGAACGGATGACAATGACGGCATACGTTGAATAGCCAATCATCAGCATGAGCATGCACAGCAGGGCGGTGTTTTTCAGACGGGGTGTTACCAAAGCAACCTTCTTGGACTCCCCAGAGTACTTGACACGGCGGCTGAGGACGAACCACAGCAGGGCGAGGACGACGATACCAATAAAGAAGGCCGACCAGCCGTAGCCGTAGAAAGGAATGCCGAGCAGACCCACGGAGAGCATGAACGCGATGTTCTGGCGTGTCCAGTTCTCGTCTGTGGCGTTTTGAGTCTCATAGATGGCCCAGATAACGGCGGCTGCCAGACAGAGGATATAGACGTAGAGACCCATGTTGAACGGCATGCCGAGGGTGTTGACGAAGAACAGCTCGAACCATCCGCCGACGGTGATGATGCCAGGCACGACACCGTAGAGCACGACGGCTACAAGGGCGAACGACACCAGCAGCGCTATAAGCGAGCCCTTGGCATTGGCATTGGGGAAACGCTTGTAGTACCATACGAGTACGATAGCGGGCAGACACAGCAGGTTCAGCAGGTGGACACCGATGGAGAGGCCCGTCATATACATGATGAGCACGAGCCAGCGGTCGCTGTGAGGCTCGTCGGCGTGATCCTCCCACTTCAGGATGAGCCAGAAGACGACGGCAGTAAAGGCCGACGAATAGGCATACACCTCGCCCTCGACGGCTGAGAACCAGAACGTGTCGCTGAATGTGTAGATGAGTGCGCCCACCATACCGGCTGCCTCGATGGCGATGAGCTTGGCGGTTGTCAGTTCGTCCCACTTGTCAATCAGTAGTCGTCGTGTGAGGTGTGTGATTGACCAGAAGAGGAACAGAATACATGTGGCCGAGAGCAGGGCGCTCATGGTGTTCACCATATAGGCCACCTGTGTGGGGTCGCTGGCAAACTGTGAGAACAGGTTTGCCGTGAGCATGAAGAACGGTGCCCCGGGGGGGTGTCCTACTTCCAGTCTGTAACCTGTGGTGATAAACTCCGGGCAGTCCCAGAACGAGGCTGTCGGTTCAATGGTGGAGCAATAGACGATAGCGGCCACCAAAAAGGCGAGCCACCCGCAGATGTTGTCCACGATCCTAAACTGTTTCATCTGAAATAGTATCTTTTTTTAACGTTAAAAATCGAATTCAGCTGCAAAGGTACGAAAAACGCCTGTCAAATGAATAATCCCACGCCGTAAATTAAGATAATATAACGGAATATCTTGCCGAGAGTAATGGCTATGAACGTAATGACGACATTGGCACGCATCAGTCCTAAGAGGATAGTGATGGCCGAACCTAATATGGGGAGGAATGCGAAGAACCCCATCCACGCACCTCGGCCCGCCATGAACCGCTCCGCCCGTTCCATGTCCTTGGGCTTGACGTGCAGATACTTCTCAAACCACTCCACCTTGCCCATCCGGCCTACGCCGTAGTTGAAGGCCGAGCCGAGCACATTGCCGATGGTTCCGTAGATGGCGAGCTGCCACGGGTCGAGTCCGGTGGCCATCAGCCCCACCATGACGGCCTCGCTGGAGAACGGGAAGAAACTGCCTGCGAGGAAGGCCGCCAGCATCATGCCGAGATAGCCGTAGCCTGTTAGAAAGTCAATGACGGCATCCATAGGTTAAGGAGTGTCAGCAGGAGGGCGATGGAGCAGATGACGTAGAAGGCGATATTGGTGACACGGGTGTAGGTGAGTGAGAGAAAGTGAGCAATGAGCGGCGATACGTTGATGATGAGTATGCGGATGAGCATGTCGTAGTGCTGGGGTTGCAAAGCGAGGAATATGGCAGTCAGGAGCCATACTTGGATGAAACAGCCGTAGAACAGACGGATGCGGATGTTGTCAGCCGATTTCTTGCGCCAGTAGTGGATAGTGCCGGTGATGCCCAGTGCAACGATAAATACGTATAGCAGCAATTGGTTGATGGTCAGTTGGGTATAATCGAAGGGGATTGAGAAGTTACTCAAGACTGTGAAGTGGGCGATGGCCTCTTCGGGTGTTCCCCGGTAGAGAATGACGGGAAGCAGGAACCAGTATGGTGTCAGCAGACCGATGATGGAGGAGAAGAAGGTGCGCCAGCTGAGGGAGGTCAGCTGGAAGAACATCATCATCCAGAAAAAAGGCACATAGTAAAGGATTTGGACAAAGACCGTGCTGGCCAGTCCCACACAGAGAAAGGCGTAGTAGGTCCATCCCATCGACTGTTTATCCTGATAGCTGTGGAATGCCAGCAAGTAGGATGCAACGACACTGAGTTGGACGATGGCTCCCCCAAGAGAACTGAACAGCGAGCAACTTATACAGGTGAGTACGATGAACGAACAGGACACCATGCGGCTGTAAATGCGGATAAGCGCGTTGCCGTTGTTGAGTTCGACCATGAGGTAGGCCGAAATGAGAAAGCACACGAACTGTACCCATGCCCCCTGTAGTAACTCTCCTATAGTGATGGGTACTGATGGAATGAGGAGGCCGCTGGCGAGCCAAACAGCGATGGCATAGGCCACGGTCGCTGGCAGGGCAAAGCGGCTCTCGGCCACTTGGTTCTGTGTGCGCTTCTGCATTTATAGGTCCGCGCCAATATCGCGGCGGAAGTAGCGGTCGGTGAATTGTATCTTCTGTGCTTCGGTGAATGACTTCTTTAGGGCCTCGGCCTTGTCCTTCCCGTATGACGAGACGGCGATGACGCGGCCACCGTTGGTCACTACCTGTCCGTCTTTGAGTGCCGTACCGGCATGAAAGACGATGCTGCCTTCTACCTGGTCGATGCCTGTGATGGGGTAGCCTTTCTTATATGCCTCGGGGTAGCCGCCGGAGACGAGCATGACGCAGACGGCGGCACGTTCGTCGAACTCCACCTGATACTGGTCGAGGTTACCATTGGCCACACCCTCAAACAGGTCAACGATGTCCGACTTCAGGCGTAGCATGACAGTCTCAGTCTCGGGGTCGCCCATGCGGCAGTTGTACTCGATGACCATCGGCTCGCCAACTCCCCGCCCCTCTGAGGTGTGGGGTGCCGAAGGCAGGGTGGGGTAGGTGTTGATGAGTCCGAAGAAGATAAATCCTTTGTAGTCAATGCCTTCTGCTGCCAGACCCTCGACGGTGGGACGGATAATGCGGTTCTCTACCTTCTGCATCCACTCCTTTGTGGCGAAGGGTACGGGCGATACACTGCCCATGCCGCCGGTGTTCAGGCCCGTGTCGTGCTCGCCGATACGTTTGTAGTCCTTGGCCTCGGGCAGAATCTGGTAGTGCTTACCGTCGGTTAGCACGAAGACGGAGCACTCGATGCCGCTGAGGAACTCCTCGATGACGACGCGGCTGCTGGCACCCCCGAACATACCACCAAGCATCTCCTGCAGTTCCTTCTTGGCCTCGTCGAGTGTTGGCAGGATGAGTACGCCCTTGCCGGCGCAGAGACCGTCGGCCTTCAGCACGTAGGGAGGCTGGAGGGTTTCGAGGAACTTCAGACCCTCTTCCAGATGCTCGCCATCAAAGGTCTCGTAGCGGGCGGTAGGGATGTTATGGCGCTGCATGAAGCCCTTGGCAAAGTCCTTCGAGCCTTCGAGTACGGCACCGGCCTTTGACGGGCCGATGACGGGAATGTCCTTGGTGCGGGGGTCGTTCTTCAGGTCGTCGTAGATGCCCTTCACCAACGGGTCTTCGGGGCCTACAACCACCATGTTGATGCCCTTCTCAACGACGAATGCCTTGACGGCCTCAAAGTCGTCGGCTTTCAGATTGACGTTCTCTGCAACAGCAGAGCGACCAGAGGTCGAGCGTTCGCCACAATTACCAGTACCAGCATTACCTGGGGCGATATACAGTTTCTCACACTTGGGGCTTTGGGCAATCTTCCATGCCAAGGCGTGCTCTCGGCCGCCGCTGCCTAACAAAAGTATTTTCATAATCTTTTTTTATGGGATATATGGGCTAATGGGGTAAATGGGACTAATGAGATATATGGGGCTGCTAATGGACTTATTTCAGATAATCTTCAAAGTATTGGGTGATGCGTTCGTGCAGGTGGACAGAGGCGTGGCCCCGCATGTTGTGCTCCTCGCCGGGGTAGGCGAAGAAGTCAGGCTGGGTACCAGCTTTGATGCAGGCATCGAGGAACGACAGACAGTGCTGGGGTACGACGGTGCGGTCGTTGTAGCCTGTGATGATCTGGAGTTTTCCCTTCAGGTTCTTGGCCTGTGGGATGAGGCTGCACTTCGCGTAGCCCTCTGGGTTGGACTGCGGGGTACCCATATAACGCTCGCCGTACATCACCTCGTACCACTGCCAGTCGATGACGGGACCACCGGCTACACCCACCTTGAATACGTCTGGGTAGTTGGTCATCAGCGAGATGGTCATGAAGCCGCCGTAGCTCCAGCCGTGGACACCGAGACGGTCGGCATCGACGTAGGGCAGCGACTTCAGGTAGCGGACACCCTCCATCTGGTCGAGCATCTCCACCTGTCCGAGTTGGTGCCAGGTTGCCTGTTCAAACTCACGTCCACGGTTCTCAGAGCCACGGTTGTCGAGAATAAAGACGATATAGCCCTTCTGTGCCATATAGGTCTCCCACGAACGGCTGGCCCAGTGCCATGACGCCTGTATGTTGTGGGCGTGAGGGCCGCCATAGACATAGACAACGGTGGGGTAATGCTTTGTGACATCGAAGTCGGCGGGTTTTACCATGCGGTAATAGAGGTCGGTCACACCGTCGGCGGCTTTGATGCTGCCGCACTCGAAGATAGGCTGCTGGTAGCCAGCCCATGGGTCTTTTGCCTCTAAGAGGTTCGTATGGCGCGGGGACTTAGTAGTGATGTCCACAACGTCGATGACCCGTGGCCTTGTCGGCGTGGAGTATCTGTCGATGAGGAGATTGCCAGATGGTGACAACTCACCGTTGTGTACGCCGTCCACCGTCTCCAACAGTTTGACAGTGCCAGCCATGCTGACGCTGTACAGCCTCTGGTGCAGGGGATGCTCCTTGTTGGCTTTGATGATGACACTCTTCTGCTTCGTGTTAAAGCCTAAGACATCCAGGACAACCCACGGGCCGGAAGTCAGCTGTTTCAGCAACTTTCCATTTGTGTCATAAATATATAGGTGGTTGTAGCCGTCGCGCTGGCTCTGTAGAATGAACTTCGTCTGATCCCAGGGCAAGAACTGTATGGGGTGCAGCGGCTCGACGTACTTGTCACAGGTCTCGCGGTAGAGCTCACCCTTGCAGTCACCGGTTACGGCATCGTAGCTGACGAGACGGCAGTCGTTCTGGGCACGGTTCAGTTCCAGCATATACACGGTCTTCGCGTCGGGACTCCAAGCGATGTTGGTGAAATAGCGGTCGGTGGGGTCGCCAGCTTTCAGATAGACGTTTTTCTCCGTCTTTATGTCATAGATGCCGACGGTCACTTTGTGCGATGTCATGCCGGCCATGGGGTATTTGTCGGGTTCGTAAGTGGCCTCGCGGGGGAAGACATCCACCTGCGGATAGTCGGCAACCATGCTTTGGTCCATGCGGTAGAAAGCCAGACGCAGGCCGTCGGGACTCCAGAAGGTGCCCTTTGTGATGCCGAACTCGTCGCGATGGACGCTCTGGCCATAGACAATTTCACGTGAGCCGTCAGTGGTGAGCTGATGCTCGTGACCCTCGCCGTCGGCCACATAGAGCTGGAAGTTCTTGACGTAGGCAGTAGCCCGCGACACAGGATTCCAGTCGTTGGCTGTCTGGCCGGAGATGCTGTCCTGCCACACCATCTTCTTTGCCTTGAAGTCCACCAGGATATATGCCTTGCGGTTGCCCACGGCCACCAAGGGCTTGTCAGGGTAGGGGAAGGTGGCGTTCGTCAGGTGGCGGACGTATCGCACACTGTCGTCGCTCTCGGCCCAACGGTTGATGTCATCGAGTGTGAAGAGCAGTTTTTTCTTGCCAGTCTTCGTGTCTATCAGGTTACACTCCTCCACATCTGTCTGCACCAGCTGGTCGCCCCACCATGTGAGCCACATGTTCTCGGGCTGCATGTTGTGGTAGTTCGTACCGCCGAAATTCAGGTCTTCAAGGGTGAAGAGCTTCTGTTCCTGGGCTGTCATCGGTAGTGCCAGTGCTATGAGTATCAGTAGGCTCTTAATCTTCTTCTTCATCGTCGAAGCGGTTCCGTTTATTGCCAAAATCACGTTTGTTGCCATAGCCGGACTTGCCAGATTTTCCAGGCCTGCCTGGTTTTCCTGATTTGCCGGATTTCTCAAACCGTTCAGATTTCTCAAACCGTTCGGACTTGCCGAACTTTCCAGAAAAACCGCTACGGTTAGGTTTCTTGTCTTCGTACAGGTCGTGACGGTGGAACGTAAACGAACGGATGTCGCCCTCCTCGTTCTGTTCCTGTTCTTCAAGGCGCTGTTTGAACTCCCTGTGCTTTTTGAAACGGTGCTTCTCGGCCATTTGGCGACGCTCTTCGTCGCTCTTCACCTCACCGCCCTCGGAGCGGAACACCTTCATCTTGCCGTCGAACATTTGGTATTTGCGTAACTCACATTCCAAGGAACCGTTATAGAGGGGAATCTTGATGCTGGGCTTCAGGCCAATTTGGTCGAAGCATTCCTCGCGGTAGGAGAGGAGCCAGGCATCGTTGCCCGTGAAACCGTGCTTCAGACGCTCGCCTATCATCTTGTATGTACCTAAGAGGTCGGGTGTCGAGATACGTTCGCCGTAGGGCGGGTTGGTCACGATGATGCTCTTCCTCACAGGCTGCTTGAAGTCCTTGAAGTCTTGTTGCTCGATGGTGATGCTGTTGGACAGCCCGGCAGCCTTCACGTTGCGCAGGGCGGTGTTGACGGCTTTCATGTCGATATCGTAGCCATAAAAATGGCAGTCGATGTCATCGCGCTCCTGGTCCTCGCAGTCATTGTAAATATGGTCAAAGAGGTCGGCGTCGAAGTCAGGCCATTTCTCAAAAGCATATTCCTTGCGGAACAGTCCTGGTGCGATGTTATGGGCGATGAGGGCTGCCTCGATGAGCAGGGTGCCAGAGCCACACATGGGGTCGATGAAGTCGCATTCACCATGCCAGCCGGTAAGCAGAATAATACCTGCGGCAAGCACCTCGTTCAGCGGGGCCTCAAGGGTCTCCTGACGGTAGCCACGGCGATGCAGCGACTCGCCGCTGGAGTCGAGCGAGAGGGTGCAGTTGTCTTCGGCGATGTGGATGTTCAGCCGTATGTCGGGACTGCTGACAGAGATGTTGGGACGCTTGCCTGTCCGTTCGCGGAATTGATCGACGATGGCGTCCTTAACCTTGTAGCTGACGAACTTCGAGTGACGGAACTCGTCGGAGAATACCACGCTATCGACGGCAAACGTCTTGTCGTTACCTAAGTATTCTGTCCAGTCCACCTTTTTGATTTCCTCATAGACGTCATCGGCGCTACGGGCTTTGAAGTGGCGGATGGGTTTGAGAATCTTGATGGCAGTGTGTAATTGGAAATTTGCCCGGTACATCAATTCCTTATCACCGGTGAACGACACCATACGTCGTCCGATCTGTACATCGTTTGCTCCTAACTGAGTCAGTTCCTTTGCCAATACGGGTTCCAAGCCCATGAATGTCTTGGCGATAATTTCTTGCTGGGGCAAGCGAGCAGGGCTCGAGTCAAATGATTGTTCCATTAAGTACAAAAATACGTGATTCTTACATCGAAAGTCGGCGCAAGCCAACTTTCACGCGGCAAAGTTACAATAAAAACGACACAAAAGCAAAATATTTCCCAAAATAATTTCCAAATTCAAAATAATTATGTAATTTTGCGCTGATGATAGAGCTATTCTTAGTGATACGGCAGGGCGGTGTCAGCATGGAAATGCTGATATGGATAGTTGGCGGCGTTTTCCTGTTGGCCTCTGTCATGCTGCTCTTCTATCAACGCAGGATTGGCCGTGGTCTGGCCTCAGAGTTAGAGCAGTTAGGGAAGGTCACCAAGCATAACGTGGAATACGAGCTGGTGCTGAAAGCCATGAAGCTCTGCACGTGGCATATCGACGTGGCCGCCCGCACTATCACCTACGATATGGACTATCGCGATGCCAATGACAGTTTTGTGCCTCTGCCCGGGACATCCCTCGACGAACTGGTGGCTGCCATGGCTGACAATGACCAGCAGCGCATCCAGAAATCACTGGAGGATATCTGCAACGGCCGGTCGGACGAATACCACGAAATCAGCCGGGTGCATAGTAAGGATGGTGGATACTACTGGACTGAAGCATACGCCACTGTAGCGACACGTGACACCGAAGGATCGCCCAAGACTGTTGTTGGCACCTCCATGCGCATAGATGAGCGTAAGCGTATGGAAACGGCATTGGTGGAGGCCCGTAACAAGGCCGAGGAGAGTGACCGACTGAAGTCTGCCTTCATCGCCAACATGAGCCACGAGATACGCACGCCGCTGAATGCCATCATCGGCTTTACCAGTGTGCTGCCCGACGTACAGGAAGAAGCGGAGCGTAAGGAGTTGATAAATCTCATCCAGGAGAACAACCACAAACTGCTGCGCATCATCGATGACGTGATGAATATCTCGAAGATTGAGTCGGGCAAGGAACAGTTGGTGATGAGCACGTTCGAGTTGAACGACATCCTGCGCTCTGTTGCCGAGACCTACCAGCCTAATGCCGTGGAGGGCGTGACAATCTCGACAATGTTTGCCCTGGGGACGCTGAACATTACAACGGATTTGAACCGTCTGATGGAGGTGTTGAACCACCTGATGTCGAATGCCACGAAATTCACCAGTCAGGGCAGTGTCATCCTAGGCTACGATGCCCCGGCAGACAAGCGTGTCCGCATCTGGGTCCGTGATACGGGCAAGGGCATCGCCCCCGAGCACCAGGAGCGTGTGTTTGAACGCTTCTTCAAAGTGGACGAATATATCCCCGGTGCGGGACTTGGCTTGAGCATCTGTAGGACCATGGCTTACAGCATGGGTGGCAATGTCGGTGTGGAGTCAACGTTGGGCGAAGGTTCGATATTCTGGATAGAAATACCTGTGTAGTGAGATGAAATATGCTATCATTGCTGCGGGTGAAGGTTCGCGGCTGGCCTGTGAGGGGGTGGCGGTGCCTAAGCCTCTTGTTGAGATTGGGGGCGAACCGTTGATAGATCGTCTGATACGTATTTTTATCGGTTATGGGGCGACGGAAATATGTGTCGTGTGCAGACCTGATAGTCAGGTGGAGAAACATCTGTCTCGGTGGCAGCAGGGACGGGTACACTTGGATTATATCGTCAGGGTGACACCCAGTTCTATGCACTCCTTCTATGAACTTGCCCCGCTGTTAGATGACGGCGGGCCGTTTGTGTTGACCACGGTCGATACAGTGTTCCGCGAGGATGACTTCAAGTACTACATAAAAGCATGGGAAGAGGCTCTTATGGCTGGAGAGACCGACGGACTGATGGGGGTCACTGACTTTATCGATGACGAGAAACCGCTATACGTCAGGACTGACGACAACATGAACATACAGGCCTTCCTTGACATGGATGACCGGCCCCGCTATATCAGTGGGGGCATCTACGGACTGACCGGACGCTCGCTGAACACTCTGCGTCAGTGTGTCGGAAGAGGTGAAAGCCGCATGCGCAATTTCCAGCGTGCGCTGTTGGCTGACGGCCTGCGGCTGAAAGCTTGGCCGCTGACGAAGGTGCTGGACATCGATCATGCCAGTGACATTGCCCTGGCAGAGAAATTCTTGAAAGGATGAGGGTGTTGGCGATACTTAGGGCTGCCCGGTTTTCGCCGAACTCTGTAGCGAAGGATAGGGCTGTGATGGAGGCTGTCTTGGAGCGGCTGCGGACACGAGGACACGAGATAACGGTCGTCAGTGAAGAACATTTGCTGCAAGCCGAAGGTCTGGAGCCTGAACTAATCCTTTCGATGGGACGTTGTCAGGAGACTCTGCGCTGGCTGGAATGCCGGGGAGTGAGGACTGTCAATACGCCAGAAGGCGTGTCTCGTTGTTGCCGCAGTGTGTTGCAGCAGGTCATGTACGACTGCGGTGTGCCGGTGCCGCCTACCGAAGGGTGCCACGGCTACTGGCTGAAGCGTGGCGACTGTGCCGCTCAAGGGAAAGACGACGTGGTATATGCTGCAGACATGAAGGAGCTGGAAAGACAGAAAGCCGTTTTCCACCAGCGTGGAATAGATGATTACACGGTCAGTGCCCATGTCGTGGGCGACGTAGTGAAGTTCTATGGCGTTCTCTCAAGTCCCGGGCTGCAAGGGTTCTTCCGCTGCTACTACCCTACGGATGACGGAGATCTGAAGTTCGGTGATGAGCGGCTGAACGGTTGTGCTCATCATTATGCGTTCGAGGTTGCTGACCTGCAACGTGTGTCGGAGCGTTTGGCCGCAGCAGTGGGAGTTAATGTTTATGGTGGCGACTGTATTGTCAGGCAGGACGGCACGTTCTGCATCATCGACTTTAACGACTGGCCCAGTTTCTCGCGTTGTCGGGAAGAGGCGGCAGATGCTATCGCTGCGCTAGTGAAATGTGATAAATGAATGGCGACATTTAAGGAACTGTTAGCGGCTTCTTTGAAGTCGGAAGATACTGAGGAGTGGTTGGACGTGTACTTTACGCGTCCTATTGGGCTTGCTTTTGCCTTATTTTGGATAAAGGTAGGTGTAACACCCAATTTCGTTACGATTTTGTCGATGTTCCTCGGAGCTGCAGCTGGGTGGTGTTTTATACATACCGAACTGTGGTGGAACGTATGTGGTGTGGTGCTGATGCTGCTGGCCAATTTCTGCGACTCCACCGACGGGCAGATGGCCCGCCTGACGAACCACAAGACACTCATCGGGCGCATGCTCGACGGCTTCGCCAGCGACGTGTGGTATTTTTTCTGCTACCTGGCCATCGTCATACGCCTGTGGAACCAGCCCATTCCTTTCACTACTGTCAACTGGGGCTTCTGGACCATTCTGCTCTGTTCCTTTGCAGGCTTCTACTGGCATGCCCGCCAGTGCCAGCTGGCCGACTACTACCGTCAGATACACCTCTATTTCCTCAAAGGTGAGGAAGGTAGTGAACTCGCCAGTTCCAAGGCTCAGGAGCGTATCCTTGATGCCATACCCATGCGCCGCATGGGACCGCTGATGGTACCCGTAAAGGAACGTTTCTGGGAGTTCGCCTTCTACTATTTCTATGCTGGCTGGTGTAAGAAACAAGAACAGGTGACGCCCGCCTTCCAGCGGTTTTTCCAGCTGGTCAGTGCCCGCTATCCGAATGCAGCCGACATGCCGGCAGCATTCCGTGAGGAGTTCCGACGCCAGAGTCTGCCGCTGATGAAGTACACCAATATCTTGACGCACAATACTCGGGCAACGGTCATGTACTTGGCGTTTCTCTTTGATGTACCCTATGTTTACCCGCTGTTTGAGATAACCGTGCTGGCTGCCCTGTATTATTATATGAGGTACGCGCACGAGAACCTGTGTATGCGGATGGCCGGGAGTTTGGAACCGTAATAGGAAGTGATGATGAAAGGCTATATATTCGACTATGGAGGTACCCTTGACACGGGTGGCTGTCACTGGGGAAAGATGATTTGGCACGCCTATCGGCAGAACGGCATTCCTGTCACCTGGCAGCAGTTCCGCGATGCATACGTTCATGGTGAGCGCACGTTGGGCACTGTTCCCATTGTCAGGAAGGACTTCACATTCCGCCAGACTTTAGAGGCGAAAGTCCGCCTGCAGTTGGAATACCTCTCACTTCCCCTGTCCTTTCTCCCATCCCTCATCTCCTGTCTCTATTCCGACGTGCTCTGCCATACGGCTCATAGCCGCGAGGTGCTGGGCCGGCTGCCCGAACCTAAGGTGCTTGTCAGTAATTTCTACGGCAATATGACCGTGGTACTGCGTGAGTTCGGACTTGACGGCCTCTTCTGCCATGTCGTCGAGTCGGCAGAGGTGGGCGTGCGTAAACCCGACCCCCGGATTTTCACCCTTGGCATAGGGGCTTTGGGCTTGCGGCCTCAGGAGGTCACGGTCGTAGGCGACTCTGTATCCAAGGATATCATCCCTGCTCGTCAGGCTGGGTGCCGGACGGTATGGCTACGGGGCGAGCAGTGGACGGACGAGCCGGTGGACGAGTGTGCTGCCGACCGTATTATCACTGACCTGTCAGAATTATTAACGACATAATAATATGATGAAAACGAAAAAAGCAAATGTAAAGCCTGCTGATGGAAAGTTAGGCATCATGGTGGTTGGCAACGGTGCCGTGGCCACTACATTCATGACTGGTGTGCTGCTGGCCCGCAAGGGCTTGGGCAAACCTGTGGGTGCCATGACCCAGTACGATAAGATTCGCGTCGGACGTGATGCAAAGAAACAATACCTGAAATACGGGGACATCGTTCCCTTGGCACGTCTCGATGATATTGTCTTCGGATGCTGGGATGTCTATCCGCAGAACGCCTACCAGAGTGCCGTTTACGCCGAAGTGCTGAAGAAGGAGGATATCGACCCTGTGCGTGACGAGCTGGAACAGATTGTCCCAATGAAGGCCGCTTTCGACAAGAACTATGCGAAGAGGCTGGATGGTGACAATGTGATGACCGCCCCGACGGGAAAGCCTACCCGCTGGGAAATGGTTGAGAGGTTGCGCGAGGATATCCATACCTTTAAGCAGGTGCAGGGATGTGACCGTATAGTCGTGCTGTGGGCAGCTTCCACCGAGATATACGTGCCAGTGGAGAAGACTGTCCATTACCGGCTCTCCGACCTTGAGGCAGCAATGAAGGCTGATGACTGCCAGCATGTGGCACCGTCTATGTGTTACGCCTACGCCGCACTCTGTGAGGGTGCTCCGTTTGTTATGGGTGCTCCTAATACCACGGTTGACATTCCAGCGATGTGGGAACTGGCCGAGCGTGAAAGGATACCCATTGCCGGCAAGGACTTCAAGACAGGACAGACACTGGTCAAGTCGGGTTTTGCACCTATCATTGGTACCCGCTGCTTGGGACTACAGGGATGGTTCTCGACCAATATCCTGGGTAACCGTGACGGACTGGTGCTTGATGTACCCGAGAATTTCCGTACCAAGGAGGTGTCGAAACTCTCGACGTTAGAGACCATCCTCAAGGCCGACGAACAGCCTGAGCTTTACACCGATTACTTCCACAAGGTGCGCATCAATTACTATCCGCCGCGCAACGACAACAAGGAGTCGTGGGACAATATCGATATTTTCGGGTGGTTAGGCTACCCCATGCAGATAAAAATCAATTTCCTCTGCCGTGACTCCATCCTGGCGGCCCCCGTCTGTTTAGACCTCTGTCTGCTTGCCGACCTTGCTGCCCGTGCCGGACGCTATGGCATACAGGACTGGCTCAGCTTCTTCCTGAAGTCGCCCATGCACGACTATACCCGTGGCGAACAGCCCGTCAACAACCTCTACCAGCAGCACACCATGCTCAAGAACGCCATCCGCGAGATGGGTGGCTATGAGGCCGACGAGGAACTGGATTGATATGCTACTCCGGGATAGAATAAAAATGAACGGAGCCTTTCGTACGAAAGGCTCCGTTTCCAGTCTGATGTGTAGATGAATTAGTCTTACTGGGCCAACTTACCGTCAGAACCGAGCACATTCACAATCTTGTGGATGTACATCTTCTTCATGTTCTCGCGAGCGGGCTTCAGATACTGACGAGGATCGAAGTCTCCAGGATGCTCAGCCAGATGCTTGCGGATAGCAGCGGTCATGGCCAGACGAGAGTCAGAGTCGATGTTGATCTTGCAGACAGCGCTCTTCGAAGCCAGGCGGAGCTGCTCTTCGGGAATACCCACTGCGTCGGGCAGGTTGCCACCATACTTGTTGATGGTGTCCACTTCGTCCTGAGGAACGGAGCTTGAGCCGTGGAGCACGATGGGGAATCCGGGGAGCTTCTCCTCAATCTCATGCAGCACGTCGAATGCCAATGGAGGAGGAACGAGCTTGCCAGTCTTCGGGTCACGTGTGCACTGCTCGGGCTTGAACTTGTAAGCACCATGAGAAGTACCGATGGAGATAGCCAGCGAGTCGCAGCCTGTGCGTGTAGCGAAGTCGATGACCTCTTCGGGCTTGGTGTAGTGAGACTCCTCAGCTGCCACCTCGTCCTCAACGCCGGCGAGCACGCCGAGTTCGCACTCAACGGTTACGTCGTGCTGGTGAGCATACTCTACAACCTGACGAGAGATCTTGATGTTCTCCTCGTAAGGCAGTGAGCTACCATCGTACATCACTGAAGAGAAGCCCATGTCGATGCAGTCCTTGCAGAGCTCGAAGCTGTCACCGTGGTCGAGGTGCAGCACAATCTCAGGATGCTCACAGCCGAACTCCTTGGCGTATGCAACAGCACCCTCGGCCATGTAACGCAGAATGGTAGCGTTAGCATAGTTACGAGCACCCTTAGACACCTGCATGATGACGGGAGACTTTGTCTCAACGGCAGCCTGCACGATAGCCTGCATCTGCTCCATGGTGTTGAAGTTGAAAGCGGGGATAGCATAGCCACCGGCTACTGCTCTTTTGAACATCTCGCGGGTATTAACGAGACCTAAATCTTTGTAGTTTACCATAAAATATTAATAATTAATTTGGATTGAATTGTTATTTGCGCGCAAAGGTAAGAAATAATTTCTTAATGAGAGAAAAAACGAAGGGCGGATTAAGCGGATTTAACGGAAATTTTTATAATCTGAGCTGTCCGTTTCGCCTGTTGGCCCGAAAATGCCATTTGAAGTTGGCAAATCTTCTTAGGAAATAGCAAATTCTTGGAACAATAGGCGTTAAATTCAAAAAAAAAGTGTAAGTTTGCAGGCTGAAAGAATAAAAACCAAAACGATAGATATGAAAAGTAGCCGTTTTTTTGCAGCGTTGCTGTTGGCAGTAGGAGCGCAGATGGTGCAGGCCGCCGATGTGAAGCAACAGGGAAATCTTATAACTATCCGTCCTGACGGCGGTCAGGCCAAAGTGATTCAGTTAGAAGTAATAAACGACAATATCATCCGCGTGCGGGCCACGTCGAAGGACGAACTGCCCGTGAAGCCGAAGAGCCTCATGATTGTGCCGCAGGCTGCCTATAAGGGCAGCGTCACCGTGGAGGATATTCCGGCATCAACCTCGGAACACATCATTATGCCGGCCAGGGTAATGGTAAAGGCCAAGAACGTGTGGGCCATTGTGAGCAAGGAGTCGGGGCGCATCAGGTTCTCCGACGGCAACGGCAGACCGCTGTTGGATGAAGTTCCCGACCGCCCTGGTGAGGAGCCGGGCAAGCAGTTCTGGGACTACACCGTGCCCGAGCGCGAATTAGGCATCAAGGGCGGCGTGCAGCCCACCGAGGAGCAGAAGCATGGTCTGACGTGGCAGATGAAGTTCAGATCTGACGGCCCTAACAGCGAGTCGTTCTACGGCTTGGGACAGCACCAGTCGGAGGAGTTCAATATGCGTGGCAAGAACGAGGACTTGTTCCAGTATAACACCAAGGTCAGCGTTCCCTTTGTCGTTTCGACGAAGAACTACGGTCTTCTTTGGGATGCCTACTCGTACTGCCGTTTCGGTAATCCCCACGACTACCTGCAGCTGAACCGTGCCTTCAAACTCTACGACAAAAACGGCAAGCCGGGACACCTGACAGGCACTTACGTCGATGCAAAAGGCAAAAAGATTGTCCGCGACGAGGACTCCATCTATTATGAATATGGTACACCCGCGAAGTCGGAGATTGCCAACCGCACGGACAACGGTGGCATCAAGAACCTGCCGCAGGGCTTTAATCTGGCTGGTGCCAACGTGGTGTACGAGGGCTACATAGAGCCTGAAGCTCAACCCTTTACTCCACCCGTTGGAGTGAAGTCTGATGATGTGGAGTGGACTCCAACCCTTTACCAGTTCATTCTCTATTATGCAGGTTATGTCAAGGTTTACATCGACGGCAAGGAAGTGGTGTCCGAGCGTTGGCGTACGGCCTGGAATCCCAACGCGTATAAGTTTAATGTGCCCCTGCGGCCAGGGAAACGTGCACAACTGCGCATAGAGTGGCAACCTGATGGTGGCGAGTCGTATTGCGGCCTGCGCGTTGCTGAGCCGCGTACTTATCGTGACCGTGAGGCCCTGACCATCTGGTGTGAGATGGCGAAGGACATGGATTATTACTTCATTGCCGGACAGAACTTCGACGAGGTCATCTCCGGCTATCGCACGCTGACGGGCAAGGCCAGCCTGTATCCCAAGTGGGTGCTGGGCTTCTGGCAGAGCCGCGAGCGCTACAAGACGCAAGACGAGATTGTAGGGACATTGGCTGAGTTCCGTAAGCGTCAGATTCCCATCGACAACATTGTGCAGGACTGGAACTACTGGCCTGAGGACCAGTGGGGCAGCCACGAGTTCGAGGCTTCGCGCTATCCCAATCCGCAGCAGATGCTCGATGATGTTCACCAGATGCACGGCCGCTTCATGATCAGCGTCTGGCCGAAGTTCTACGTCAATACCGATAACTACAAGGAACTTGACGCGAAGGGCTGGATGTATAACCAGTCGCCTACCGACGACATTCACGACTGGGTAGGCCCCGGCTATAAGAACGGCTTCTATGATGCCTACGACCCCGAGGCCCGTAAAGTGTTCTGGCGTCAGATGGATGAGAAACTCTATAGTAAATATAATAAGAATGGTTTGGCTGGCGTCGACGCTTGGTGGATGGATGCTTCTGAACCCAATGTCCGCGACTGCACCCCGATGTGGTACCGCAAGGCACTGAGTGGTCCTACGGCTTTAGGAACTTCTACCGAGTATTTCAATGCCTACTCAACCGTCAATGCCGACGCCATCTATAACGGACAGCGCTCCGTATGGAAGGGCAAGAAGGACGAGCCCCGCGTGTTCCTGCTGACCCGTAGCGGCTTTGCTGGCGAGCAGCGCTATTCGACCGCTACTTGGAGTGGCGACATCGGTACCCGCTGGGAGGACATGCGTGCCCAGATGACCGCCGGACTCAACTACTCTCTCTCGGGACTGCCTTTCTGGGGTATGGACCAGGGCGGCTTCTGCGTGGAGAACCGCTACGTGGCTGCTCAGCAGCTCTTCGACAAGACGGGTCAGGAGAACGAAGACTTGAAGGAGTGGCGCGAGTTGCAGACGCGCTGGAACCAGTTCGGTGCCTTCATACCGCTTTTCCGCAGTCACGGTCAGTGGCCGCTGCGCGAAATCTGGAACATTGCTCCCGATGAGCACCCTGCCTACAAGTCGTTCGTCTATTACGACCGTCTGCGCTACCGTCTGATGCCCTACATCTATTCGATGGCTGGCTGGGTCCATTTCCGCGACTACACGCTGATGCGTGCCCTCGTGATGGACTTCAACGGCGACCGTGAGGTCGAGGACATCGGCAACCAGTGGATGTTCGGTCCTGCGCTGATGGCCTGTCCCGTGGGCTACTACAAGGCCCGCAACCGTTCGGTTTACTTCCCCAGTCAGTGTGGTTGGTATAATCTCTATACCAATGAGTATATCGAAGGCGGTCGCCGGCTTGTGGTTGAAGCGCCTTACGAGCGCATTCCCGTATTTGTCCGCGAGGGTTCCATCATTCCCTTCGGTCCTGCAATGGAGTGGAGCGACGAGAAGCCTGCTGAACTTATCAACCTCTACGTCTATGCAGGACAGGACGGTAAGTTCCAGCTCTACGAGGACGAGGGTACGAACTACAACTATGAGAAGGGCAAGTACGCCACGATTGACATCAGCTACGACGACGCCTCGCGCATCGTCACCATCGGTCAGCGCAAGGGCCAGTTCCCCGGCATGCTGAAGCAGCGCCGCTTCAACGTCGTCCTCATCACGAAAGACGCCCCGAAGCCCCTCGACCTCGACAATCCCGAAGGTCAGATGGTTAACTATAATGGTAAAGCCGTCAGCGTACAACTCTGATAGATATGTACAAGAATAAGGAATTCATGATAAAGATTGGCACCTGGCACTTGAGCGAGGGGCTGGTTTGGGATTTTATCAGACCAAACTCCGATGACCATAGTGACCTCAATCAGGAAGAATACCAGCTTGTCATCGACAGTCTGGAGGAGATCCGGGCCAAAATTCTGAAATGCTGTCAGAAGCACGGGATTGATGTAAAAAGCAGTTTAACTGACAAATCATAAAGAAGCCAGCACGGCCAAAGACAATGACAGGCGCCGCCAGACAAAGCGTGGAATGCGGCGCCAGAACCATGTGACAGCCCGCCACCGCCAGTCGATGATGCGAACGTGGCGACACTTCTCAATGGAACTGACGATGTCGCGGGCAACATCTGTCTTGTCCAACAGCATAGGGTAGGGGTCGTCGCCCAGCAGGTCGGTGGCCACAAAGCCTGGACGGATGTCGGTGAAGCGGATGTTCAGCCGCCGTGCGTTGGCCAACTGCTCCAGTGACTGGATATAGGTGTTCTGAAACGCCTTTGTAGCCGAGTAGGAGGGGGCAGGGCCTAAACCCTTCGTACCTGCAATGGACGAGATGACGGCGATGTGTCCGCCGTCGTGTTCAGCCATATAACGGTAGGCTGTGCCCACCATACGGGTGAATCCCATGCCGTTGGTCTGGACGGTCTGCAGTTCGATGTCCTCCTGCAGTTCGCGGTTCTGGCGGCCAATGCCCGAGGCGTGGAAATACAAGTCCATGCCGCCGATCTTCTCTGCCAGCTCTATCAGCTGCCGACCGGCATCTTCGTCGTTCACGTCTATCTGTGCCGCATAGTCGAACTCCGACAGTCGTTCCACCCTTCGGGCAGCCGCGCCTACCGTCCATCCCTTCTGTTTCAGCAGCCGTGCCACTTCAAGTCCGATGCCCGACGAGGCTCCTATTACGATAGCTTTCTTCATCATGGTGTAAAACAATATGTTGAGCGCAAAGATACTGCTTTTTTCCAACGTATGCAAATTCTGAAAAACTTATTGCATAGTAGAAAAGATAAAAACCTTTCTTAAATGTTTTTTTTTGTTAGCAGATTTCACTGATTCGCAGAATCTTAGTATTTTTGCAGGGCAAAAAGTAGTTAGCGAATGAAAAAGAAATGTTTTATATTGTCTGTGGTAGCTTTGTTCACTGTAACATTGTCGGCCCAGACCAAGCTATGGACGCTGCAGGAGTGTCTGGACTATGCCATGCAGCATAACATCACGTTACAACGGGCCAAGTTGCAGCTGCAGTCGACCAAGGAGGACGTGTCGCAGTCGAAGGCGGCCCTGCTGCCCTCGCTCAACGCATCGACAAGTCATAACCTCGCTTACCGTCCTTGGCAGGAATCAGGTATGGCCACCGTTACCAACGGGACGGTGAGCACCGGCATCGACAAGGCTTCCTATAACGGCTCCTACGGCTTGAATGCCCAGTGGACGGTGTGGAACGGCAACCGCAACCGCAACCAGGTGAAGCTGAACCAGCTGGCCGAGGAGCAGGCAGAACTCGAAATCCAGGAGACGGCCAACTCCATCCAGGAGAAAATCGCCCAGCTCTATGTGCAGATCCTCTACCTGACGGAGGCCGTGAAGGTGAACGAGGAGAGCCTGAAGACCAGCCAGAAGAACGAAGAGCGCGGAAAGGAGATGGTCGAGGTGGGCAAGATGTCGAAGGCCGATCTGGCCCAGCTGTCGGCCCAGCGTGCCACTGACGAATACAATATCGTGAACGCCGAGATGCAGGTCAGGAACTACAAGATGCAGCTAAAACAGTTGCTGGAAATCATCGACGACTCAGAGTTCGACATCGTGGTTCCCGCCACTACCGACGAGCAGGCACAGGCCGAGATTCCGTCGCTGATGTCGGTCTATGAACAGGCCCTGGCCACGCGCCCCGAGATACAGAGTGCCGAGATGGCCATCAAGAGCAGCGACGTGAGCCTCGACATTGCCAAGGCCGGACGCATGCCGACGGTAAGCCTGTCGGCCAGTGCGGGCACCAGCACCAACTCGCTGGCCAACAACGGATGGGGCAACCAGATGAAGTTCAATTTCAACTCCGGAGCGGGTGTCTCTGTCAACGTGCCCCTCGTCGATCAGCGTCAGACGAAGACGAACGTTAACAAGGCCCGCATCCAGCGTGAGAACAACATGCTGGCCCTGCAAGACCAGCAGAAGCAGCTCTACCAGACCATTGAGAACTACTGGCTCGACGCCACCACCAACCAGCAGCGGTTCCGTGCTGCGCTGGCCACCGTCGAGAGCGAAGAGCAGAGCTACAGCCTGTTGCAGGAGAAGTTCAACGTCGGCCTGACGAACATCGTCGAGCTGATGTCGGGCAAGGACCGTCTGCTGCAGGCCGAGCAGAACCGCCTGCAGTCGAAATATATGACCATCCTGAACCTGCAGATGCTGAAGTTCTACGAGGGGAGACTCACCCCCGACCCCTCCCTGTGAGGGACGAGACCCACCCCCGACCCCTCCCTGTGAGGGAGGGGAGTAGTTACCAATGTACAGATAATAATAATGTCAAACTAAAATACCCCCCAAGCTAATCACTCCCCTCCCTCGCAGGGAGGGGTAAGGGGGAGAGTCTTATTTATGATGAAGAACAAGAAACTGTGGATTGCCATTGGCATCGTTGCGCTGGCAGTCATTGCTTATCTCCTGCTTTCGGGCGGAAAGAAGGAGGAGAAGGTGGAGTTTGAGACCGCCAAGGTGGAGGAGGGCAACATCCAGACTACCATCACCGCTACGGGTACCATCGAGCCGGTGACCTCGGTCACCGTTGGTACGCAGGTATCGGGTATCGTGTCGAAGCTCTACGTCGATTACAACTCAGTGGTGAAGAAAGGTCAGGTCATTGCCGAGCTCGACAAGACCAACCTCATCAGTGAGCTGACGGCCCAGCGTGCCAACCTGTCGTCGGCACAGAGTTCGCTGAACTATCAGCAGTCTAATTATAATAGGTATAAGACGCTCTACGACAAGGGACTGGTCTCGGCCGACGAGTACGAGAGCGCCCTTCTGCAGTACAACCAGGCCAAGGAGCAGGTGAAGACCGCCCAGGAGAGCGTGCAGCGTGCGCAGACCAACCTCGGCTATGCAACCATCACCAGTCCTATTGACGGCGTGGTGCTGTCGAAGTCGGTAGAGGAAGGCCAGACGGTGGCTGCCTCGTTCAACACGCCTGAGCTCTTTACCATCGCCCAGGACCTGACGGACATGCGCGTCATCGCCGACATCGACGAGGCTGACATCGGTGGTGTGAAGGAAGGCCAGCGTGTGTCGTTCACCGTCGATGCTTTCCCCGATGACCACTTCGATGGACAGGTGACGCAGGTGCGCCAGCAAGCAACGACGGAGAGCAACGTCGTCACCTACGAGGTGGTGATCAGCGCCCGCAACAACGACCTGAAGCTGAAGCCCGGCCTGACAGCAAACGTCACCATTTTCACGCTTGAGAAGAACGGCGTGCTCGTGGTTCCTGCCAAGGCGCTGCGCTTCATGCCCAACGAGGCTCTGTTGCAGAAGGGACAGACTATTGAGGACGTGGAGGCTCCCACGAAGCTATGGACCTTAGAGGGCAATGTCTTCAAGGCCCACAAGGTGGAGACGGGCACCACCAACGGCGTGCTGACGGAAATCACGAGTGGCGTCAATGCCGGCACCGAGGTGCTGGTTGACTTCAGCATCTCCGGCGGTGAGGAAATGACGCAGGGTCAGCATGCCACCAACCCCTTCATGCCGCGTCCGGGAAGAAACAATAACAGGCAGCAGGGTGGAAATCAACAGCAGCAGAGGAGATAAAGACTCACCCCCGGCCCCTCCCTGTGAGGGAGGGGAGTAGATAGTTCTATAGATGAGTTATAAGACGGCCTCTCCTGACAGATATGGACTGTTGAAAGCGTTTGCACGAGAGAATAGGAAGAATGCTACACTTGCCGAAACGGTTCTGTGGGAATACCTGCGGGATGGAGTGTTAGGTGAGAAGTTCCTGCGCCAACATATAATAGGTGACTACATTGTGGATTTCGTTTCACGGCATGGCGGCCTTATCATAGAGGTTGATGGCGGCTATCACTCGGAACCACGTCAGAAGGAGAATGACCAACATAGGGAGCAGGAATTGGAACAAATGGGATACCACGTCATTCGCTTCTCCAATGAGGAGGTGCTGAACGAAATGGAATATGTAATGGAACAAATAGAAAGAGGACTCTTCCCCCGACCCCTCCCTGAATGGAGGGGAGTAGATACTTCTAAAGATAGGATAGTTAGGAAAGGAAGATAAACAAAATAGGAAAGGGAAATATTAGGAATGGATAGAAAAGAAGAGAATAAAAGTTCGGAGAACGTCGCCTCCAAGGTAACCTCTCCCCTCCCTCACAGGGAGGGGCCAGGGGGTGGGTCTGAGAGGTCTCGAGTCGTCATCGAACTGCAGAACGTGAAGCGGTACTTCCAGGTGGGGGCGGAGACGGTAAAGGCCCTCAGGGGCGTGTCGTTCAAGATCTACGAGGGCGAGTTCGTCACCATTCAGGGAACGTCTGGAAGTGGTAAATCGACACTGCTGAACCAGCTCGGCTGCCTCGACACCCCCACCAGCGGCGAGTACTACCTCGACGGCATCTCCGTGCGTACGATGTCGAAGTCGCAACGGGCACACCTGCGCAACCGCAAGATCGGCTTCGTCTTCCAGAACTACAACCTGCTGGCGAAGACCACGGCTGTGGAGAATGTGGAATTGCCGCTGATGTATAACTCAGAGTATAATGCCGCCGAGCGCAAGGAGAAAGCCATCAAGGCCCTGCAGGCCGTGGGACTGGGCGACCGTCTCTATCATAAGTCCAACGAGATGTCAGGCGGTCAGATGCAGCGTGTGGCCATCGCCCGTGCCTTGGTCAACGACCCCGCCGTGCTGCTGGCCGACGAGGCCACGGGTAACCTCGACACGCGCACCTCGTTCGAGATGCTGGTGCTGTTCCAGGAACTCTACCGCAAGGGCCACACCATCATCTTCGTGACCCACAACCCTGAGATTGCCGAGTATTCCAGCCGCAACATCAACCTGCGCGACGGCAAGATTCGCGAGGACACCATCAATACGAACATCAAGTCGGCAGCCGAGGCCCTCGCCGCCCTGCCGATGCCACAGGATGATTAAGAAGACTCTCCCCCAGCCCCTCCCTGTGAGGGAGGGGAGAGATTAGTGATAATAATAATGATTGTATAATTAATAATGGAGCACCCTGTATGTAACTAAACATCCCTCCCTTTGGGAGGGCTTGGGTGGGCTTTTTATGAACATACTGAACCTATTTAAAGTAAGCCTGAAGGCCGTTGCCAATAACAAGATGCGGTCATTCCTCTCGATGCTGGGTATCATCATCGGTGTGGCCGCCGTCATCATCATGATGGCTATCGGACAAGGTTCCAAGGAGAGCATCCGGCAGGAACTATCGACCATGGGTACCAACCTGCTGACCATCCGGCCTGGTGCCGACATGCGTGGCGGTGTCCGTCAGGATCCTTCGGCCATGCAGACGTTAAAGATGTCTGACTACGAGCGCATCATCCGTGAAAAGCGGTTTGTGACCAAGGTATCTCCAGAGGTGACCGCCTCTGGACAGGTTATCTATGGCAATAACAACACCAATACGTCACTCTACGGTGAGTCGCCTGAGTATCTTGAAATCAAGCAATGGGATGTTGAGGAGGGTGAGTGCTTCACTGAGGAGGATATCAAGAAGGCTGCCAAAGTCGTGGTTGTAGGGGCGACTATCGTCAAGGAACTTTTTGGTGACAACGTAGATCCCATCGGTAAGACCATCCGTTTCAAGAGCATTCCCATGCGTATTGTTGGAGTACTGAAGTCAAAGGGATATAACTCGTGGGGCATGGATCAGGACAACGTTATGGTGGCTCCCTACACCACGGTCATGAAGCGTGTTGCTGCCCAGACATGGTTCTCCAGTATTGTCTGCTCTGCTGTTACCGAGGAACTCTCGGACGCTGCTATTGAAGAGCTGACCCAGATTCTGCGCGACAACCACAAGTTGAAGGAAGATGCTGATGACGATTTTACCATCCGCTCGCAGGCTGAGATGATGGAGACCATGTCGAGTACAATGGATACGGTGACGCTTATCCTCGTCGTGGCAGCTGCCTTCTCTTTGCTTGTTGCCGGTATCGGCATCATGAACATCATGCTGGTCTCCGTCACTGAGCGCACCAAGGAGATTGGTCTTCGCATGGCCGTTGGCGCTACGGGACCTGTCATCTCCCTGCAGTTCCTCATAGAGTCGGTATTGATATCTGTAACGGGCGGCTTGTTAGGTATCTTCGTCGGGTGTGGAGCCAGTGCATTCCTACCTACGTTCGGCATGCCGTCCACCGTTCCTGCCTGGTCTATATACGTATCGTTCTTCGTTTGCGTCTGCATTGGCGTCCTCTTCGGTTATATTCCAGCCCAGAAGGCTGCTAATATGGATCCGATTGAGGCTATCCGACATGAATAATAATATTTGGAATTGAGAGAGAGTTGATTAACTCTCTCTCAATTCTTTTTTCTCCTTGGCAGTCTATCTTACAAACTTGAGGTTTGTCTTGTGACCGTGGTCATCGGTTACTGTGGCTATATAGACGGCAGTAGGCAAGTCGCTGAGGTCAGTTTCGGCTTGACCGGTGGTGAGACTGGCAGAGACTGTCGCAACAGTCTGGCCAGAGAGACCGACGACGCGCACTTGCACTTTTCCGCCTTCGGCTGATCCACAGATGAAGAGGCGGCCATTGGCGTAGCGAACGGTAAGGGCTTCGTTGTTGGCAGCCAGATCACTGATACCTGTTGCGTCTGTCTGGCTGACACCGATGACGTAGCTCGACTTGAGGTTAGCTTGGGCGATGGTGGGTACGTTCATGACATAGACCTGTGAACTGCCGTCAGGATAGCGGCCTACGGTCTGGTCATCTTTATGTTCGGTATAGGTCATCCTGTCGCTCCACGATTCGTCTGAGGCCGTCAGCATGACGTCTCCGCCTTCTGCAGCCAGTTTGAACTGGGCATGCAACTGGGACTCCGGCTCCAGCTTGTCGCACCAGACGATGAGGTAGCCATGTGCAGGAATAACGGTCGATGCCGTGGTGCTGCCCTTGGTTATCTGGTATTTCTTCGGTTTGCTGACGTTGTCTGTCAGGTACATGCCTTCGACATCGACGGGCTTCGAGGTGGTGTTATACAGCTCTACCCAGTCGTTGCGCTTGAAGAACTCGTTGACGTGGATGTTGTTGGCGGCGCTCACCTCATTGATGCGGACAGGCGTGATACCCGCTGTCTGGCGCTCATCCTCGCTGAACGGGGTGAAGGTGGCCGTCATGCTAAGGGTGTTGTCGGCGGGCAGACTCATCTCGGCATCGGTAGAGACGATGCTTCCACCTTTCTTCCATCCGGCAAAGCGATAGCCGGCAGGGGCCTCGGCACGCAGCTGCACTGGTGCGAAGAGGTGGCCGTTGAAGTCGGCGTACGGCACCTTCAGACCGTTGACGTAGAGGTTCGCACCCTCGGTATCGGCGCTGAGTGTCACGGCCTGTGCACTGGTGCTGAGCTTGGCGTATGAGAAGTTCTTCAGGTGGTTGGCCATCTTCTTCGAGCGTCCGCTGAGTTTGGTTTTAATGACGTTGGCAGTCTTTTCGACGTTGTTGCCGCTGCTGACACCGCCCCAGCCGACGATATTCTTCATCAGCTGGCACATATCCTTTACGTTGCCCACGAGCTCATCGACAATCTTGCCGGCACGGGTCGGCTCGAAGACACTGCCGCCCACCAGACAGAAGGTGTCGATGAACTTGCGGCGGAACTCGTCACGGCCCAAGAGGTTGAGCAGCAGGTTGACAATCTCCTTGTTGAGGTTGCCCTCGCTATAGACCTGGTCGGCATCCTTGAAGCGCACGAAGTACTTGAAGGGGTCGTCGCCGTCCTTGTTGAAGTTGCGCGAGGCAAAAGCATAGTCAAGGTCGAAGCTGATGAAACGGTATCGACCGCCATTCTGACTGCGGTAGGCCTTCATGTTGTTATTGGGCCAGTCGTCGTTGTCGAGGAACATGGTGACGGCCATGTAGTTGGTGAACTCGTCGATGTCGAGCAGCGTCTTCAGCTCGTTGTAGGCTGTGTCGTCGGTGGCTTTCTCGGCCAGTTCAAAGATGCGGTTGAGCACGCTGTCGTTGCCGTTCTTCATCACCATGTTCTCAAAGGCGTCGAGCTCCTCGTCGTCGTAGCCCCAGTTGGCGTAGGCGAAGTCGTCGTTGTTTGGCTCGCGCAGGTTGAGCACGCCGCGCAGTTCACCGTTCACATATTCTATAATAGGTACGTAGGACTGCACATCGAGGTCGATGCCCGAGCGCTGGATTACAGTCTCAAGGGCAGGATCCATGAAGCGGGCATCGTTGGCCCATACATCGTTACCGCCGTTGCGTACCAACAGGGTTTTATTACGGATATAGGGTTTCTGTGGGAAGAAAGAGTAGTCGAAGCGGTTCTGGCCGTCGAATATCTTGCTGGCTTTCAGCTTGAACGATCGGAACTGCTGCGAGCGTGTCCATCCGCCCGACACCTTGATGTTGACATCCTGATTGTGGAGCATCTCCCCCTTAGGACTCATGTACGAGAAGTTCACCGGGCGGTCCCACGGCTGGTTGTAGTTGCGGGGGGTGGTCTGTCCGTTGCCGGTCTTGCCGTTGGTGCCGTCACCTTCGCAGTCGAAGCCTATCTTCGGGTCGGTGAAGTAGCGCTGGTCGCCAACGATGGAGACGATGGGCAGCGTATATTTGTTCGAGGTCTTGATGTAGCTGCGTGTCACAGGGACGCTGGGCAGGAAACCCTCTTTGAACAGACGGACGGTGAGGTTCGTTGTCTCGTTGAAGGTGAACTGTCCGTTTGTGCTCTCCATGCTCGAGAAGCTGTTGTCATACTCCTCCCACACGATGTCGTCGAAGTAGAAGGTGTTGTCCTCCTTGACCTTGTTCAGGTTGAAGCCGATGGCTTGCAGCGTGTAGGTCGTGAAAAACCAATCCTGTTTTTCACCTGCTTGTTTGGCCGTGAGTGTACCCTCGTAGTTGATTTCCGTCCACTCAGTGGTCACGTTGTAACTGCCGCCCAGCATGTTTTCACCAATCTTGTCACCAGGTTTCCTGTAAGCCTTGATGGTGATGGTGGCAGCCTTGTCGGCACGCACCTTCATGCGGAAACGGTATTTCTCGCCCTTCTGCCATGTGCGGTTGGGGGTATAGACAAAGAACTGTGCCGCCTCTTCGTTGGTGGCGCTGGCCACAGCCTGTACCTTGATGCCGCGTGAGTCATTGACACCAGCTCCATCGGTTATCTTTTTCACAGTACTGGTGCTGCCACCATTCTTGCTGACGAGGTTGCTGGCATCAGTGCCTTCACAGTCGCCGTTCTTCACAACGTTCTTCCAAGGTGAGAAGCCTGCCATTGAAATGGGCAGACTACCGTCGGTGGTGTACATCAGCGTAGTGCCCTCAGGAATGTTGACTTTCACACTGATGCTATTGCTAAACAGCGTGCTCCCCTTGCTGACGACAGGAGCGTCGAGGCGTTCCTCAGCAAATACGGCTCCTTCGTTGCTCTCGCCGGGGGTGGCGTTGTCCGTCCAGCCCCATTCCTCGCCGCCGTCGGTCTTACGGGCCCAAGCCGTGCGGCTCTTGCCTTTGGGGTACTGCTGGCTGACGACGAGGTTGCCCTCCTTGTCGCTCAGGTAGATGGTGCCGCCGTCGCAGTCGAGTTTGAACGGTGCTTGGGTGGTCTTGATATCGTTGGAACCCAGCCAGATGGTTGTGAAGCCTTTTGCCTTCACACTGCCAATGTTGCTGGGCATCTGCCAGCGCTTCAGGTTCTGCTCGTCGTCGCTCAAGTACCATCCGCCCAGGTTTACGGCCTGGTCGCCAGGGTTATACACTTCAATCCAGCTGTCGAAATTATAGGCAGGGCTGAAAACGGGTTCGCCCTTTGAGACGGCCCCAGCGTTGGAGGCCATAAGTTCGTTAATGATTAAGACTGTTGATAATAAGGTTGATAACATGTTATTGGAAAATAGAAAAGTTTACGCTTCCATAGCTACGATGTTCTACAAAATGGGGACTGCCGCTGAAGTCGTGGTCTTTACCATGTTCGAAGACAAAGATGCCGCCTTCCTTGAGCAAACCCTTCTCAAAGATAAGGTCTGGTATGGTCGGCAGTTCCTTCAAAGCGTAGGGTGGGTCGGCAAAGATGAAGTCAAACTGCTGCTTGCAGCTTTTGATGAAACGGAAGGCATCACCTCTTATCGGTACACAGACACTGGTATCCAGCTTTTTCAGACAGTCTGTAATAAACCGATGGTGGTCACGGTCCTGTTCGATGCTCACCACACGGCTGCAGCCGCGTGACACCAGTTCCAGTGAGATGCTGCCCGTGCCTGAGAAGAGGTCGAGTGCCGCCGTTCCCTCAAAGTCAAGGTAACCTGTCAGCACGTTGAAGATGTTCTCCTTGGCAAAGTCGGTCGTCGGTCTTGCCTTGAACGAGCGGGGTATGTCGAAGTGCCGTCCCTTGTATATGCCTGTGATGATTCTCATCGTCCTTTGGTGAATAGTGTGACCAGGTCGAAAGGCATGCCCTTGACCTTGGTGGCCGGGGCACGGTTGAATTCGGCCGAGGGGTTGATGACAAACACGTTTTGCAGATAGCGGCGCAGCTTGTTTGCCAGTTCGTCCTGTCCGTCGGTCAGACCGTCGCCTACCAGGTGCAGCTCGTCGCGTTCCTGACTTAGCATCAACTGCTTCCACACATAGAGCAGGAAATAGAGCGCGTCAGCCGAACGGGTGGTCTCAAACTGGTTATAGAACTTGAACCTGTTCTGGTGGAACGAGAACACGTCTATCTTCTGGTCGTGGAGATAGCCGTACAGCTTGTTACGTGTGCTGGTGAACGAACGCCGGTGCAGGTGGCGCCAGACTGGCGACATGGCTGCCGTGGTTCTGACATCGGCAAAGTTGTCGTCGAGCACCAGCTTCAGGTCCTTGTTGACAGAGAACACGGCAACGGCATTCAGGTCGGGCAGCACGTTGTAGAGCACCTGCTCTTGTTCCCTGCAGGGGAAGGACTGGTGGTACATCACTGCCATCTTCGCCTCCTCGAACACCTCCACGGGAATCAGCAGCACCGGGGCATCAATCAGCACCATGGCCTTGCTGATGCCCACCTGCGCCAGTCCGGCCCCCTTGAGTGCCTCGCGCAGGTTGGCCGCTATCGACATGTTGCTTTTCACCACATACGGCTCGTAGGTGATGGGGGCTTCAGCCCGGGTGGCATCGAAGGTAGAGAATGACAGGTGGTGCTGTCCGATGCGTATGACGATGCGCCCCTTGCCGACTTGTTGGTTCAGTTCGTTGCTCATAGCTTTCTACCTACAATACAGATGCAATACTTGCCCCGCAAATGGCCAGCAGGGCGGCCGCTGTCAGGGCCAATACCACATTTATCGCTCTGTTTGTGACTTGCATTGCAATTTTTTTTGTATTTTTGCGCCGCAAAGGTACAAATAATTTTTGAAATAATGATAGGTGACGAGCTAAAATATCGCATCACACAGTCGTTAGGGCTGATGCCTACTGCTGAACAGGAGGTGGCAATCGGTGTTTTTGCCGACTTCATGACCAGCCGTGACAGTCATTCGGCCATGCTGTTCACCGGTTCGGCCGGCACGGGCAAGACCACGCTGGCCGGGGCCTTCGTCAGGGCCTTGGCCGGACTGAAGCAGAAGATGGTGCTGTTGGCACCTACGGGTCGAGCCGCAAAGGTGTTCTCGCTCAATGCCGGCCATCCGGCCTACACCATCCATCGTCGTATTTACCGGCAGCAGACGGTTGGTGAAAGCCATTCGGCCTTCAACCTGAACGTCAATCTGCATCGTGATACCTTGTTTATTGTTGACGAGGCGTCAATGATCAGCAACCAGACGGGCAGTGAAGCCACATTCGGTTCTGGTAGGCTGCTCGACGATCTGGTGGAGTTTGTTTATGGCACGGACTCCAATTGCCGCCTGCTGCTTATTGGCGACCGTGCCCAGCTGCCGCCTGTGGGCGAAGAGGAGAGCCCTGCCTTGATGCCATCGGTCCTCCGCTACTACGGCATGAAAGTCTTTGAGGCCAGTCTCAATGAGGTGCTGCGCCAGTCGCAGGAGTCGGGCATCCTTTACAACGCCACCGTCATCCGCCAGATGATTACCCACGATGCCATGACCCAGTTGCCTTGTGTCCTGTTCCAGGGCTTCAGGGATATTCAGATGGTTCCCGGTGACGAGCTGATAGAGTCGCTGGCTACCAGCTATAGTCGCGTCGGGCTGGATGACACCATAGTCATTACCCGCAGCAACAAGCGGGCCAACATCTATAATCAGGGCATCCGTCGCACCGTCCTTGACCGTGAAGACGAATTGTGTCGTGGCGACCGTCTGATGATTGTGAAGAACAACTACTATTGGTTGGGGGCAGACGGGCAGCAGCCTCAAGGCATCAGTTTCCTGGCCAATGGTGATGTGGCCACCGTGCAGCGCATCCGTGGTGTCCACGAACTCTATGGGTTCCGTTTCGCCGAGGTCACCATGCGGCTGCCCGACTATGACGACTACGAGCTGACGGCTACCGTGCTGCTCGATACGCTCACCTCCGAGTCGTCCTCACTGACTCGTGAGCAGCAGACCTTATTATATAATAAGGTACTTGAAGACTACCAGGACGTCGCCCTGAAGAGCGACCGACTGAAGAAACTGAAGCAGGACCGCTACTACAATGCCTTGCAGGTGAAGTTCGCCTATGCCGTCACTTGTCACAAGGCTCAGGGCGGACAGTGGTCACACGTTTATCTGGACCAGGGCTACATGACCGACGACATGCTCACCCCCGACTACATACATTGGCTCTATACCGCGTTTACCCGTGCCACTGACAAGCTGTATCTGGTAAACTGGCCCGAAACGCAGCAAAAGAGCGAAGTGTAATAACTCCTTAACTCTTCAAAGTAGAAAAATGTAAGCTAAGTGGAAATTTTTTTGCTTTTTCCCTTGGAAGTTATGGATATTTTTCCTATTTTTGCAGCATAAATAATAACATAATGTTATCTGACTAACAAAAACCTTTTAAATCACTACACTATGGAAGTTGAGAAAATCATGCAAGGTCTGGAGCGTAAGCATCCTGGCGAACTGGAGTATCTGCAGGCTGTGCGCGAAGTACTCGACAGCATTAAGGATGTCTATAACCAGCATCCTGAGTTCGAGAAGGCAAAGATTGTTGAACGTATCGTGGAACCTGAGCGTATCATCACGTTCCGTGTGCCCTGGGTTGACGACAAGGGCGAGGTTCAGGTGAACCTCGGCTACCGTGTACAGTTCAACTCGGCTATTGGCCCGTACAAGGGTGGTCTGCGTTTCCATGCCTCTGTCAATCTCAGTATTCTGAAATTCCTCGGTTTCGAGCAGACTTTCAAGAATGCGCTGACAACGCTGCCTATGGGTGGCGGCAAGGGCGGTTCAGACTTCAGTATCCGCGGTAAGAGCGATCAGGAGGTGATGCGCTTCTGCCAGGCGTTTATGACCGAACTATACCGCCATATCGGTCCCGATGAGGATGTGCCTGCCGGTGACATCGGTGTCGGTGCACGTGAGATAGGCTACCTCTATGGACAGTACAAAAAGCTGACCCACCAGTTCCAGGGCGTGCTCACCGGCAAAGGCCGGGAGTGGGGCGGCTCTATCCTCCGTCCAGAGGCTACGGGCTACGGTGCCCTCTATTTCGTCAACCAGATGCTGACGGAGCACGGACTTGACATCAAGGGCAAGACGGTGGCCCTGTCGGGCTTTGGCAATGTGGCATGGGGCGCTGCAAAGAAGGCTACTGAACTGGGTGCCAAGGTTGTTACCATCAGTGGTCCTGACGGTTATATCTATGACCCTGCCGGACTCGATGCCGAGAAGATAGACTACCTGCTGGAGCTTCGTGCCTCTGGCAATGACGTCTGCGAGCCTTATGCCGAGGAGTTTGAGGGCTCGACATTCTATCCCGGCAAGAAACCGTGGGAGCAGCAGGCTGACATCTATCTGCCCTGTGCCACCCAGAACGAACTGAACGGTGATGATGCCGACCAGATACTGGCTCATAAGCCGCTCTGTGTGGCTGAGGTGTCGAATATGGGCTGCACGGCCGAGGCTGCCGAGAAGTTCATCGCTGCCCATCAGCTCTTTGCACCGGGTAAGGCTGTGAACGCCGGTGGCGTAGCTACCAGCGGACTCGAGATGAGCCAGAACTCCATGCGCCTCAGCTGGACGGCCGACGAGGTTGACCGCCGCCTGCACCAGATTATGTCTGGCATCCATGAGCAGTGCGTGAAATATGGCAAGGAGTCTGACGGCTACATAAACTATGTCAAGGGTGCCAATGTTGCCGGCTTCATGAAGGTGGCCAAGGCCATGCTGGCGCAGGGAATTGTGTAGCGGCCTTCGGCCTAAATAATAAAGAATAAATAATAAAGAATAAAGAACAGAGAATAAATAATAAAGAATAGAGAATAGAGAATAAAGAATAAAGAATAAAGTAGAAAGAACAGAGAATAAAGAATAGAGAGTAGAGAATTAAGTAAAAAGAATAAAGTATAAAGAATAGAGAATGAAGAAGACAGTTGCAAGACTACTATGTACCTACAGCAGAAGGAAGCCGAAGGCTTTGTTCTTTGTTCCTCGTTCTCTATTCTCTATTCCCTGTTCTTTATTCTCTGTTCATTATTCTTTTTTCTCTGTTCTTTATTCTTTATTATTTATTCTTTTTTCTTTCTACTTTAGCCCCGCAGGGGCGCAGACCCAGAGCGGTCAGGCATCGTTCTATTCGAAACGAGCAACGGGGTCGCGGACGGCCAACGGCGAGAAGCTGCACCACGACTCGCTGACCTGTGCCCACCGCAGCTATCCCTTCGGTACGCTGCTCAGGGTGACCAACATGGTGAACGGCCAGCAGGTGGTGGTTCGGGTCAACGACCGTGGACCTTACCGCCGCGGGCGCATCATCGATCTGTCATGGGGTGCTGCCAAAGCCATTGGTATGTTGGCACAGGGTATTGTGCCCGTCAGCGTTGAGCGTCTCCGTGAGACTAACATACCCTTCAAGCCTGATGATGACGATGACGGCCCCGAGGTGCCCAGGTTCGAGTTCGAACTGGCCGACATCGCCCCGGCGGGCATCGTGCCCGTCTGGCAGCATGAGATAAAGATAGACCATCAAAAAGTGCAACGCTCCATGCGTCGCACTGCCAGCAAATCGGCTCAGGAAACTTATGAGCCGGCTATGATGTCACCTGTATCCCCCTCCCGGCAGGAGAAGCAGAAGGCCACCGATGCGTTTAACCAGATCAACGCTAAGCCCAATGCCGCCAAAGCCTACTTGAAACGTGAGGGGAAGAGGTAAGAACGGGGCTTACCTCTTCATGGTCTTTACATGGAACTCACGTGTCTGTGAAGTAATCTCACGTCCACCCTGCAGCACCGACACCCGTATGATGGCTTCGCCGTTGCGCAAGCCCCTGTCGGTCTTGACCTGAGCCGTGTAGCGGATGGTCTGCTTGGGCTGGATGCACTCCACCAGTATGTTTTCCGATATGTAGATGTGCCTGTTGCCAGTCACCTCCATGACTGAAGGCTGTACGCCGAAGACGGGCTTGTCTGTCGGGTTGTGGATTTCAAAGACCACATGGGCAGACTCTCCGCGTGACAGCATGCCGTCATGGCTGGCATCGGCTATGCGGGCGTTGCTGATAGTCAGGCCCGTGGCAGCGGCTGGCGGTGTGGGAGCCGGCACGGCATCATCGAACGTGATGCGGTCGTCGCCGCGACCCAACGGGTCGTAACCGCCATCGTAGTTGTAGTCGTAGCTCTCGCGGGTGTTCATCCTTTGGCGCGCCATGCTTCGCTCCACGGCCCTTTCCTCCGCCTGTTCGTCGGCAGCCTTGCCGATGGCAGCGCCGACCATAGCTCCGCCGGCCAGGCCTACCAGCTTGCCGACCTCGTGGCCGCGCCATCCGCCGGTGATGCCGCCGATGGCCGAACCGATGATGGAACCGAAGTGTGCACCAGTGTAGGCGCCTGCAGCCTCATAGCTGCCGCAGCTGCTCATGACCAGGAGCAAGCCGAGCGAAAATATCAATACCTTCTTCATAGTCATGCGATATTTAGAGTTCAATCACGCTGCAAAAGTAGTATAATTTTCTCATACCGCCAAACGGAATTCCCCTAAATCGACATAGGAAATTCCCTATTTCCTTTTCCCGTTTGAAAAAAGGATATAAATTATTTAGTTTTGTTCTTGCTTATTCGTATCTTTGCACCCTAAACACTAAACAACGAGTATTATGGCAGCAACAAAACTACAGTTCACCTCGAAGCCCGGATCATTTATTGACTCTATCAGGGCTTATCGGGAATACAAGAAAGTGTGGCGAGCGAAGATGGAAATAAAATTGGAAGAAATCGAAAACCAGATAGAACGTAGCAAGGATGATCCGTTCTATAAAGTTGAAATGGTATGATTGCTCTTGACACCCAGCGTCTGTTCTTTGATAGTCCTTACCCAGTGACTTTTTCCCCTCCTGAGTAGGAGTAACTTTTTCCCCACCTGAGTTCCCGACACAGTCAAGCGGCAAAGCCGGGTGGGAGAGGTAGGAGTGGCATGAACGTGTGACAGTTGATTTCATTCAAGAAATCAAACGATTACGTAATTTTTCTTGCAAAAAATCTTTGTGGTGTTATTATTAATTTGTAACTTTGCACGCGAATACTTTATGCGTGATGCAACCCTATTCGCCTTAACTACCTATTTTATTTGGGAGCTGACCATAGGATAATAACGAACTACAAAGGTAACAAACAAATAACAATAACATGAAAAAGTATTTACTAATTATCTTTTCGTTGGTCTGCGCCGTGACTGGGGCGTGGGCGGATTCGGTTGTATATAACTTCGACACTGGGTCTTCGATGAGCGTTAGCAACGATGGTAATACGATTACTATCAACGTGAATAATGCTGGGGATTTCCATACCTGGTATTCTGGACTTTCAGGATCTACTACTCCTACTCAAGAGACTGTGAATGGACATTTCGGTAGCAACAAAACATACATTGTTACTGGAAAAATCAGTTCTAATGATTTGTCTTCCTTAACGCATTCCCAATTTTTCACTGGTTGTACCTGGGACTTTTACGGTGTAACAGAGGGTGGCAGTAACGTTTCTTCTCTTACAGCCGATGGTAATGGCTACCTTATCCTCCCACAAAACCAAAATATTGCGACAGCAGATTTTACTGATAACAATAGTTGCAAATTTAAGTCCGTCCTTTCTTCTACAGCCAACGGATTGGAATACTACACAACCACACATGGCACGCTGGGAACTACACTGTCAACATTTGCAAGCCTACATTCAGATGTAAGTAAAACGAAAATTAAGGTTATCGGCTCTTTTGGCAATAGCGATGACGTCACTGCTTTGTCAACCCATGAAGTGACAGACCTAGTACTAAACAATGTTGATGCCCCTCAGAATTCTTTAATCAACATATCTGGCAATATGCACCTGAATACTATTACCGTAAACGGTCTGTCAGGTCAATACAGCAGCAAAAGTGGTTTGAACGTAAGCAACTGTTCTGCATTACAGTCCGTGACGATGACTTCCAGCACACCATTAGCGTCAACTACCATAACAGGTTGTTCGGAACTGACATCAGTCAGTATCAGCAACACAACCATTAATGAAAGTCTTGACTTAAGCAGCAATACATCATTAACTACGCTTAATCTTAACAATGTTTCCGTCGGTGCTGACGCTAACAATAACTACACACTGAATCTCAGTGGAGACACGGCACTTAAGAATGCCAACCTGTCTTCGGTTACACTGCAAAACCGTGACAACATTAATATCAGCAACGATGCGCTTGACGCCCTGATTCTTCCATCGGGCTTTACTGGAACAGTTACAGAAACCAGTGCCACTGTAAAGAACAAAGTAGCTGTCAACGGTACTGCCGTGACCGTGACACTTGGTACTGGTGGCAGTCTGGCAGGAGCACTCGGACTGTTAGACTCAAGCACACTGTCCTCCATGACATCATTAACAGTTAATGGCACTGTGGATGCTCTTCAACTTAGCAGCTATTCTAATCTGACAAAGATAGACCTAAGTAGAGCCACTGTCGATATCTCTGGTTTTAATGGTCCTTCTTCACTGCAGGCACTTGTCCTGCCTCTTGGCACTACGCTGACAGATGCCCAGAAAGCTGCATTTTCAAGTAAATATAGTGAATTGTATTACATCTATTCTCCAACCAACGACAGTGGAGCCACTGTTGCAGACAACGTCTTTGTGCTTAAAGCAGGAGGACTGGCACGTGCATTCGAGAACGAATCGACACTGCGTAGCGGTATATATATAAAGGTGGAGAGTGACGTAGCACTGAATGCTGATGACATAAATTTCAATGCACTAACCAATAAACCCACAGCTTACGAGTACTTAGACCTGAGCGGGGCTAATCTGACGGTTGAAATAGCAGCAAACTATGATTTCTCAAAAGAATGGAGTTCTGCATATAGAATGATACTCCCTGATGGCTGGTCAGCAGATGACATGGCACTCTTCGGTAAACTTGGTGGTGATAATAAGTTGGGAAAAATAGCTGCAGTCTATTCCTACACCGGCACGAAACTGAACATTCTTGGCCTTAATAACAATAACTACTCTGAAACAGCACTTTCAGATGGTCGTATTGTACGATCAGGCACGACAGCCGTGGACTTTGTCAGTGGTACCTATAACAATTCTAATTATGGTGTCTTTGGCCAAAACATGCTTACAGCTGCCAATGGTGCTAACTCTTCTATTAAATCCATTGGACTGTCAACAAGCTCTGGCGTTCCAAACGCTTTGACCTTCTCCAATATCAATATTACCAGTCTCGACTTGTCTAGCATTACTATAGGCTCTGCTGCACTGACGACGTCCTCCTGTACTCTTCTGCAGACTATCAATCTTTCTGGCTCGACAGTAAGCAGTGTGAATGCCAGTGGGTGTTCAAATCTTCAGGCAATGACACTGACAGGAACGACGGTCAGCGGTGCACTAAATGTAAGCAACAGCGGTATTACGCGCATTACTGTTGATACCCGAATTGGTGGTACGATAACAGCAACAGGTTGTTCGTCGCTGACTCGTATTTATAATTCGGGAACCATCGGGGGCGATGTTGTTGCCAATGGCACGTCTGACAAAAAGTTGACCAATCTGACAACCTTTATCAACAAAGGAACCATTAGTGGTGATGTAAACATGTCTTATACTGGTCTGACTTCATTTACCAACAACGGAACAGTGAAGAATATAAACCTGTCTCACTGCGATGCTTCAGGCTTTACCACCTTTGCTCCCGCAGGTACTATCAATGGTGACATAGACTTGACAGATTGTACAAATCTTACTTCGATTAACGTGGCTGATGCCACCATCAATAATCTGGGAACGTACAACTCAGGCTACTCTGCCGATGTCAATTTCACTCGCAGCAGTCAATCCAACATCAGCAACTCTGTTTACGACAATCTGAAATACGGTGATAGCGGTTACAATGTGACAAAGGCAAGCAATGGTCAAAATAGTCTTACTTTCCTTCCTTCTGATGTCACTCCTAAAATGGTTAAAGCAGCATCTACATCGGTTTCAGGTGTAACAGAAGATGATTGTGCACTGACCGTTGGTGTTACAAGCGGTGAAACATTAACATCGCTGCTCCAGAAGTTCTATGCTATGAAGAAAAACATTGCTGATTATACAACGGTGACAACAGGTAGCAGTGGCAATTTGAGTACGTTAAACATCTGTAACCTGACTGTTACGGGTGAGATTACTGCTACAGACATTGCCACAATCAACAATTTGACGTTTAACAGTAGCACAGGTAGTGGTATTATGTGGCGTGATGCCACGCTGAATCTCGATGGGGCAACGCTGGCAAGCGGTGTTTCGCTATCGACAACCAACATCACCAACACCACAGTTAAGAACATCATCCTGCCGCGCAACCTGACAAAGGCGGACGTAGCGGCTAGTAACTTCTCGAGTTGCACCAATCTGAACGCTGCTGTGTCGCTGAATGCCGCACGCACCAGTTTGGTAGGCTACGTGAAGACTCCTGGGTCATTACGCACTACCTTGGATCAGGTATCTGACATCCGTCCAAACCCTTGGCAGTACACTTGCAATCTGGAGGACATCACGCTGAGCGGCTCATTGCTGGCCAGCGACATTGCTACTAGTAGTGTCAACCTGGACGCAAACGGCAACTATCAGAATTCTGCTAATAGTAGCATAAGTTCCGCTTTTGAGAACGATAGCAAACTGAAAACGCTCGATATTGAGAATGCCAAGTTCGTCGATGCTGCGGATGCTAACACAGCTAAACCAGAAAACATGACGCTGGGTCAGCTGGGCTGGGCAGGCATAACCTCACTGGTCATGTCGAAGCAGATGAACACCATCCCTGCCAACTTCCTGAACAACTGCAAGCAGATTAATTATTTGAAGATTCCCTATTGCTACCGCTGGATTAAGGATGGAGCCTTCTATCTGAGCGGACTGAACCACATCACCACCACTGATGCCAGCGGCAATGAGATTGACAATGGTGACAACACATACACCCTGTCGAAGAACTTGCTGGAAATCGGCACGAATCCTGGTACCGATGTCAACGGATTCCCGAACGTGCCCAGCATTCCTGTATTCGGTGCATACAACTCAGGTACGGTGAGCGATGTCTATATTTTGCGTAGCGGCTATGAGGACGGGTTAGAATTTACACCTACAAAGTGCTACCGCGGCATGTTTGCCTCGGGTATGACTTACGGTTGGGGCGGCTTCGACGGTGGTAACATCTACTGTCGCGAGAAGTACAAGAATGGTGCGTTCCTGTTCACCATTCTGCACTATCCCGATCAGGCCTCGCTTCCGAGCAGCTATAACAACGCTACTTACTATGAGGCAATGCAAAAGTCATACACAGATATTTCAAAGGAGTACACGAAGAAAGACCAGACGGGTGCACTTGATGCTAACGGTGAAGCCCTTAAATGGCCGACTTTTGCCGAACTGGGACGTTCGTACAATCAGGCTATTCGAAGACTGGTATGGGATGACTGGTCGGATACCTATGGAGAAAATACCCCAGACGGTAATATCAAGGGTGGTACCATCAACTTCGATGTGACAAGCTATCCTGACGGTGTTAAGCTGAAGGACGATACTCAGCCTACCAACATTACGGATAAGACAAACTTGACCCGCTTCGCCCTTGAATACGTAGGCTGGCATGAGTTCGTGCTGTCAAAAGCTACTTATGTGCCTGCAGATGCAGAACTGGCAGTAGAGAAGGAATATGAACAGGATGGCTGGTACACATTCTGCATTCCTTTTGACATGACCTATTCTGAGGTGGTCAATCTGTTAGGCGTACCTAAAAGTACCTCAACTACTATTACAAAGATTGGCAGTTCTCAACAAGAAAATGATGTTTTGCCTGATATTTACACATTGGCGAGTGTGACACGAAAACCTGGTGATACACAAGGCATCATCCAATTGCGTTTGAGTGATGCTCTACAAAGTGGCACAAATGCGCACACCTATCCTGAACTGTCAAGCCAAGAGACACCAAGCTATGTTGACAATGGCACATATACTATGAGCAACGGTTTAGCGAGCGAAGCAATTTATATACGTGGAGGCTATCCCTACCTGATTAAACCGTACAAGCTTACGGGTACAGATTTGGGGAATCCTGGTGAGACAATTCTTAAACGTTATGCATTCTCGATGGCATCTTCGTCGGTGGGCAGACGTACAGGGTGCTATTTAGGTATTGGTGGACAGTTTACAGGGGAACAGTCAAACTTTGTCATACCTTATGCCAATCATAAGATGAAGGCAGCTCTTCTTAAATCTGATGACAGCGCAGATGGATATGATAATTACCATGTATATACCTTCATAGGCCAGTATTGGCAGCAGCCACTTCCTCTTTATTCATACTATCTTGCAAGGAGTACTCACAGATGGTATTACTATAATTCGTATCATAGTAAATATAAGTGGTTACCTTACAACTGCATCATCAATGTGGGCAGTACTCAGTATGCAAATAATGAAGGCCTTGGTGAAGAAAAGACAGTCATCCCTGTAGAGGTCGCTAAGGATGAAAAGGGGCATGCCGTGTTTAACCAGACACTGAGACTGGTGTATGGCAATGCTACTGATGACTCGTTTACCGCCTCGGCAAGAATTGTGCGCATCGTGTTTGATGACGATGTCGTGGAACTTGATGAGAATGGTAATGAGGTGGTTGCCATCGACAGACTGGACGGTGTTGACCTGCTTCCTGCGAACTACAAGGTATATAACTTGAAAGGTCAATACGTAGGAAACTCTGTTGACGGTCTGGCTAAAGGCATGTACATTGTGAATGGAAAGAAAATTGTAATAGACTAATCATAATAAAGAACAGCGATGAAAACGAAGCAAAGATATACGAAGCCGAGTGTCAAATTGATTCCATTTACGACAATACATTACCTTTGTGCTGGCTCAAATACAGGCACAAATCGTAAAGATCAAGACGGTAATGATATCGAATTTAATGGACCAACAATGTCCCGACAGTCTGTTTGGGATGATAGTGAGTCGTCAGAAGACGATGAATAGAGTCGTTAAACAATGATGGGGTAGCTCTCCCGTAGATATTATGGGAGGGCCGCCCTTTTTTATTTTACCTATATTATTGTCGTAATGAGGATTGTTTATATGCTGTTGGGAATGTTTGCTTTTTGCATGGCATCCCCTCTGTGTGCAGAAAACATTGCATTTGCTGACCAAACTGTAAAAAGCTTATGTGTGTCAAATTGGGACACGGACAGCGACGGTGAGCTGTCGATTGAGGAGGCGGTTGCCGTCACTTCTTTGGGCGCTGTGTTTCGGGAGAACAGAAACATAAATAGTTTTGAGGAGTTGAGGTTTTTTACGGGACTGACAGCTATAGATGACTCTGCTTTTTATAAGAGTAGTATAACTAAAGTCGTTTTCCCGACAACAGTGACTGCTATCGGAGCGTTTGCTTTCTGTGGGAGTGGTATTAGCGGTGATGTGACTATCCCCGGAACGGTGAAAACAATCGGGAACAATGCTTTCCATTCATGTCAGCAGTTAGAAAGGGTTTTTGTTGAAGAGGGGGTGCTGAAGATAGAAAATAGTGCATTCTCTGGTCCCATCACTCTGTTGTCTCTTCCGTCAAGTCTCACATATTTGGGTTCATCAATAGTTGACCCGTATGTAAATGCAGATCCAGGCTCCGGAATGTTTGTCCCCAAGGGTGACCTATATGTTAAAGTACGTGCTACGACACCTACTCCGATTCATGATTTTGCTTTCTTTTATGTCTTTGGGACAAGTCATCTCATAGTGCCCGCTGGCTGTGTGGATGCCTATAAGGCTGTCAAGGGATGGTCGCACTTCGGCGAGTATATCGAGTATGCACTGCCGTCGGTGTCGCTCACTATCGGAAGTACGGGCTATGCCACATTGTACTATGCCGACAAGGCGTTGGAGGTGCCTGAGGGCGTGGAGGCTTATGTGGTAACCCAACAGGATATTGACGGTGACTTCGTAGGGTGGACGGCGAGCTATACGGCTGGCGACGTGATTCCTGCCGGTGAGGCCGTTGTTGTCAAGGGTGTGCCCGGAACGTTTGAGTTTGTCGAGGCTGCGGCTGTCGAGGAACGTGCTGACGGCAACTTGCTGCAGGGCTATGACTCTGGCACAGACCTGTCGGCCACGACGACGGCTGCGGGCAGTGGTGACTACCGGTTCTATATGCTCTCTACTGACGGGGGAGGCGACAACGTGGGCTTCTACTTTGCCAACGAGGCGGGTGGGGCTTTCCTGTGTGACGACCATAAGGCGTATCTCGCACTGCCTGCCTTCTCGGCTGTACGAGCTTATCCTTTTATTATAAATAATGTGACGCTGGGTGTTGACGATGGACGTGTATCAGTGGAGAGTCCACAGTCGGCGTGGTCGCTGTTCTCGCTCAGTGGTAGCCGACTCAGTGGGCGGTCCGTGAAGAAGGGCATCTATATCCTTCGCCCGGCGGAAGGCCGTTTGCATGGTCGGATGGGTAGAAAGGAGGTCATGCGATGAAACGTACCTATATCAAGCCTGTGACGGAGTCTGTGCTGGTGGACATTGCCGTACCCTTCGCCTTCTCGCTGAACGACGAGATGGGTAGCGGCGAACAGCTTTCCCGTGAGCTTCTGGACGTGGACGCCGAGAAGCCTTTCATGTTCTCAGAAACCTTAGGAATTGGTTTCTGATCTTTCTCGCTGAACTATAGGCCGCCCCGCTGCACTGATGATAAGATGTGCAGCGGGGCGGCTTGTATGTTTCCCTGGCTGCTTCCTAATATTTGCTGATGATAAATTGAAGTTTTAGTTTTTATATTCACTATATACACTTTTCTGCAACGCCATGTGTAACAGGTGTTTGTGCGGTGTATATAGGGTGTATATAGTGAAGGTAAAAGTTGTTGATAGGCAGTTTGTGGCTTTGTGGCAGCAGCGTCGGCAACGGTTCTTCTTGTGAAAACAAACGGCGAACTTCTGCTAAAGCGGTGAGTTACGGTTTCCTCCACCCCCTGGAGCATTTTGCTCCACCCCCTGGAGCGAATCCCTCCAGGGGGTGGAGGAAATGGTAACTCAATGTCTTCTCTGAAATTCTCCGTTCGTTTTCGGAAAACGAGTCGCTGTTGTTGCTGCTGCTGTCATCAGCGGTTTATTGGCAATCTTACTTACAAAGAAATCAGTCAGGGCCGCTCCACCATTGGTGATTACGGGGTTGTGAGGGTGGTCTGATGCCTCTTTGTGAGCCTTTAAGATTGTTAAAAAAGTTATTTATTATTAAATATGGCGTTGCTGGGCTGTTTTTTCTCCTTTTATATTAGGTAGATTCAGAAAATAGTTGTACCTTTGCAGCCCGATACGCCTGAATGTCGGCGGGCTATTTGTGTAAAGTGCTGAAAATAAACAAAATAATATATATAACAAATAATTAAAAGTAAAGTATTATGCCTACAATTTCACAATTGGTAAGAAAAGGCAGGAGGGTGATTGTGGACAAGTCAAAGTCACCTGCGCTGGACAACTGTCCTCAGCGCCGTGGTGTCTGTGTACGTGTCTATACGACAACTCCCAAAAAGCCTAATTCGGCTATGCGTAAGGTAGCCCGTGTTCGTCTGACAAATCAGAAGGAAGTTAACTCGTACATCCCCGGAGAGGGTCACAACTTGCAGGAGCACAGCATCGTGCTGGTTCGCGGCGGTCGTGTGAAGGACCTTCCCGGTGTACGCTATCACATCGTTCGTGGTACGCTGGATACCGCCGGTGTGGCAAACCGCACACAGCGCCGTTCTAAGTACGGTGCCAAGCGTCCTAAGGCCAAGAAGTAAGCCTAAGTTTATGGGTTATTGAGTTTTTGAGTTTGCAGGTTGGCTCGGAGATGAGCGTCACTCAAGATCAAAAGCTCAAGAAGAAGAAACTCAGAAACTCAAAAACTTCAAGAACTCAAGAACTCAGAAAAATCAAATCCCGTTTTGCTGGAGAAATGTTATAAAGGTTGAGTAAATACTCAAGAGCGAGTGTTGAAGAACGTGCAAGAACAGCCCCCACGCAGACAAAAATCATTTATTAAACAACAAAATGAGAAAAGCAAAACCTAAGAAGCGTGTGATCCTGCCGGATCCCGTGTTCAATGACAAGAAGGTGTCAAAGTTTGTTAACCACCTGATGTTTGACGGCAAGAAGTCGAAGTCGTACGAGATTTTCTACAATGCCCTCGACACCGTGAAGGCTAAGATGAAGGACAACGAGAAGTCTGCCCTTGAGATTTGGAAGCAGGCCCTCGACAACATCACTCCCCAGGTGGAGGTGAAGAGCCGTCGTATTGGTGGTGCCACATTCCAGGTTCCTACCGAGATTCGTCCCGACCGTAAGGAGTCTGTGTCTATGAAGAATATGATTTCATTTGCCCGCAAGCGTAGTGGTAAGTCCATGGCTGACAAGCTGGCAGCTGAGATTATGGATGCCTTTAACAACCAGGGTGGTGCCTTCAAGCGTAAGGAGGATATGCACCGTATGGCTGAGGCTAACCGTGCTTTCGCCCACTTCCGTTTCTAATATTAATGAGGTAAAAGATAAGTAAGGAAACAATGGCAAAACAAGATTTGCATTTGACGCGTAACATCGGCATCATGGCTCACATCGATGCCGGCAAGACGACCACTTCAGAGCGTATCCTGTTCTACACGGGTAAGACCCACAAGATCGGTGAGGTACACGACGGTGCCGCTACCATGGACTGGATGGCTCAGGAGCAGGAGCGTGGTATCACCATCACTTCGGCTGCCACCACCTGCTATTGGGAGTGGAACAAGAACAAGTACAAGATCAACCTGATTGACACTCCGGGACACGTGGACTTCACCGCTGAGGTGGAGCGTTCACTGCGTGTGCTCGACGGTGCCGTGGCTACCTACTCGGCTGCTGACGGCGTTCAGCCCCAGTCGGAGACCGTGTGGCGTCAGGCTGACAAGTATAACGTGCCCCGTATCGGTTACGTCAACAAGATGGACCGCTCGGGTGCCGACTTCTTCGAGACTGTCCAGCAGATGAAGGACATCCTCGGTGCCAACCCCGTGGTTATCCAGGTGCCTATCGGTGCTGAGGAGAACTTCAAGGGTCTGGTCGACCTCATCAAGATGAAGGCCATCCTGTGGCACGACGAGACGATGGGTGCCGAGTATGACATCGAGGAGATTCCCGCCGACCTGAAGGAAGAGTGCGACGAGTGGCGCAACAAGCTGCTCGAGGCCGCTGCCGAGTACGACGAGGCCCTGATGGAGAAGTACTTCGACGACCCCGCCTCGATCACCGAGGCCGAGATTATCGCCGCCATCCGTAAGGGAACCATCTCTATGGCCTGCACGCCGATGCTCTGCGGTTCGTCGTACAAGAACAAGGGTGTTCAGCCCCTGCTCGACTACGTCTGCGCCTTCCTGCCCGCTCCGGTCGACGTCGAGGTGATTAAGGGTACCAACCCCAGCACCGACGAGGAAGAGGATCGCAAGCCCAGTGAGGATGAGCCTACTGCCGCTCTGGCATTTAAGATTGCCACTGACCCGTACATGGGCCGTCTGGTGTTCTTCCGTGTCTATTCTGGTAGCGTGAAGGCCGGTTCTTATGTCTTCAACCCCCGTTCGGGCAAGAAGGAGCGTATCAGCCGTCTGTTCCAGATGAACTCTAACAAGGAAATCCCCATGGAGTCTATCGACGCCGGCGATATCGGTGCAGGTGTAGGTTTCAAGGATATCCGCACTGGTGACACCCTCTGCGACGAGGAGAAGCCCATCGTGCTGGAGTCAATGTCCTTCCCCGACACGGTGATCTCGATTGCCGTTGAGCCGAAGTCTCAGGCTGACGTTGCCAAGCTGGACAACGGTCTGGCAAAGCTGGCCGAGGAAGACCCGACGTTCACCGTCCGTACCGACGAGCAGAGTGGTCAGACCATTATCTCGGGTATGGGTGAGCTGCACCTCGATATCATTATCGACCGTCTGAAGCGCGAGTTCAAGGTGGAGTGCAACCAGGGTAAGCCTCAGGTGAACTATAAGGAAGCTATCACCAAGACCGTCATGAACTATCGTGAGGTCTATAAGAAACAGTCTGGTGGTCGTGGTAAGTTTGCTGACATCATCGTCAACGTCGGTCCTGTCGATGACGATTGGAACATTGCCGAGAACGGCGGTCTGCAGTTCGTCAACGAGGTGAAGGGCGGTAACATCCCCAAGGAGTTCATCCCCTCAATCCAGAAGGGCTTCGAGGCTGCCATGAAGAACGGTATCCTCGGTGGTTATCCCATGGACTCGCTGAAGGTTGTCGTCGTCGATGGTTCGTTCCACCCCGTTGACTCTGACCAGCTGTCGTTCGAGATCGCTGCCCAGATGGCTTACAAGGCTGTCTGCGCACAGGCTAAGCCCGTACTGATGGAGCCCATCATGAAACTCGAGGTTGTTACGCCCGAGGAGAACATGGGTGACGTCATCGGCGACTTGAACAAGCGTCGTGGCCAGGTAGAGGGTATGGACGAGGCTCGCAGCGGTGCCCGTGTCGTCAAGGCTCAGGTTCCCCTGTCTGAGATGTTCGGCTATGTCACCGCCCTGCGTACCATCACTTCAGGCCGTGCCACCAGTTCTATGGAGTACGACCACCACGCACCGCTGAGCAGCACTATCGCCAAGGCCGTGCTGGAGGAGGTGAAGGGTCGTGCTGACCTCGTGTAAGAGTTTAGTATCATATTACTATAAATCCCGGAATCGTCAGACGCGATTCCGGGATTTTCTGTGTAGAATAGGTGCAAACGGCTATCATTTCCGTGATTTGATAGTCGTTTTCTGCGTTTTGATAGTTACTGAATAAGGAGATTTGGCTATATTTGCACAAATATTTTAACTAAACCTTATAAAAGTATTATGAAGAAACTACTCATCAAGCTGGCACTCCTTGCGGTGCCGATGTTGGCGGCGGCCCAGACTGCCGACAACCTGAAGCAGTCGCTACCCTCCGAGTGGGGCGGCTGGCAGAACCTCACTTACGGCGTGACCGACATCACGGCGTACACCACCAGTCTCTTCACCATGGAGGTGGAGACCAGCGGCAAGACCATCCACCTGCTGTGGCAGGAGAACGGCAAGGACGCCGACGGCCTCTACCGCATGTACTACCGGCGCAGCGCCGACCTGGGCCGTACATGGGAGGAGGCCAGGCTCATCAGCACCTCGAAGGAGAAGCTCTATCGGGAGAACAACCACCTGCTGGCTGTCAACGGCAGCAGCGTGTACATCTTCTGTCCGTCGAAAGATGCCGATAACCGCTGGAAGCTGCGCTTTGCACGCAGCACCGACGGCGGCGCATCGTTCACAACCGTCGACCTGGAGCAGTTTGGCACAGGCTCCGTCACGCAGCACCTCGACATGTACTACGCAGGCTGCGACGGGCAGACCGTTGTGTTCGCCACGCATCACAGTGACGGCACCGGCCGCAAGGAACTGCGTGCGTACACCAGCACCGACGGCGGCCAGAACTTCCAACTGCTGAAATGGCAGCTGGAAGGCTACCCGTTCGGCGAGCGTCGTACATATCCCAGTTTCCATCAGATAGCCGACCTTCAGGTGCAGGACGGCAAGTGGGCGATGGTGTGCTGGGACGACGATAAAAGTACCAAAGTCCTGCTGAACTCGTCATCCGACGGCGGCAAGACGCTCGTCACGCAAAACGTGACACAGCGGGGCACTGGTAAATATAACTACTGGAGCAACATGCCCGGCTACCGTCCGCAGATGGTGATGCAGGGCAATACCATCGACCTCATCTACTACGGCAAGCTCGACGACGGCGATGAGGAAATGATTGTCTATCAGCGCTCAACCGATGGTGGCAAGACCTGGGGAGAACCAAAGTATCTGCCCGACAGCTATGACTCGGGCACGATGACCATCGCCGGCAAGGGCGACAACCTCTACGTGATGGGCTACCGCTGGACGGGCGAGAACGGTCGCTGGGGCCGCGTCACCCACCGCACGCTGTGGTACTCGCACGACGGCGGCAAGACGTGGCAGCAGCAGCGCCGCTGCTTCGACACCTACGAACTGAACAACTCCGCCTTCCGCTTCACCATTGCTCCCGACGATGCGTCGGGCCGCCACGTCATTGTTACCGGCGAGCAGGGCTTCTACATGGAGACGAAGGACGGCTTCGAGACCGTCTGCCGCAACTTCCGCAAGGGCGACCAGTCGTGGGACCCCTACAGGGACAGGAACAACGAGGCACTGACCGTCATCTTCGACAGCGAGGGCACCGAGCACTGGTTCATGCAGTACAGCCCCCACCAGGCTGGTATCGCCAGCTACGCCGCCTACTTCTGGAATATCTGCCATCGCCGTGTGGAGCGTCCTGAAGTGCCCGCAAAAACCAAGGAGATGGCTTACCATCTGGCCAACACCGTGAGGAACGATATCATCATCCCCATGTCGCCCAGCATCGAGGCCACCAGCGAGGCTATCACGGTCGAGGCGTGGGTGCGCTTCGACGACGTGAAGAGTGGTTTCGGCTTTGCCAGCCTGAACAACACCAACGCTTCCTTAGGAGGCTCGAACTTCATGGACGGCTGGTCACTCGAACTCTACTATCAGTCGGGCGGCGCCACGCCCGGCGGCGCAGCCTTCAACGGCTGCGTACACCCCGAGAAGAGCAATGGCGGCGGCTTGTTCACACCATGGGACTACCTCATCCGCGAGATGGGACAGTGGCACCACGTGGCCATGACCTACGACTCCAACGTCAAAGAGAACAATGTACATTTCTACATCGACGGTCTGCCCTACAACACACGCACTGAGACCGGCAAGATTCTGATGGGCAACAACCCCATCCTCATCGGCCGTTCGCAAACGCAGAATGACGGCGATGTGCTCATCGACAACTTCGCCATCTACAGCCGTGCGCTGACGCTCGACGAGATTCACCAACACATCTTTGGCAAGCCCGACGCCACGGACAAGGACTGCCGCCTGCTGCTCACCTTCGACGGCACGCTGCGCGACCAGAGCCAGTATCACAACGACCCCGTGCCACTGATGGATGCCCCCCTCGTGGAGCACAACGGCATCAACACGCCGAAGCCCGACTTCACCCTGACCAAGGACACGAAGGGTACCACCGTTTATGTGAACGACGTCACCCCCGACGGCGAGGTCTATTGGTGGTGGAAGCCCAGCCCCACGACGCTCGGCGCCTACAACGAGAGCTGGAAGAAGCACGAGAGCGTGAACTACAACGGCCACAGCGGCAACTACGCCTTCTGGATGGTGGCCAAGGGCGACGGCAAGCATACCAATGCCTTCGCACCGGTGGCCAAGCCGTTCAGCATCAGCGGACTGAGCCGTGTGGAGCCAAGCGTGGTCGGTAGTACCCCGGCTGCCCGCCTGCGTATCTACGGCGGCTACGAGCTGTCGGAGAACCACCAGCCAAAAGTGGTGCTCCACACCTCCGATGGCGTTGACATTGAGGGGCGTTGGGAGATGGACAAAGGCTACAGCTCCACCAGTATCAAGACACTCAATGACGTAGCATACGCCGTGTTCGACCTGTCATCGGCAAAACCTGGAAAATACGACGTCGTGGTAGCCTCCGACACGCTCAAGGGCGCCCTTGAAGTGCAGGCCGTGGAGACACCCGACGTGTGGTTGAGCGTCAATGGTCCACGCCTGATGCTCGGAAACCGCTGGACAACATTCACCATGGAGTATGGAAACCGTTCCAACACCGATGCCTACAACGTTCCAGTGTACCTCTTCTTCGATGACTACGACGACATTGAGGTGGAGTTCCCCTTCGACTATGTGCTCACGCCCGAAGAGGGCGTAGTCAGTGCCGAGGCCATCAAGTTCACCCTCGACAGTATAGGCATGTACCAGCAGTTCACCACCAACATGGGTGAGCGCAAACGCTGCTACTCATTCATCATTCCCTTTATTCCTGCCAACGGCACCGCACAGAAGCGGTTCGTCATACGACGTGGTGCGCTCAATTCCGCACAGCCAGCCACCAATGAACTCACCGTCACCTACGCTATAGGTGAGCCGTGGGGACCGGCTGAATACTTCGATGCTGAGACGGCCATGGCTCGTGGCGGCATCACCCGTTCCTCGTCATGGGAAGATCAGGAGGCAAAAGCCCTCTGTATGTGGAAATATTTGGCGTGGGGTGTCTTCGACATCGCAGCCTCGTTGCCCTTCGGCGGTTGTGCCGTAGGAGCCTTCAAAACTATCGTGCAGCCGTTTACTGAGAAGCCGGAAGATCGCTTTTCGTGCTTGGTTACCAATCTGGTGTGTACTGCTGTTAACTGCGCCATAGACTCCAACCCGCTTGGCTGGGGATGGAGTGCCATCAAGCTGACGGAAGCGATCTGGAACACTGCTAACAACATCTATTCAGCCCAGTCGTGCGTAGATGCCAAGGGTGGCAAAAAGGAAGTAAGGCGTGTGTACAGTATCGACCCCAACGAGATGATCGGCCCGTGGGGACCTGACGACGACAAGCATTACATC
>CAMHNI010000012.1 GCA_946186505.1 uncultured Prevotellaceae bacterium | reverse complement strand
TTTTAGTGCAAAAGCAAACAATTTTAATATGCCTTACTTTTTAAAGTGGGCTCATTATTCTACCATTGCAAGTGAATGACCGGTGAGCAGAAGTACTATAATGATAGTACCGACAATGATGCGATAGATGCCAAAGGCCTTGAATCCATACTTTGTCAGGAAGGCTACAAACCACTTCATGGCCAACAGTGCCACTACGAAAGCGACGGCACAGCCCAGTAGCAACATGGTGATGTTATGGGAGGTGGCCCAGGCAGTATCTTCCTTCATCAGGTCGAGTAGGTCGAGTAGCGTGGCGCCAGCCATGGTGGGTACTGCCAAGAAGAACGAGAACTCAGCGGCACGCTTGCGGGTCAGGCCCTGGGTCATGCCTCCGACGATGGTTGCCATCGATCGAGATACGCCGGGGATGACTGAGATGCACTGGAATAGACCGATATTAAAGGCGCGCTTCTCGTTTATGGCGTTGGCATCGCTGCCTTTGTTGAACAGCTTATCACAGAACAGCATGAAGATACCACCCGCCACAAGCATGATGGCTACCACCTCAACACTATCAAGCAACCAGTCCAGCAGACCGGACTTCTTGGCCAGCAGTCCGATGACGACGGCTGGCAGCACGCCCACAATGAGCAGCCAATAGAAATGGTATTTGTGCTTCAGCTTCTGGCACATGCTGCTGCCCACGGGTGCCGGACTCTTGTCGAACTGGAAGAACCGCTTCCAGTACAGGCAGACTACTGAGAGTATGGCTCCAAACTGGATGATGAACGTAAAGGCATGGACAAAAGGGTCGCCCTGCGGAATGTTCAGTAGGTTCTGCGTGATAATCATGTGCCCCGTCGATGACACAGGCAGAAACTCTGTCAGGCCTTCGACAATGGCAATTATAACGGTCTCAATCCATGTCATCTGGCTTCCTCCCCGTCCTTGCTCTTATGCACTACGGCGTAAATCATCGACACAAAGCCCAGAAGGCATACCACAGGGGCTACCTTGATGCGTTGGACACTGAAGATGTCGGGGTTGTAAGCCTCCTCAGTGGAGCTGCTGCCACCCATCAGTATAAAGCCGATGATAACTATTATCATTCCTACGCCGAGCAGGATGAAGTTCATGCGGCCAAAAGCGAAATTACTCTTTTCCATCTATTTTTCAATTCTTTATTTCTTCTATTCTTAAATCTTATACAAGTCCCTGGCTCTCATCCGCAGGAAGCGGTTGACGGAGATGTACGAACAAAACAGTGTGATAATCAGTCCGAACAGGAACACGCAGGCTGCCGTTGCTACCAGTACCTGCCAGGTGATGATGGTTGTCAGGTTTGGCTCATACTGGAAGAGCGACCATACACCGCCGCCCAGAATCAAGCACGCCAGCAGGGCTGCAATGATGCCTACCATGGTTCCCGTCCACATGAAAGGCCGGCGGATGAAACCCCATGAGGCACCCACCAGTTTCATGGTGTGGATGGTGAAGCGCTGGGAATAAACCCTCAGTCTCACCGTATTGTTGACCAGTGAGTAGCTGATGAACGTCAGCAGGACCGCCAGCACCAATAGCACCAGGTTTACCTTTTTCAGGTTACGGTTCACCTTATCCATCAAGTCCTCCTGATAAGCCACGTCGGTCACCTTCGGGTTGGATGACAGTTCCTTGGCAATCCAGCGCAGAGAGTCGCGGTTGGCATAGTCCGACTTCAGCTGCAGCTCCAAGGTTGCCACAAAGGGATTGACGCCGAGGAACTCCGACGGGTCGCTGCCCATAGCCTCCGACTGCTCCTTCAAAGCTTGGTCCTTGCTGACATAGTCAATATTGCGTGCGTATGGTCTGTGATACAGGTCGCGGCACAGGCGGTGTGCATCGTTCACACTCACCGTGTCGCCCAACATGATAGTCACAGTCAGGTTCTCCTTCACGTAATTGGAGAGGTTGTGCGCCGTCAATACAGAAAACACCACAAGCCCCAACAATACCAGCACCATTGTCGTACTGATACAAAGCGTAACAACCTGCATACCTTGGCGGCGCCGGGTCGTCTTTCTCTTGTTTCTCATTTATAATTCGATGTAATACACCTAAATTGGTGCAAAGTTACAACATTTTGGGGAACTACTGCCGCCTTTAACTCCTTTTAACTACATTAAAACCTTTAACTCCATCAAAACTCGTACCTTTGCCCCCGCTATGAGTACAATAATCTATCCCTCCCCCATCTTCGGCCCCGTACAGAGCCGTCGCCTGGGTGTTTCGTTGGGCATCAACCTGCTGCCTGCCGACGGCAAGGTTTGCTCCTTCAACTGTATCTACTGCGAATGTGGTCTCAACGAAGACCGTCGTCCCCGCCAGCCTCTTCCCACCCGTGAGCAGGTGGCAGCGGGATTGGAGCGCAAACTACAGCAGATGCAGGAGGACGGTCAGATGCCCGATGTACTGACCTTTGCCGGCAACGGCGAGCCTACGTGTCATCCTCATTTCGCAGAAATCATTGGCGACACAATTCGTTTGCGTGACCAGTACTGTCCCGAAGCCAAGGTCTCAGTGCTGAGCAACTCGACAATGATTCACCATCCTCAGGTTCACGATGCCCTGATGCTGGTGGACAACAATATCCTGAAACTCGATACCGTGGATGCTGACTTCATCAGGCAAGTGGACCAACCTGTAGCCCACTACGACGTAGGACAGGTAGTTGAGCGCATGAAGGCGTTCAACGGCCACCTTATTATACAGACGATGTTCCTGAAGGGCGACGGCATCGACAACACCACCGACCGCTATGTTATCCCCTGGCTGGAGGCTGTTAGGAATATTCGCCCCCAGCAGGTGATGATTTACACCATCGACCGCGAGACACCTGACCACTCATTGCGTAAGGCAACCCATGAGGAACTTGACATCATCCGCGACCGTGTCATAGCTATGGGCATACCCTGTTCAGCCTCCTATTAATCAACACATATTCCGTTTCAGTCACCAGACTCTGACAGGTCTCCAACCCGCTCCACCTTGAAGTCGGCGGCAGAGAACCACTTGGCGTGGCAGGGTGTTTGCGTAAACGGTGAGTAGGTACTGATGCCATAGCGGAGCGTTGTGGGGCCGTAGATTTGAATGTCCATCTCTACGGCTTGCCAGCCGTTGCCCAGACCACCCTCCTTGCCCGAGGCCGGTATCATCTTTGTACACTTCAGGGCGTTGTCGAAGGCCGTGGCGAAGAGGCACACACCGCCACCGTCGGCACGGGCATTGCAACTGACACGGTATGTGCCGGAATCCACCTCCTGTTCCAACGATGACAGTTGCATGTAGCGGCTGTCTTCAGGGCCCCACATCTCCACGTCGATATATTTGACAGTGGAATCGCCCGTGAAGTACTGGCCGCTCTTCACGAAGTTGGCATAGCAGTGGTGACGCTTCTCTACCCACAGGTCGTGCTCGTCCAGATAGTCGCGATCCCAATCGGTCATCCATCCCCGTTCTTCAGCCATCACCTCCTGACGATGCCAGTTGTTGAAGGTGTTGATAACACCGAGGCTGGGGAAGATGGCGAGCATGGCAGCTAACCAGATAACAATCCAGCCGATGCGCTGGGCAGTGCCCATAGGCTGCAGCTTGCCAGCCTTGGAAAGCAGCATGTGGGTGATGGCATAGATGGGGATAAAGAGTGCCAACAGCAGGCTGACGATGAAAATAGCCACCGCCCAGGGGTGAATGTAGATGGTCTCAGCGAGGTTCAGGTAGCCCAGGTCGAAAGGCAGACTGTGACGGAAATCTCCAGGCACCATGAAAATAAAGATCAGCGTGCCGACGATGAGCAGGAAGCAGCCTAACAGCACCAATCCGAAGATGGCGGCGAAGATGACAAAGATGCCCACCAGCATCTTCAGCAGCACAGAGAAACACCCGCGCATCTGCCCCTGTTGCTTAGGCTGTTGTTTGTCTTCAACCACGACATCGGCCAGCGTCTGCGGGGTCACGTCCTTGCCCTCCATTTCGAGCACCTCCTTGGGTTTCTTGGCCTCGGGCATGGCAATGGCCAGCACGATATAGAAGATAACGAAGCTCAGGTTTAAGGAGAACATGAAACCGCCCAAGTGGAACAGTTTGAACAATGGGAAGAGGAAGAAGTTAGAGCCCAGGAACAGCAGGGCATAGCCGATGCGCCACCACGTGACGTCTGTTCCCGTATAGGCGGCAAAGCCCGAGAGCACACCTGCCAGCAGTTTGTCGTTGGGATTGCGGTAGAGCCGCTTGCCCTTGGTCCTTGCCCGTAGGTTGTCGCGGAAGCCGCTGGCTGCTGTGCGGAACGAGTTATAACGGTGCCCCCCGTTCTCGTTCCCGTTATCGTAATTGTTCCCGTTTTCGTTCCCGTTATCGTAATTGTTCCCGTTTTCGTTCCCGTTATCGTCCGCCAGTTCTTCTGGTTTGCCGATGCGGGTGATGATGTCCTTCACGTGGTCGATGGTGATGGCCACCGTACCCTTGGTTTTCAGTTCGTCGAACAGCTCGGCAATACGTTCCTCAATGTCGTCGGCTATCTCCTCGCCACCATCTTGCTTGCCGAAGGAGGCATGGAGCGACTCGATATACTGCTGCAGCAGTTCGTAGGCATCCTCGTCAATCTGGAAGAGGCGCCCGCACAGGTTGATGGTAATGTTCTTCTTCATCTTAATTATAATAGTTTAGGGGTGATGGTTTGGAGATAATTAATGGTGTTAGAGAGTTCCTTCCAGGCTCCGTCAAGGCCTTCAAGGAACTGTTCGCCCTCGGCACTGAGGGCATAGTACTTGCGGGGCGGACCCTGCGTGGACTCCTGCCACTCGTAGCGCAGCAGCCCGTCATTCTTCAGGCGGGTGAGCAGCGGGTAGAGTGTCCCTTCCACCACGAGCAGCTCAGCCTGCTTCAGCTGTTGGATGATGTCACTGGCATAGGAAGGGCGGTGCTTCAAGAGCAATAGCACACAGTACTCCAGCATCCCCTTGCGCATCTGTGACTTGGCGTTTTCGATGTTCATATCTTTACTTGGTTTAGAAAACTGCTGCAAAGATAGGCAAAATATTAGTACCTTGCAATACAAAGTACTAAGTTTTTGCCAAGAATTATATCTATTTAACAGAAAACCACCCGTTCACTGCCGGAAACAGCAAACGGGTGGTTGAAAGTAAGCAGGTTGCAGCAGTTTACCTGACGACAAATTTCCTGCCGTTCTGGATGTAGATACCAGGTTTCAGAGCCTCACGGTCGGCGAGGCGACCGTCGAGCGAATAGAGCGGGGCACGGAACGTGGTGGCAGGTGTCTCAAGGTTGCGGATGGCGGTAACCTCCTGCTCATCATTGGTCAGGAATACGTCCTCAATGGCAATAGTGCCGGCTTTCGCACCGCGAATGGCCAACTTATAGACCTTTGAAGGATCCATCACGTTATTCTTGTACTTCAGGTTATGCAGATCAATGACAATCGTTGTACGGTCGTTGATGGTGTCGCGATAATTTATGCTCTTGGTCTTACCGTATAACCACACCTCGGCATCGACAGTCTGCTGTTTTTTTAGTTTGACGATGAGGTATTTGTACGAAGACCAGTCGACGAAATGAGGATAGGTCCAGAAGCACAAACCGTTACCAGCGGAACTGATGGTCATCGTACGTGTCTTCTCGGTGAAGGAGGCGTTCTTGTTGGCTACAAAATCATAGTTATGAAACGAGAAGTAAGGATACTGCTTGCCCAGGGTGTAGAGACCTTCGGCGGCATAGCGGCTGCCAAGGATGCGGTAGCCCAGGGCGCTGAAATGCCAGGGGTCAGCGTTGTTGCCGGGACAGCCTTCGGCACTGATGACATGGCCAGTGGGGATGACAGTGGGAATCTTAGCCACAACACTATTATGACTTGAACAAGCTCCACTGTCACTGTTGGTTCCGGCACCTTTATATTCCACCTCACCGACAAACAGGGGTACTGTGTCAGCACCGAGGCTGAGGTCCTTAAGCATGTCGTTGTAGATCTTCTTCACCATGTTCGGCCAGTTAGGATCGCCGCAGTTAGAGCAGCCCTGATGGAGCAGGATGCCCTTGATGACGCCCACCTCCTTGGCTTTCTTGGCCATCTCGATGATGCGGCCGTAAGGGTTGCCGCCATAGTGGTTTTTAGCAAGTATGGCCCACCAGTCATTAGGATTCTGTTGCAACTTCTGCTGGTACTTATCCTTGTCGAACATCTCAATAGGACTGCCACCCATGGCTACGGGGATGACACCGATACGTATCTCCTGAGGCAGGTTCTCACACATCATACGACCGAAGTAGTCGGTGGGGCCAAGGCCGCCAGCCGGACTCACAAGTGGCGGTATGGCCTTGTACCAGTTGCCCATCGTCCGTTTCGGACTTGTGAAATCACAGGTCGCCAGCAGTCGGAAACGATTGTCAATATTTTGTTTGTCTATGGCCTCAGGCTGGGCATTACCTTCCATATTCGACTGCCCGAAGCAGATGAAGATATAGAAGTTTGGATCGACGTCGGCTTTTGCGCCTAAAAGCTGGGTAGCCAACAAAAGCCCTGCAATCAATATTCGTTTCATGATTCTATTTGGTAAGTTGTTTGACACATTTCACCAGCTCGGCCAAAAGACATTATTGGATAAAGACCTCTTCATCATTGCTTACTGTCTTATCAGCTCGATTTCCTTACTGCCGACGCGAGCAAACACGGGGATGAACTCCTTGAACACCTTTGTGGTAACGGTCTGTCCGCCCTCGAAATGCTCAGCCGTGTGGACTTCCATCCATCCACCCTCAGACTTGGGCAGATAAGTCTTCCACTCCTTGACACCCGGTTCGGTAATCGGACTGACAAGCAGCGCTGGTCCAAACATATATTCATACTTCTGCTGCAAGGCCACGGGATCGTCGGCAAAGTCGAACACCAGCGGGCGCATCAGCGTATAGCCTTCCTTAGCCACGCGCTCGGCACAATGTTCGATGTAAGGGCGCAGGAGTTTCCGCTCCTGCAGGCTCAACTTAAACAGTCGTTGGGCTTCCTCACCGTAGTTCCAGGGCTCTGTGTTGCTCATATAGCCGTGAACACGCATCAGAGGCAGATAGACAGAGGTCTGTATCCAGCGCAACATGCGCTCGATATAGTCCTGATTGGTGTATTGGTCGCCAGGACGGAAGAAGCCGCCTGCATCGTAGGTCCACCAGGGTATGCCGGCGGCCTGCACACCGAGACCGGCTGTAATCTGGCGGCGGAAAGTCTCCCAGTCATTGCCTACGTCACCGCTCCATAGGGCAGAGCCATAGCGTTGGATGCCCGGAAAACCGCTACGGGTAAGAATCATTGGCTCCTTACCGGCTTTTAACAAGCCTTCGTAAACCGTTTTATTCACCATCAGGGGATAGACGTTGCGAACCAGTTCGCCGGCCCATTTGCCGTTGTTGACGCGGCGACCAACGAGGTCGTCGTTCTCAGGCTCGGTGGCATCCTGCCACCAGGCATCGATGCCGAGGGGCACAAGACGCTCACTGAAATTGCGCCAATAGGCAGCCGCGGCCTCGGGGTTGAAGAAGTCTATCCAGTCGGTACCTGGAATGTAGTAGTCTTTGGCCGTCATCTCGTGGCCTACCTCAGAGTTCTTGTCAATCTTTGACCATACGGAGACCATCAGGCGGATATCCATTTTATGCAGGCTGTCAGTCAGAGCCTTCGGGTCAGGATAGTATTCCTCGTCGAAGCGCATGGAGTTCCAACCGTATTTGCCCCAGTACTGCCAGTCCTGTACGATGACGTCAATGGGCATCTGCTCCTGCTTGAAGCGGTTGGCCGTCTCCAAGATTTCCTGCGACGAATGGAAGCGTTCGCGGCAGTGAATATATCCTAATGCCCATGACGGCATGAGCGGGGCAGGCCCCGTCAGTTCGCGGTAGGTAGCAATGATTTCGTCGGGGGAACCGATGAACACTGTATAGTCAACGGCGGTGGCGAGAGGTGAACGGAACACCGTCTCGTCCTTCACTTTCTGGTAGAAAAGGACGGGCTGGTCACCTTTTGATAGCTCCGCTGTCAGCGTGTGACGGCCTTTCGTCAAGGTTACAATAGCCGAGGCCGTGGGCGGCAGCCAGAGATTCTGCATCTCGATGACGGGCTTGCCGTCGATGACGAGGTTGTGACGACGGGCCATCTTTTGACCAACGTCCAAAAGAAGAGAGTATTCACCACTCTCGGCAATGTCGATAGTACTTTCGAATATGTTCCTTTCGCGGCGTTCCTGCTTGCTGCCTTCGGTAGATGTGACGTTTACCACTTCGCTCACGCCTGATCCGTCGCGTTTCTTCAGGACAACACTGTCTGCCGATGGGTTGAAGTCAACCAGTCCGTAGTTGTTCCACAGTATGCCATATCCTTTGCTTGACAACAGCATGGGAATGCTGATTTGCGTATTGACCTGCGTCAGCCGCCGCGTCAGTCCACGGACGTTAGTGTAGCCGTCCTGGAACTGTCCCAGTCCGAAGAGATACTCGTCCTTAGGCGAGGCAAACGCCAGCGTAGCCTCACCGCTGCCGCTTATCTGGTGGCGGTTAGCCGTGAACACCACACGCCCACTACGGTCTTTCACCGTGAGCACCTGATGTTTGGCATCCACACCGACCTTGACATCATTCGATGTCACTTCGCCATGCTTCACATAAATCCAATCGGGCAAGTCACTTTCCACTTGCTTCTCAGTGTATTGAACTCGAACAGCATTGCGTGCCACAGTTGTTACTGTCAGTTTACCCTTTCCAAAGGGTATTGTTGCAGCCTGGCCGCTCAAAGAACCGACGAGCAGGGCCACAGCTACGCAAAAAGTTTTTTTTATCTTCATCGCATGATACTATTAATGGCTGCAAAGTTACAAAAGAAAACGGCTCGAAACAGCCGACAAATGTTTCACATTGTTTTTCTATTGTACCAAAAAGGCGCTGCAAGCAAAAAAACATTAAAGAAAGTTACACCATACAGATATTTTTACTATATTTGCACAAATAACAGTATCAACTAAAAACAACGACTATGAAAAAATCATTACTATGCCTGACCGCCCTGTGCTGCGCTGCGGCAGCAAGCGCACAGCCTCGTCCTAACGATGACGGGACGGTGACTTTCTCCTACAGGAACGACTCGGCTAAGAATGTGCTGGTAGATGTGCAGTTCGCCGGACGCAAGGAAATGCAACGCGGTGCCGACGGTCAGTGGACTGTCACCCTCGGACCTGTCGCTCCCGACATGTATCCTTATTGCTTTATTGTGGACGGCACCAGCGTCATGGATCCTGAGAACCCGCAGTATTTCCCTAACGAGGGCTTTAAGAACAGCCTGCTGGAGATACCCTCGAAGGACGGCTCCTTGCCGCACGACATCAGACAGGTACCACATGGCCGTCTGGAATACGTGCATTATTACTCCAAAAGCCTTGGCGGTACCAATCAGGCCGTTGTCTATCTGCCGCCGCGTTACATGGAGGACCTGCAGAAGAAGTATCCTGTGTTCTACCTCATCAGCGGTACTACCGACACCGAGGAGGTCTATTATAAAGTGGGCCGCGTCAATTATATCCTTGACAACCTGCTGGCCGACAAACGTGCCAAGGAGATGATAGTCGTACTGCCCTACGGCAATCCGACGAAGTTGCTGCCCCCCACGGCGGACGGCGGTTCCCCCGCTGACAATGGCCAGCCACAGACACGTTTCGGAGGCGATGTTTTCAGCAAGGACCTCATCAACGACCTGATGCCCTATATCGAGGCCAACTACCGCACCATCAACAATGCCGACCACCGGGCCATCGGCGGTTTCTCACGCGGCGGTAACCAGGCTTTGTTCAACGGTCTGTCGAACCTCGACAAGTTCTCGTACCTCTGTTCCTACAGCTCGTTCACATCCACAGACATCAACGGTGTCTATGACAATGCGTCTGATACAAACAAGAAGATACACCTCTTCTGGCTTGGCGTTGGTACGGATGACTTCCTATATGGTAATGCCCGCGACTATATGGCATTCCTCGACCAGAAAGGCATTCGCTCGGTCAAGGAGTTTACGACCGACAAGTTCGGCCACACATGGATGAACGCCAAGTACTTCCTCTCGAAGACACTGCCCCTGCTCTTCAACAAGAAAGCTGCAGAGGAAGCCATGAAGAACGGTCAGCCCGCTCCCGCCGCTACCGGCAAGGAACAGCAGTTCACGCCCGGTGTCATGGCCCGGCTGTTCCCACGTCCCATTATCTCGCCTGAGTACGGTGAGCAGAGCATCACCTTCCGCTTCAAGGCACCGGAGGCCAGCCGGGTGGAACTGGAGTGCGAAATGCTACCCGACAATATCGCTATGGCCAAGGACACCGCCGGCGTATGGTCGGCCGTCCTGACGGAATACCTGTTCGACACGTTCAAATACTGCTTCGTGGTTGACGGTACCCGCGTTGCCGATCCCAGCAATATGTACCTGGCACCCGACAGAGGCTTTAAGTACAGCATTGCCGATAATCCCCGCTCGCCGTTCAACTTCGCATCGATGGGCGACATCCCTCACGGACGCACAGGTTATGACGTGGAACGTCAGGAGGCCTGGTACATGTCACCGTTGCCCAAGACACCGTCTATTCCGTCGTTCATACAGCTTGTTCCCGGCGAGGGCGACACAATGGAAAGCTGGTTTAAGCTGGGTGGTGCCGATGCTATTGCCGACCGTCTGGTGGCCGACGGCAAGACCAAACCCTGTGTGATTACCACCAGCTCGCTGGAGTTCATGCAGCAGAGCGGTATGCCCCAGATGCCGGGCTTCAGCGTGAAGACCCTGCGTGCCGATGACTATCCGACGTGGACGCAGCGGCGGCGTGCCCTCTTCAAGCTCCTGATTGACATCGGCAAGCAGCCGACTCCGTCGTTTGGCGGCATGGGAGGCTTCGGTGGTGGAGGCTTCGGACGCGGCGGAGGCTTCGGCGGCGGAGGCGGTTTCGGAGGCGGTCCCGACTTCTGACAGACAAAAACGGTGGAGGCTACTCAAGCCCCCACCGTTCTGTTATTCTTGACGCGGCATCATCGCCGCTACCGGGAATCATCGTTCCGGGATTGAAATCTATCTCTGTCAGGTCACCGTCAATGCGGTTGGAGCCTGAAAGTAGCACATGTTCCAACAGGCCTTCTGCTATTTCGACTTCGGGAGTAGTATATGTTTTTCTTTCCATTGTGCAGGCTGTTTGCTATTTTACCATGATTTTCTTGCCTACGCCAACATAGACACCGGTTTTAGCTGGTTTCGTCTGCTGGCCTTTCAGATTGTAGAATGTCGTCGCCTTGCTGCCGCCGTCTATTGCCTCGATGGCTGTGGGCACACCGTCAATAAGGATTCGGGCACCATCAGGATTGACAATGCTGAAATACGCAGAAAGTGCGGGCAATGCACCGCCGGCACCCAGTTTCTTGATACTGCCGTCAGTAGCCAAGTAGGCGGGGTTCGCCGCTAAGTCAGCGTAGTCTTTCGCAGACAGCAGTCCCACGAACTTAAAACTGTCATTGCCATCGCTGCTTCCCTCCGTAGCGGTGACTTCTGCATCGTTGAACGTCGGGCTTACCACGTCGCTGGCTGGCTTGATGAGATAGGGCTTGCCAGCCACCACATCCGTAGCATCGGTAAAACTCATGGTATTGCCGCTTACAGAGGAGTACTGCTTCAGGACGACATCAGTGCCAAAACCGATGCGCAGCTGCTCCCCTGTCAGCGAAAAAGGGAGACAGAGCGTGTTCCAATGGCTGCAGGACAGCTTGCGGTCGATGACAGTCTCCACCTGTATCTGTCCGTTTACGAAATGTACTTTCACCTGATGGTTGCTGAGCGTGATTTCCCGCTGGTCGTCGCCGGCATAGATGGTGATAGGATTCAGACCTTTAATGAGATTGGTCAGAGTGACGATAGCCGGGTCTTCAGCATCCTGGATGGCTTCAACACCGGTTCCCTTGATGAAGAAATAGATGACGTTGGCTACAGAGCGGTTCTTGTTGGCCGTGAAGGTGGCCGACGAACTGCTGTTGCTGATGGTAGTGTTGACGGCAAACACCGGGGCGCCCTTCTCGGTGGTGATGTCGCTGAGCTGGCATGTCATGGAACTGCCGTTAAAGTTGGCAAGTAACAGGTAGCCCGTCTGGTCGGGGTCGAAGGCGATGGCACCGTTCCATCCGTCTGGAGTTACGAGTTGGGTGGAAAGCGTTGCCAGCTGGGCTGTTGCCTCTGCATCGACGTTTGAGTAATAGATGATGGCGCGGCGATCTACTACGGCTCCCGATGACACTTGGCGGCTGTCACCATTGTACGAAGTGTAGAGCTTGGCCGTCATGATGGAGTTGTTGTTGGCCTTTTCGCCAAAGGCTATCTGTTTGTCGCTGTCCAAGTTGACTATGCCGAGGGCATTGTCAATGTTTACCCACGGACCGTTCATCCGAGTTAAGGTGGCACCGTCCAGTTGCTTGTGGCCGTCGGCAGTGTAGAGCGTTCGTTTGGTCTTGGTCAGTTCATCGACACTGATGGCCATCAGTCCGCCCTTCTCGGCAGAGATGGTGGCTGCCTGTTTCGCGCGTACATCATCTATATATATTACGGCATTGCCTGGAGTCGAGTAAAGGGCGAAGCGGTTGTTCAGCGTGGCATCGTTGGTGTTCAGCTCACCATTCATGGTGTAGGCGTTGCCGTTGAGCTGGTAATAACCGCTGACCACGGGTGTGGCATTGGTTCCCTTGCCGCTGACCTCATACCAGCCGAGGAAGTTGCCCGTGTTGTTGGCACGGAAGGGCACGACAATCTTGTTCTTATCGACGCTGTTGGCTGCTATGTAGCCCGTGTAGCTCTTCAGACCTGTACTCCACGAGAAGCAGGTGAAACGGCTGTCGGTGGCGGCACGGACGATGTTTTGTGAAGTGAAAACCTTCGCAGCCGAGTATTCGGAGTTGAACTCGTCCCATGTTGGAGCTGTCAGGTCGGCAGTAGAAAGCACCTCGTGCATGAGCCAAGTCATCATGACACGGTGGGCCTCAACGCCCATGCGGCGGGCACCGACGTCGGCACGCAGCAGCCACGTACCGTCGTTGGTGGTCGTCTGGCGTGCCTTGATCATCTTGTAGGCCAGGTTCTCTAATAACAGTGCCTTCGGGTCGCGCAGGAAGCAGGCGTTGGTAGAGTAAGAGGTGATCTGGTCGTAGAGGAACAGGCTCCAGTCATTGCCGTTGGGCATGGCTAACTCTCCGTCGGCCAGTGCCAGCCAGTAGAGCACCTCCTCCATCACCTTGTCGTTATTATGCATCAGGGCGTTGGTCTTCCATTTTTCCTCGCCGTTGAGTCCCTGCTGGAATAGTTTTAAGGCCAAGGCGGCCTCGCCAAGCTCCTGGATGACCACATTCTGGTAGGAGGTGTGAAAGTAGTTGTGGTTCTGTAGCGTATAGTCATCGTATAGGTTCTTGCCTTTGTACAGGTCTTTCACCGTCTTCGTGTCGTAGTCAGGGTCAATGACGGTGCCATCCGTGGCATCGTCTTTCTGTGAGTAGCTGTTGATGGCAAATTCGCGCAGCCGCTGGAACCACCGTGGGGCCAACGGGGCGTTGGGGAACAGGCCAAGTGTGGCGGCCAGTATGTCAACTTCCCATCCGTTCTCCTCTGACTTGGTGTCGCCGCTGAAGCCTGTGGGAATTGAACGTTCCAGCTCATAGTTGCACTCGGCTTTCAGCAGCTGATAGATATAGCCTTTCTGCGCATCCGAGAGTTTGTCCCACTGGAAGAAAGCCGAGTAAGCTACGGACATGGCCCAGAGCGAGCTCTCCCAGACGTGGTCGGCATCGGAAACGCTGCCCCAGTAGGTATTGCCTGCGCATACTTTCAGCTTGTTGGCCTTGTGGGTGGAATAGGCAAAGACGAGGCTCTTCATGGCCATTGTCTCCAAGTCACTCCATGTCACGCCTGCTGGCAGAGTCACCTTGTCCTTACCATATTTCACGAGGAAGGCGCAGATCATGCTCAGGTCGGCATTGGGGCGCACACCTCGCTCATCGTTGGCCATGGTGTTCTCGCCTTTGAAGCAGCCGCAAATCTCACCGATGCTGTTAGGAGCGACACAGTCTTGGAAATCGTTTTTCAGGTAGGTGGCAAAATTGGCCAGCATCTGCAGCAGGTCGCCCTTCATCTCAGACTCGGCGACGAAATTGCTGGTCACTACACCCTCAGTGGGACTTTCCACTTCGGACTCAGTAGGGTCAACAGGTACTTCATAGTCATCGGACAGACGGTAGAGGTGCACGTTGTCGAACATAACGCATGAACCACCTGACTGCCACGTCACATCGAAGCCAATGGTCTTGCTGCCGTCGGTTTCCTGTTCAAATTCGAGTGTATAGGTGGTCCATGGCTGCGTGGTGAAAGGGTTTGTCGAACCTTGTGTGAAAGCCACCGTCATGCTGCTGACTCCTGCCACCAGTCCGAATGTCGATGTGGCAGAGTTGGCGTAGCCTGAGCGTATGCTGGCCGTCAGACGGTACTTGCCTTTGGGCAGCGGACTGATGGTCTGGCGGATGGTGGTCGCCCCCGTGCTCCAGCCCATGCGCAGGTAGTAGGCCTGATTGCCGTCGTCCAGGGTGGTCACCTTGCCAAAGTTGTTGTCTGTAAAACAGTCCTTGGTTACGATGAGACTGACATCTTTATAGCCAGTCACCATCCAATCTTGCGGATTTGACACGTTATAGCCGCGTAGGCCGTCATTATTGTTGTTCACTGCCGATAGGGATGCCGTGTTATCCCCCTCAAACGAGGCGTTCTTGATGTACTGGGAGGTCACGTCTGTGATGTCTTCCGCTCCTGCACCGATAGCTGTAGCAAGGACTATTCCGATTAGTAGTAGTCTTGTTGTCATAAGTTATATTTAGCTTGTTATATCTCAAAAGGTTTCTAAAACGTTGCAAAGATACGAAAAATAATCCATAACAAAGGAGATATAGCAGATATTTTTGTATCTTTGCGCAAACATTTACCAATACGAATTATCAACAATGAACAAACGAACAACGCTCGCTGCCGTGCTTGCGGCAGCCACGATGGGTCTCAGCGCCCAGAAACCGATGACCGCCCCGAAGGGTGGCAAGGCTATCAGTGACGAACTTATAGGTATCTTCTTTGAGGACATCTCGTCGAGTGCCGACGGCGGACTCTATGCCGAGCTGCTGCAGAACGGCTCGTTCGAGTACAACCCCTCGGAGAAGGACGGCTGGGGTCCCGGCACGTCGTGGAAGACCATACGCCCCGGTCACTCATTAGGTTATTTGGAGACACGTATGACGGACGGCATACACCCCAACAACCCCACCTATATGCGACTGCACGTTGAACGTGTGAAGGAGTATTATGACTATGCGGGTTGGAAAGGCTTCGGACTTGAGAACGGCGGCTTTGACGGTATCTCGGTGAAGGCTGGTGCCAAATATGACTTCTCGGCCTTCCTGCGTAACATCGGCCAGGCCAAGCAGGTGCGTGTCGTACTCGGTGTGCCTCAGGGCTGGGGCAAGGATCCGAAGGTGCTGGCAGAGGCTACCTTCGATGTCAGCGCCACGTCATGGAAACAGTATCAGGCTGAGCTGACCGCAACTGAAGACTGCAAGAACGCCATCCTCCAAATACTTGTACTCAATACGGGTGACATCGACATCGACCAGGTGTCTCTGATGCCTCAGGATACGTATAAAGGACACGGCCTGCGCAAGGATTTGGCTCAGGCATTGGCTGACCTGCATCCACGGTTTATGCGTTTCCCCGGCGGATGTGTAGTACACGGCGGTGGTGACGGTTTCTGGAATACTTACCGCTGGAAGACCACCATCGGTCCTAAGGAGCAGCGCCGCTCGTTGAAGAACACATGGGGCTACCACCAGTCAATGGGACTGGGCTACTATGAGTACTTCCAGTTCTGCGAGGACCTCGGAATGCAGCCCCTGCCCATCCTTCCCTGCGGCGTCAGCTGTCAGGGCACCAACGGCGGCTGGGGCATGAAGACACAGGCACAGGACGTGGTGCCGATGTCTGAGATGGACGAGTGGGCCAACGAGGCGCTCGACCTTATCGAGTGGGCCAACGGTGACCCCGCCACTTCGAAGTGGGCCAAGATGCGTGCCGATGCCGGCCACCCGAAGCCCTTCGGTCTGAAGTACTTAGGCTTGGGCAACGAAGAGAAGATCACGCCTGAGTTTGCCGAGCGTTTCAAGTATATATATAATAAGGTGACGAAGAAATATCCCAATATCGTCATCGTAGGTACCGCCGGTCCTGGTTCACACCCCGGCAACCCCGACCTGGAGAACGGCTGGAAGCTGGCTGAGGAAGTGGGTATGCCCATCATCGACGAGCACTACTACGAACCCAACAAGTATTTCCTCAGCAGCCGCCAGTATGACAAGTACCCCCGCGACCGCAAGACAAAGGTCTATCTCGGCGAGTATGCCTCCAAGGACAAGAAACTCATAGACGCCCTGGCCGAAGGTCTCTACCTGCTCCATGTCGAGCGCAACGGTGACATTGTCTGCATGACCAGCTATGCGCCGCTCTTTGCCCGCAAGAACGCCACTAACTGGAACCCCGACCTCATCTATTTCGACAACGAGCGTCCATTCCTGACCTGCAGCTACTATGTTCAGCAGATGTTCGGACAGTCTGCCGGCCAGTACTACTACGGCGACTGTGTCAGCTTTGAAGGTGATGCTGCTGGTGTGCAGCAGCCCCAGGAGAACGTCCATTACGGCCAGTCAGTTGTCCTCAACGCCAAAACCCGCCGCCTCTACGTGAAGCTCGTCAATGCCGGTGCCGATGCCAAGAAGGCCAACATCAACCTGAGCCGCTTCGGTCTGAAGAAGAACGTCACGAAGACCGTACTCACAGGTGCTCCCGATGCAGAGAACAACTACGACCAGCAGCCCATCGCCCCGCAGACCGAAACGCTGAAAGCCAAGAAGAACTTCACCCTCGACCTGGCTCCATACACCATGGTCATGCTGGAATACCAGCTGTAAGGATAGTAAGAGTAATAGATCATTTATCCACTTCAAAGGAAGGAAATTACCATAATTACCATAATCATCCAACTATTGAATATACAAATACGTAGCTGAGATTATGATAATTATGATAATTTCTTTCCAAACTTACATCAACACCCAGTCTGATGACTGAGCTGGCGCGTAGCATTCCAAGATTCCTTAGCCATCAGTTCGGTCTGTAATTAAGTATAAATTAAAAGTTTATTTTTTACTTACATTGCTTACATTAGGCTTTAACTCATTGACTATCAACTGTCTGTGCAATGTAAGTAGAATGTAGGTAATGTAAGTAGAAATTGTTGACAAACCGCTGCGGACAGCAGCATCGGCAACACTTGTAATTCGAAAACGAACGACTTATTTCAGCTAAAGCGGCGAGTTACCGTTTGCTCCACCCCCTGGAGCGTTTCCCTCCACCCCCTGGAGCAAGATGCTCCAGGGGGTGGAGGAAATTGTATAACGGCAGCTGTCGCTATATTACCGGCACTACGCACTTCGTGGATACTGAACAAAAGAAAGGGGATGCACCATTTTGTGTAGGTGCATCCCCTTTTGATATTCAGCCTAACGCTGTTTAGTCATCAAGGAAATCATCGTCCTCGAAAATCAGACGGCTGTCACCACTTGTGATGCTATTTTCACTTGTGGTACCTTCAATTGCGATAGAGGTGCAAATCATCTCGTTCTCAGCGATGATGAGCTCTTCAACCTGCGGCACAATATATGTCTTTTTCATAATTCTTTTATACCTTAATTTTATTGTTTATACTTCTGTGAATTATTTGATAACAACCTTCTTGCCGCTGACAAGATATACGCCCTTCTTGGGCTGGGCTACTTCGCGACCCTGCAGGTCGAAGACCTTGCTGTCGTTCAGTGTCTCAACAACGTTGGCAGCCTTGATGCCTGTGACCTCGCCGAAGCTCAGGAACACGGTACCTCTGGAGGTGCTGGTAACAGCAGTGGGATCAATCCATGCCTTGTTGGCGCCGATTGTAACATCAGAGTTAACAGTGTAAAGGCTGTTGTTGCTCAGCACGAGAGAACCCTCGGGAGCAGTAGTAGCCTCGAACGTACCTACCAAACCATTGTTTGCGACGGGAGATTCTGCAGTGGCGGCAGAAGCCTGATAGAAATAAATAGTATTTGCTGTATAATTTGTATTACCATTGTCAACCCATGATACGACCTCATTAGGATTCTTTTTGTAAATATAGGGTTTGCCTGCTTCCATTAGACCATTTAATTCTACAAGTGTAATTCCATAATCAGAAGCGCTTGCTATTTCGTAAACCTGAGCACAAGCTACAGCAGCCTGATAGGGCAGACAAATGGTACCAAACTTATCCGGATCAATATCCTTCAAACGGAAAGAGCCTTCGTCATTTTGTCCCCAACGATTGCGAACAACTGGTTCTGTATTTGTGGCATAGGCAACTCCCATTCCGAAATGAGAACCTCCATCAATGGTAAGTTCCTTGACGTGGTGTAAATCAAACATTTTCTCTGCACGAAGCTTCTCAAGATCAATCTTGCAGCAGAAGAGATGATTCCATGTTGAGAACCACATGTTTTGGAAATCCTCGCCGTAGTCATCTCCACTAACTACATTACCACTATTGTCTTTAATGGACATTTTACCGTCACCTGCCTGATCTCGACTATTGCTAGTTGTTATTACGAGATAACGATATTGTGAGAAATCTGCTCCTTCATCATCCCACTGCCAACCACAGGTTTTGGTAAAAACTTTAGCCTCAGCGTCCCATGTTGCATCTTCCGAGATAGTCTTGAAATCAGCAAAGAAAGACGTATTGGCATCTGTTGCATCGTAAGTTCCCGGTTCAATAGGATTCTCAACAGACTCTTCTGCTAATGTGCAAAAATTCCAGTAGGCAGGAGAGTCATTATTTGCAGTGCCTGCATTGTTTAGATAGAGTCCTGTTCCAACATTCTTGAGTGTAAAGCCTTTCCCCTCAACATATTGTACATCCCAAACAGCGCCATTGTCAATATCTTGTCCATATGTATGGCCATTAGCACCTGCAGAAATGACAAAACTACACCAACCTGTAGCTGGTTGTGAATTTAGGAAACCGTTGTTAGCATCCCCCCATGTGTGATACTCATCTCCATTAAAAGTATATGTTCGAATCAAGAAATAATCCTTAAGAGCGTCACCAGCATCAGCTGGCATTGCAATAAGTTTGAAATACACTGCTGCGTTCGTAGATGAAAAAGCCTTTGAAAAATCATCAAAACCAAGGTTTTGAGCATCTTTTACATAAAGAGCTTTGTCACCTAGAACCATCGCAAAAACGTTCTCCTTAAGATCTGAGACTTTTGTGAACGACTCGCCAGGTACATACTGTTTCATTTCATCCGCAAAAACGCTAACACCCAAACCGAGGAGCATCATGCATGATAGTAATACTTTTTTCATTTTTTTGTTGTTTAATAATTATTTGAATTAATAGTGATTTACGCTAAAAAATAATCGGGCGCAAAGGTACTACAGTTTATTGGATAGTGCTTTTCTATTTGTCTCATTTGTTATTTGTTTTTGAAAAAGCCCTTATTTATCGACCTTTTCGGGGCACTGCATAGGACAGTGCAATCATCTGCAATCGCCACAAGGGGCTTTGTCACTATGAAAGATTATCATGGTCAAACATCAGAATCGACGAGATTGACCTAAAACGTGGACGACGTGGAAAAGATTTCGGTTAAGGTTTTCTATCTGAGTGCAGACCGTTGGTAACACCTTTAGTGCGATACAAAAATATAATAATCCTCCAAACTGCCAAACACTTTGCTGTTTATTTCAATCCCTTTCTCTTCTTAGATGAGGATTTTAAGCGAATGGTTGCATTGGTTAATAAATGGTTTTAGTTGAACTTTCCTCGTTGATGGACTGATAGAACTGACGTGCCAGATAGATGTCACGCAGGATGCGGTCGCAGCCAACGGAATCAAGGACAGCCATTGACTGACGTCAATTTCCAGCTGCTCGTGCATGACGATATACTTATTCAGTGCCTCACGGTCATCATCGGTCAGGGTTGCCACGCCTTGCTGATCTAAACACAGGGCCGTGTTTCAGAAGAGTATGCCCCAGGTCGTTATTTTTCGCCAAGAACTTCTGCGAGTTTCTTTTCGATGTTCGCACCACGCAGTCCTCGGGCCAGGATGGTGCCGTCGGGAGCGAAAAGGATGATTTCAGGGATACCGCTGATGCCGTAGGCATCGGTAGCTATGCGCTGCGAGTTGATGATCTGCGGATAGGGAATCTGCTCTTCAGCGATGGCCTTCTTCGTGTCCTCGGGCTTGTCCCATGCAGCAACGCCGAGCACCAGAAGTCCCTTTTCCTTATATTTATTAAAGGCAGCGATGAGGTTGGGAATCTCACCACGGCAAGGGCCGCACCATGAGGCCCAGAAATCTACGAGCACATATTGCCCTTTGCCCACGTAGTCACTGAAGCGGGTGGTCTTGCCCTCATACTCCACGGCGAAGTCCGTGAACTTGTCGCCCTGCTGAGGCGAATTGGCTTCCTTGAACAGACGATCCCTTATCAAGGCGAGGTTGGTGTTGGTATGCTGCATGTCCTCGCTGCACAGTTCCAGCAATTTCAGAATGTCCTTTGCGTTCATGAAATTAGTCGCCTGCATAATGACGAAGATGGAGGCTGGGTCGGCTGCATGCAACTTCACGAAGCTGGTGGCTTCCTGTTTCAGCTTTTCGTTCTCATTAGCCTCAGCCAGCTTATTCAGCTTTTCACACATTGCAATGCTTGCATCGTTGAGCGGTGTCCCCTTTAACAGCACCCAGTCACTATCCAGCACGATATTGCCGGGTTCGAGAATAAAAGGAACGGGCTGCATCGTCTTACGCTTTTGTCCCTGATAGTCTATCTCCAACTGTACCATGAGGTTCGAATAAATGGGTCGGCTGACACTGCCGCTAATTTCGAACTTTCCGTCCCTCACAGCGTATTTCTCCTGTTGCTGTCCTGCGGGCGTAATCATCGTGGAGTCATTCAGGATATACACCGTGTCGGCCTTCACGGGGATGGCAATCTTACTGGTCATTACTGACAGGTCGCCGCTAATGGTATAATTATTTTGAGCTTGTGCTGCTACCGTCATACTGACCAGTGTCAGTATCATGGCTGATAAAAAATGTTTGTTCATAATGTTTGGAGGTCGAAAAGGCGGCAAACCTCTTCGGTTTGCCGCCTTTGAAATGTGAGGAACTTAATTATTTCTTGATGTAGCGTTTCTTACCGTTCTCGATGACCATTCCACGATGGCTCTTCTGAACACGGCGTCCTTGCATGTCGTAGCGGACAGGACCGTCGCTGCCGTCACCGTTAACAGTACCAATACCTGTCGGCATTTCTAACACCGTGAACTCCAACTCGCAGGTACCTTCGAAGTTACCCTTCAGGGTTGCCACTGCGACGTATGCTCCGGGTGCTGCCAGTATCTCGGTCTCCGTTACTGCGTGGCCCTGAGGATCTCTGAAGCTCAGCGTGTAGTCCTTGCCCTCAACCAGTGTCTCACGGTAGGTCGAAACCTGGAATGACGGCATACCGTAACCCACACCCAGTCTCACCATGTTAACCAACGATGCGTCAGCTGGTGTCACTGTCAGGACATAGCTTGTAGAGGCAGCGGTGGCGTTAGACGTACTGCTCATCTTGATAGTGATAGTCGTCTGACCGACGCTGTTGATGGTAATCTCACCTGTGTAGTAGTTCACACTGGCCACAGCCTCGTTGCTCGATGTATAGCGGATGGTACCGTCGCCAAGGAGCACGATGGGCTTCACAGTGATTGGTGTACCGCCATACTCTACGCTGACTTCCTTGTTCAGCATGTCAAGGCTTCCCTGTCCCTGTGTAATGGTGAACTGTGCCTCCTTTGTGCCGGAGTAGTTACCTATACCATGGATGATGGCCGTGGCAGTACCGGCGTTGATGTTGTCCGCAAAGCTTATTGTGTAGTCAACACCCTCAGTCAGCTGTACGTCACCGAGCATCGCAATGATGCCGGGCTTGTTCTCCTTACCGTTGTAGATGAACTGATAGGTCTCGAGCGTCATGTCGCAGACATCGATAGGACTGCCTATGATTTCAAACTCTGCGGTAAGTTCGCCATCGAAGTTAGAGTCGTCGTTGGCCGTGAGGGTCACGGTATAGATGCCCACTGCAGCCTGGGCGTTGCCGCTGAGGGTGTAGGCATCGGCCGGAACCATCATCTCACCAGCCATAACGCTGTCAGCACCGACAACCTGTTCCTTCTCGTTAAATACCAGCAGTGTGTCTGTCAGTACAAACGATGTCAGCTGCAGCTTGGCAATGTTGAACGGCAGGGCGATCATGCCACCGTAGTTGCCCTGACCGGTAACGACGGCCTTGGCAGTACCTGCATGCGTATTGTCTTCATAGGATATGACGTAGTCCGTACCTTCCGTCAGTTTTCCAATGCCACCTGTCACAGTGACTTCGGGTTCCTTGGCTGTACCGTCGTAAGTGTACTCCGTTTCAGCAATCTTCACGTCGAAGAGCTTGGGAACGCTGGCAGGTGCAATTCTGACATTGATTCTCTTCACAGAGAGCAAAGGCATGCCGTTCTCGTCCACCACGCGATACCATACGCTGTGGGTGCCGGCACTGGTAGCTGTAGGCAACTCCGTTGACCAGTTCTCCTTGTCGGTCGAGTACTGCACCTGACCCACCTCGTGACTACCTGCAGTGATGAGTACCTGAGGCTCGCCAGTATAGACAAGATCCTTATGTGCCACTGGCGGTTCAGTAATATCTTCCTCGGCCAGTCCGTAGAATAACAGACGGAAGTTGTCGAAGATGACCCACTGGTTCTCGGCTGTCCCCTTGATACCGACCTTGATCGTACCGTCTGTTACTGTGCATGTGATAGGCTCTTCCATGTCGTACAAGCCTGCGGTGAACGCTTCGGAAACAGCCTTCATGTCGTTTTCAGTACCCGTCCTCAGAGAGACGGGCTGCGTCTCGCTGTTCATGAAGAATACAGGAGCATCCTCCGACACATCGCCGTCCTGACGATAGAATCCCTGCACTTTCAGTTCGTAGATGCCGATTGGCATCTCGCTAAGCGTCTGGCTCAGGGTGAAGGGTGAGTGGAAGGACTCTGCACAGTTGTTGACGTCATTACCACCACTGAGATTTTTGACACCCGTCTGCTCCCATGTCTTTACGCGCTGGTCGTTACGACCGAAGTTGCTGCCCTTCAGCAGGAAGGTAGCATCTACAGGATCGTCGGCTGTAGCCTCATCGAGCGATGCCTTACGGTCGGCCACAGTGACAAACTTCCAAGCCACGGGCGAGTCAACCAGCGTCAGGTTGTTGTCCTTGTCCACGCCGATAAACTTCTTGCCGTCGCTGATGTTGTAAGTGTCACCACTCATCTTGCCGATACTCCAGTTAAATGTAGCACCGTCCATAAAGAGACCATCGTTCAGGAAGTGCTTGTCCTGGCCGTTGAACACCTGTGACTCGAAGGTCACCTCGTTGGTCTTGGAGTCTGCCTTGAGGGTCAGGTCGAGACCTGTCTCGTCAACGATACCGCGTGTGCCCCAGTTGTGGCCGGCAGACATATACATGCCTGAGGTGGCGTTCTGCACATAATATACACCTGTGAACGGTGTGCGGTTGGTCTTCTTGAACGCCTCAATGGCATCCTCAAGATTCTTGACCTCGCCTTCGAATACGCTAAGGCTCGGAGCCTCGCTGCTGTCATAGACAGTCTGGGCCGATGCGATGGCAGTATTCAATGCCTCTTTGCCCTCAGGCTTGTTGACGTCGGCAGCCAGTTCCTTGGCAGTGGCAAGGAGGTCACCCAGCTTACTCTTGTCAGGTCCGTAGTAGGTCAGACGGAAGTTGTCGAAGATGACCCACTGGCTGGCGGCTGTTCCCTTGACACCGACCGTCAATGTACCGTTGCTCACCGTACACTTGATGTCGTTAGTCATGTCGTACTTGCCTGCAGTGAATGACTCGGAGGCCTCAGACATACTATTCTCACTGCCGCTCCTCAGAGCTATGGCCTGAGTTGCGTCGTTGATGAAGAATACAGGCTTAGCTTCCGCATTGGTTCCATCCTGACGGAAGAAGCCCTGGGCCTTCATGCCGTAAACGCCGTCAGGAACATTGTTGAGCGTCTGGCTGATGGTAAATGTTGAGTGATAAGACTCAGCACAGTTGTTCACGTTGTTACCACCATTGAGATTCTTGTTCGTGCAGTCTTCGCTAACAGCCCAACCGCTGACACGCTGGTCGTTGCGGTTGAAATTCGGGTTCTTCAGCAGGAACGTCACGTCAACGCCGTTGTCGGGTGTAGCAGCGTCCATTGTTGCCATACGGGCTGCGAGAACGTCTGCAGCCTTGACAAACTTCCATGCCACGGGCGATCCCACCAGCACCAGGTTGTCATCGCCATCCACACCAATATACTGTGGGCCGTTGTTGTTACTGATGCTATACGTGTCTTCGCCCATCTTCTCAACGTACCACTGGTCGGCAGCGCCGTCCATGTAGAGGCCTTCGTTCAGGAAGTGACTGTTTCCGCCGTTGGAAACCTGTGAGTCAAAGCTTACCTTATTGGTATTCTTATCAGCAGCGAGAGTCAGGTTGAGGCCCATCTCATTCACAATACCACGTGTACCCCAGTCATGACCGGCAGCCATATACTTGCCTGAGGTGGCGTTCTGGATATAATATTCACCGTTAAAGGCAACGTTGTAAAGCTTTCTGAACACATCGATAGCAGCCTGAAGCTTGTCAACCTCTGCCTTAAAGTCGTCATAGGTGTATGAATTACTGTTGAAATAGGCTGCACTTGCGGCTGTGATGGCCTTATTCAGATCCTCCTTGCCCTCTGTCTTGTTGTCATCGGCAGCCAGCTTGTTAGCCGTGGCAAGTACAGGCTCCATCAACGACTCGTCAGCAGGAATCGGACCGTAGTAGGTCAGACGGAAGTTGTCGAAGATGACCCACTGCTGGGTGGCTGTACCCCTGATTCCGACCGTAATATCACCTGTCACTTTGCAATCAACACTCTTCTCATCATAGAGACCATTGCTGAACGACTCAGACACAGCCTCCATAGATCCTTCGCTGCCAGTCTTTTTAAGAAGGAGCACACTCTCATCGTTAATATATAATAATGGTGCATCCTCGTTTGTGCCTTCAGCTGGACTGTAGAAGCCCTGTGCTTTCAGCTGGTAGATACCAGTGGGGGCACCCTTAACAGTCTGGCTGATGTTAAATGCTGAGTGGTAAGACTCTGCACAGTTGTTGACGTTATTACCGCCACTGAGGTTCTTGACACCCGTCTGCGTCCACGCACTGACACGCAGGTCATTACGCCCGAAATTGGGATCCTTCAGCAAGAAAGTAGCATCCACGCCATTGTTCCCGGAAGCCTCGGCCAAGTCTGCAATACGGTCATTGAAAGTGCGGAATTTCCAAGCCACGGGGGTGTTAGTCATAACGAGATTGTCATCAGCATCGACTCCCACATACTGACCACCGTTACTGATGCTGTAGGTGTCTTCACCCATCTGTTCGATAATCCAGCCGAATGCTCCACTATCCATGTAAAGGTTGCTGCCAAAGAAATGGCTGTCTCCGCCGTTTGAAACCTGTGAGTCGAAGGTCACGGTGCGAGTTGTGTTGTTAGCAGCGAGGGTCAGGTCGAGGCCAGTCACGTTCACGATACCGCGAGTACCCCAGTCATGGCCAGCAGCCATATACTTGCCTGATTCGGCGTTCTGCACATAGTATGAGCCTGTGAAGGTGACGCGATTGGCAATGACAGCCCTACCCATAGCTTCCCGAAGATTTTTAATAGCGACTTCGTCCGTTCCGCTTTGGTTGGCGTCAATCGCACTCTTCAAGATGGCCTTTGCATCAGATGAGTACAGTCTGTCACTCAGTGCCTCAGCCTCATTGACCAGATAGGCAATAGCATCAGGAATGGTCATGATGCGCACGTCCTTGAAGGCTACCCAGTTGTAGTTACGGTCATTGGCAATATCAACGCCAAGTTTCAAAGTACCATCTGAGCCAATTGTAGCGGTATTACCTAATGTTGCAAAGATACCCGACATGCTGTTATAGGGGAATGTTATACCGGCGGCAGAGAGGCTTGTCGTCACGTCATTAATAAAGAAGTTGGGACCATTGGGTGCATTGCTGTCCTTCTCGTTGTAAGAACGAACGAGGGCCTGTGCATAAAACGTCTCACCTGGTTCCAGACCCTCAAGTTTGTAATACACTTTGCCCGCACCGAGGTAACTACCTTGAGCTACCCAGTTCTCGATGAACGGAACTACCATTCCTGTTCCATCATAGAGGCCTCGTGTTGCCCCATCTAAGTTAGGACCACTTTCTGTTGACCAAGTGTTGACACGAAATTCATTTTTGTTTTCGCATACCCAGCCATCAATTTTGTCATTGGGAATTGAGCCATTGGCGATGGTGGCATAGCTGGCGAGGGAAATGTTTGCCTTTTTAACGGCTTCTTCCAGTGATTCAATTGCTGTCTCCAAAGCATCAGCATCTCCTTTATCAACTTTTCCCTCATCGTACGTATCAATAGCGTCTATTACATTTTGTCTGCTGGCAGTTGCCATCTTGTCTGTCTTTGCAGCGATTTCCTTAGCTGTAGAGAGAGCAGACAAATATCCCTGAACTAAGTCAGAGAGGTCAATGTTCGTGCGGACAAGTGACTTAATCTGTATATGGTGCCATTCGGCCAAGTCAGCCTTGTTGAGACCCATACCAATCGTCAAAGTTCCGTCTTCTGTCACCTCTACACCACTGATGGTGTAAATTCCTAAGTTTTCGTCACCTGGATAGCCAGCACGTGCACGTGCGTTAACCCATTCCTTGAGTTCGTATTTGCCATTGTCAGCAAACACATAGGCTACATCGCCTGCATCCTTTGCAAGAGTACCATTCCATTCCTTCTGGGAGATACAATAGAGAGCCAATTCATACGTACCTTTATCCAATCCGGCGACAGTCTGGTACATGTGACGGCCTACGCTCTTGTCGCCATATTGTCGTGCAGTATTGATTGCACCACCATGATAACCATCATTAACACCTACCCATCCTGTGGCATTCACCATATCGGTACAGTCTTTAACTTTTGAGTTCATCAGGATCTGCACGTTGTCAACGAACAGGTGAGGCATTGCGCCACTGCCAGCATTGGCAGCAGCATAACCCATCGAAATCTTACCGGCAGTTTTCTCCTTTAAAGTAAAGCTTACCGCAACGGTTGACCACTGTCCAATGGCAAATGTGTTGTTCGGGGCATAGTGAGTTGTCCCACCGTTTTCCACAAAGCCAAAAAGGTCTGCATTGATTACACCGGAACTATTTCCGTTACCTGTTGTGGTATTGTACACCTTGAACCTTATCGTGTAACTACCTGCAGGGAGTTCTACAGCTTGAGTGTATTGAATGCTTGCACTCCATACTGCGCAAAGACCTGCTGCCTGACCGGCATTGCCATCGGGGCCGGTAGCAGGTGCAACATTTCCAGAACCAGCAAGCCAAGGAGTTCCACCATAAGCAAACACGCCACTTGCAAGTGCACAATTGGCATAACCATTTGCTTCATAACCAACACTTGCATTAGTCCACTCGGGAATGGCTTGAGGGCCATGATACGTTGTATGATTACCATCCATGTCAGCGCCATAGGTACACACACCATTATCAATAGGTTCACCTGAGGCAAAATCCGCATTTTTTAGGTACGTTGCCGTGACATCTGTCTGCGCTTTAACAGAAATCACTCCCCCCAATAATGAGAGGAAAACCATTAAAAGTCTAAATTTTCTCATATAAATAATAATTAGTTAATAGTAATTACACTTAATTTCAGGTTTCGCGTGCAAATATACGTTATTTTTTTGAAACAACAAACATTTTAACATGAAAAGTTTTACAACAGCGGAATTTATGGACGGATTTAAGGATGGAGTACTCGGAATAGCAAAAGAAAAACGAGTTTTCCTTTTGCATTTTCCTCGTTTTTTCGTAACTTTGCGCCGAAGTATGCAATAACACCCTAAGACAATGAAAAAAACAATTCTGACTACGGCCTTCACACTGGCCATTACCGCTGCCGCCTCAGCAGGCGAGAGCGTCAAGGCAACGGTTCACGCTGACCAGGCGGGAGCCAAGATTAACCGTGAGATCTACGGACAGTTCTCTGAACACCTCGGCACCTGCATCTACGGCGGACTCTGGGTGGGCGAGGACTCCAAGATTCCCAACATCAAGGGCTACCGCAAGGATGTGTTCGAGGCACTGAAGGCACTGAAGGTGCCCGTGCTACGCTGGCCGGGCGGCTGTTTTGCCGATGACTACCACTGGATGGACGGCATCGGCCCGAAGGACCAGCGTCCGTCACTGCGCAACAACAACTGGGGCGGCACTATCGAGGACAACTCCTTCGGTACGCATGAGTTCCTGAACCTCTGCGAGATGTTGGACTGCGAACCTTACATCAGCGGAAATGTCGGTTCAGGCACGGTGAAGGAGATGGCCCAGTGGGTGGAGTATATGACCAGCGACGGCGATACACCAATGGCCCGTCTGCGTCGTCAGAACGGTCGTGAAAAGGCTTGGCATGTGAAGTATTTCGGCATCGGCAACGAGGCCTGGGGCTGCGGTGGTAACATGACACCAGAATACTACTCTGACGAGTTCCGTAAGTTCAACACCTACCTGCGCGACTATACCGGCAACAAGCTCTACCGCATCGGCAGTGGTGCCTCGGACTATGACTATAAGTGGACGGAGGTGCTGATGGACAAGATTGGCAACCGCATGCAGGGTGTTTCCCTACATTATTATACCTGCTCAGGCTGGGACGGACCGAAGGGTTCGGCCACGAAGTTCGACAACGACCAGTATTATTGGGCTCTGGGCAAATGCCTGGAGATTGAGGAGGTCATCAAGAAGCACAAGGCCATCATGGACGAGAAAGACCCCGATGGCAAAGTCGGCCTGCTCGTCGATGAGTGGGGCACCTGGTGGGACGAGGAGCCCGGCACTGTCAGCGGCCACCTGTATCAGCAAAACGCCCTGCGCGATGCCTTCGTGGCTGCGCTGTCACTGAACGTGTTCCACAAATATACCGACCGTGTAAAGATGGCAAACATCGCACAGATTGTGAACGTGCTGCAGTCGATGATCTTGACCGACCAGGAGGGCACAGGACACATGGTGCTCACGCCGACCTACCATGTTTTTAAGATGTACACACCGTTCCAGGAAGCCACCTACCTGCCTGTTGACCTGCCCACTGAGACCATCCAGGTGAGCAAGGCCTACTTCAAGCAGAAAGAGGATTCCAAGGATGCCGGCTACCGCCCCTGCCCCATGCTCTCGGCTTCTGCCGCTAAGACCACTGACGGCAGCCTGGTGCTGGCTATCACCAATGTCAGTCTCGACAAGGACCAGACCACCAACTTCAGTCTCGACGGCTATCAGGCAAAGAGCGTCAGCGGCGAGATCCTCACTTCGAAGAAAGTCGATGACTTCAACGATTTCCAGCACCCGGCGGTCGTGTCGCCCCAGCCCTTCAAGAATGCCAAGCTGAAGAAAAACACGCTCACCATCCAGGTGCCCGCCAAGTCAATCATTGTGCTGAGCATCAGGTAAGACAAATAAAGTTTTTTAGTTTCGCAATCACCTAACTTCAAGGAGTTCTCCGCAGCGGAGAACTCCCTTATCACCAAATTGCATTTTTTCTCAAAGTTTGCAACTTTTGTGGCATCTGTCACGTCAAACAGACAAAAGAAACGAGTAAAAAGGACAGAAAATGAAGAATCACATTATTGCAATCGCCATGCTGCTCACGCTTGGAACGGGACAGACAGTCATGGCACAAGGACAGTCTCCGAAGGACGGGCACGAACTGGTGGACACGACCATGCAGGATTCTGTGGAGGCATTCAGCGACACCACTGATGTGGCAGATTCGACAGTAGTCAGTCGTCATCACCGGATAGGGGGCTACTCGGCCACTGGAAACTCTATCGCCAACGACATCTTTGGCAACATCGGCATCGAGGGGATGAAGGGCATGGCCTTCGTGCTGGCCATTCTGGTGATTATCTTCGTCATAGCCCCAGTAGTCATCCTCGCCGTGCTGTTCTTCTTTATTTATAAGAGCAGGAAGCAGAAAATGAAGTTGGCACAGATGGCCATGCAGAACGGACAGCCCATACCAGACCAGCTGTTGGACGAGCACCGCGACAGCGATGACGAGCTGCGCCAGAAAGGCATCCGCCAGACATTCCTCGGCGTCGGCTTGCTGGCCTTCTTCGGCTATGTAGGTAGCACGTTAGGCATCGGCATCGGCATCTTGGTGACGGTGATCGGACTGGGCAAGCTGGCTATTGTGAAAACAAACAACAAACAATAAAAACACATAAATAATTGCACATTATGGAAAAGAAACTGATGCGCTCTAATGACAAAGTCCTAGCCGGTGTATGTGCCGGACTTGCCGAATACTTTGACTTCGACCCCGTACTGGTCCGTGTGGCCTACGCCTTTCTGACCATCTTCACGGCTTTCAGCGGTGTGCTGCTCTACATCGTGCTGTGGATAGTGATGCCGGAAAAGCGGTGAGAACAGTGGAATGAGGAGCGGCACGCATGGGACGGCTTAACGACATAGCTCTTGCAACACAGGTAGCGGTGATGGGCAACAAGCGTGCCTTTGACCAACTGGTGCGACAGTACCAGTCGCCAGTGCGCCGCTTTTTCCTGAGCCAGACATCAGGTGACGAGGCCCTGAGCGACGACCTGGCCCAGGACACGTTTCTGAAAGCGTACACCCATATCGGCCAGTACCGTGGCACCTCATCTTTCCTAACCTGGCTGACACGAATAGCCTATAACGTGTGGTACGACTACAAGCGTTCTGAAAAGGGGGGCAAGAGCTTGGAAGCACAGACAAACGAGCGGATACAAGGTCTGATGGATGCGGTCCCTCAACGCCAAAGCACGACACTGCAAATAGACATCTACCGCGCCCTCTCCCTGCTGCGTGACGAGGAGCGGACGTGTATAACCCTACAGCTCATCGACGGCTATGCCATCGATGAGATTGCCAAAATCACGGACATGCCGACAGGTACGGTGAAATCGCACCTGAAGCGCGGCAAGGAGAAATTAGCTAACTACTTAAGACAGAACGGATATGACAGATAACGAACTTCTGGAACAGCTGTTCCAACCCATGAAGGAAATGCAGGTGCCTGACGACGGCTTCACGAAACGGGTGACGCAACAGTTGCCGAAGCGTGACACTAAGAAACTGAGCCGTCTGTGGACGGCATTCTGCATCGTGGCGGCCATCGTGCTGTTTGTACTGATGCGAGGCTGGGAAACCGTGGGCTTTGCACTGCAGACACTGTCGAACAACCTGCCTACGCAGCAGCAGGTGCTGCTATTCATGGTTTCAGTGGCTACCGTAGGCATCGTGATTGCCAGCGAGCTTCTCTTTTCAGGCAAGCGCGGTTTGCGGTATGTGTTTGACTAAGGCGTCGGCTGGTTTTTAAGTTTTCCTTCTTCGTCAAACATTCCATAGGTCGTACGCAGCACAGTGAACTCCGTACGGCGGTTCAGCTGGTTGCACTGTTCCTGCTGTTCCTCATCTTTCAAAGCGGTGACAAACGCCTCAGTCAGGACATCACCTTCCTTCAAGAACGGGTATTTCGCTGCCACCTTCCGCTTGACGGTTTTCGGCTTACCTTCGCCATAGCCCTTAGGTGTGAGACGGTCGGCAGCAATGCCGTGCTCTATGAGGTAGTTTACCACGCTCTCGGCGCGTCGCTGCGAAAGGCGTTCGTTATACTGATCGGAGCCTTTATAGTCGGTATGCGCCGACAGCTCGATGGTCACGTTCGGGTTCTCGTTCAGCAGTTTGACCAGTTCATTAAGTGCCGTAGCCGACTCAGGGCGCAGCGTGGCCTTGTCAAAATCGTAAAAGATATTCTCTATCAGCACCGGAGCCGAGATGTTTGCCAAGGGGAACTGCAACACATATTCCTTTGACACTGTGGCCGTATCTACACGCAGCTCTTCCTTGTGGTTCAGGTAGCCGTTGCAGGTGCCCAGCAGCACGTAATCGACACCCGTCTGTATTTCCTGAGTAAACGAGCCGTCGCCCTTAACATTCAGTCTGACGTTGGTGCCGTCGTTGCCCACCATATAAACCTGCCCGGCAGGCAACTCGTAACCATCCATCTCATATACCCAGCCCTTGACCGTGACCAGCACCTCGGACTTCTCGAAAGAGAAAATGTGATCCCAGCCCCTGGCATCGCCACGGTTTGACGAGAAGAACCCACGGTTGTGCAGCCCTTCGAAGGTCATACCGAAATCATCGCCCTGTGAGTTCAGCGGATAGCCAGGATGCTCTAAGAGATACGTGCCACTTTCGGTCGGTTTTGCAATGAAAATGTCCAGCCCGCCTAGTCCTGGATGGCCGTCAGAAGAGAAATAGAGATCGCCGTTGGGGCGGAAGGTGGGGAACATCTCATTACCAACCGTATTGACAGGCTCGCCGACGTTCTCGACAGCCCCTACTCCATTCTGCAGCAATTCAACACGCCAGATGTCGTAACCACCCATACCACCAGGCATGTCGCTCACGAAATAGAGCCACTGACCGTCGGGCGACACGGCAGGATGGGCAAAGGTCGAGAGTGTGTCCTTCGTGACGGTCACCTCTGTGGCTTTCGCCCAGGAAGCATCGGAACGCTGTGACTTGCAGATGACAGCATAACGGGGATACTCAGGGTCAGTCTTACACTGCGTCAAGTACATCGTCTTGCCGTCGGGCGAGAACGAGCAGGCACCTTCGTCGAACGACGTGTTCAGTTCGGAGTCGATGGTCTGGGGCTTACCCCATTTGCCTTTGTCATCCTTCTGCGAGAAAAAGATGTCCGCATTTTTCGTACCTGTAATACCGCTCAGTTCGTCACCCTGCGCCTGATTGCGGGTGGAACTGAAGTATAGCTGGTCGTTATCATCACCAGCCAGCATGGGTGAATAGTCAGAACGACGGGAGTTAAACAAATCCTCGCGCTTCACCGTATATTTCGAGCCTTCGCTCTTCCACTCCGGCGCCATCCTGGCTGCCTCAACGCCCTCCTTTGCCAGTTGTAGGTAAGGACTGTCCGTATAACGCAGACTATCGACAGCCACCTGGAACGCCTTCCCGGCACCACGGTAGTCACCGCTTTTCATCAGCAACTGGCCGAGGAAGAACTGCGTCAGCGAGTCCTGCTGTTTGAAACGAACGGCATTGTTGTAGGCCGCCACGGCCCGCTGCGTATTGTTGATGCGGCGGTAGCAGTCGGCCATCTTCATAGCCCGCTGTCCACGGAGTTTGCGGTCTTTTGCCGGGGTCTGAGCGTATGCTTTCTTGTATTGAACGGCGGCATCGTAATACTCGCCAAGGGCATAGAACTTGTCACCTTTTTTCACAGCAGAATCGGCACCGCACCCCATGAGGAGCACGGCTGCCATAACTGCATAGAAGGTGGTGTAAAGCCTGTGCATACTAATATATAACGCAGCCAAAGGCTGATTATTGCACGCAAACAGACTTCGAACGAAATTTTTAAACTATCCTGCAAGAGTGTCACAGAGACTCCAGCATCCGCTTCAGCACCACCGAGCAGGAAATCTCACGGTTGGCTGCCTCCGGAATGACAATGCTGTTGGGACTTTCTATGACATCGTCGGTCACGATGAGACCTCGACGAACGGGCAGACAATGCATAAACTTGCCGTCATTCGTCCACGACATGTGCTTCTCGTCCACCGTCCACGACATATCCTTGCTGGTAATCTTACCATAATCTTCAGGATTGGTAACTCCAGGGTTCGACCAGTTCTTGGCATAGATAAAGTCAGCACCTTCGAAAGCCTTGCGCTGGTCATACTCCACACGGGCATCACCCACAAACTTCAGGTCAAGTTCATAGCCCTGGGGGTGCGTGATGACGAAATCGACGTCGGCAGCATTCATCCACTGCGCAAACGAGTTGGGGACGGCCTGGGGCAATGCTCGGCAATGAGGTGCCCACGTCAGCACCACCTTCGGACGACTCACCTTCTTATATTCCTCAATAGTAATAAGGTCGGCAAAAGCCTGCAACGGGTGAACCGTAGCGGTCTCCATAGCGAAGACGGGACGTCCGCTGTACTTGATGAACTGGTTGACCACCGTCTCGGCGTAGTCATACTCACGGTCGGTGAGTCCTGCAAACGACCGCACGCCGATAATGTCGCAGTAGCAGCCCATAACAGGGATGGCCTCCAGAAGATGCTCCGACTTGTCGCCGTCCATAATGACACCGCGCTCGGTCTCTAACTTCCAAGCCCCGGCATTCACGTCAAGCACAATGACGTTCATGCCCAAGTTCATCGCCGCCTTCTGTGTTGAGAGACGTGTACGCAGTGAATTATTGAAAAAAATCATCATTAGGGTTTTGTTCTTACCCAAATGCTGATACTTGAAACGGTTGTTCTTAATCTCCTGTGCTTCGGCCAGAGCCTTTTCCAACGGTCCGATGTCGCCGACGTTCAAAAATGTCTTCATACTATTACTTTATTTACACTTACTTGTTATGCGCGTGCAAAGATACGGAAATAATCTGAAAGTCGAAAGCGAAGAAAGTACTTTTTTTGTAGATTTTTAGAACAGAATATTTGGTTATTCGTTTTTTTTAGCTATCTTTGCACCTAAATAGTGCCTTATAAGGCAAAACTATCAAGCTATTCATTGGTGTTACTGGATGTCAGTGCAAAAGATGAAGGGACGTAAACAGCGGATAATCCGTCTGTTGGCTCCGCATGCAAAAATGCGGTGACCCCCTTGTTTTGTGTCTGGCGACAAACTATAGCAATTGACAGAAACGGCTGCGACAACAGAATGGTTCCCCATGCGGGTCACCTACCAACGGGAGCTGAAGATAAAAGCCTGCCTCGACGAACTGGGCATTGAGAATTTCGTTCCCATGCACTACGAAGTAACAGGAAATGGCGACAACGGCAAGATTGCTTTGGTACCAGCTATACACAACCTGATCTTCATACGTACAACACAGGAGAAACTGACCGACATGAAGATGACAAACCGGGAGCTGACACCACTGCGATACATGATGAAACCGTCAGAGGACGGCAAAAGCCAGCAGATTATCCGCGTGCCCGACAGGCAGATGGAAAACTTCATGCGGGTGGCCAGCGTCGGAGATGACCAAGTAAAATACCTAAAGTACGGCAGTTTCATGGCCCAGCCCGGAAAACGTGTAAGGGTCGTTGACGGATACTTCGCCGGCGTGGAAGGAGTGATCAAACGCATCAAAAACAACAAATATGTTGTCGTACAGATTGACGGCGTAGCTGCCGTAGCCATCACCTACGTGCCGCAGAAAAGCCTGCAAGCTATTTAATAAGAAGAAAAAAACCACAACCAATAACTTAATATTATGGATAAGTACTCCAAGCTATTAGAAAACCTACCATTTGACGTGCTACACATAGCCCAGTCATTTGCGAACGACAACAAGTCGCCGAAAATTGAGCCTGCCCATCTGCTCCGTGCCCTGCTGCACAAGAGCGCAGGTCTTGTGAACTACATCGAGGACACACTGGACGAGGATTACTACTATCTGGTGGACTGGGCCGACATGCGCATGAAGCAGTGCGACAAGTCGCCCTACGGCATGAAAGGCATTGAGCTGTCGCATGACACAGAACAAGTCATCAAGGAGGCTAAGGACATCAGCGAAAAGTGCGGACTGGCAGAGATTACCGCACCCTGTCTGTTGGCATCGCTCGTATCACCGGGCATCGGCTTCTCATACGAACAGCTGAAGACACTGCCGCTACAGGCCGACAAAATCTTAAAGCAGCTGCAGTCGGGAGCACCCGCCAAAGCTGCCACATCCTCAACTCCCACAAGCAGCAAAGTATCGGGAGCTGCAACACCCACCGACGACTACTGCGTCGATATGCTGGGCGAACTGCCCGAAGCTCCCGTCATCGGCTTTGACAGCGAGATACTCTCTATCACGGAAGTTTTGGCACGCAAGGACCGTGCCAACTTGCTGATAGTAGGTGAGACAGGCGTCGGCAAGAGCAGTCTTATCTACGGCATTCTGCAGCGGGTACGCGACGGCAAGGTGCCGGCATCGCTACAGGCTCTACAGCCGTTCGAGCTGGACCTGATAACCTTGAGTCAGGGTGTCAGCTACAAGGGCGAGATTGAAGACCGCTTCAAGCAGGTAACAGAGAATCTGGCAAACCAGGCTCAGCCGCTGCTGGTCATCGAGAACTTCCACCGCGTAGAGGACAAGCAGTCAACACTCAACGGCATTCTTCCCGGACTGAAGCGTCTGTTGTCGAAGAACCAACTGCAGGTGGTCATCACATCGACTGTTGACGGCTATACAAAGGATATTGAAAAGGACAAGGAACTGACTTCGTTCTTCGAAAAGATTACCGTCGAGGAGCCTAACGAGGAGCAGGCTGTGGCCATCATCCAGGCCAAACGCCAAGGCTACGAGGAGTTCCACAAGATGGCCATCGACGACGAGGTGCCAGCAGAGATTGTACGTCTGGCCAAGCGCTACATGCCCGACCGCCGTCTGCCGTCATCGGCACTCGACCTGCTCGACCGTGCCATGGCCTCGGCAAAGATTGCCAACGAGATGGCCGCCCTCGCCCAGGAATCCCAGGAGCCTCAGGAGTCCCAGAACACTCTCAAGAAGGAAGCCGTCCGCGACGTTGTCGCAAAGATGACTGGCATACCTATGGGTAACATACAGAGCGAGGAGCGTGAGAAGCTGGGCAACGCCGAGCAGATACTACACCAGCGTGTCGTCGGCCAGAACCACGCCATCAAGAGTATCCTCGATGCCATCTTCGAGAGCCGTTCAGGACTCAACAAGAAGGGACAGCCGATGGGTTCATTCTTCTTTCTCGGCCCGACGGGTACTGGTAAAACTGAGCTGGCCAAGTCGCTGGCCAACTTCCTCTTCGATGACGAGACGGCCATGCTGCGCTTCGACATGTCGGAGTACAAAGAAGAGCACTCCGTGGCACTGCTCTACGGTGCGCCTCCGGGATATGTCGGTTACGAGGAAGGTGGTCTGCTAGTCAACCAGATTCGTCAGCACCCCTACAGCGTTGTGCTGTTTGACGAGATTGAGAAGGCTCACAAATCGGTGTTCGACCTGTTCCTGCAGATTCTCGACGAGGGCAAGCTGCACGACCGCTTGGGCCGCGTGGGCGACTTCTCTAACTCGCTCATCATCTTCACTTCAAACATTGGTTCGGAGTACATCTTCAAATCGTTTGGCGAAGGTCACGTACCCACTCACGACCAGTTGCTTGAGGTCATGCAGGGCAACTTCCGTCCTGAGTTCCTGGCCCGTCTGACTGAAATCGTGCCCTTCTCACCGATTACGCCGGAGATGATCAACCGCATCTTCGACATACACATCAAGAACCTGCTGAAGACCTTGAACGAGCAGAACATCAAGCTCGAGATAGACGAATCGGCACGCAAATATGTGACCAGCGTAGGCTTCAATGCCCATTATGGTGCACGTCCCATTTTAGGCATTATCCGAAAGGAGATTCGCCGACCGTTGTCGAAGCTCATCATTGCCGGCGACATCGTACCTGGCGACACTGTCACGATGAAATACGACGAGGAGAACAAGCAGATACAATGGGACATTGACGACGGACAGCCTGAGAGCGAAGAGGCTCCCAAGCAAGAGGCACCAGCACCAAAGAAGGCTCCGACTCCACAGCCCGGGACTGACAAGAATCAGGAGAAGACCGAGGAGTAAACAAGAAAAAACATATTTATTTATTAACCAATAAAACCAACAACAATGGCAAGAAAAACTGTTATTAGTAAGGTGCTTGACGTAGAAGCACAGGACGGTATCATCGAGTTCCCGCAGAACCGTGCCCTGTATGCCGACCAGTTTACCGACGAAGCCCCACAGAGCGACGACGAGCGCGAAGGCTTCAAGGCAAAAAGCATGAAAGATGTCTTTGAGCACTTCCAGCCCAGCAAGAAGGGTATCGCTCTCGAGAACGAAGAAGGAGGCGCTGTTTACGAGGACTTCGACTTCAAGTCGCTCAAGGATTTCGAGGACGAGAATCTCATCGAGCAGAGTGAACTGATGGGTGCCGCCAAGGACAAGGTAGATGCCTACAACTCGGTCATCCGCCAGTTGGAGAAGAACAAATCCCTGCGCAATGCCCTCAAGGACGAGGCTGCCCGTGGCAACTTGAAGAATGCACTCAAGTCGCTACTGGCCGAGCTTGAAGAGGCTGAGTAACAGAAGAAGTGAGAAGTGAAAAGTGAAAAGTGAAAAGTGAAAAACTAAAAATGACAAAAAACTATGGCAGCTGAAGAACTGAAAAAAGAAGAACAAGCCCAGCCGGTAGAACTCCGTGAGAGAGAAAAAGTGGAGAACCCTGCGGCGCTGTTGCAGCAGAGTCTGGACGGCCTCAACAAATTTGGCGGCTTTCAGATGGTGAAAGGTCTCATCAAGGGCGTGGAAAACATGGATCCGCGCCGCAAGGCCGTTAAGAACATATTCCTCTCTGACACGGCCTATAAGGACAGTCGTAAGAAACTGAAGAACGAGTTGGAACTCTGGGTCAACATCCTGGAAGCCGGCGGCACCGACCCCATGCAGATTATCGAGCAGTGTACTGCCAAGCGCGACAAGGCAGAGACCAACTTGAAGAACAACCTGTTCAGCATACATGATGAGATTAAGAAATTAGAGGTGACATACCGCTCACTTGACTCGTTCTTCGCCAATGCCGGACAGGGAAAGATTGACTGTCTGACGCTGATGAACGTCAACAAGGAGGAACTGGAATATCATGATTCTGATGATACCAAAGCCATCCGTGACGAGCTGGAGCGCTTCTACGACCGTCTGAGTCTGAAGAACAACTACTCTCTGCTCATCGTACCAGGCTACTTAGGCGATGCCAACACCATCCGCATGTGGGCCGACACAGCCTATCGCAACAAGGTCATCATGCTCACCGACTTCAAGGACTCGATGAACTTCGAAATGCTGAAGGAAGAACTTGACGATGCTAACATGATGGGACAGGAAGCAAAGATGGCCAACGTGGTCATGACCTGTAACTACCTGTTGGGCCGCAAGAAGTCAGAACTGGCTGACGAGGACGATGACCTCTACATCCCCGGTTCTGCAGCTCTGGCAGGCCGTATGACCAATACCGATGAGACCGTCATCGCACAGGGCTGCGCCGGTAAGAAGTACGGTACGCTGAGCAATGTCAAGGGGTCTCGCCTGGATTTGCGCAAGTCAGAGATTGCAGCACTCATTGACCAAGGTGTCATCCCAATGGTCGAGGAAGAAGGTCGCACCATGGCCTTCTCGAACCGTTCTCTCTACAACGGCGCTACGCTCGGTCTGCAGGAATACCCCATCGTCCGCACTTTCGACTGGATCGGCAAGGTGTTCCAGAACTTCTTCAACGACGAGGCGTTCATCAACTGGAACTCCAGCGTGAAGGCAGAGCTAATGCAGGCCGTTCACGACTTCTTGAGCGACTACAAAGGTCCCGGCAAGCTCATCGAGAACTACAACCTGAAGAGCATCAATCAGGATCCGAAGACGAAGGACATCAAGATCGAGGTGGAACTGAAGCCCTTCTTCGCAGCAAAGAACTTCTTCATCGAACTGACCGGTCACAACGGCACAGCCGGCGTGGAGTGGGATCAGAACGTACAATAAACCTTTTTATAATTAACAATTATTATTAACCCCTAAAAAAATCAAAATTATGGCAGCACAAAGAGTTGTTACGCTCAATGCCGACGGCATCGCTGAGCGCGAGATTATGTATGTTCGTTACGAACTGAACCAGCAGACTGACGTTGAAGGTCAGCCCACTGGCACCACACGTGGTGGAAAGATCTACTTCAAGGTAAAGTCAAACGATGACGGCAACACCGATTTGCTCGAGTGGATGTGCGACACATACATGTCGAAAAGCGGCACCATCTCATGGCCAAACCGTCAGGGTGGCGAGATGAAGCACCTCGACTTCAAGGAGGGCTACATGGTAGAATACGCTGAGACGTATGACAACAAGAACGAGGTCCAGCAGTTCGAGGAGTTCTGCATCTCGGCCAAGGAGATTTCCATCGGCAACGCACGTCACAACAACCGTTGGACGATTGACAACTAATCGCCCGCACCTCTCTGGAGTTTCCGGCACAAAAACTGAGCCGGAAACTCCTACTATGTTTTCCCGTCCTTATACCTTATTAATATATAACCTATGAAGTTCCCAGAGTTCGACTCCATCGTCAACGACGCAGCCCCTGGCATGGATTCAATAACCAAAGACATGAAAGCTCCTGACTTGGGATCAGTGACAAAAGACATGAAAGCCCCTGACTTGGGTTCAGTGACAAAAGACATGAAAGCCCCTGATTTGGGTTCAATGACAAAAGACCTGAAGAATGTCGCTGATGTCACCAAGCAAAACGTTGACCTGCCGACACAAAAGTTACTGGCAGAGACACGAGGAAAGCTTGACCAAGTGATGGCTGAAGCCAAGGCCTCCATGGGGGAGGCTGTATCCAATGCGAAATCCAACTTCGGTGCCGCTGGATCATTAGTAGAATCAAAAGCCAAAGAAATAGCCGGCTCCTTGGAAAATGCAGCCGGTGATGCCGCGAAGGCAGCCCAGTCGAAGGCTGGCGGCGCCATTGACGGCATCAAGTCAAAAGTGGGCGACGTTGTTTCCGGTGTAGAGGATGTAGCCAAGAACGCTGCACCCGGAGCGGAACAGGTGGTCAACAATGCCGTTGCGAACGCCCAACAGCAGGTTGACACATTGGTTTCTGACGCGAAGTCGAAGGCAGAGGACACATTTGCAGAAGCAGACAAGCAATTCGACCAAGCTTGTCAAGCAGCAAGGGAACAAGGCAAGCAGATTGCCTCGGACCTGGAGGCAAAGAAGAATGAGATAGCAGCGGAAGCAAACCAAGCTATCGATGCGGCTGCCAATGAAGCGGAGAAGAAAATTGACAGTGTCATCAATGAGGCCAAAGCAAAGGCTGGTGAACTTAAGGATGAAGTCAATAATAAATTAGACGAAGCCAAGAACACCGTCAAAGACAAACTCGACGACCTTGAGAAGAAATCGAAACAGGCACTCAATGACCTTGAGAACGTTGCAAAAGACACCTTGAGCGATGTCAAGGATGTAGCCAAGGATACAGCCGATGACTTAAAGAAAGCCGGCAAGGAAACCCTCGACTACGCCGTGAGCGAGAGCAAGGAGGCTCTCAACGAATTGAAAGATGACGGCAAGGAACTGCTCAAGGAAGCCGGCAAAGAGTTAGGCGATGCTGCCAAGGAATCGTTAGACAAACTGGCAGACACCTTCAAAAACGACATAGGCAACCTCAAAAACGAAGCCAAGAATCAGGTTAAGGAACTTGGAGAAAAGGCCCTTGAAATCGGCAAGGACAAGGTTAGCAAGTTTATTGACGCTGCAAAGGAGAAAGGTAAGGAACTGCTTAACAACGTCAAGGACAAAGCTTTAGGCCAGTTGAAGACAATAGCCAACAATGCCAAGGACAAGTTGAAGAACATTGCGGCTAATGCCATGAACAAGGTCAAGGGTGTCTTCGGCAACCTGTTTGGCGGCGGCCAAAAGGATGTCGCAAAAGAAATAAGCAACTTCAAAGATGTCACAAAGGAGGGTGTCGAGAACCTGACCAGAGGTCCGGCGGAGGCTATCCAAAACATAGCTGCGCCACCTGCCGCAGGTGCCGCCGAAGAAGAGGAAGAGTTCGGCTTCTACGGTTACGTCAAAGTCGGTGGCCAAAAGTACGCTGTTGTAGAGTGCAACTATGAATTCGTACAGGCCTGCGACAGCACTGGCAAGCCCTCGTCACGCACCCGTGGCGGCAACATCACCTTCACCACGCCGTCACTGAGTGACGACAACGTATTCTTCTACAAGTGGATGTTCAACAAAACCGAGGTGGAGTCCGGCTTCTTCAAGTTCGTGGTTTATTCCAGCAACAACAAGCGCAGGTACAAGACCGTCTCGTTCGAAAACGCCTACTGTGTGAAGCTTCAGGACTATTTCAACGACAGCGACAGCAAGCTGATGTACACTCAAGTCACAATCGCAGCAGAAATCATACAGGTCGGCACCAACGACATTGCTGAATTCAACAATGAATGGAGCTGAGAGGCGCTTCGCTAATGAACAGTGAAGAAGTGAATAGTGAACAGTGAAGGAAGAGTGATAACGATTTATTGAAGTATGTCAATATCAGTCAAAAGCATATCGGTAGGCATAGATGATGCCCTGTCAAACAAGTTCAAGATAGAAATAGGCGGTGCCCAGTACAACCTCGACAATTTTACCTTGGAACAGCGACTATTGGAACCGAACAAACTGACGTTCACCATGTGCAAGGACCCCGTGGAGGACATCAGCGAGCCGCAGTTCTCGGTCTGTAGTTCCATCATCGGGAAACACGTCACCGTCACACTCCAGACCGACTCCATGGAGCTGGAGATTGCCAAGTACATAGCTGACGGCAAAGTGGCCGACATCGAATTTGACGGAGTCATTGTCAGTGCATCGGCCAGCCGCTCAGAAAGTCAGTACCTGGTTCAGGTAGAGGCTTACAGTTGGGATGCGCTGTTGAAGGACAACCCCAGCTGCAAATCGTTTGAGGATATGACACTACAGGACATCGTCTTCGATGTCATCACCAGCATCGGGCAGTTGCAGGCTTCTGTTAATCCACGCTATGAGGATGCCATCCCCTATACCGTACAATACAACGAGAACAACTATGAGTTCCTGCAGAGACTGGCAAGGCGTTACGGTGAGTGGTTCTTCCACGACGGCACGGTGTGGCACTTCGGCCAACTTGGCGAGCCTGACACCACCACACTGAAATACCCAAGCCAAGACGTGCCTACCTACAGCGTAAGAATGGATTTGCAGCACGTCCCCTTCAAACTAGTAGCCAACTCATACAACGCCAACGACTCGACTGTCAAAGAGGGCAAAGAGGAAATGCAGAAGCCGATGAACACGCTGAACGACAGCGTTTTCGACGCTTCCAACGAGGTATATACCAAAGAGACCTGGCAGAATCTGCACTCCGGTGGCTATGCAACGGTCGATAGCCGCGACACCGTGCTCAATATTGCGTCGAAAACACAAGCACGCGGCGAGCGTGCCAACATGCTCATCTACGAAGGACGCACCTACTGCTCGACGCTAAAAATTGGCAGCAAACTGGTTATCAAAGACAACTACATCACCAGCAGTAGCTCAAACGATAAAAGCGAGGTGCCCCAGGACGAGATTCTCATCACCACTCTAATACACCAGTTCACCTGCGACGAAGTGTATTGCAACACTTTTCAAGGCATACCAGCAGCATGCGACTATCCTCCCTACCGCAACCAGGAGGTCTATCCACAGTGTCCACCCTCAAGGGCTATGGTCATCGACAATGAAGACCCCGACCACTTGGGACGCATCCGTGTGCAGTTCAGCTGGCAGTTGCAACAGGACTATAATATGTTCACGCCCTGGCTGCGTATTGCACAGCCTTACAGTGGCGGTGATAAAGGTTTCAGCTTCATTCCGGAAATCGGAGAGGAGGTGCTCGTTGACTTCGAGACTGGCAATGCCGAACGACCTTATGTCAGGGGGTCTTTCTTCAATGGTGTTGACGCACCTGACCAGAAATGGTTACCTGGCGACAATGAAGTGAAAGCCATACGTACCCGCTGTGGTCATACCATCGAGTTTCACGATAAGGGGAAAGGCGGGTACATACGTATATACGACAACAAAAAGAACAACTACACCATAACGCTATCCTCTGACAACAAGCTCGTAAAGATACAATCAAAAGGCAACGTTGAGGTTTCTGCAGACAAAGACATCACTCTAACCGCCGGGCAGGATATGAAAATCAACGTCGGGCGCGACATGACTGTAAACGTTGGCAAAACGTTCGATATGACTGTTGATTCGGTAGTCGTCGAGCCGCCAGAACCCATCATGTCATCATACGAGGATGCTGTTTGTAAGGAAGAACCGAAGGCAACAACCGTGCCACTATTCAATACAAATATTTCTAATGGTTTAATTAACACCATTTCAAACAACCGTAAAGAAGAAGTAAGGGCACAATGGGAAATAAAAGCACCTGTAAAAGAAGACAAGATTACGACATCGTACCATCTGGAAAATCCCGGTGGTGAGATATCCCTCTTTGAAGGTACTCTGGAAATCTCAGGAAAGGCAGAAGCACTCATACAATCTACGGCAGCAGCAACTTTCAAAAGCAATGCAACAATGTTCTTGGAAGCACAATTTATTCTTATGAATTAGTCTCCGGACAATATCTGAAATAATGGCAGATACAACAGACGACAAAATAAAAAGCAAGAACAGCAACAACACCCCTCCGGCTAAAGATTCATCATCCGACAAAAAGGAAACTTCTTTTTGGGATGATGTTAAAAGCGTAGGTAATTTAGTAACTGAAAGTTGGAGCTACTCCAATGACAACTATGATCCTACGCTAAACAGAGTCGGAATAGGAATGGCTGGCGGTGCTGTTGTAGGCGCTACCACTGGCGCTGCTACTGTAGCTGTTGCTGGTGGCACCGCAGGAACGGTAGTCGTCCCAGGGTTGGGAACGGCAGTAGGAACAGCTGGAGGTGCGGTGATTGGTGCTGTCGGAGGAACCGTAGTAGGAGGTGTTGGAGGTGCGATTGCAGCCGTCACACACGAAACCACTAAGGAGAAAGAAAAGGAATCAAGAAGATGGGATGCGTTTACTGGGAACATCGATCCCAATGAAGGCAAAGAAGAAGCTGAAAAGGCATTCAGTGAAATCGACCCCGTAATATTTGCCACCAAAACGAACCCACATTGCATATGCGATGACCCAATATGTACAGAGAATGCCATCATTCAGTGCGCCTGGGGATCTGCTTTCGCGAAACTACATGTAGTTGCCCCCAAACGTACACTCATCGGTCCTTTTAAGAACCGGGTAATCATACCTGCTGACGTGCTTGCAGGTGCAAACATGGAAGGTTTCGGGGCGTGTTGGAATCTGGCCAACCCACTAACGTTGTCAATGACTATTACGGCTTCCGCTATTGCCCAGAAATTCGTCTGGACACCTTCGCCGTGTACAGCCTCTATTGCTCCAACGCCTTGGCTTCCAACTCAGATCGTCGGATACCAATCACCTGTTCCTGTCGTCACGCAAAAATCTGTTTGTGTCTGTTGGGGCTTAGGCATTATTTCGTTTATTGACAACGGGCAGAATAACAATGCGGCTCCAGTGACATTTGACTGCGGCAATTGGAAGGAGAATGTACATAATGCCATCAAGGTTGCCACCTTCGGATTAGGCGGAGTGGCCTCAATTGCCGGTTCGGTGGCAAAATTTGCAAAAGCGGCTGAAGCCGTAAACGCTGCAAAAGCTGCTAAGTTAGCACAGGTAGCGAATATTGCTCAAAAAGTTGGTGTTGGAGCCGATGGCACTTCAGCCCTTCTCACTGGTGTTGATGGCGGCATTTACTTGTCGGAAGGTAAGAAAATGGAAGCTATCATGTCTTTCGCTATGGCAGGACTTGGAGCTTGGGGTACAGCCAGCGGCATAAGAAATATCGCAAGAGGTGACGATGCCATTGCTGTCACAGAGCAAATAGCTAAAAGGAGAAACGAAGTAATAAAGATAGCAGAAGCGAAAACACCTGCCGAATTCCAATCGCTCCTCCAAGGAACGGATGACGGACTGCTTAACGCTATTAAGAATTCTACTGCTAAAGGCAGCAGTTCCAATTTGGGTCAGAAATTAAACAACTTAACATCTAAAGGAACTGAATTAGATACAAATCTTGCAAAAGTTGAAGCCCTTGGAAGAGCCAAAGGGAATGTCACAAATAAGAGCACGGAATTAAGTAAGGCAATAAAAGAAAGAGACGGAATTGTAGATATTATGGACGGGCTTCAAAAAGAAAGAGCCACTGCCATGGAGAGCCTTACTGCAAGCTTGCGTAATCAAAAATCTGCAAAGGAGGCATTCATTGAAGCCGAAGGAGCCTTAGAAAAAGCACGCGCAGAAAATGGAGCTGCTCTAAAACAATACTTGAACGGTGAAATATCTCAATCAGAATGGCTCGAAGTATCGGGGAAACTAACGAAAGCCGAAAATGCATGGACGGAAGCCAAAAATGCTCTAAAATTAGCAGATGACGGTGTTACAGATGCGGCACAAGTTGCGAAAGACATTAACAAGAGAATTGAGCCAGTACGTAACAAGCTTACTGATGCTAATGGAAAAGTAATTAGTGCCATGAACGACTATGAAAAAGCTGTTTCCAAGTCATCTGGTATCATCAGCCAAGAAGATGAAATCATACAAAATGCAAAAAAAGTTCTTGGTGAAAGAAATGATATTATAAACTCAATCCAAAATGACTTGGCAATAGTGTCAAACAACAAAGTTTCTCATGGATTAGACATGATTGACAGTGTCGTTACCCATGAAGCCACAGGAATTAGCAAAGGTATAATAAGTCAAGATTTAATGACTCACGCAATTATCGATGACAATCCTGATTTGGTGGATTTAATAAATGATCCCGAGAAGCGCAAATACACGTTAGACAATGACGCTATAGCCCAGTTAACCGCAGACGACAACAATAACAATAACAAATAAAAACCAATTATTGCAATTATGACAGACCAGGAATTTTACCAGGAAGAGTTTATCGTCATGCTGACCATCGACGGTACATCGTATGACGAAATCGAGGTGAAGGTCACCGATCCGAACAAGACAATACGTGACCAGATTAACAGTATTGTCCAGGTGTTTGAACTGCCCAAGATGGACAACGGCGGCAACCCCATCCAGTACCTGTTGGGCAAACTGATGGAAGACGATGAGGAGCCTGTCATCCTGGAGTTTGAGGACGAGAACGGTCGCGAGATGGCCCTCATCGACTACGACATCCAACCGCTGGACCACCTGCATCTTATTTCTGTTCCCATCGCGGGAGGAAGTAAAAAGTAAAAAGTGAAAAGTGAAAAAGTTATGAATCCAGCAATAAACAACTTCAACCTGAAGGAACTCAAAGGCCGTGATGCCCGTCTGTTCCAGGAATGGAAGGAACTGGATACCGTGTGTAGCAAGCGCAAGGCGAACAGTCCCAATCCATTCAAGCCCTCACTGTCGTATATCATTCGGCGAAAAAATGCCATGGGACTGCCCACAGAGTTCGAGATATGGTATAGATGCAAGTCTATCGTAGGCGTGGAAGACACGCCGGCACCACGTAAGCCCATCTTCGGCTACCTGCACAAGATGAGTGTGGTGCTGCCCAACAACTACCCGTCTGCCGATGGCAATCCTGTATTCACCTTCCTCACCGACATCTGGCACCCGAACATCCGCAGTAGCGGCAGCTTCAAGGGGCACGTATGTCTGACCATCAAGGAGATGGGCGTACTGGCCAGTATCAAGGACTTGGTACTGCGTGTGGAACGCTACCTGAAGTATCAGATGTACCATGCCCAAAACACCTACCCCTATCCAGAAGACCAGGGTGTGGCCGAATGGGTGCGCGAAGAGGGTGAGCCTAACGGCTGGATAAAGTTCGCTCAAGACAATCCTGAGCCTGAAGCAAAGCCTGCCCCCCCCACCCCATCTACCAACGTGGAAGAGGGCAATACCAAGAAGAAGATTACAATAACATTATAATCAATTAAGGAGAAAAAGACCATGATGAGAAAATTTTTATTTCTGGCCTTTGGCCTTTGTTTGACAATACTCTCCGCACAAGCCGACGAGCAAAAGAAAGTGAGTCTGAGTGGAGACCACACCCAGGAGACTATCAGCTTAGGGTACTGCAACATCTTTGCCACCCTGAACGATGCTAACAGTGATGATGCAGCCTCGGTGAACATCGAACTGGAAAACCTGGACGAATCGAACGTACTGATTCTGTTCGATCAGGCCTATTCGGAAAAAAGCATTAAAAAAATGCCAACCTCCATACGGTTTGACAAGAAGTTCGGCGGTACCAAGAACAAGCGAATCATCGACCCATACAACAACAAGTTGAACCAGGTGATGCTTTTCAAGCCGTCGGACAAGCTAAGGATACCCGCCGTTACGGTTAACAACGACCAGGTCACCAAATGCATCATGCCTATCTACATTGCCAAATACAAGGGAAAGAAAAAACTCATCCTGCTCGAAAAGCAAGTGATAGAACTTGACATCGAGGCTTCACTGAAACCCAGCAAGGAGTTTCTCTCCGTCAGCGGTGAAGTAGAGAAACTGGAGAAGGAATTGTCAGGGAAGATTTTCTGCACGAATCCTAAACACAAGCCATCGCTCAGTAAGCAAAAGGAGTCCTACGAGAGCAAGGTCAACGCACTGAAGGAGAAAGTCGATGGCATCATTGCCGCCCATGGTTGGTCAGCAGGAGATGCAGGCTATAAGCGCTTTAATGCGTTGAAGGAAAAGCTTGACAACGTGAGTTTCCGTGAAGGCGACTGTGGCAGGCATAAAGATCGTTCAGGTCACACATGCAGCTATTGTGCACTATCACTTCAGCAAATTTACCACAAGTTGGATGACTGCTACAAGAAAATCTATAGCAGCAGCAACCGACAGGAAGCCAAGGCCAGTGTCATTAGTCAGGTGAATGCGCTTTATCAGTGTTGCACCGATGCCAGTTGTAGTAAGCATGCTGCAGCATGGAAAAAGGGCGGTGACTACAAGAACAAGATCATAGAACGCTACAACCGCATCAAGAACCTATGACAAGCATGCGACGAAAACTATGTTGCCTGGCCCTTTGCCTAACGGGGTGTATCAGCGTCTTTTCAAAAGAAGTAAAAGACACGCTTTACTCATCCGGCGGCGACAGAGTCATCGTGGATTACAGCTTGACTCAAAACGGCGGACAGGTAACCGTTAAGTTCAATACGGTCTTGAAAAAGCTGGGCGCACGCACAAAAGAGAAATACAAGAAGCTCGATGAGATAGCAGTTGTCATCTTTGACCGGACAGGCAACTATAGGGACATCAATTTCGACGGTCAGGGGACAAATGCCTTTATGATTCCGTCGAATGTGACTTACACACCATCATCGGACGGTTTTTTCCTATTGCAGGACAGCCCGGTCCTACAGTTCACCGTAAAGCCAGGCGAAGAGGCCAACTTGTCCATACCACTCTATTTGGCACATTACGAGAAGAAGCGCCATTACAAGGTATTCGGCCAGTGTGGCATGCTACAATTGGAAGTAAAGCCTAACAAGTCCCGTAGCGGCGGCATGGCTGCAGGGAACGGTTCTGACAATCTGCCAGGAGGTGAGACAACCATCACATCCGAAGAGTTGGTGGACGAAGGCATTGCTCCTGTTGACGAGGCATCCATCCGTATCAGCACCATCAGATCTATGCTGGACAAAGCCACCAAATTGCCACTCTCAGAAGATTTGACCCATGAGGTGTCGATGCTTCGCGAACTTCGCTTCAAAATCACCGACCCTGACATCAGCCAGCAAATCACTGCGACGCTTGAGGCCTACGAAAACAAGAAGCAGGAACTGGAGACACAGGCCGAGGCCAACCAGCAGGCTGCTGCCAATGCCCAGGCTCAGGCCAACCAGGCTGCCCAAGCCCGTACAGACTCTCTTTCGGCCATGTCAGCCCTACAGGCTGCCAAGGACAAGAAAGAGATGATGTGGCTTGTAGGCGGCATTGGTGGATTGGCTCTGCTCTTCTTGGGCGGCAAACAGGTATTCCAGACCATCAAGAACACCCAGCTACAGAAAGCCCAACGGAAAATGATGGAGGACATCTCGAAAATGGCCGGCGGTGGTGTTGGCGCAGCAAACCCATTCGGCAATGTGCCTGGTATGCAGCAAGCTCAACATCAAGTAGAGCAACAGATTGCGCAGAAGACCCGGCGCACACTCAGCAAGGAAGGCGAAGCTGCCAAGCAGCGCCTCCAGCAAATGAAAAAAAAGCCTGAGACTCAGGAAGCGCCCAAGCCCCAACCTAAGAAGCCATCCCTGAACGACCAAATACCCGCGAAATACAAGAGGTGGCGCAAACCAGGGCAATCGCCAAACAACAACGTTTCAATATGACACGCAAATGAAAAAACTAAAATCATTATTAATACTATTAGCCGTATTGCTCTTCTCGGGCATACAGGTACTGGCAATTAAAGGGCCTCGGAAGGCAGATCCTCTCAAGACGGAAGATGTCGTCAATTCTTTCGCTGCCTATATTGAGGAAATACCATATTTGAAGAAATCGGCAGTAGAGTCGCTCCAAAGTGAGTTAGAAAATCACATCAATTGTCTCAAGAGCACTGCGGATAAAGAGGCATACATCAACGCAAACAACCTGCGTTTTTTCATTGTCAACCAGAAGGACTCCGTAGAACGCTATCAAGGCAAGTCAAGCATGCTGATAGAAGATTTCTTGGACCGGTATTCCAAACTGGAATTTGAGGACCGTGACAAGTGCATGGACAAGATGCAGGCTATCTTGAACGACAAGTTAGGTCCATGCGAACAGAGCTTGAACCGGCTTGAAAGGGAAATGAATGCAAAGACCGAGAAGCCTATTATCGATCTGGACAACCAGACCTTACTGATTCTCGGCATTGTTGTCGGTGTACTCCTAATTGTCCTGCTGATCATTGCTATTTCCAAATCGGGGAAGAAAAAAGAGAGCACACCCGTACACCTGCGCGATCCTCACAGCAGCAACAATCCAGAGAGCGGCATAGTAGTACGTCGCAAGACCGCCACCATTCTGAAAAAGCAGAGCTTGGAAGATGTCATCGACAATCCGAACTACATGAAGATTGACGTTGTTGACTTCTGCTACGAATCAGCCGTACGGCGTATGTACATTAAGAACACGTGCATTGAGGAGATCTACAATATGTATGTCCACGACCAGGATGCACCCGACCAGGCCCGAGAATACGGTTGCATGGTCTTGGGACGCTGGGTTCACGATGAGGAGAACAACGAGTATTATGTCTCACTTGAGCAGATTGTACTTCCTGGTGATGACGCACAGTTTGAGGAATACGAACTGAACTTTGGCGGCAAGATCAAACTGAAAGTACTGGAGGAACTAAGGAAACTACGCCGCGAGAAAAATCTGCAGTATGACTTGACGTGCTGGATTCACTCACACCCAGGATTAGGCATCTTCTTCAGCAATTCGGACAGCAGCGTGCAGATGCAGCTCAAGCATCCCACCCACCCCAATTTCCTCACGGCCATCGTCGTTGACACCTTGACACCTGGCATGCAGCTCGGAGTGTTCACGTTCCACCGCGACACAACCATCAACACGAAGAACGACCTAAAGAAGCTCTACTCCCTGGCAGAATGGTACCAATGGGCATTAAACAGCAAGGAAAACGAGGAGAGTAAGGGAAACAAAGAAAGCAAGGACGAATCTGAAAGTGACAACGGGAACGTCTCTTTCAACAGCGAAGACTACTTCAACACACTTGCACAAGCAGAGACACACGACAATGACTGCTATGGTATTGAACTGAGCAGCAACATGGTAGTGGACATCTGCATGGCACTGACTGAGCGTAGCAACGGCGTGGGCGGCATGATACACGGAACAACCCACAAGCAAGGACAAAAGACCGAATATCTCGCCGAACAGTTAGTGGACAACGAGGCTCAAGCCACAAACCCACTGATAGGCTACTTCGTAGTTGCCCAGCACCGTAGCATACCCAGTATTCGGAAATATGTAGCCGACAGGCTGGAGGAGATCAAGTTCGTTCTGGTTTACACACCGGCTGACGGTCTGTTGACATCAATCCCCGTGATTGCTGGTGACCTGAGTACGGACATCAAATATTATGGAGAACAAAAACTGGAAGAATTAAAACAATGGACAAAAAGAAGCAGATAATGATGCAAAGAATATGGACAGTTTGCGCCATGCTTGCATTGGCATTGCATGTTTGCGCACAAGATGTTTCACGGATTCAGTTCTGTGACAAGAAATACGAGTACGGACTTGGCAAGGACAGCATTACGCTTTTCCTGAAAGTTCTTGACAGTGAAGGGAACTCAAGTGCTGACATCACAGTGAGCGACCTGGAGAAGTACCTCGTCATCAACGAGGAAGGAACGATGATTGCCTCAGACCGCAGTCAGATTGTATCCCTCAGTTCAGGTCAGCGCATACCTGGTGATTTCACCTTCTCGGTGCTGGTTGACCTCAGCATTCCAGAAAGTGGCAAAGGCCAGATCTTCGAGGCCTTCAGCCAGCTTGTGGAGAGTGCTCCCGACAGTTGTGTATATCTGTCATTCTTTGGCGACGAGGTAACGTCCAGCCAGTTAGTAACTAAGAAAAACTTGCCCGACTTTGAGCCAAAGTTCAAGGATCATTCTGAGAACAAGTACTTCTATGGCGCACTTTACTCGAAACTGGCAGAGTTCAGCACCAAGCCCGCAGAGTTGGAGGGATCGGTCATTGCCAAGACTGGCTACACCAAGAATGAACTCATTGCCCGCCGATCCATGAAAGCCAAGGACAAGAACATTCTCTTTGTATTCATAGACGGCAACCAGCGTGCCAGCGATGAAACCATATCGTTCGTTGAAGTGACAGACTATCAGTCTAATGCAGAAAACATGGTTCCAAAGGTATTCGCGTTCTATTACACCGGTGACGGTATGGACGAGAACGTGGAACTGACGCTTCAGGGAGTATCAGCCCCCCGCGATTCCACTGGCAAGGTGCTTGCCGACCGGCAGGGAGCCTACAAGCCCTCGGCAGACCTGAGCAATGTGCTCAGCAACTTCCAGCAGGCTGTGAAGGATGCCATGTACGACTTTGCTTTCATTTACAAGGCCACCGACGACAAAGCATATACGGGCAAGGTTACCTATACTGCTGAGTGGAAGGGTAAGGAGGCTGGTGAATGCGACTATTCCATCGGCACAGCAGAAACCCCGTGGCCCATCAAGGAAGAAAGTGCAGGAAGTGCTGCAGTTAAGCTGGTTGTCGCTCTCCTCATTGCATTATTGACATTCCTGTTATTCTTCCTGATTTCAAAAGTTCTGATACCTTTCATCAACTCCAAGCGCTTCGCCTCGAAATACTATCAGAACTATGTTCCCGAGGAGAATGTGCAGCGCCGCATCTGCACCTATTGTCGGCAGGACATACTGCCCGGCCAGAAGGTGGTGACGAAATGCAAGCATATCATTCACGTCGGATGCTGGCAGCAGAACGGCTACAAATGTGTAGAATACGGCCAGAACTGCAAGGACGGCATACAGGATTATGTGGATTGGAAAGAGCTTTTCACCAAGTCATCAATGCGTGACAGCTACCAGACGATATCCGGTATCGTGGCTGGTTTGGTCAGCTGGATTATTTTCGAGATCACAGGGCGTGGACTGTTCCCCACCATCGGCTCAGCCATTGCGAACACGTTCTTCTACAACAAGGAGCAGATGGGCAACCTGATGAGCGATTGCGCTGGCAAGGTGTCGGCCTTCCTTACAGTAGGTCTGCTGTTGGGTTTCTTCCTGTCGTTTGCTTTCCGCTATAACGATGAATACCGTAAGAAAGACTTCAAGATTTACTTGAAGATTATTGGTTTGTCACTCCTATCAGGGCTTGTCGGTATGCTGGCCTTCGCGGTGGGCGGTATCATCTTCTGCTTGCTCCTGTCTGTAGTAGGAACAACCTATATTCCCTGGTACTGCTCATTGCCAGCCTACATTCTGTTCTCGGTATGTACGGCTCTGAGCCTGACCATCAAGTCATCTATCCCCCTAAAGAGTGCCCTTCTCGGCGGTCTCTGCTCTGCCATCATCGGTTTCTTCGTGCTCTATCTCGGAGCCGCTGTCAGTACCAGTGCCGGATGGCTTAACATGTTGCTCGACTTCGTCATTTACGGTGGTGGTCTGGGAGCTTCACTCGTGACCGTGAGAATGTTGGCAGAGAAGTACTTCCTGGTCATCAAGAACGGCGTGAAGGCCGGTCAGAAGATACCTATCCACAAATGGATGAACGCCACCGGCGGTGGCAATATTGTACATATCGGTATGACGGGAGAATGTGAGATTCAGATGAACTGGGAGAAGAGCAACAAAGTAGCCAAGCAGCATGTACAGCTGTACATCGACCATGCGAAGTCGTTGCCCATGCTGAAACCTTTAGCTGCCAACGTCATCTATAATGTCAGGACAGATTTGCCTGTCAACAAGCCTATCATCCTTTCCAACAACGACACATTCAAGGTCGGCGATACCGTGTTTGAATATGTAGAGGCTTAAACTATTGGGATATGGAAAACAAACAGCAATATGAATGGGGAGAGGGCGTCTTTACGCTCCTCTCCTGGTTCAAGAAGGACAAAGTAAAGAATGCTCATGTCTTAGTGGCTGGAGCAGGTGCCTTAGGAAATGAAGTGGTCAAGAATCTGGCACTCTTTGGAGTCGGGCACATCTATGTAGCCGACTTCGACCGCATAGAGCTGTCGAACCTGACCCGTTCCGTGCTGTTCCGCGAGGAGGATGCTTACAACCATGCCTTCAAGGCTGATATCGTGGCTAAACGAGCCATGGAAATCAATCCTCAGATTAAAGTGACGCCCATTGTGGGGAACCTGTTTTCTGAAGTGGGATTCGGATTGTACCGTAAAGTTGATGTGGTCATCGGATGCCTTGACAGCCGTATAGCACGTTATCAGCTGAATCGTCTGAGTATGCGAGCCGGCAAGAGCTGGATTGACGGTAGCATTGAGAATCTGACAGGAGCCGTCAAGGTTTACACCCCAGGTTTAAGCTGCTATGAATGTGGATTGTCACGTGAGGAATTCAACCATATCATGCTCCGTACCGGATGTGCCGACGTGGTACGCAACCAAGGCGAGGCAGGTCGGGTGGCAACAACACCAATCAGTGCATCCATCATCGGTGCCATGCAGGTGCAGGAAGCCATGAAGATCATACACCTGTCTCCTGAAGAACAGCCACCATTCAAGACGTTGCAAGGCAAGATGCTACGTTACGAGGGCATGACCTGCACTACAAACACCTACCGTTTTGCCTCATGGAAGAACACCTGTCCGGCCCATGAGCAGTGGGATGATGTGACGGAGTGTATGGAACTGTCCGCAAGCCAGACGGTAGGCACTGTCCTGGAGTGGCTGAAGTCAAGATATGAGGCTGAGTTTGTTGAAATCAACATGCGCAACAACAAATTCATCGACAAAATTATATCCGACCGCCCGGAAAAGGAATTCGACGTGATGATTCCCGAATCAAAACTAGATGCCTATATCAAGGACAACAAGGAGATACGGCAGCTGAGTTACCGTACACTCATCCACAAGAACTTCTATGAGAATATCGATGATCGTTTCCCCTATCAGGACCTGACGCTTCAGCAAATTGGCATACCCCCATTCGACGTGATAGAGGTGTCCACAGACAAGGGAGTGTTCCATCTGGAACTGACGGGCGATGCTGCACTATATGAGTAATCACTGAACTATGATTCCTCCGCAATTACTACCAGGCGACATCAACGCCGAACTGCTCATTGACTACCTGCCGAAAGCCTCCTGCAAGGTGGCTTTACGGGGGTTGCACAAACGCAACACTTACAAGGATGTCATTGAGATGAGCTCACTGACAGATGACAGCATCCTGCTCACCGTTGGCCGGAACAGCATCTACAACTCGTTGCCCGAGTATATGTTCCATCCCATTGACCGCTTCGACAACCTGCCCAAGTACGAAGAGAAAGAGCGCTTTGCACAGCAGTTGGAAGAGCAGAAAGAGGAAATTGAGGATGCTTACCGATTCTTTGCGCCTATCGACATTCTGCTCATCTGGCTGCGTACCCAAGTGAGAAAACGCACTGAAGTGTTTGCCGAAGAAGACATCATCATGCAGCAGATTATCGGTGACAGTCTTACTGAACAGCAACGCAACAACCGTTTCATCTGCCAGCTAATTCCCTTCCTACCCCAGTGCAAGGTAATCCGTGGCAACAAGACGCTGCTGACGCTACTGCTACGCAAGCTGTTCATGGAAGAAGGAATGAGCATCGAAATCAGCCATGAAACGATCAGTTTCACGGACGAGGAGTCCCGCTACCAGAACCAACTTGACATGGATTTAGGCGACGGTTATGTCGGCAACACGTTTGACGACCTGGTAACAGTCTATGACATCCACTACTGGTCTGACGAAGCCTGTAACGGAGGATTATTGAAATTCATCGACGAGATTGAAGAACTGCGTGTGTTTGTCAAAGACTTTTTCCTCTCTGTCGAAGAGGAACTGCACTTCAACATCTGTCATGACGAGCCTCCTTTACGGCTTGGTGATGACATGAATAGAAACTACCTGAATTATAATGCAAATATATAAGTACTACTATGCTTAAAAGAATAAACTGGAAAAAAGGAATGCGCCTGACAGACGAGGTGCTGAAGACGGCTGACCGCTATGCCGACGAAACCATCAGCCAGGCTATGACTTTGGCAGCTGCCGGACGTTTCGGCCTTTTCCCCTCAGCACGACCGTTCCACTTGTCACTCAGCGTCAACAAAGGGTTTGTCGATGTCGAAGCCTTGTCATGTCTGGCCATCACCCGTGGCGGACAAATCATCGACACGGAGTTTGACACAAAATTCACCAATTCGTTTGATACACGTGTACAAATACCACATCAGGACGATGTCAAGGAATATATTCTGGCCATTGCCTTAAAACCTGACGCATGGCAAGAAAACGACGAGGGCTACAAGACACCCGTTTTTGTCTTCTCACTCATTGCCCCGAACGTTGCACTGCCCGACAATGCGATGCCGATAGGACGGATTGTCAACGACAACGGCTGGCGTGAGGACAACACGAGTTTCGTCCCACCATGCCTGTACCTCTCATCGCACCCCAAGTTCGAAGAACTCCACGCGCAGTTTATCGACCTGCTGAGAAGCATCAACGAGAAGACACGCCAACAGGCAAACGGCGGCGCACAGAAAGCCATCAGCATCTACTGGCCCGTTGTACAGCAGATGTTGATCACGGCTAATACCGAACATGAAGAGATGACACCGATGCGCCTGCAGTCATGCGTCCAGCAGGTTGTCGCCGCTTTTACCTTAGCTTGCGACATGGACGAAGCACTGGCATTGGAAGATGCCGAAACTTTCCGTAACCATGTACATGCACCATACAACTATAAAATAGCTTATCTGCGTATCAAACAGGGACTTGGCATCTGCTATTCAATTAGCGAGAAAATAGATAAGTTCAGCCTCTTACAGGTACAGGCTCCCGAGCCTCAGAAGGTTGAGCCACCAAAGCCAAAGGTTGACACTCGCAGATTTTGGGACGGTAAGAAGATATGAGTTTCATCAGTACACCTCTCGTATTTCAGAATTCGGGAGCATCCATCCTCCGCGACATCAACGACCACATCAGAATGCTTGACAACCTGGTGGAACTTGTTGTGTTTACGCCACGGGGCAGTTTCGCTGCCGATCCTGACTTTGGCTTCGAATACTGGAACCATGAATTCTCCAATGTGCATTACCGTGAGTTCAACAACAGCCAGTTAGGGCGGGTTGCGAAGGGATTGCAGAACGAGGTTACCAAGAAGGAATGCGAGGACAGCATTCGCAACAGTCTGGCCACCTACGAGCCTATGCTGAAAAATGTTGCAGTATCCATTGTCTTAAGCACTGCCGTTGACCGGCCTCTGCGCAGGAAGAAGACAGCATCCAAATACGAGGTGAACGTTGTCGTGGAAGGGCAACTCGACGACGGGCTGGGAACGCTCCAGCCATACAGAAAGAATGTGGTGTTCCTGGTTGAACCCACCGTGAAACGTTTCAGATAAAAAGACTGCTATGGACATAGAATTAGAGAAAAGAATCAAAGAGGCGGTAGAGGTATTGCAGCAGTTGTCGGCAGAGCCCATCAATTTTCATGAGATGGACCCCATCGCCAAGATGATGCTTGTTGCCATGGTCGGTGAGGTGCAGAAGGTGCTGGACTACGTCGATGACATGGGAAAGAGGCTCGTTGAACGCTTCTGTACAGACTTCATACCTCGCCAGCAGGTTGATGCCATGCCAGCTATCTGTCTGTTGCACCCTCTACTGAAAGCCCGTGGCGACAGCGGATTGGTCAGTGTGGGATCTGAGGCTACATTTGCCTACAAACACGAGGGGTTAAAGCAACCCCTCACGTATATACCTATCTTTAATACAGCCCTGATCCCTCACTCCGGACTTTACCTGCTCAACCATCACTATCTGTACGAAGACGGCAAGACCATCAAGATCAATATGAGCGGAACCAACCAACTGTGGGTAGGCATCAAAACAGCAACAGAGGTGGATTGCCTTTGCGGACTCTCCCTGCTTGTTACCGGTACTAACGGCATTACACCCGAACACATCTATGCCGGTATTGACAGTCAGGAAATAGACTTCTCAACCATGCGAGAAATGGAAAATATCGAAATGGTGGAGCCTTTTGATGCCCAGCAGTCTTCAGGCGAGTTCTTCTCGTTTGTCGAGAACTGGAAAGAGAACCTATTAAATATGGGAGATGCTGCTCTCATTTACATCACTGATGAGATGCAAGACCGTGACACTTTCAAGCCCAAGGCTTACCCACGCGAGTTCCAGCAATGGCTTGAAAGCGAAGTGCTCGACTGCTTCCAGTCCAGCACCCTCTGGCTGCGCCTCGTTTTCCCCGAAGGCTACGTAGTGCCTGATGATTGTAAGGTAACCCTCAACATCTTGCCTGTAACCAACATTGACGTCTGTTCCCTCACGCTGACGCAGACACAGCCGATTGCCAAGTTGCAAAAACAAGACGGTAGCTACTTCCTCCATATTCTGGAGACGAGTACTGCTTCTCATAAGCAGGGCTTCAACATGAAGAACGACGAGATACTTGTCCGCGACTTCGAGGCGAAATGCTACGACAATGGTGACTTATACCGCGATGTCCGCCATCTGTACAACCGTTTCATCGATGATTACTATGCTTTCATTGAGTATAACGGCATTAAGGACGGCGAGATACTCCGACAGTTGCGCGAGTCCATCAACAGACTGGGCAAGAGCGTGGGTGTGCAAAACCAGAAATTCAAGTTTGACAGTGGCACTTACGTCATGAAAAACATGAACCAGTATCCTCCCACCACATCCGTCAAGGTTTCGTTTATTACAACCATGGGGAAAATCGGTAATGCGCCTTACGCAGGAGCCATCATGGATAACCGGAAGCATCCGGCACTGGATCAGAAGGTGGAGATTGTTGTCTCTGGAATGGGAGGTGCCGACAAAGCCAGCGTTGACGACCGCTACGAACAACTGCGCTATTATGCCCTGACCAACGACCGTCTTTACACCCGCATGGACATTGACGCCTATCTGCGCAAAGACCTGCTGGCAGAGTTCGGGAAGGATGAGTTCCGACGTATCTATATCAAGATGTCTGTCCAGGGAGCTGGCGGCGGACCGTCACTGAAACGTGGATTGTACATTGACATTGAGTTCCGTGACCGCAAGAACTATGAGCATGCCCGCTCCATTTCCTACGACCATCTGATTGAGCAGCGCATTCATAATCGTTCCTGCATTGCGATGCCTGTCATAGTTACATTAAAGAACTTAGAGGAATAAGGATATGGATGTTTTTGAATCCACTCAACTTCGAAATACCTTTATCAAAAAGGTTGGCAGCGAATTTAAGGATGGTCCCATTATTCGAGGCAAGAAGATTATGGCAGGGAAACTAAAACCTGAGATACGAAAAGATTTCATTCCAGACATTCCGGAATTACCAAAAATCAAGATTGACTTCATCAAGCATATCGGCCGGCTGTTTTTGTTGCTCTCAATAGTTGTGTCCACTGCACACGCACAATCCTCGTCCGATATTCAGAACTACATCAATCAGTACAAGCAGATTGCACTTGACCAAGAGAAGCAGTTCGGCATTCCGGCCAGCATCACACTGGCACAGGGCATTCTGGAATCTGGAGCAGGACGTAGCGGACTGACCCGCAACTCCAACAACCACTTTGGCATCAAGGCTATGGGCGGCTGGAACGGAGCCGTTTACCATGCATGGGATGACGAACCTCAGAAAAGCCGTTTCCGCGTCTATAGCAATGCTGCCGAATCGTTCCGGGACCATTCACTGTTCCTGAAAAACAACGGGCGCTACCGCAGTCTGTTCTCGAAGAGTGTCTATGACTACCGCGGCTGGGCCATCGGTCTGCAAAAGGCAGGCTATGCCACAGCCACGAACTATGCCTCGGCACTCATCGGTTTCATTGACTCCTATCGGCTCTATGCCATCAATGGCGGCGTGAAACTGCGTGCCGGTAAGACAGTCATCATCACCCACACTGCCTCTAATGGCAGGAAACCGACATTCGACGCCTCCTGCCAGCAAGACGAAGACGAGCAATCCGAAGAAGAACAGACCGTCAGTAATGCCATCAAACGCTGGGTAGTAGATATCAACGATGTACGCTGCACCATACTCTACCCTGGCATGACACTCTCGTCCATTGCCATGAAATACGACATCTCCAAACAGGATCTGCTGGAATTCAACGAGATTGCCTCAGAGGCAAATGTAAACGAAGGCGACATCATTTACTTGGATAAGAAAAAGAAGAAATATACTGGCGCCCAAGACTTTTATCGGGCAAAAGTTGGCGATACACTCTATAACATATCGCAGCAATTCGGTATCAGGCTTTCCAACCTTGCAAAAATGAACGACAAGGACTTGTTTTCAACACTGACCGAAGGAGAAAGGATAAAGCTTAAATAAGCATAATGTTTGACATTGTCAATTTCGCCAAAAACGGCGAACTATTTGATGGTCATTATTATCTCATTCGCCCATTAAGCGTAGATGGAGCTACTGCAGATGTCTGGCTTGCCTTAGACACGAACACCGTGAAAGATGTGGGCAGGCTTTCTGCAATCAAGCATCTGCGGGATTGGGAATATGAGAGAATCGGGTTAGTTGTAGCAATTAAAATCTATCGCCCCCAGAATGCGCTTGACATAGAAGGTGAGCAACGGTTCCGGGATGAATATATGATAGTGTACAATTGTCATCACACTAACCTGATACACCCTACCCATTTCTCCATATTCAAGGATATTCCATACTTGGTGCTCCCCTATTGCAAAAGAGGATCATCTGAACAACTGATAGGCAACTACAAGGATAACGATACACTATGGAGCTATATTGAAGATGTTGCATCAGGATTGGATTATCTCCACCACTTCACTCCCCCAATCATCCATCAGGACATCAAGCCTGCCAACATCCTGCTCGATGACACGCTCCATTATTCCATCACCGACTTCGGCATCAGTGCGCAGAGAGGCGGCGTACAGGAAAGCTACTACGACGAGGAGAACAGCGGAACTCTGGCCTACATGGCTCCAGAACGCTTTGAAGAAGATAATGAGCCAATACCACAAAGCGACATCTGGGCATTTGGTGCCACCCTGTATGAAATCATTACAGGCACAGTCCCTTATGGAGAATATGGAGGAAAGTCACAGCCGGACGGAAAGGTACGCATCAAATTCCCGAAAGACAGCGTTTCTGTGAATATCCAGAAACTCATCTGTGCCTGTCTGAACAAAAATCCCCATAAACGCCCGACAGCCCGCCAGCTTATTGAGGCCGCCCAGAAAAAGAGGTTTCTATCAGAAAAATCCTTTATTCCCGCCGTCTCTATAGCCGCAGCAATGCTCCTTGTGATTGCCTGTCTCTCGTTTGTATTCAACAGCCCGGATGCTACTACAGAAGAATACGGGGATGATTCGGAAATCAATGACGACCCTATCGTCAAAACGATATTGAAGAACATTGACAAGCAAATCCTCCGGATGGATGAGTACCTCAACAACCACAAATATGATGCTTACGATACCAAGGAGTCCAACAAGATCGACGGGTGCCTGGGAGAGGAGATGTATATCGCTATTCTTCAACAGATTGACACCTTATACGACAGCCACCTAAACAATGTGTCTGAGAAACTTGTCAACGAGATGAATCAGCGAAGAGATTCTGCCGTTGCCATGTCCGAGCGTTGGAAAGACAGTTTGGAGAACCAGGCCAACCAATTCCAACAAGTTGGTCCGATAGGTATGCCAAAAGCTGAGGAAGCCAGAAATCGCGCAGAAAAACTGACAAGGCAACTAAATCGGATCAAGAACAAAATATAGAAAACAAAATATGAAGAAAAGTTTGTACCTATTCTATTTTGTATTACTTTTATTGTTTGTTCCCTCTTGTATGCACGCCCAACAAAACGGTGACGAGAGCTACAAACAGGGAATAAGGAAAATGAGTGTTGAAAATTACAAGGATGCTATCCAGTGTTTCCAACTCTCCAAAATAATGGACAAAAGCCCTGGAAACATCGCAAAATGCGATAGAAAAATCAGGGAGTGCGAGAACCTCATCAAGAATCCGCGCCCAAAGCCGAAACCGACTCCACTAACAACCTTTGACAAGGGTCTAAGAGCCAAGAAAGCCAAGGATTACAGAGGAGCTATCGCTCTTTTCGAAAAATCGATGAATGAAGATAAGAGCAAGTCAAACATCAAACGGTGCCTAAAGAACATTGACGACTGTGAATCTATTATTAACTTAAAAGATATATCATCTCATTTCTCTTTCAACGCAGGTGAAAAAATTACAACCATTTTTAGCTTGGACAACAAAGTAGAGGCTATAGAATGGGACGAGGAGGAAACCCTGCAGAAGCCCATACCATTTGATGGGAATTGGAACATAGACAAAATAGAGAATACAAGTAAGACGAAATGGATTCGTGCAGAGCGTGCCCTCAGCGAGGACGGGAAAATCAGCTACATCAACATCACATGTTTAGCCAATGAGACCGAAAAGAAAAGAACCGCAAGGATCTGGCTGAAGGGTACAAACATGCTGGACTATTTTGATGTCATTCAGTTCGGGAACGACATAGAAGAGGATGATCCCTATTATCCCCAGAACCCCAAAATGATGTCTTTTACAATTGGAGCAGACGGAGAACGCAAAATTATCAATCTGCCAAACACCACGAAAGTTATCATACCAAGAAACGTCAACTGGTGTCAGCAGTCATTACAAAAGTTCAAAAAAGACACATTCTTTTCCAAATTGAGAGCCAAGTTGTTTGGAGGCAGCCCCAAGCTGATACCTTGCGACCCCAATGAAATCGTCATTGAGGTTTTGCCGAACCCCGGCAACGAACGCTTCACAAGACTCCCGATAGAAGGCAGCAACATTGTCATAGAAATCAAGCAAAAACGAAAATAAAAACAACGTAAAACATGATAAACATTGAAGATTTTGCAAAAACTGGTGAGTTGTTTGACAACCACTACAAGCTATTGCGCCCGTTAAGTACAGACGGTGGCACGGCTGACGTGTGGCTGGCACTGGATGCCAACACCGTAAAAGACCGCTCACGCTTAGACGAAGCCCCGAACCTGCCTGATGATCAGATTGAGGAATTGGGTCTGATTGTCGCCATCAAGATATACCGGCCCAAGAATGCTCTCGACATCGAAGGCGAGCAACGTTTCCGCGATGAGTACATGATTGTGTTCAACTGCAACCATACCAACCTGCTGCATCCCACCAACTACTCCATCTTCGAGGAAATTCCCTATCTCGTTCTTCCCTACTGCCGTCAAGGCTCCTCCGAAAAGCTCATAGGCAAGCTGAAGAAAGACTGCGACATCTGGAAGTACATTGAGGACGTGGCTTCCGGCCTGGCCTACCTGCACGCCTGCACTCCACCCATTGTCCATCAAGACATCAAACCGGGTAACGTGCTGATAGACGACATTTACAACTATGCCATCACCGACTTCGGCATCAGCAGCAAAAAGGGTGGCAAGCACGGTTTCTACTTTGACGACGAGAACAGCGGAACGCTGGCTTATATGGCTCCTGAGCGCTTCCAGGAAGATATAGAGCCCATCCCACAGAGTGACATCTGGGCTTTCGGCGCGACACTTCACGAGTTGCTTACAGGCAATGTCCCCTTCGGTGAAGAGGGAGGCTATGCACAGGTTGAGAAAAAAGTCCCCATGCCTGAAGCACCAGGAATATCTGCCGACATCCAGCGGCTCATCCACGCCTGTCTGGCTCCCGATCCCAATGACCGTCCCACGGCACAGCAACTGGCCGTTGCCGCCCGCATGAAGCAGTTTCCTGTCAAGTCAAAGAAACCACTATACATCACACTATCCCTCTTGGGCATGATCATCGTTGGTGCTCTCGCCTTCTTCCTCGGCGGCACTACCGGCGAAGTGGAAGAAGCGCCGAATATACCTGTTGAGGACTTGTATCAGATAGCACTCAAACAGATGGATTGCGACAATGTTGACTCCCTCCAAACCGGCATGCAGTTAATGGACAGCCTGAGCAACGCCAACTACATCCCAGCCATCTACCAGATGGCCTTTACCTATGGCTGGTATTCTGACTCTGCCTCCGTCAACAGAAAAAAACTCTTAGGTATTGAGATTGATGACCTTTATATGCCGAAATCCGACCGTCCCAGCAACAAGGCAGTTGCACTCTTTACTCGCATCATGGAATTGAACGACTCCAGCTATGCCGATATCAACGCAAATGCGACATACCGGTTAGCCTGCTATTTTGTCATGCCCAACAATATCTATAAGCCAAACTATGAAAAGGGGAAGAAATTCCTTCTCCGTTCCAAGGAATGGGCCATCAAGGCCGGCGACGATGTCCTCCTGGAGAGAATAGAGAAGGGACTGGCTTCTTTCCAATAATTATCAACCGAAAAACCTATTTCAAACAATGAAGAAGATTATAATGATTCTAATGGCCTCCATGACCGTAAGCGTCATGCATGGCCAAGTGGCAAAATGGCTTATTCCTCCCGCATACAACAGCGTTCACATGGCTGTTGGTGCTGACCTGATTGTTACAGACTCAGCCGACACCAAGGCACTGTGGTCGTTGACAGGACGACGCATTGCAAGTACAAGAAACCAGATTTTCCCGTTTGTTGACGGCATGGCCGTTTCAACAACACGGGGAAGCGGACAGATTGCAGGACTATTTGATGTAAGAGGCAGGTTCATTTCACTGACCAACTGCAACGTTGCACACGGTTATCCTTACTTTTCCGATGGCCAGCTGCTGGTACAGGAAGGCTATTACTTCCGCTTTGTCGATACCAAAGGCAAGATTGCCGAAGGGAAATACACCAAAGCCTACCCGTTCTCTAACGGCTACGCATCTTGCTTTACCTATAAAAATCTCTTGAAAAACAAAAACCCTTATTACCTCCTGCTCAACACAAACTACGAACAGGTGCCGTTCTCCTTTAACGGGAAATCGATTGAGGATGACGATATCGACTTCATTTCTTCAGTGAACGATGAGGGCATTGCCTTCATAATTTCCAAAGGCAAGGTCTTTTCCTTCAACATCAAGGACATGAACCTGTCTCCCGTTATGGCCAACAAGTCGGAAGCCGACCTCAAGAAACAGGCCAAGATTGAACAAGATTTGTCTTCCTTTTTGCTGAAGGAGAACGACTCTATCTCGGTGTTATATGCCAAATGCGGAAAAACGGACATCGTTGAGGTTCGGTTTGATGCTTTTCTCGTACCCCTCTCCATCAAAAACTCGGACGGGGAATACGTCTATAAGAAAAAAGAGAAGCCGACACGTACTTTTTCTTCCCCGCTGAAAATACTGGAAGAGGATGGAGCATACGGTATCTACTGGGAGGATCAAGAAATGCTGCCGCCTCAGTTTGACAAGGTGATGACCTGTTACGAAGACAAAGCCTTTGTAAAGCTGAATGGTAAATGTGGCGTGCTCAAAATTTACCCTGATGAGGAATTACGTGTCAGTATCAATAAAGACAACCCTGTCAACTTCAGACACCAGAAGTTTGAAACAACCATCCGTGTTGACCTGCCCAAAATGATATCGGCAAATCACAGCAGAATAGAGGTCGATCCGGAATCAGGATGTGACATTGACTTGCCCTCCTGCGAGAAAAAAGACACAGAATTCGGCAACTATCTTCAGTACAAGTGTGTGCTGAACATCCCACAGACACTGCCTGACGAGATGTATGGCGATTCAAGGAATCAAATCACCTATCCCGTATCTATCCTCTACGACAGGTTGGTATCTCCGGAGATTCCTGTCAAAATCAAAGCATGGCACCATAAGTACTTTAACGTGGATGTCAACGAATCCGACATCTCTATCGACCAGGGAGTCCTGACCTTTGTTTTCAACATCCAAGCTGACAGGTATCCTGATGAGGCTGTATATCCCATAACCGCCAGCCTTCAGTCCGATGCCCTGCTATGGGATTTGGAAAAGCTTTCAGAAACTCGCTATAAGTGCAAAGTCTGGAATATCAGCGAGGGGACGAACAACATCGTCATCCAAGTCAAGGAACAGGGATGTCCTCCGGCTTCTTTCCAGTTCGATGTGACATACGCCAAGCCTGCACCAAAAACAAGCACCAAACCGGCCAAAAAAGAAAATATAGTCATCAAGAAGAAACCCAAGCCGGTGGTTCCTGTTTCTACTCCAACCCCACATTTGGACATATAATATAATCGCTCAACAACCTTTTCGCAAGAATATGAAAATAAAAATAGCTGCTATTACCGATGTCGGCAAGGATCGTGAGAACAATGAGGATGCATTCATCATCTGCCCAGACCTCGGCAAACAGGAATGGGACAAGAACCTCACGTCATCCTACGTCCCTGTCAGCGAATACGGTTCCATCGCTATCGTTGCCGACGGCATGGGAGGTGCCAATGCAGGAGAGGTAGCCTCAGCCATAGCGACACAGACTGTCAAGGACACCTTCACAAAAGAAACCGTCAACAATTGCATCAAGAACGGACTAATTGACGAGCTGCTTCAGAAAGCAGTCAAGAAGGCCGATGAGGCCATTGCCAAAAGGATGTGGGAGGATCCCAGCACCGCCGGCATGGGCACCACTATCGTCATCTGCTGGGTAATCAACGACACTGCCCATATTGCCTGGTGTGGAGACAGTAGGTGCTACCTCTATCATCCTGTCAAAGGACTGAAGCCACTCACCAAAGACCATTCCTATGTGCAGGAACTCATTGACAAAGGAGAAATTACTGAAGAAGAGTCTTTCGCCCACCCCGATAGTAACATCATCACAAGAGGTCTGGGCGACGAGATACCAGACTCTACTCCGGAGGTCGTCTCACAACCCCTGACCCCCAACGACCTTCTCCTGCTGTGCAGTGACGGCCTCAGCGGCTATTGTCCCAACAAGGCTATTGAAAACGTACTCTCCTCACATTACACTGACATTGAAGCATGCCGGGACCAGCTGTTGAAACTGGCATTGGATGCAGGAGGATACGATAACATATGCATAGCCCTCGCCTCACTTATCGGTGACACACAGGACAAACCGGCGATTCTTTCTTGGGGGCAAAAGTTCATGATCCGAATCAAGAATCTCCTAAAGTTCCAATGACCGTCATTCAGTTTATTCTGGAAATGAAAAAGCAACAAATCACATTCATAATCCTACTGTTGTTCATGCCGCTGGTCGGCAACTCACAGAAGAACCACAACCTCGACGTAGCAAAGAATTTGGACATCTTCAATCAGGTGTACAAGAATCTTGACTTACTATTTGTGGACACACTCAACCCTAACGAGGTGATAGGCACTGGCATCAAGGCCATGCTCCGCTCACTCGACCCTTACACGGAGTATTATCCTGAGAGCGAGACAAAGAACCTGAAAATGATGCTTACCGGCAAGTATGCCGGCATCGGCGCACTCATCCGCTACCACCAAAAACTCAAACGGGTGGTTATCGACGAGCCTTACGAGAATATGCCCGCCGCCGAAGCTGGTCTGAAAAAGGGTGACATCATCCTCAGCATCAACGACTCAACAATGACCGACAAGGACGTGAGCTATGTGAGCAGCCATCTCAGGGGCGACGCCGGCACCAATATCGCAGTAAAAGTTCTACGACCCTCCACTGGGAAGAAAATGGTCTTTAAGATTACCCGGCGCACCATCAAGTTGCCTGAGTTGCCGTATTATGGGTTACTGAAAGAGGAGGGTGACACAAAGATTGGTTACATCAACCTCAACCAGTTCACCGAAGGGTGTGCCAAAGAGGTTCGACGAGCCTTCATCGACCTGAAGAAACAGGGAGCAACGGCACTCGTGTTCGACCTGCGCAACAATGGCGGCGGCTCCGAGCTTGAGGCCGTTGACATCGTCAACTTATGGGTGGAGAGAGGCAAGACCATCGTTGAAAACCGTGGAAAGATCAAACAGGCCAACCACACCTATAGAACTCGTCTGGAGCCTGTTGACACAGTTATGCCAATAGTCGTGCTGGTTAACGGTGAAACAGCATCAGCCAGTGAGATTACAAGCGGTGCCCTGCAAGACCTGGATCGTGCCATAATATTAGGTACACGCACATACGGCAAAGGATTGGTGCAGATTCCATTGGACATGCCCTATAACACGAACCTGAAAGTCACCACCTCAAAATACTACATTCCCAGTGGCCGCTGTATTCAGGCCATCAACTACAAACGGAATGGTTCAGGTGGCTACCTTGAACGGATGCCTGACTCGCTGACCCACGTGTTCTATACAACCGCAGGCCGAAAGGTACGTGACGGCGGCGGCATCAAACCCGATGTGGAACTCAGGAATGACACGATACCCAACATCGCCTATTACCTGTCTGCCTCAGGTCAGGATTCCACCGAGGTCATGTTCGACTGGGTGGTCGATTATATCACCAAACACCCCACGATTGCCTCGCCAAGTGAGTTCCACCTGTCAGATGAAGACTTCGAAGATTTCAAACAGCACGTTATCAAAAGTGGTTTCACATACGACCCTGTCAGTGAGAAACAACTGAAAGAACTTGTGAAGACGGCCAAGGCCGAGGGTTACTACGAACAGGCCCGCGAAGCTTTTGAAGTGTTAGAGAGCAAGCTCCGCCACGACGTTGCCACCGACATGGACAAGCATCAGGACATTCTGCGTCAGATGCTCGAATTAGACATCATCGCCGCCTACTACTTCCAGGAAGGTGCCATCGAGGCAGGGCTGAAGTATGACAAACAGCTCCACGAAGCCGCTCGACTGCTACAGTCACCAGAAGAATACAAAAAGCTGCTGATGCCATAAAAAAACGGCATAAAGTTTGGCGGTTTGCAAAAAAAGTCGTACCTTTGCACCCGTTCAGTGGAATGAGAGACCCCATCGGGCCTCTCATTTGCATTATAATACACACTATTTAAATGATAAACAGAGAAGTTATAAAGACATTGGTGGAGGAGTGGTTGCAGAATGGCGACTACTTTCTGGTAGACATCATTTTCGGTGCCGACGACCGTATCGTCATCGAAATCGACCACGCTGACGGTGTGTGGATTGAAGACTGTGCCGAACTGAGCCGATTCCTGCAAGACAAACTCGGCGATGAGCTGGGCGACTACGAACTGGAAGTCGGTAGTGCCGGTATTGGACAGCCCTTCAAGGTGGAACAGCAGTACCGCAACCATATCGGAGACGAAGTAGAGGTACTGCAGCAAGACGGTCAGAAGCAAAAAGGCATCCTGAAAGCTGTTGAAGGTCGTCTCTTCACCATCACCATCCAGGAAAAGCAGACGGTAGAAGGTAAGAAGCGCCCCGTCATGGTTGATGTTGACAAGCAGTTCTCTATGGACGAGGTAAAATCTGTCAAGTACCTTTTAGCCTTCAAATAATAACGTCAACGAAAACGAAAACAAAAACAAAAAATAAAATAATGGCAACAAGAAAAGATGCGAAAGGTCCATCAATGATTGAGACCTTTCAGGAATTCAAAGAGACGAAGAACATCGATCGCACGACCTTGGTAAGCGTGCTCGAAGAGAGTTTCCGCAACGTCATCGCCAAGATGTTCGGCTCGGACGAGAACTTCGACGTGATTGTGAACCCCGACAAGGGCGACTTCGAAATCCACCGCAACCGCATCGTTGTCGAAGACGGTGAGGTAAAGGACGAGAACAAGGAGATTGCCCTGAGCGAGGCCCAGAAGATTGAGCCTGACTATGAGGTGGGCGAAGAGGTGTCAGAGGAGGTGGACTTCCAGAAATTTGGTCGCCGTGCCATCCTGAACCTGCGCCAGACGCTGGCCTCGAAAATCCTGGAACTGGAACACGACTCGCTGTACCAGAAATACAAGGACAAGGTGAACACCATCGTCAGCGGCGAAGTCTATCAGATGTGGAAGCGTGAGGTGCTGCTGATGGATGACGAGGGCAACGAGTTGCACCTGCCGAAGTCGGAGCAGATTCCCGCCGACAACTATCACAAGGGCGAGACAGTGCGCGCCATCGTCAAGGAAGTACAGAACGAGAACAACAACCCGCGTATCATTCTGTCACGCACCAGCCCCGTGTTCTTAGAGCGACTGCTTGAGGCCGAAGTACCCGAAATCAACGACGGTCTGATTACCATCAAACGTGTAGCACGCATGCCGGGCGAGCGTGCCAAGGTGGCCGTCGAGAGCTATGACGAGCGCATCGACCCAGTAGGAGCCTGCGTCGGCGTTAAGGGTAGCCGCGTTCATGGCATTGTCCGAGAGCTGGGCGGCGAGAACATTGACGTCATCAACTTCTCGTCCAACACACAGCTGTTCATCCAGCGTGCCCTGAGTCCTGCCAAGGTATCGAGCATTACATTGGACGAAGAAAATCACAAGGCTGAAGTATATCTGCAGCCCGAAGAAGTCAGTCTGGCCATTGGTAAGGGCGGTATGAACATCAAACTGGCCTCCATGCTGACCGAACACACCATCGACGTCTTCCGCGTCGTCAGCGAAGGAACCGAGGACGAGGACATCTATCTGGACGAGTTCTCCGATGAGATCGACCAGTGGATTATCGACTCCATCAAGGCCATCGGCCTCGACACAGCCAAGGCCGTGCTCAATGCTCCACGCGAGATGCTCATTGAGAAGGCTGACCTGGAGGAGGAGACCGTTGATGATGTGCTGAACATTCTGAAGGCAGAATTCGAATAAATTGTAAATCGCAAATCCGTTAATCGAGAATAAATAGATGGGAGTAAGATTAAATAAAGTATTGTCAGAACTGAACATAGGACTTCAAACGGCAGTTGATTTCCTACGGAACAAGAAAAGTGTCGGCGAGGTGAAGGACGATGCCACCCCGAATACCAAGATCAGCGATGAGCAGTATGAAGCGCTGGTGAAGGAGTTCAAAGGTGACAAGGCCATCAAGAAACAAGCCGAAATGATTTTCCCAAAGAAAAAGGAGAAGGAGAAGAAAAAAGAGGAAGAAGCCCCGAAGGTTGAAGTGCGCCAGCAATTCAAGCCAATCGGGAAAATTGACTTGGACAGTCTGAACAAGCGTCCTGCCCCTGTTTCTCCCTCCACCCCTGCTCCAAAGAAAGAGACTCCACAACCAGAGGCTGCTGCCGTAAGCCCGGAGGCAAAAGAGAAGGAAAAAGATGTGGATAACGTGGTTGTGAAGGAAGAGAAGCCGGAGGCAGCTCCTGTTGCTCCCATTACTCCCGTTGTCGAGACAACAAAGTCTGAAAAGCCCGAAGATGAGTCCATAGAGGAACCTGCCAAGCCTGTAGCTGATACGGAACCGGAGCCGGAAGATGTGATTGAGGACAAAGAAAATGAGTCCGAGACCCCTGCGAAGGAGCAAAAGCCTGAAGCACAGCAGCCCGCCGCCCCGAAGGTTTTCAAACTGAAAACCGAACAGAAAGCCATGCCCAACCTAAACGTGGTGGGCAAGATTGACCTTGATGCCCTGAACCAGAGCACCCGCCCGAAGAAAAAGTCGAAGGAGGAGAAGAAGAAAGAGCGCGAGGAGAAGCTGGCCCAGCAGCGCAGCGAGAAGAAGAAGCGCGTGCGCATTGGCAAGGAACGCGTCGATATCGAGGCCGAGGCCAAGAACGACAGCCAGAACAACAAGAACAAGAAGAACAAGAACAAGGGCGGCGAAGGCAACCAGCAGCAGCAACAGCAGCAGGGCGGTGGCAAGAACAAGAAGAACAAGAACCGCCAGCAGAAGCCGTTGGAGGTGAACGAGGAGGACGTGGCACGCCAGGTCAAGGAGACGCTGGCCCGTCTGACCACGAAGAACCAAAACAAGAAGGGCGCCAAGTACCGCCGCGAGAAGCGCGACGCCGTTCAGGAGCGCATCAGCGAGGAGATGGCTGCCGAGGCAGCACAGTCGAAAGTGCTGAAGCTGACGGAGTTCGTGACCGTCTCTGAGCTGGCCACGATGATGAACGTCGGCGTGAACCAGGTCATCGGCACGTGCATGTCCATCGGCATCATGGTGTCCATCAACCAGCGCCTCGACGCTGAGACCATCAATATCGTGGCCGACGAGTTCGGCTTCACCACCGAGTACGTCAGTGCCGAAGTGCAGAACGCTATTACCGAGGAGGACGACGATGAGAACGACCTCGTCAGCCGTGCCCCGATTGTGACGGTCATGGGTCATGTGGACCACGGTAAGACCTCGCTGCTCGACTATATCCGCAAGACCAACGTCATTGCCGGTGAGGCCGGCGGCATCACCCAGCACATTGGCGCCTACAACGTCGAGCTGCCCGATGGCCGCCAGATAACGTTCCTCGACACGCCGGGTCACGAGGCATTCACCGCCATGCGTGCCCGTGGTGCCCAGGTGACGGATATTGCCATCATCATCGTTGCCGCCGACGACTCGGTGATGCCTACCACGAAGGAGGCCATCGCCCACGCGCAGGCTGCCAACGTGCCGATGGTGTTTGCCATCAACAAGATAGACAAGCCGGGAGCCAATCCCGACAAGATACGCGAGGACCTGGCCAACATGAACCTCTTGGTCGAAGACTGGGGCGGTAAGTACCAGTGCCAGGAAATCTCGGCCAAGAAGGGCATCGGTGTCGATGAGCTGCTTGAAAAGGTGCTGCTCGAAGCCGAGATGCTCGACCTGAAGGCCAACCCCAACCGCAAGGCCACGGGCTCCATCATCGAGTCTTCGCTCGACAAGGGACGCGGCTACGTCTCAACGGTGCTCGTCTCGAACGGTACGCTGAAGCAGGGCGACATTGTCGTCGCCGGTACGAGCTACGGCCGCATCAAGGCCATGTTCAACGAGCGTAACCAGCGCATTGAGGAGGCTGGCCCTGCCGAGCCCGCTATCATCCTGGGTCTGAACGGTGCTCCCACCGCAGGCGACTCGTTCCACATTATGGAGACCGAGCAGGAGGCTCGCGAAATCACCAACAAGCGTACCCAGCTGCAGCGTGAGCAGAGCCTGCGCACAACGAAGACCTTAGGTCTCGACGACATCAGCCACCGCATCGCCCTGGGTGAGTTCCACGAACTGAACATCATCGTCAAGGGTGATACCGACGGTTCTATCGAGGCTCTCAGCGACTCGTTCATCAAGCTCTCTACCGAGAAGGTGCAGGTCAACGTCATCGCCAAGGCCGTGGGCCAGATCAGCGAGAACGACGTCATGCTGGCCTCCGCCTCGGATGCCATCATCGTCGGCTTCCAGGTACGTCCCTCTGCCGACGCCCGCCGTCTGGCCGAGCGCGAGGGTGTGGAAATCAACACCTACAGTATCATCTACGATGCCATCGACGAGGTGAAATCTACCATGCAGGGCATGCTCGACAAGGTGAAGAAGGAGATTGTCACCGGTGAGATTGAGGTCAAGCAGGTGTTCAAGATTTCGAAGGTGGGCACCGTGGCCGGTGGTCTCGTCACCGAGGGCAAGGTCCACAACAAGGACAAGG
>CAMHNI010000011.1 GCA_946186505.1 uncultured Prevotellaceae bacterium | reverse complement strand
GTTATCCTGAAAACAATCTTTTTACCTTAAAAAGACTAATACCTATTGAAGATATAGAGCGACTGCCTGTGAAGGTCATCGCTTTATTTTTTTATCCCCTTTTGTTCCTAAACCAAAAGAAGCACGCCATACATGATAGCGTGCTTCTCCATATTTTGGCGACTTCATTTGAGACTGTCTTCTTCACAAATTATCCTTCAGACCAGCCTCGTCGTGTATCCTTGAAACAGTTGGTCAATGAGAGCGGGACTGAAGTCTTTTCAACCGTTTGTACTCTCGTTTGGTCAGCCGCATGAACGAGCCATGCTGTGGCCCGGTGACACCCTCGATATCGACGGGGTTGCGGAAGTTGCGCAGGTTCTCGTCAGCCTCGCAGATGCGGTAGTGTTTCGGGCGGTCGCTGTACTGGATGTAGGCCACGCGCCATGTCTTGTCGCCGATAAGTTGAAAAGCTGAACTGCCTTCGCACTTCTTTTTGCCTTCGAACGATACATAGTCGTCTTCGACGGGTTCACCCCAGCCGGTGGTCAGCTGCTTCGAGGTGGCGGTGTAGATGCCAGGCTTGCCGCCCTCTTTCTTGATGAGCATGTGGTACAGGCCGTCGTCGAGCAGGTTGATGTCGGCATCGATGGTGGCATAGCCCCAGTCGAAGAGCAGACGCGGCTGTGTCAGTCGGGTGAACGAGCGGTCTGCATAGGAGTAGTACATGCGGTCGTACTGTTCTTCGGCACGGTTCCACATGGAGTAGTAAATCATGTAGCCGCCCTTCTGACCGTCTGGCCAAACGTATTGTGGGTCCCAGAAAATCTGGGGTGCCCACACGCGGTTGATGGTCGTCCAGTCCTTGTACACACTCTCCGCCTCGCTGTCGATGAATATGGACGGGCCTTGGCGGTAGTCAAACGAGACCGATGTCCAATGAATGAGGTCGTCGCTGCGGAGCAGGTCAATGCCGTAGTTGTCCCAGTCGTTCTGCTTACCCAGTGTCTTCGTCATTGCGTTGTTCATGTCTGTAGTAACCATCAGATAGCCTTTGCCATCGAAACTGCGGCAGATATAGGCATCGCGCTGACCGCCTTCGATGCGGGCATGCTCCTTGGGATCCATGATGGCGTTGCCTTCCAGGACGTCTTCGTAGTGGTAGCCGTCGCGGCTGATGGCGTAGGCCGTATATTGTCCGCGGTCACTCATGTGGCAGTACAGGTAGCCGTAGTCGCCTTTCTGCAAATTCTGTGCTGTTGCCGTCATGCTGGCGGCAATCACGGCAGTCAATAATGTCTTTTTCTTTATTATCATTTCTTTCATTTCTCAACGTGTATCCAGTCTGCTTCCACCCAGCCACGGTCACATTTCCGGTCGGTTTCGGCGGCTATATAGCCAAATTTCGCGCCAATCCATTTTCCCTCCTTCATCTGCAGTTCGTCACTACACTCGTTGAATTTCTTGCCGTTCAGGCTATAGGCGAACTTGACCTTCGAGTCACTGACCGTCAGACGCAGGTAGATATCCTCATGGATGCCTGGCTTGTAGTCTATCTTGTCTATGGCCGTTGGTTTCAGTGTAGTGATGATTTCCTCCGTCTGGGGCTTGCCTTTGTCGGCAGCTTTGCAGGTCATCAATACCAACTGGAACTCTTGGCCCGTACGTCTTACGACAAGAGCAGAGTAGTCGAGTCCCATCATGATGAGCCCACCGAACTGTCCCTCAGCCTTCGATGTGAAGCGCATTTTCGTGGTAACGGTGAAATTGTCGGCCGGTGTCTTCTGAAGTAGCAGGTTAGGAACCTCCCAGAAGTTCTTCCAATCCTCGGACAGCTTGTAAGTGTAGATGCGGAAAGTGCCGAAGGCGGTAGGAACGCCGAACTTCTCGTCGTAGTTAGCATGCCATTGCCATTGCTTATTAAGAACAGGAGCATTGAATTCATCACTCTCCATAGGGTTGATGGTAATGGGTGAGGGGTTAGAGGAGAGAGGTTTCTTGTATGTGGTGACAGGCTCTCCTTTTTTGCCCATGATAGGCCATCCAGTTGACCAATCGACCGGGTTCAGATGCACCACGCGCCCGTAAGCTTCCTTATCCTGAAAATGCAGGAACCAGTCTTCGCCGTACTTCGTATGCACCCATCCGCCTTGATGAGGACCGTTGATGTTGGTCTTACCTTGCCAAAGCACTTTCTTGGCCTCGTATGGGCCGTAGGGTGATTTCGACCGCATAGCCAACTGGAATCCCGTTGGAACACCGCCGGCAGGACACATAATCCAATACCAGCCGTCGCGTTTATAGAACTTCGGACCCTCACAAGTGCGGTTCTCCGTACCGTTACCATCAAACACAATGACGGGCTGTCCGATGGCCTTCGTACCGTCGGCACTCAGTTCGCGGACGGTCAGCACCGAGGCGTACTTGGAGCGTGAGTTAGCCCATCCATTCACCAAATAGCAGCGGCCATCATCGTCCCAAAGTGGGGTCGTGTCGATATAACCCTCACCCCGAATCACACAGACGGGCTGTTCCCATTTACCTGCCGGGTTGCCGCCACGTGTCTTCACCATATATACGCCAAAGTCAGGGTCGCCCCAGTAGATGTAATACTCACCCTCGTGATAGCGGATAGAGGGTGCCCATACGCCGTTGCCGTGCTGCGGCTTGCTGAAGTGCTCAAGCAACTTGCTGTCGCCTTCGTAGAGGTTGCCTAAGGCGTGACCAACAATTTCCCAGTTCACCAAATCCTTTGAATGGAGGATTGGCAAACCTGGTGTACACTGGAACGATGAGGCTGTCATGTAATAGTCTTCACCCGAGGGACCGACGCAGACGTCAGGGTCGGAGTAGTCGGCGTTGATGACGGGATTGGTGTAGGTTCCGTCGCCGTTGTCAGGCGACCACACTTTTGATTTGTACTGAGCGCTGGCCATCATGGGCAGGGCGGCAGCCAAGAGAATTAGTTTTAGTTTCATAATTTGTTTATTGTTAGTTTGTAGTTTTTATTTACGCTGGCGGCTGAAGATGGACGTTCATTCGAATATTCTATTCGCATCACGCAGCGAATATCGTCGTCCTGTGGCGAGAGGGCGAGGGCCACATGTCCCATCGTCCGTCTCAGGTTGATCTCGACGCAGGGATGGAGTAGGGCAGCACTGCCGTTAGTGCCGGAAACCACCATCATGTCCACGCCGAACGGACCGCAGTATCTGTCCTTGAACAGTGAGCCTGACTCCAGGCATATCATTGCCTGAATCTTGTCAAGCAATTCTGTTGACAGATAATGACATAGTGACTCTCGTTTGACGGCTTCTGTGGATAGAACGTTTCCTGTGTATGCCCCGTTTTCCGTATGGAATAGCGACAATCCCAGATAAGATACATTTCCGCAGCCGTCGCTTTGGAACTCCATGCCGAAGTCTTTCACCTTATTATAATATGGCTCAATCATGACACAGCCTTGCGTAGCCACCAGATTGTTGAACCATCCAGCCTGCATCTGGAAAGGTGTCCGTCCAACGGACAGAAAACGCAGTCCGCGGCCGCTTGACGACCACGGGGCTTTCATGACCAGCTGGCCATAGTGTTCCAACAAGGTTTCCACTTCTTCCGCCGTACGGCATTCAAAGGATTCGCCGACGGTTCCTGCCATCCTTAGTTTCGGCAAGAGCTGGGCAGCAGTATGACGATGGGACAGATTGCGAATGACGTCCAGCTGGCGTAGGGAGGGCATCAGCCTCTCGTCAACGCCCCGCCTTAATAACACGGCGCGTAAGGCAATGTTCCAGCCCCACGGGTCAATACGGGCGGTTTCCTTTAGGGAAACCAGTTGTTTCCATGTGAGAAACTTTCTGTTTCCTGCCTTGAAACAATCTCTTCCCAACAGTTTTTCCAGCCGGTGGGCCGTTTTTTTCCATTCCCGTTCAGCCTGCGCCACATCGTCCACGACGATCGTATCTTCCTCCTTTGCCCAGATGGCAGGCAGGAAACCCAGGTCATGGCACAACTGCCTGCCGGCGTGCGGAGCCGTGAAGTTTGAGAGTCCGCTGGCAAGTGCTATGTCGTGTTCTGGATTGAATATATGGAGTGTCATGAGGTCTGAGTTTTTATTGGATTACAAGTACTTGTGACCCACAGCTTTCGCTGTCGGCAGTGTCTATTTGTACGATGTATATTCCTGGCTTCAAGTGGATAGACGAAAGAGGGTAGGTGAGTGGTGCGTCACAGGAGGCTTCTGGCGTGATGCTTGTCTTGGAGATCAGGATGCCTCCTGTCGTGTGGAATTTGATGCGGACAGGCGCATGTAATGCAGCGTCCGTGTGTAGTAACAGTTGTCCGCCATTGTAGGAAATGTGCAGGCTCTTGGGGGTATGCGTGCTAATCCCCTTGACGGCATCAACTCCTAAGATGTCGAGCAACCCGTGGTAGGCATCTATCTCACCGTAGCCATATTTGCTGTTGGGATAGGCTATCCCCTCTTCGGGATGGCGACAGGTGCGGCCGAGTACCTCAAGAACCTCTGCAGTAGTCAGGTCAGGTTTGGCTTGCAACCACAGGGCGATGACTCCTGCCACGACGGGAGTCGCCATCGACGTGCCCGTGTTGGCGTTCCATGCGTATGTTCTGTTCTGGAACTCAAAGTGCCTGACGTCAGAGTTGATGTCGTTGGCATCAGGATTGTTTTCTATGTAGTAGCTGCTGTAGGAGGAGATGATGTTGTCGCCGGGGGCTACGACATCGGGTTTCAGACTGCCGCTGATGGTGGGTCCTACTGAGGAATAGGGGCTCCACTGGCCGGCAGTACGTCCTCCGGAGTAGTCCTTGTATTCGCCTCTGTAGTTGGTAAATCCCAACCGGTGGGCAGTGGCACCCACGCAGATGACAGACGGGAAGCAGGCTGGCGCATGGATGTTGTGCGTCTTCTCCGCCGCATTCCATCGGGTGTCGATATCGTTGTTAGCCAGTCCGTTGGACGAACTCCCGTACAATTCCAGACGGCTCTCCGTCCCCTCTGTCACAACAGCCAAAGGTGGCAGGCTTGCAAGTGACTTGTTAGCATCAAGACAGATGCTGTAGATGGTGTCGCTGCCAAAGGTTGACGGGTATCGTTCAATGGTCACGGCACAGGTGTCTGCTCCGATTAATAGCGTATCGGTCAGCAGGGAGTCTTGTTGGAAGGTGGCCGAAGTGAACCGTAGCGTATGGGTCGGCGTGCTGCCTTCGGTGTAGGCATAGAGTGACAGCCACAGCGGACCGTCAGCCTTGAGACGATAGCTTGCAGAATTATTGCCTGACCGTATGAAGGCACCCGCTACCTGCTGCCCTTTCGGCTTTTCGAAATAGGTTCCTGTGATACACTCGTTGCCGGCAGATGCTACAATAATACGTCCGGGACCGGTGATGCGGTCAAGGAAGTTGCTGAAGAGACTGTCCTCCTCGTCTAACATCGGCGAGTAGCCCTCGCTGAATGAAGCCACGCAGGGTTTGCCCTGACGGTCGGCGTAGTCGAAGATGTATTTGAAGCCGAGGGCATCAACGGCTGTGGTGTACTTGTCGATATCGGCAGAGTCTATCAGTTCGATGTCGTCGCTCACCGCATTGTTTACTAAACAGATATCGGCATCGTAGGCAATGCCCCGATAATGAGAATCATAGCCGCTGCCAGCGGCAATGCCCAGCGTGTGGGTACCGTGGGTCTGGATAAGACCGTCTGTCGAGTGCTGTTGCGCCAGCACCACGTCATGACCAACGTAGTCGCGGCCTACGGGCAGTGTGCTGCCTATAGTGTCTTTCGAAAGCTGGTCCCAGAAGGCACCGATGCGGTAGCGTGTGGCTGTTGAATCGTAGAAGTTGGGATGGGTTAGGTCGAAGCCGACGTCCATGATGCCAACTACGATACCCCGGCCTGAGAAAGACGTGGGTGATGGAAGGTGGGTGGTAAGGGCAGCTAGTCTGTCGGCACTGACGACGATGGCGGTAGTATCCATGTCGGCACGGCCTGAAGGGCTGGCCTCAATACGGCGCACGGAGGGGTGGTCGGACAATTGGCCGAGACGGTCGATGGGGATGCTGACGATGGCGATGTCGCCCATCTGGCTGTAGCACCTGCAGTCGTACTCACGCCACACTTCGTCGGCTTTTGCCGGGTCGATGCGTACAAAGGCCGTCAGTCGGCGGCAGGCGTGTCGGGCGGTGCCGGTGCTACGTGATGCAAGGGGCTGAACCTCCTGACGAATCAGCACACCCCTGACATGTGCCGACATCTTGCGGAAGTCAGCAGCATGGTCAGGGGTAGCGATAACGAGTAGTGCCGTCAGCAGCAAGAACAGCCGGCTCTTCATGGGCTTACTTGTTCTTCTGATAGTACTCCAGCCCTAACTGAACGTTCTTCTTAATGGCCTCTGATGAGAACGTGGCACCGGTCACGCCATCAACCTTCTTCGTGGCGGCGTCCTTCACCTTCAGGCCGTCCCATGCGTTCAGCAGGGCCTTCTTGACCTTGGCCATGTATTTGGGTGTCTCCTGGTTCTTCAGGAACTCCACCTTCTCCACCTTGTTCTTGTTGATGTAGATTTTGACGGGTGTGGTGCTGACGTATCCTTGGACATCCTTACCCAGTGTGGTTGTGTTGACGATGTACGTACCGTTCTCCTTGGTCATCACTTCATCGCCCTGAGGGGCGGCACTCTGTAGGGTGGCAGCCAGCGCAATGAGCACCAGACTGCCGATCATCATTTTCTTCATTTCTTTATTCTCTATTCTCTATTCTTTATTCTTTCTTCTTTAGCTTTAGCGAAACAAGCACTTCTTGTTGTCTTTGACGTAAATGCCCTTCGTAGGTTTAATCACGCGGCGACCCTGCAAGTCGAAATATGTGCTATTTGACTTTTTGCTATTTACTATTGGGCTGACGCCTGTGTCAGCGTATGTGCCGCCTCCCCACGATATCCAGTCCTTGGCATCATTCTCCCAGTTATAGTTGTCCCAGAAGTTGTTTGCCTGTGTGCTGATCAGCAGGAACACCTCGTCCTTGGCATCAAGCGTCACGGTATAGTTGTCGTCGCTGTTACGCTGGAAACCAGGCTTCGAGGCATCCGAAACGAAGCGGAAGCAGGCTCGGTTGTTTTTGGTGCCGGTGTTGACACCAGCTTGTGTGCCGGTTTCCAAAGTGTTGCCGTTTGACATAGTCTGATCGTAGTAGGCTGCCGACAGTACGAAGTCGTGGTTGCCCTCATTGGCCATCAGCACCAGTGCGCTGTTTTTGGAAGTTACATAGGTTGCGCTGGCACCTACGAAGTTAGTGTAGGTGACTTTGGCACCCTTGCTGGCAGAATAGCCGGCATTCACCTTGACGGCTATCACGTCGGCGGGCACGATATAGCTGCTGGCGATGTGGTAGCCGCGAAGGCCGTTCTGGATGTTCAGCGACAGGGCACCGTGAACCTCCTCCAATGAGAAGTGGGCGGTTTCGGGCTCGTAGTTGCTGGCATACTGAGGACTGGACGTGTTACCATAGGGATGTCCTGCGGTGCCGTAGGTCAGCGAGATAAGCAGGTCCTTGGTGTTGGTCAGGTCTGACAGGGCCAACTGTCCGAGAATCTGCCAGCTGTAGGCTACGAAGTCGCCTGTGGCATCGCCGAAGAGACCTGCCATATTGTTAGTAACCTTGTTGTCGCTTCCCGTTTCGGTTAATGAGCCATCTTCGCCGAGTCCTTTTAGGTCGGCCTTTACCCAGACCACTTGGCCGTTGTTTGCAAGCGCGTCTTTTTGTGCGTTCAGTTCGGCCACGGTGTAGGGGCTTTCCTTGGTGCCGTCACCTGCCATTGCTGCGTTGCTTGCAGTCAGTATGGCAGCCATGATGACCAGCGTTTTCATTTGCGTAGATACTTTCATTTCTGTAGTGGGTATTTAGGTTAATAATAGATTCCGATGGAGGCACCGACAGTGGAACGGCTGAGCGAGTGGTCGGCACCGAGATAGTCGCCGTATGCACGGACAAACCACTCTGAGCGCATTCCTTTGATGGAAAGCGGGAACTGGTAGGTTATTTGCAGGTGGCCGTGCCAGTAGTTGGCATCATAGTATAGCATGTCGGGCAGCAGCACTTGCACGGCATAGTCGGTGGTGGCATCAGCCAGCTGCAGGTCGGCCTTTTGGGCAATGTGATAACCGGCTTCGGCGTCAATCCACAGACGGTCGCCAAAGAACGACTTGCCGCCCTCGGCGGTCAGGTCAAGGTGTGAGTACTCCAGCGTCGATGTTGGCAGCAGGTGCTTGTTTTCTGCCTGATTCAGGGCGACCTTGGCCCCTAAGTAGGTGTTGACGGAGGCGCTCGGCGCTTGCGACGCTTCGCTATGCGAAGAACCGTCAACCACATTGCAGCGGTAGTGTAGATCGGCTGTGAGTTGTTTCACCTGATAACGCTTCTTGAACTCGATGAGTGTCTCGTAGCTGTAGCTGGTGTAGCCCTTCTCGGCATCGCGCTCCTGGATGAGCTGCTGACGGTACTCATCGGCATAGGCCTGCAGGTAGCAGGCGCTGAGGTCTATCTGGTGCAATAGTCCGCCTTTCTCTAAACGGTTGAGGGAGGTGAGACCGTAGCGATAGCTGATGTAGCGTCCCGGCTCGTACTTATACAGTCCCCAGGCATCCTCGGCCCCGCGTTCAATACTGACCGAGGTCAGGCTGTTGAGGCTGTTCTGACGGTAGCCATAGCTGAGGCTGGCACCGAAGCGGTGGTCCACCCACTCGCGGCTGAAACCACTGTAGCCACCGGTAGTGCCTACGGCCTGTTCCATACCCGACATGAGGTAATACTTCAGATTCGGGTCTTGCTGGACGGTGGTCATTCCGGGAATCTTCTCCTTGCGGCGGTTGTAGTGGCCTGAGAGTCCGATGGTGTGGGGTTCCGAGGTATAGGCCAGTGAAGGCGTAATCTTGTAATCGAGCAACTCAGAGCGGGAACGCGGGTCGCGTAGGCGGCTCAGGTCGCCCACTTTGTAATCGAGTCGCAGGCCGGCAGTGACACCCCACATCTGGATGGTGCCGATGGCGGCGGTGAGGTCGAACTGCTGGGTGTCGTACTTACCGCTGATGCTGCTACCCGAGAAGAAGGGATTCGAGTTGTAAGGACGCATGACGTCGCACCACGCACGATCCTTTGTGCGGTCCATATCGAAGCGGAACGAACCGTAGCTCACTAATAGCTGGTTGATGCGCTGGTAGCGTTCGGTGAAGAATTCCAGCAGGTTCTTCTGTCCTCCCTCCTGCACACGCCGGTAGTCGCCCTCCTGATGCTGCAGGTCGAAGTAGGCTACGCCCCGGTTCTGTCCAGAGTCGAGTGCCAAGCCTGCAGCGTTGTCGGTCAGGCGCCACAGCTGGGTGGCGTCGGCGTAGCGGTAGCTGCCCTCCTGAGCTAATGCGGCTGATGGGGCTAATAGGGCCAATGGGACTAATGGGGCCAATAGGGATTTTATGAGGGGTTTATTCATCGTACTGTCGGGGTCTTATCGATTTGGAAACGTGGAAGTCATTGCTCGAGTTGTTGGTATCGACGAGTATCAGGTGGCCGTCGGCTCCGTGCTTGTCGGAGGTGCGGCGATAGACCACCTCGCCTGTGTAGCCAGAGATAGCCTCGATGTTGGTGTAGCCGGCATCGATTTCGGGATAGAGTCGCTTGCTGTCCACGTCAATGCCGGTATTTTTGTTGCGCAGCACTTCCACACCATCGATGATGTGCTGCTTGGGCAGCAGCAACCACTGGTTGCCTGTAGTCTTTCCGTAAGGATAGGTCACGTCCCATGCGGCTATGTCTTCATCGGTGCGGAAGATCACCACCGAGCAAGGGCCACTCTGCACCAGATTCATGTTCGAGATAGACGGATACATGGTGTAGATAAGTTCAAGGGCCGGTGTGTTGGGATTGTTCTGCGTACGTCCGCTGTTGTCTTTAGCCTCGAAGTCGGCATCCGTCAGGTCGTTCTCCATATCGTTGTTGTTACGGTGGTCGGTGGCGCTGTTGACGATGAGCACCGTGCCGCCAGGCTGCACCATGAACGGTTTGTCGGCAGGAATACTGAATACCTGCTTGAGTAGTACTACGGAGTCGGCAAAGGCTTCATGCAGGTTGTCTAATGTATAGGCCTGGGTACTCTCAGCTTCGACGAGTCCGATGTAGAGTCCGCTGACATCGACGGCCTTGTCGCTCTGGTTAAACAGTTCAAGATATTTGCCGGGCATGTAGTTGCGGTTGTTGTTGTCTTTCGAGCCGGCATAGTAGATCTTGCCGATGATGATGTCGCGGTTGATGCTGAGGATGGTTGACAGCTGGATGGTCTGTTCCTCGCTGATAAGGTGGTTGTTCAGCGACCCGCTGACGGTGCAGCCGCTGACGGCCTGCTGGTCGCCGGTGAACTTGTGGTACTCGTCACCCGTGATTTCCCATGAGCATGAGATGTCGTAGATGTCGGGGATGAGACTGCTGAAGGTGGCTATGCCGTCGGCATCGGTGGTGGCTGTCAGTAGTGTGCTGCCCTGCTGCATCGTTATGGTGTGGCCTGCCAGGTCGCTACCGTTGACAAACTCTGCCGGCATCGTCAGTTTCACGCGGGCGGTAATCTCCTTCGTGGCGTCGTCGTAGTCGATGCACGATGCCAGCAGCAGGAGGGTGCCCAGTGTATATAGTATCTTCTTCATGAGTTTACAGATTGATTGTTAATTCGGCACCGAAGGCAAACTTGCCCGTATTGCGCTGCGAGAGCGTGTTAGTGTTGTTGCCTTTCAGGTAAGGCTCGTAGAACAGACAGTTATCGACATAGAGCGACAGGGTGCCCATCTTGCTCAGTTCCTTGGTCAGGCGTGCTGAGAGGTTCCACGTTGTGGGCGACTCGTTAGGCTCGTTGTCGGTATAGCGCAGCTGCAGCTTCTCGTCGTTGGCGGCAATGCTGCCTCCGGGAAAGTCGATGGTGCTCGACGAGCTGATGTCGTGATAGACGAGGTTGTTGTCAATCCATCCGATGGGGTCTTTGTCGGCGGTGTAGCTCCACGTGGAGTTGTGCCAGATGACCTGTGCCGTGAACGATGCCACCATGTGCAGTTGCGGAATGTGGGTGACAGCCCGCAGCGTGTTGACGAAACGGCGCAGGCGGGTGTAGTCCAGACCTGATGGATAGACTATGCGGACGGGCGAGATGCTGCGTCCGGCATAGATGGTGCCGGTGAGCAGGGCGGCAGGCACGCTGGCAGTGTTCATACGAGTGCTCCAGTCGGTCTTCGTCTCGTTCCATGCTCCGCTGAAGTAGAGGTTGGTCTTCAGCAGGGGCAGTTCTCCTAAGTCGAAGTCGAACTCCACGCCCCGATTCACGGTCTTGTCGGTATTGGCCAGCTGGCCGGTAGTCGAGAAGCAGGTGAACTGGTAGGCGTAGCCCTTTGAGAAGTCGGTGATGGGCAGACTGGCCGTGTTGTCAAACAGGTTGTAGGTATAGGTAAAGTAGTCAGGTGCCGCCTCGAAGCCGTCGGGGGTGCGGTCCTGATAGGCCAGCAGGCTCAGACGGCGCCCCTTTGGCAGCTTGATGTCCAGTCCTGCCTCCACCTTCGTAGTGGTGGCGTTCTTCAGTCCTTCGGAACGCTGCACGTCATAGACCTGGGTGTGGACATAGTAGGCCGGTGTCTCGGCTAGCGTGAAGTTGCCCACCACGTCGTCGATATACTTCTTGTCTGGATAGAGGTGGTTCAGGCCAGGTGTCTTCGAGTTCATGCCGATGCCACCGCGAATGTCGAGCCACTTCGTTACCGTGAATGCCACGTTCAGACGGGGCGAAAGGGCGGTGGTGGCGAGATCGCTGAATGGCTGCAGCGAGGTGAAGCGCAGTCCGAAGTTGACGCGCAGGCGGTTTACCTTATTAATATTATAAGTGAACTGATCCTCAGCGAATGCCGACAGCTGGTGCAGACCGGGAATATCGCTGAAGGCACGTGGGCGTCCGTTGGAGTTGGGACGGTAGGGCAGGGCATCGTCCTCGTTGTAGTAGCCCTTGCCCGAGTTCCAGTCGTAGCGGTAGTCAACGCCCACCTTGAAGCTCTGCACGGTCTTGCCCTTGCGCCAGAAGAAGTCGTCGGTCACTTTCAGGAAGACGTTGCCGGGACGGCTCTCGTTGATACCCGTTGCCAGGTACGAAGTAGTCTTCCAGGGAACGCTGTAGTAACCCGTCTCTGTGGCGGTCAGGATAGGCAGCAGACCCGACGAGACAGCCACGAAGCTGGTGTTCCGGGTGTCGGCTTTCGACAGGCTCAGTCCGGCGGTATATTTCAGCGAGCGCATCAGCGGCAGGTCCATCTGCAGCTTTCCGTTGTGCGTCAGTCCGAAGGAGGTGTTCTTCGACTCGTTCTCCGTACCGTCCTGAACCGCGTCGGGGTCTTTGCCCGACCAGTCCTTGGCCTGCATGAAGCGCAGTTTGGTATCGGTGTGCCATTTTCTGGTGATGTCGTAGCCCCAGCCAACGTTGGCCGTATAGCGGTCGTAGGAGCGGGTCTTCTGTCGCGGGTCGCCCCAGGCCTTGGCGTAGTCAAGGTTGGCGTTGATAATGCCGGCTTTGGCAAGGGGGAACCCCTTTCCCACACTGTAGTTCTGGAGTCCGGGGTTGATCTTGGCCTTCACCTGCCAGGGGGTGACGCCCACCTTAGAGTGGACAACGACCAGTCCGCTGGTCATGTCGCCGTATTCTGCTGAGGGGATGCCTCTTATGATCTCCACCTCATCGATGTTGTCGGCCGAAACCTGGCGCAGGTCGGTACCCGCGAACGCCGTTCCCGAGAAGGCTCCCTGCGAGACATTGCCGTTGTTCGACATCGGCATGCCATCGACAACGATGCTTGTACCGAAGGCCATAGTCGAGTTGTTCTGCAGGGTACGCAGCTGCAAGCCCTGCTGCTGGGTCAGGTCGGGACGGTCCATCAGCTGACCGGGAATAAGCTGCATGACATCGGCCAGCGAGGTGGCCTGCAGGTGGTCGATGGCCTGACGGCCTATGACGCTGCTGGTCGAGGCACCGCTCTCGCGGGTTTTGGCTGTCACCGTCACCTCCTTCAGGGCCAGCGACGTCTCCACCAGTTGCACCTTCAGGGTCAGGTCGCGGTTGGTAATGCTGACGGCCGTCTTGTAAGGCTCAAAGCCCACGTAGCGGACGACGAGTGTATATTGCCCCTTGGGCACGTTGCTGAGCGTGACCTGCCCTTGCATGTCGGTGACAGCCGACTGTCCTGAAGGCTCCAGGACTACGGTACCCATGATGACGGGTTCGCGGGTGGCTTTTTCCGTAACGTTCACGTGAACTTTGTAGTTCTGGGCGCCAGCCGCCACCGAGAAGAGAACGGATAGAATCAGGATGATACTTCGCATAGTCTTTTCTTACTTGTTTTCCTTGCACTCGTGTGCCGGCGGCAAGGTGGCCTTGATGCCAGCTGCCTGGATGGCCTCCAGCAGCTTCTCGGCAGTTGTCTGGTTGTTGATGTAGGTGATAGCCAGCGAACCGCGCTTCGGGTTCACGTTCACGTCGTCCACACCGTCCAGCACCAGCACCTCCTCGATGGTTGCGTCCGTGCATGCCTCCTTCGGAACATTGAAGTAGGCAAAGCTGATGTCCTTGCTGGTGTAGTAGTTCACAGGCGTGAAGCCCAGTTCGCCCAGAGCGTCGCGTATCACCTTCTGGCACGTCTTGTTGGCATCGTAGCGAATGAACATATACTGCTTGTCCAGATGTGGCGACATACTGTCGATGCCCTCGATGGCCTCTAAGCGCTTTGCGATACGGTCGGCACAGTTTTGACAGTGCATGTCGCCCATCTGGAGGCCTAATCCTCTACGTATGACCTCGTTCTTGTCGTATGGAATCGACTTGTAGCGGCCTGTGGCTGCCAGTCGTGCCGTGATGGAGTCGGCACAGGTCTGGGCAGGGTCGTACTCTATGGCCACCGTGCGTTTCTCGAAGTCGAAGTCCATCTTTCCTATGCCTGCGAGCTTGCGGACGACGGTGCTTACCTTGTGGCCACATTCTTCGCACCTCATGCCTTTGATGCGCAGCACAATTGTTTCGTTTGCAGCCGTCAGGTTGGTGCAGAACAGTATGGCTGCCACCAGTGATAATTGCTTTTTCATAAGTAATCTGTTTTAGTGGGTGCAAATTTACACATTATTTATTAATTATGCAATAACAAACAGCCGGTAAATACTTTTTTTAGCTAAAAAGTTTGGCTATATGAGAAAATTGTTGTTATTTTGCACCAAGAAAAAAACAATAATTTACAAAGACAACAGAATTATGAAGAAGTTTTTTACTGCTATCGTAGCAATGGTGCTGGCTGTGCCCTCGTTTGCACAGTTCGCCAGCGGTGGTTTTGAGCTCGACAAGAACAACTTGTACTACGGTGCCCGCATGGGACTTTCTTTGGGAAGCCTGACAGGCGACTCAGATGCATCGGGCATGAAGGGTGGTCTGACGTTAGGCGGTGTTATCGGCCTGCGTGTATCTACAACGACTCCCGTATTCCTGGAGTCAGGCCTGTACTATACCCAGCGTGGTGGTATAGATGGTGATTATAAGGCAAACCTGAAGTATCTGGAGGTGCCTGTCCTGATTAAGTATGGCATTGAGGTTGGCGAAGGTATGGCTGTGCTTCCCTTTATCGGACCTTATTTCTCCTGGGGTATCGGTGGAAAGTGTGAGAACAAGTTTGAAGGTGTGAAGCAGAAGTGGAGTTCGTTCCGTGACGATAACTTCAACCATGCCGACATGGGTCTTGAGCTTGGTTGCGGCTTCGAGTATAACATGCTCTATGTTGAGGCTGGCTATAAGTTCGGTATTGCCAATATTGCCGACAACGATGACATTTCCGTTCATGGCAATGCCCTTGTCCTGAACTTCGGTATCAACTTCTAACCGTGCTTTAGGTAAAATGAAAAAATCCGCTTCTGTCAGGAAGCGGATTTTTATATTACCCAAGGAAAGAGTCGCGTTCGTCGGGCTTGTAGGCCTTGTTGTTGTCCAACAGGTAAATCTGCAGGTCGGTGAAGTATCCGGTGGTCTGTAGCTCCTGAAGCTGTGACTTAGCCACTTCGCAGTCGTTGAACTCCTTGGCGCTTGCCAGATGGTTGGTGAACTCTAACTTCTTCTTCTCGGTGTCGAGAACGGAGATCCATTCATCCTTGACGCGGTCTCCGATAACGAATTTCTTACTCATTTTTTTAAGACTGTTTTTAAGTAGTTTGTTTTCCTTTTGCGCTGCAAAGATACGCAAAAACTGTATAGGTTGTATCACTAATCCCTGAAAAAACTGTGCAAACGTTTGAGTCCTTTTGACAACCGAATAGCGTTAATGTTCCCAAAACGTTCGTTTGTTTCGATGTTTTTATGTAATTTTGCACCTCAGAACATGGATACGGTATTAGAAGAATCAGGACGACAGTCGTGGGTAACCCGACTGCATAACTGGCGTGTGGAGCACGTCAGCGACAAGATGTTCCTACTCATTCTGGCTTTCATTGTTGGCCTGTTGGCGGCAGTGGCAGCTTTTGTCCTTCACGGTATCATCAATCAGATTGTGGCCCTGTTGACATCGCAGTTTTCGAAGTCCTCGGCCAACTGGCTCTATCTGGTATATCCCGTGCTTGGCATTTACCTGACATCGCTTTTCGTGCGTTATGTCGTCCGTGACGACATATCTCACGGCATCACGAAAATCCTGTATGCCATATCCTCTAACCGTTCGCGGCTGAAGTCGCACAACACATGGTCGTCGGTCATTGCGTCGGCCATCACCATCGGTTTCGGTGGCTCCGTGGGTGCCGAGGCCCCGATAGTGCTGACAGGTTCGGCCATCGGTTCAAACCTCGGTCAGCTGTTCCACCTTGACCGCAAGACGCTCATGACGCTTGTCGGCTGTGGAGCGGCAGGCGCCATTGCCGGCATCTTCAAGGCCCCCATAGCTGGTTTGGTTTTTACACTGGAGGTGCTGCTGATAGATATGACTATGTCGTCGCTGCTGCCTATTCTGGTCAGCTGTGTGACGGCAACGTGCTTTACCTATATATTTAGGGGTGATTCCGCCCTGTTCACCTTCCACCTCGACACCGAGTGGACGGTGCAGCGCGTTCCAGCCTGTCTGCTGTTGGGTATCACGTGTGGCTTGGTGTCGCTCTATTTCATTCGTACCATGAGCTTCGCTGAGGGTATATTCAGCCGGTTCAAGAACAAACCTTATGTGCGGCTTGCCATTGGCGGTACAATGCTTAGTCTGCTCATTTTCCTGTTTCCGTCATTGTATGGTGAGGGCTATTCCAGCATCAACCTGTTGCTGAATGGGCGGACAGAGGCCGATTGGAACCATATCCTTGACAACTCGCTCTTTGCCGGTCAGACGGCTATGGTGCTGCCATACATAGCACTTGTGCTACTGACAAAGGTGTTTGCCACATCGGCAACCAATGGCGGTGGAGGCTGTGGCGGAACGTTCGCACCCTCTCTGTTCATCGGTTGCTTCACAGGCTTCCTTTTCTCCAGGTTGTGGAATATTGAGGAGGTGGGCGTCTATGTGCCCGAGAAGAACTTTGCCTTGATGGGTATGGCTGGTGTTATGTCGGGTGTCATGCATGCTCCGTTGACGGGCATCTTCCTCATTGCTGAGTTGACAGGCGGCTATAGCCTGCTGTTGCCGCTGATGATAGTGTCGGTGTCGTCCTACCTGACCATCATCCTCTTCGAACCGCACAGTATCTATGGTTCGCGACTGGCTAAGGAGGGGCGTCTGCTGACCCATCATACAGACCATGCAGTGCTGACGCTGATGAATTTGGAATCGGTTATCGACCGCGACTATATGGCAGTCTCGCCCGACATGGAACTTGGACAGATCGTAAATCAGGTCAGCCGCAGCCGCAGCCGGGTGCTGCCTGTCCTCGACGGAGCCGGCACACTGTTAGGCGAAGTTGACATCATGCATATCCGCAAGGTGCTGTTCCGTATCGAGCTCTATCACCATTTTATGGCCAGTCAGCTGATGGAGAAGCCTGTTGCCACGCTACTTGACACGGCTCCTATGTCAACGGTAATGAAAACGTTTGAACGGACAGGTGCCGAATGGCTTCCTGTGGTTGACGGCACTAACATCCTGAAAGGCTACATCTCGCGACAAAGGCTTTATACCTTATATAGAAAGATGGTACACGACATGAGTGAAGACTAATGATGAAGAAAGAAGATTTACGCATCGTATTTATGGGAACGCCGGAGTTTGCGGTGGCTACACTACAGGCACTGGTGGAGAATGGCTATCAGGTGGTAGCCGTAGTTACACAGCCCGATAAACCCGTAGGGCGTCACGGTTCGGTGCTCCAGCCGTCGGCGGTCAAGCAGTATGCTACGGAACACGGGCTGCCCGTGCTCCAGCCCGAAAAGATGAAAGACCCTGCGTTTGTGGAACAGTTGCGTTCATATCAGGCTAACCTCCAGGTGGTGGTGGCCTTCCGCATGTTGCCCGAGGTGGTATGGGCTATGCCTGAGTATGGCACCTTCAACGTCCATGCTGCCCTGCTGCCCCAGTACCGTGGGGCTGCCCCCATCAACTGGGCCGTCATCAACGGCGAGACCGAGACGGGTGTTACGACCTTCTTCCTTGACCACGACATTGATACCGGCCGTATCATCATGCAGTTGCCCTTTGCCATCCCCGACGAGGCCGATGTAGAGTATGTCTATGACGGACTGATGCATCTCGGGGCCGACATCTGTCTGCAGACCCTGGAGCGTATTATCGCTGCCGACGGCCATCCCGAAAGCGTACCACAGGGTGACGCTCAAGTCAAGTCTGCGCCGAAGATCTTCAAGGAAACCTGTGAAATCGTCTGGAAACAGCCTGCCAAGAGTATCTACGACTTCGTCCGTGGTCTCAGTCCCTATCCCGGTGCATGGACCACCATTCAGGGTGCCGACGGCAAGGAAACTGTACTGAAAATTTACCATACCACCAAGACAGGTCGCAGCTGCGACGGCGTTGAGCTGGGAAGCATCATGACAGACAAGAAGCACATTTTCGTAGCTACTGACGATGAGTGGCTGCAGGTGGACGAGCTGCAGATGGCCGGCAAGAAACGAATGGATGCCGTTTCGTTCCTCAACGGAATGAAGAATGCAGAGTGGCGTCTTCTCACCCGATAATGTTAAATTGTTACTTTTCACGAAAAAAAGTTACAAATTATTTGCTGGATTCAAAGAATGGTTGTAATTTTGCAACCGATTTCAAGAAAACAACGCATCAAATGAAGAGTCTGAACCTACTTAGCACCATTATTATTCGACTGCCTGGGGTGGCCGGAAGTGATGAAGCGTGCTTATAGTTCAGTTCAATAGAGAACAATAGATACATGGAGCCTTTCTCACTTCCGAGTGTGAAAGGCTCTTTTCGTATAGTTTGTAAACAGTCAAATAATAAATAATATTAGTCAAATAGTAAATTAAAATTATGGAAAGGTTGTTTATTTTCGACACAACGCTCCGCGACGGCGAACAGGTGCCCGGCTGCCAGCTGAACACAGTTGAGAAGATTCAGGTGGCCAAGGCGCTTGAGCAGTTGGGCGTAGATGTGATCGAGGCAGGATTCCCTGTGTCAAGTCCCGGTGACTTTAACTCGGTGATTGAAATCTCAAAAGCTGTCACGTGGCCCACTATCTGTGCGTTGACACGTGCTGTAGAGCACGACATCGACGTGGCGTTCGAAGCGCTGAAGTATGCCAAGCACAAGCGTATCCACACGGGTATCGGCACCAGCGACGAGCACATCAAGTACAAGTTCAACTCCACCCGTGAGGAAATCATTGAGCGTGCTGTGGCTGCCACGAAGTATGCCAAACGTTATGTTGACGATGTCGAGTTTTATTGCGAGGATGCCGGGCGGACCGACAATGAGTATCTGGCCCGTGTCGTGGAGGCCGTCATCAAAGCAGGTGCTACGGTTGTGAATATCCCTGATACGACGGGCTACTGTCTGCCTCAGGAGTATTACGAGAAAATCAAGTATTTACGGGAGCATGTCGATGGTATCGACCGCGCCATCATCTCTACCCACTGCCACAATGACCTGGGTATGGCAACTGCAAACACCCTCAATGGTGTGCTGGGTGGAGCGCGACAAGTCGAGGTCACCATCAACGGCATCGGTGAGCGGGCCGGCAACACCTCGTTGGAGGAGATAGCCATGATACTGAAGTGTCACAAGGGCCTGGAGATTGATACCAACATCAACACGACAAAGATATACCCCACTAGCCGCATGGTCTCGAGCCTGATGAATATGCCCGTCCAGCCCAACAAGGCCATTGTGGGCCGCAACGCCTTTGCACATTCCAGCGGCATCCACCAGGACGGTGTGCTGAAGAACGTCCATACCTACGAGATTATGGATCCTAAGGATGTGGGCATCGACGACAACTCGATTGTGCTGACTGCCCGCTCGGGCCGTGCCGCTTTGAAGCACCGCCTGCACATGAACGGTGTTGACGTGGAAGAGTCGAAGCTCGACAAAATTTATGAGAAGTTCCTGCAGCTGGCCGACCAGAAGAAGGAGGTGGCCGATGCCGACGTGCTCATGCTGGCAGGTGCCGACACCGCAGAGCAGCATGCCGTCCGGCTGGACTTCCTGCAGGTGACAACGGGCAAGGGCGTGAAGTCGGTGGCTTCCATCGGTCTCGACATCAGCGGACAGAAGTTCGAGGCGGCTGCCTCTGGCAATGGTCCTGTTGATGCTGCCATCAAGGCGCTGAAGCGCATCATCATGAAGCAGATGACGCTGAAGGAATTCACCATCCAGGCTATTTCCAAAGGGTCTGACGATGTGGGTAAGGTACACATGCAGGTGGAGTACGACGGCGGCCTGTACTATGGCTTCGGCGCTGATACCGACATCGTTACCGCCTCGGTGGAAGCATATATTGACTGTATCAACAAGTTTAAGAAAGACTGAGAGCCCCCAGCCCCTCCCTGAAGGGAGGGGGGTAATTACCAAATAGGATTAGGAGAATATGAATAAGAAAGATGTAAAAGTAGTATCTACTCCCCTCCCTCATAGGGAAGGGCAGGGGGGTGGGTCTACACTCTTTGACAAGATTTGGGACAAACACGTTGTCCAGAAAGTGGAAGACGGCCCCACGCAGCTGTATATCGACCGCCTGTACTGTCATGAGGTGACGTCGCCTCAGGCCTTCGATGGCATGAGGGCACGCGGCCTGAAGTGTTTCCGGCCTGAGAAGATCTTTTGTATGCCCGACCACAACACACCGACGCACGACCAGGACAAGCCTATTGAGGACCCTGTGTCCAAGGCGCAGGTCGATGCGTTAGAGCGCAATGCTAAGGAGTTCGGACTGACCCACTACGGTATGATGTCTAAGGACAACGGCATCATCCACGTCGTAGGTCCCGAGAAAGGACTCTCGCTGCCGGGAATGACCATCGTCTGCGGTGACTCGCACACCTCGACTCACGGTGCTATGGGCGCCGTAGCCTTCGGCATAGGCACTTCAGAAGTGGAGATGGTGTTGGCTTCGCAGTGTATCCTGCAGCAGAAGCCGAAGTCGATGCGTATCACCATCAACGGACAGTTGGGTAGGGGAGTGACGGCCAAGGATGTGGCGCTCTATCTGATGGCTCAGCTGACCACCAGCGGTGCTACGGGCTACTTCGTCGAGTATGCTGGCGACGTGGTTCGCAACCTGTCGATGGAGGGGCGTCTGACGCTCTGTAATCTCTCGATAGAGATGGGGGCTCGCGGCGGGTTTATTGCTCCTGATGAGACGACTATTGACTACATCAAAGGTCGCGAGTATGCCCCAAAGGGTGACGAGTGGGACAAGGCTGTCGCCTACTGGAAAACACTCAAGAGCGATGACGACGCTGTGTTTGATAAGGAACTGGTTTTCAATGCAGCAGATATAGAACCCCGAATCACTTATGGAACCAATCCAGGTATGGGAATAGGGATTGCCTCTCCTATCCCTTCCGAAGGAGTGGGACTTGGGTTCCAGAAAGCATTGGATTATATGGGCTTCAAGCCCGGACAGCGTCTGTTGGGCACGAAGGTTGACTATGTGTTCCTCGGTGCCTGCACCAATGGTCGTATTGAGGACTTCCGGGCTTTCGCCAGCATCGTGAAGGACCGTCAGAAGGCATCTGACGTGGTGGCCTGGCTGGTGCCCGGCTCATGGGCTGTCGATCGTCAAATACGCGAGGAAGGTCTTGACAAGGTACTTGAGGCCGCCGGCTTCCAGATTCGTCAGCCCGGCTGTTCGGCCTGCTTGGCTATGAACGATGACAAGATTCCAGCAGGCAAGCTCGCCGTCTCGACGTCGAACCGCAACTTCGAAGGCCGTCAGGGACCCGGTGCCCGCACCATCCTGGCCTCGCCTATGGTAGCTGCTGCTGCCGCTGTCACTGGAGTAATAACTGACCCAAGAGAACTGCTATGAAACAAAAGTTTAATATCATCACATCAACTTGCGTGCCCCTGCCTTTAGAGAATGTGGACACCGACCAGATCATTCCTGCCCGCTTCCTCAAGGCAACGACGCGTGAGGAAAGTTTCTTTGGCGATAACCTCTTCCGTGACTGGCGCTACAATGCCGACGGTTCCCTGAACAAGAACTTCGTGCTGAACGACCCTATCTACTCTGGCTGCATCCTTGTAGCGGGTAAGAATTTCGGGTCGGGCTCCAGCCGTGAACATGCCGCCTGGGCCATCGCTGGCTACGGCTTCCGCGTGGTCATCTCGTCGTTCTTCGCCGACATCCACAAGAACAACGAGCTGAATAACTTCGTGCTGCCCGTAGTCGTCCCAGAGCCCTTCCTGCAGGAACTGTTCGACAGCATCAAGGCCAACCCCGGGACTGAGGTCGAGGTGGACCTGCCCAAACAGACGGTAACCAACAAGGCTACAGGGCACAGTGAACACTTCGACATCAACGGCTACAAGAAGCATTGTCTGATGAACGGACTCGACGACATTGACTTCTTAGTGCAGAATCAGAACAAGACGGAGGATTGGGAACATGGAAACAAAGTTTGTTGAGATACTCGACTCTACGCTTCGTGACGGCGAGCAGACCAATGGCGTCTCCTTCCTGCCGCATGAGAAGCTCATGATAGCCCGCATGCTGTTGCGCGACCTCAACGTCGATCGCATCGAGGTGGGTTCGGCTCGTGTCAGCGACGGTGAGAAGGAGGCCGTGAAGATGATCTGCCGCTATGCTGACCAGATAGACCGCATAGACAGAGTTGAAGTCTTAGGCTTCGTCGATGGGCACAAGAGCGTCGATTGGATTGCCGATTGCGGCGGTAAGGTTGTCAACCTGTTGGCAAAAGGGTCGTTGAAGCATTGCACCCAGCAGTTGGGCAAGAGCCCGGAAAAGCATATTGCCGACATCTGGGACACGGTGTCCTACGCCCGTCGGCTGGGTATGGTGGTCAACCTTTATTTGGAGGACTGGTCAAACGGCATGAAGGATTCGCTAAACTACGTCTATCAGCTGATGGACGCCCTCGTCGATAGTGGCATACGCCGTTTCATGCTGCCCGACACCTTGGGTATCATGAATCCCCTGCAGGTGATAGAGTTCTTCCGCAAGATGGTGAAGCGCTATCCCGATGCACACTTCGACTTCCACGCCCATAATGACTATGACCTGGCCGTCTCCAACTCGCTGGCAGCCGTTCTCAGCGGTGCACGCGGACTCCATGTGACGGTCAACGGCCTTGGGGAGCGCTGTGGCAATGCCCCGCTGTCGAGTGTGCAGGTCATCCTGAAGGACCAATTCCACGCCGTGACCAACATCTGCGAGGACAAGCTCAATGCCGTCAGCCGGATGGTCGAGAGCTATAGCGGCATTGCCGTAGCCCCTAACCAGCCCATCATCGGCGACAATGTGTTCACCCAGGTGGCCGGCGTCCATGCCGACGGCGACTCCAAGGACCGTCTCTATCAGAACGACCTTGTTCCCGAGCGTTTCGGACGTCGCAGGGAGTACGCCTTAGGTAAGACCAGCGGCAAGGCTAACATTGCCAAGAATCTTGAGGAATTGGGACTTGAACTGACGCCCGAGCAACAGCGTCGTGTGACGGAGCGCATTACGGAGTTGGGCGACAAAAAGGAAATCGTAACGCAGGAAGACCTGCCCTACATCGTGAGCGACGTCCTGAAACATGACTCCAGCGAAGATAAGGTGAAGCTGGTTAGCTATGTCGTTTCAACGGCTTACGGCCTGAAGCCGGGAGCAAACGTTAAGGTCGAGATTAACGGCCAGCAGTATGAGGCAGGAGCTACCGGCGACGGTCAGTACGATGCCTTCGTCAAGGCTTTGCGCTTCATCTATCGCAAGTACTTATGCCGCACGTTCCCCCTGCTGCAGAACTATGCGGTGACTATTCCTCCCGGCGGACGTACAGACGCTTTGGTGCAGACCGTCATCACCTGGAACGACCAGGGACGGTTGCTGCGCACACGCGGACTCGATGCCGACCAGACGGAGGCAGCCATCAAGGCTACCTTCAAAATGCTGAACATTATAGAAAACGAACAAAATAACGAGTTATGAATCTGAAAATTGCAATACTGCCGGGCGATGGTATAGGTCCGGAGATTATGAAACAAGGTGTGGCTGTGCTCGACGCGATAGCTGCCAAGTGTGGTCACCACTTTGAATACGAAGAGGCACTCGTCGGCGCTTGTGCCATCGATGCCGTCGGCGACCCTTATCCAGAGGCAACCCACGATGTCTGCATGCGCTCTGACGCTGTACTCTTTGCAGCTGTCGGCGACCTGAAATACGACAATGACCCGACGGCCAAAGTGCGTCCCGAACAGGGCCTGCTGGCCATGCGCAAGAAGCTGGGCCTCTTTGCCAACGTCCGCCCTGTGGCCACCTTCGACTGCCTGCTGCACAAAAGTCCGCTGAAGGAGGAACTGCTGCGCGGTGCCGACTTCGTGGTCATCCGTGAACTCACCGGCGGCATGTACTTCGGTGAGAAGTATCAGGACAATGACAAGGCCTACGATACCGACATCTACACCCGTCCCGAGATTGAGCGCATCCTCAAGGTCGCTTTCGAGATAGCTATGACGCGCCGTCGGCACCTCACCGTCGTTGACAAGGCCAACGTCCTGGCCTCCAGCCGTCTGTGGCGTCAGATAGCCAAGGAGATGGAACCCCAGTACCCCGAGGTGAAGACTGACTATATGTTCATCGACAATGCCTCCATGCGCGTACTCACTGAACCCCGTTTCTTCGATGTCGTCGTCACCGAGAACACCTTCGGCGACATCCTCACCGACGAGACCTCCTGCATTACCGGTTCCATGGGCTTGCAGCCCTCGTCGTCCTTAGGTGAGCACACCCCGCTCTTTGAACCCGTCCACGGCTCCTGGCCGCAGGCTGCCGGACAGAACCTCGCTAACCCCGTGGCCCAGATACTCTCAGCAGCCATGCTCCTGGAGCACTTCGGCCTCACTGCTGAGGGACGACTCATCCGCGACGCCGTCGATGCCTCTCTTGCCGCCAACGTCCGCACCCCCGAGATACAGGTCGAGGGTGGCGCAAAATACGGTACACGTGAGGTAGGTCAGTGGATTGTTGACTATATACACAGGATCTGATGATCTCTCTGAAAGGCGTCTGCACGCGCCAACTGGTTATCCTGCACCAGCTGACCACCCTCGGGTCCAGCCGCCGCTCCTCGAAGAGGAACCGCCGTGCCTCGTCCGACAGCCAAGGATGCTCGAAGAACCGCTTGTATCTACTTGCGTCAAAAGTGCACAGTGGGGTCTCTAAGTGAAAAGTGCTACGCTATGAGGAATATTGAAAATACCCAGGAATGCTTTGTGCGGCTCTGGCGCAGGCTGGAGCGCACGAGGCAGCTCCTCAAGGGGCAATGCAAGCGGTTCTGCATCCGTCGCGTGCTGAAGTTGTGGTTCGGTTTTGAGGCTAACGATGACTTTATGTGGGAGGTGTGTAATAGGTGCCAGCAGGAGGGGTGGGACAAGCTGCTGCTGCCGTCGCTCTATCCTCGCAAGCACCGCGAACTGCTGCGGGCTATCGTGAGCGTCAAGACGGGCATCAGTTACTACAAGATTGACCTGAAGGCCCTCGACGCTGCCTATAGCATCGCCTTCCCGAAGAGCACACAGCTGAATGTGAATAAGAAGACTCGACCGAAGGTCAAATAACGTTACAGTTGTTGCAGTGTTGCAGTTGTTACAGTGTTTCAGTGTTGCAGTTGTTGCAGTGTTTCAGTGTTTCAGTGTTGCAGTTGTTGCAGTGTTACAGTTGTTACAGCCGTCCCGTGCTACCATCAGGCGTGACCTTGGGTGTGTTACTTACCTGGAGGAAAACCGTTTGATGGTGGTTTCACTTGCCAAGGAAACGGGTCTCGATGTACCTGTTGAACTGCTCCTTGTAGCTGTCGCCGATGGGCAGGAACGTCTCGGCGTCGAGTATGACGCGGTTCTTGTTCACCTCTTGGATCTTGTCGAGGTTGACGATGTAGGAACGGTGTATGCGCATGAAGTTTGACGGCAGCCGCTCTTCGAGCGCCTTCATGGCCAGCAGGGTGACGATGGGCTTGGGCTGACTGTCGAGATGCAGCTTCAGGTACTCCGACATGCCCTCGATGTAGCGGATGTCGTCAATGGCAACCTTGACAACGCGGTAGTCGGTCTTGACGAACAGCGTCTGTTCAGGCTCGGGCTGGGGCACTTCTGTCTTCAGCCTTTCCCTTAGACGGTTTGCCGCCCGTAGAAAGTCCTGCAGTCCGAAGGGTTTCAGCAGATAATCGACAGCGTCAACCCTAAACCCCTCGACGGCATACTCCGAATAGGCGGTGGTGAAGACAATGAGCGGCGGCACCTGCAGCGACTTGACGAAGTCCATGCCGTTGAGGTCGGGCATGTTGATATCGCAGAAGATGGCATCTACAGGCTCTGCGTTCAGGATGTTGCGGGCCTCAACGGCACTCTGGCACTGGGCCGCCAGTTCCAGGAACGGCACCTTTTTAATATATGATACTATCTGCTGCAGGGCCAGTGGCTCGTCGTCAATGGCTATGACTCTGATCATGCGTCGTCAAAGCTCAAAGTCCAGACATGACCGCTGAACGGTGTAGGGGCGTACCTTCGTGTTAGCTACGGCAACGTGTTCGGGATGTTGGGCGTAGCCTTTCAGTGCCTCCTCAGACTCTAATGTAGAGTCGAGCATGACATCAGCATTCGATGAAGCCAGACGGCCTTCAATATGTACCTTGACGTCAATGAGTCCGGGCACCTTCCCCACAAGTCCCTCAAGACCAGCTTTGATGCCGGCTTTAACTTCACGCTTCTGTTCCTCTGTCAGTTCAGGGTTCAGCGTCCAAAGAATAATGTGTTTTACCATACGTCGTTTTTTGTTAAATTAATGGACTGCAAATATACGCCTTTTTCTTGACTTCGCAAAATATTTTGCCCACTTTCATTGTTTCTCGATTATTTTGCTTACCTTTGCAGCCGAATAGTGACTTGAAATGATTCAGACGCTGTTGATAAGCTGCGTATTGCTGGCCGTTGGAATGGCTCTGCTGTTGGTGAAGGTGCTGGGACGAAAGGACGGAACCTTCTCCTCTCAGCATATCCACGACAGCGAGCCTATGCGTCAGCGGGGCATACACTGCGTCATGGACCAGGACCGCGAGATGCGGAGTCAGAAGAGACTGAAGATAGAAGACAAACATTAAAATAGTAGAAAGAATGAAAAAGTACTTTTTCGGAGCACTGGCCTTCGCTGCCGTGATGGCTTCGTGCAACAACGCAAGTCCTAAGATGGACGACAAACCCCAGGCCGCAGGTGCTGAGAACGTGAGCGGTATGAAAATCGCATACGTTGAGGTTGACTCGCTGATGACACAGTATGACTTTGCCAAAGACTACAGCCTGACGCTGCAGAAGAAGAGCAACAACGCCCGCAACACTCTGACCCAGAAGACCAATGAGCTGCAGGCCGCTGTCAGTAACTTCCAGCAGAAACTGCAGAGCAACGGTTTCCAGAGCCGTGAGCAGGCACAGAATGTTCAGGCAGGCATTGAGCGCCGCCAGCGCGACCTTCAGGAACTGCAGGCACGTCTGGAGAGCGAACTGGCCAGCGAGACGCAGAAGTTCAACGAGGCACTGCGCGATTCGCTGAACAGCTTCCTCACTTCCTATAATAAGGACAAGAAGTACGACCTGATACTCTCCAAGGCCGGTGATAACATTCTCTTGGCCGACACCAGGTACAACATCACCAAGGATATTGTGAACGGACTGAACAAACGTTACAAGCCTGCGGTAAAGAAAGAAGATAAAAAGGCCGAAAAGAAATAAAAATGGCAACCCCACTTGACATATTGAAAGGAAAGTGGGGCTTTTTGGTTAATTTTTGCTCAAATATTTGTCTAATTCAAGAAAATAGTGTAATTTCGCAGCGTTTTTCAGATACGAAGCATATTAAACCATTAAAATAGTAACAAAAACAATGAAGAAGTACAACTTTAACGCCGGTCCGTCGATGCTTCCCCGCGAGGTCATCGAAGCTACTGCCCGGCAGTGTCTTGATTTCAACGGCTCAGGTCTCTCGCTCATGGAGATCAGCCACCGTGCAAAGGATTTCCAGCCCGTCGTTGACGAGGCTGTAGCTCTGGTCAAGGAGCTGCTTTCAGTGCCCGAGGGCTACTCAGTGATCTTCCTCGGTGGTGGTGCCTCCCTGGAGTTCTGCATGATTCCCTACAACTTCCTCATCAAGAAGGCCGCCTATCTGAACACGGGCGTCTGGGCCAAGAAGGCCATGAAGGAAGCCAAGCTTTTCGGTGAGGTCGTTGAAGTGGCTTCTTCTGCCGATGCCAACTACACCTTCATCCCCAAGGACTGGACTGTTCCTGCTGATGCCGACTATCTGCATGTCACCAGCAACAACACCATCTACGGTACTGAGATCCGCAAGGACCTTGACGTCGCTGTGCCCCTGATTGCCGACATGTCGTCAGACTTCATGAGCCGTCCCGTTGACGTTGCCAAGTACGACGCCATCTATGCCGGTGCCCAGAAGAACCTGTCTATGGCCGGTGTCACCATCGTCATTCTGAAGGACGAGAAGCTGGGCAAGGCTCCCCGTGAGATTCCCACGATGCTCGACTACCGCACACATGTTGACAAGGGTTCGATGTTCAACACGCCTCCTGTGGTGCCCATCTACTGCGCCCTCGAGAACCTGCGCTGGATCAAGAAGCAGGGTGGTGTCGAGGCTATGGACAAGCTGGCCAAGCAGCGTGCAGAAATCGTCTATGGCGAGATTGACCGCAACAAACTCTTCGTCGGCACTGCCAAGGAGGAGGACCGTTCGCTGATGAACATCTGCTTCGTGATGGCCGACGAGTACAAGGAGCTGGAGAAGGACTTCCTCGACTTCGCCGTATCGAAGGGTATGGTTGGTGTGAAGGGTCACCGTTCTGTTGGTGGTTTCCGTGCTTCTTGCTACAACGCCCAGACCATCGAAGGCTGCAACGCCCTCGTTGCCTGCATGAAGGAATTTGAGGCAAAGCATTAAACAACAAGCCCACTCAAGCCCTCCCCAAGGGAGGGATGTGTAAGTACATTTGAAACTTGAGCGGGCAAACAAACAATATAGTATCTTTTTTGTTTAACCAATTAGACTACATCACCCTTAAATAACTAAACATCCCTCCCTTTGGGAGGGCTTGGGTGGGCTTTTATATATGAAGATTCTTGTAGCAACAGAAAAGCCGTTCGCAGCAGCTGCTGTAAATGGCATTAAAGCAGAAGTAGAGGCAGCCGGCAATGAGCTGGTACTGCTCGAGAAATATACTGAGAAGGCACAGCTACTGGACGCTGTGAAGGATGCCGACGCCATGATTATCCGTTCGGACAAGGTCGATGCCGAGGTGCTCGACGCTGCCAAGCAGCTGAAGATCGTGGTTCGTGCCGGTGCCGGTTATGACAACATTGATCTCGCCGCTGCTACGGCTCACAACGTGGTGGCCGAGAACACGCCGGGTCAGAACGCCAACGCTGTTGCCGAGCTGGTCTTCGGACTGTTGGTGATGGCCGTCCGTGGCTTCTACAACGGCAAGAGCGGCAGCGAGCTGCTCGGCAAGAAGCTGGGTATCCTTGCCTTCGGTAATGTAGGCCGCAACGTTGCCCGCATCGCCAAGGGCTTCGGTATGGAGGTCTATGCCTTCGACGCCTACTGCCCCGCTGAGGTCATCGAGAAGGCCGGCGTTCACGCCGTCGCCAATCAGGACGCCCTCTTCGAGACCTGTGACGTCGTGTCGCTCCACATTCCCGCTACGCCTGAGACCAAGCAGAGCATCAACTACGCCTTGGTCGGCAAGATGAAGAAGGGTGGCATTCTGGTGAACACCGCCCGCAAGGAGGTCATCAACGAGCCTGAGCTGCTGAAGCTGATGGCCGAGCGCGAGGACCTGAAGTTCGTCACCGACATCATGCCCGATGCCAATGAGGACTTCCAGAAGTTTGAAGGCCGTTACTTCTCAACCCCGAAGAAGATGGGTGCCCAGACCGCTGAGGCCAACATCAACGCCGGTATCGCTGCTGCCAAGCAGATCAACGCCTTCTTCAAGGACGGAGACACCCGCTTCCAGGTGAACAAGTAATTTGCTAATAGACGGCGAAGCACATCCTTCAGGTGGCCTGCCCCGTCTGTCCTTACCATAGGTGACATCTCTTGTTAAGAGGTGTCACTTTATGGTTTGTGAAGACGTGAAGAGTCACGCGCGTAAACCTTAATATAATATATAATATGTGCTGAAGTCGGGGGCACCGTCCGATTCGTATCGACAATTAGTCGGTTTTATAGGTCGATAAGTCTGATTTTATGACATAAAATGGCTTAATGAATGGGTAAAAAACACAATTTTCAAAAAAAGTTCCAAGAAAATTTCCATATCTCACTGAAAAACAGTATCTTTGCACTCCCAAATTGAAAACAACGATAAAATAAAAGAATTTAGAGAAATGACAAAGGCTGAAATCATCAACAAGATTGCTGAGGAAACAGGTATTGCCAAGAAGGATGTATCTGCTACCGTGGAGGCTTTTATGGAGGAAATCAGAGTGAGCTTGGCTGCAAATAAAGAGAATGTCTATTTGCGTGGCTTTGGTAGTTTCATCGTCAAGCGCCGTGCGCAGAAGACTGCCCGCAATATCTCGAAGAATACGACACTGGTTATTGATGCACATGACTTCCCTGCTTTCAAGCCGGCTAAGAGTTTTATTGCCAAGATGAAGTAACAATAATCATAAATATTTAACATTTACAATTATGCCAAACGGAAAGAAAAAGAAGGGCCACAAGATGGCTACTCACAAGCGTAAGAAGAGACTGCGCAAGAATCGTCATAAGAGCAAGTAAGCTCTGTCTGACGTAAAAAAGGAAATGAAGGGAGTGTGGCTGCGTAAGAAAACGTGCCACACCCTTTTTTCAACAACAACCCAAGTTAACAACACCTAAGAATGACAAGCGAAGTAATCATTGATGTGCAACCCAAGGAGATCTCCATTGCACTGCTCGAGGACAAACAGCTGGTGGAATACCAGAACGAGCGGCGCGAGGCTTCTTTCTCGGTGGGTAACATCTACGTGGCAAAGGTTAGGAAACTGATGCCCGGACTTAACGCCTGCTTCGTCGATGTAGGGTACGAGAAGGACGCCTTCCTTCACTATCTTGACTTGGGCCTTCAATTCAGCTCTTACGAGAAATACCTGAAACAGGTACAGAGCGACAGAAAGAAACTTTATCCCATCCAGAAGGCATCACGACTGCCCGATCTGCCCAAGGACGGCTCCGTGCAGAACACCCTCCAGGTAGGCCAGGAAATCATGGTACAGGTGGTCAAGGAACCCATCTCTACCAAAGGGCCGCGCCTGACGTGCGAACTGAGCTTCGCAGGCCGCTACATCGTGCTCATCCCCTTCGGCGATAAAGTGAATGTTTCTTCTAAAATCAAGAAAAGCGAGGAACGCAGCCGACTGAAACAGCTCATCCAGAGCATCAAGCCCCGCAACTTCGGCGTCATCGTACGTACGGTGGCCGAAGGTAAGCGTGCTGCTGAACTGGACCAGGAGATGAAGATCCTGCTCAAACGCTGGGAGGATGCTATCACCAAGGTCCAGAAGACTCAGCAGCGTCCGCAGCTGGTGTTTGAGGAGGAGAGCCGTGCTGTGGCTCTGCTACGCGACTTGTTCAATCCTACTTACGACGCTATCAACATTAACGACGAGGGCATCTTCCAGCAAGTGAAGGACTACGTCGGACTGATAGCCCCTGAGAAGCAGGACATCGTGAAGCAGTACACAGGCACCGTGCCTATCTTCGACAACTTCGGGGTTACCAAACAGCTGAAGTCGGGATTCGGAAAGACCGTCAACTACAAGCATGGGGCCTATCTCATTATCGAGCATACCGAGGCCATGCATGTAGTCGATGTCAACAGCGGCACTCGCGTCAAAAAGGAAAACGGTCAGGAAGCCAATGCGCTGGAGACAAACTTAGGGGCTGCCGACGAGCTGGCACGACAGTTGAGACTACGAGACATGGGAGGAATCATCGTGGTCGATTTCGTGGACATGAATCTCGCCGAAGACCGCCAGCTGCTCTACGAGCGCATGTGCAAGAACATGCAGAAAGACCGTGCACGCCACAACATCCTGCCACTGTCTAAGTTCGGACTGATGCAGATTACGCGTCAGCGTGTCAGACCGGCTATGGATGTCAATGTAGAAGAAGACTGTCCCACTTGTTTCGGCACTGGAAAAATCAGGTCGTCGATTCTTTTCACCGACCAGTTAGAGAGCAAGATTGACCGCCTCGTCAACAAGATAGGCATAAAGAAGTTCTACCTTCATGTGCATCCCTACGTCGCTGCCTACATTAACCAGGGAGTGGTATCCATGAAGCGACGATGGCAGATGAAGTACGGGTTTGGAGTGCGTGTCATCCCCTCACAGAAACTGGCGTTCCTGCAGTACGAGTTCTACGATGCAAAACATCAGTTTATAGATATGAAAGAGGAGATCGAGACAAAAAAGTAAAGGGAACAATTCATTTTGTTCCCTTTTTTCTTGCTTATATCAGCTATTTTTTGTTTCTTTGCAGAACCGAAAGAAATGTGTCTGTCATTTGTTATGGCTACTTTGAAGTTTTTTTTCTGGGCTTGTCTTGCTGTTGTATTCTATACCTATATTGGTTATGGAATGTTGTTGTATGTGCTGGTGCGGTTAAAGCGTCTGGCCGGTATGAGCGAACCTGAGCCTACGCTGCCAGAAGATGACCAGCTGCCAGAGGTGACGCTCATGATTTGCGCCTACAACGAGGAGGCTGTGGTCGAGGAGAAGATGGCGAATATCCGCCAGTTGGACTACCCTGCAGATAAATTCTGTGTGATGTGGGTGACCGACGGCAGTAATGACCGCAGTAACGAGTTGCTGCGTCAGTACCCAGAGGTGATGCTGGTCTATTCGCCTGAACGGCGAGGCAAGGCGGCGGCCATGCAGCACGGACTGCATGAGAACAAGGCTTCATACGTGGTGTTTACAGATGCTAATACAATGCTGAATAGCAGTTCGATACGTGAAATTGTTCGACAGTTTATGAAGGACGGAGTCAGCTGTGTTTCAGGTGAGAAACGTGTTGCAGCCCGTTCAGAAGGTCAGGTGGCTGCCGAGGGCGAAGGACTCTATTGGAAATATGAGAGCATGCTGAAGAAGTGGGATAGCGAACTGTACTCGGCTATGGGTGCGGCCGGCGAACTGTTTGCCGTTCGCATGTCCGACTACCGTGAGGCTCCCAGCAATGCTCTCCTCGATGATTTCATGATGTCGATGCTTATTGTCATGGATGGTCACCGCATAGCTTATACCTCGGACGCTTATGCCATTGAGTACGGTTCGGCTGACATGACAGAGGAATCGAAGCGCAAGCGCCGAATCGCCGCTGGCGGCTTGCAGAGTGTCTGGTGGCTTCGCCGGCTGATGAATCCGTTCCGTTTTCCTGTGGTCAGTTTCCTTTTCGTGAGCCATCGTGTCCTGCGATGGACGCTGACACCGTTTGCTATGCTGGCACTCATCCCGCTCAATATAGCTCTGATAGTCCTGAATGCCGGCACAGTCTATACGGTGACAGGCATTCTGCAGTTCCTTTTCTATGCTGCGACAGCCGTTGGGTGGGGGATGGTTGTGACGGGACGAAAAAGTAAACTGTTTTACGTGCCTTATTACTTCATGTTTATGAACGTAAACGTATTCCGTGGAATTAGCTATTTGCGAAGCCACCGCTACAGCGGGACATGGGAAAAAGTAAAAAGAGGATAAAAAAACAGCTATTTCCTTCTGCGTTTGAAAAAAAAATTGTATTTTTGCAATCTGTTAGGAAAAGTTGTTCACCAGATGAATCAAGACGAAAGAGAAATCCTGATGCAGAAATTCACGGAAGCCAACAATAAGCTGATGTTGGCAAACCAGGAATTGCAGGCAGCAAACTTGAAGCTGAAGGAGTACGAGGAGAAAGCTGCGAAGGCAGAGAAGGCCAGTCGCATGAAGTCTCTTTTCCTGGCCAATATGAGCCATGAAATTCGCACTCCTCTAAATGCCATAGAGGGTTTCTCGCGTGTTATCGTCGAGACGGATTCACCTGAGGAGCGCATGAAGTACCTTGAAATTATTGAGAGCAACAACAGTCGCCTGATGAGTCTTATCAACGAGATTCTTGACCTCTCTCGAGTGGAATCAGGTGAAATCATCATCAAGAAATCACCCGTCAATCTTGAGAACCTCTGTAACAGTATCATGCAGCTGTTCAAGTTCCGTTGCCCCAGTACAATCCAGCTGGATTGGCAAAAGCCCGATCTGGCCATTACGATGAATACTGACGAGAACCGACTGACGCAGGTGTTCTCCAATCTCATCAGCAACGCTTTGAAACACACCACCAAAGGACGTATCACCTTTGGCTACAACATCAAGGACGACGGACAGGAAATAGAATTTTATGTGAAGGACACAGGTTCTGGCATCTCACCGGAGTTCATTGACCATATTTTCGAGACCTACGCCTCAAAGGATGCTGAGCAGCAGAAGGGCTACGGGCTTGGACTGGCGCTGTGCCGTATCATTGTCGAAAAGATGGGTGGAGGAATCGGCGTGGAGTCTGTTCTCGGCGAAGGTTCCACGTTCACATTTACTATGCCTTTCCACGGTACTATCGGCGGAATGTCCACCAGCAACCGCACGACTACCAATATGCGTACGCTCCGTGCCAGCAGCAATCCTGACGAGTCACAGTTGAAGACTATTCTCGTGGCCGAGGACGAGGAGAGCAACTATGAGCTGGTGCGTATAGTGCTGCAGAAACGCTATCGTCTCATCCGTGCCTGTAACGGCATTGAGGCTGTCACCATGAACGAGGACGAGCATCCGGACCTCATCCTGATGGATATCCGTATGCCGGAAATGAACGGTCTTGATGCCACCCGCATCATCAAGGAGGTGAACAGTCAGACACCGGTCATTGCCCTCAGTGCATACGCCTTTGACGAGAATATTCGCGAAGCCAAGGCTGCCGGCTGTGATGAGTTCATGGCAAAGCCTTTCAGGGTGGAAGACCTGATAGAGGTCTGTGCCAAATACATCAAGGACTAATCACACTGGTTTGCTGTCATGGGTAAGTTGGCTGTTTACAAATACTGTTCTTTCCTGTTCCTCATCGCCACATTCGTCGTGGTGGGATTCACGTTTTTCGGACTTTTCGGGGGTAACGTACCTCCTGCTGGCAATACAGCCAGGGCTATGCTGGTTTATGCCTTGCCCCTGCTCATCATTGCTGATGCCGTACTACTGGTCTATTGGATGGTGCGCCGCCGCTGGCACTGGGCAGCCATTCCCTTCGTGACTTTACTCTGCTGCATCCCTTATATCGGCACTATGTACCAGATTCGCTCGTTGGACGCAAGTGCAGACAAAAAGTCGGGACTGAAGATTGCCACCTATAATGTGGCACGCTTCAACCGGGAGACCACCGGCTTCATTTCGCAGGACATCCTGTCGCAGATGAAAAAGCAGAAGGTTGATGTGCTTTGTATGCAGGAGTATTATGACATCAGTGGCAACAGGAAAAACTCTGAGAGCTACAAGGAGTATTTCCCCTATATGGCTATGGGCAGGGAGGATATGGTCGTCTTCAGCCGTTTTCCCATTGTCGGCCAGAAGAGCATTGAATTTGAAGAGACCAACAACAGTGCCATGTGGGCCGATGTGGATGTAAACGGACAGAAAATACGTGTTGTGAATGTCCATCTGGAGACTACGGGCTTCAGCCGTACTATACATCAGGCTGGCAAGCTGAAGAGACAGGGTGCCGATGTTGAGAGCAACCGGTTGCTGAAAGCCATCTATGGCAACTACACCTGGGGAATGATGGTGAGAGCCGGACAGGCTATAACGGTTCGCAACGAGTTGTTGAAAAATCAGGAGCCGGACTGTTCGCTCGTCATTTGCGGTGACTTCAATGACGTACCCTATTCCTTTGTCTATAACACGATGCTGGGCGACCTTGTTGACGGGTTCAAGGAGTGCGGCAGCGGGTGGATGGGTACCTATCGTGGCAGCAAGAACGCCCGTATTGACTATATCTTCCACGACGAGTCGCTGAAAGGTCTGACCTATTATACTCAAGACCTGAACTACTCAGACCACTACCCGGTCTATATGAAGGTGGAGTATTGAAACGGTCGGTAATCAGACAATCTTGAACCGCACCCTGAACGAGCGCTCTGTCTCGTCCCAGTTCGTCCCCAGCATTTCAAAGCGGCCTATCTGGCTGGTCGAACGCACGTGCTTGCCGATACATGCGCAGACATCGTAATCGCCGATGCGAACGAGCCGGATGGTACCTGAGGCATCTGCTGGAAGCCTTTCCGTTGAGATTTCTTCTGGCAGCATGTCACGACTCACGTACTCGAACGTTACAGGCAGGTCTTCAGCTATCAGCTCGTTCATCCTGCGTTCAATCTCCTTCTCCTCTTGCCGCGTGGGTTTGTGGTCCAGATGGAAGCTCATCTTGCTTTTCTTCCGCTCCACATGGGCATTATAGGATCGTCCGCATCCGAACAGCCTGATCATGGTCTGATTCAACAGGTGCTCGGCTGTATGGGCAGGTGGAAACGATACTTCTCTTTCCTCCATCGGTTCGAAATCATTTTGTAATTTGGCAGCCATAATTCAATATGTTTTTTGTTTCGGTTGCAAAGATACTAAAAATGAATAATAAAACAACCAAACTTGGGAAAAACATTTGGTGTTTTCAGCAGAAACCATTACCTTTGCACTCCGTAAAAATAAAAACAATATAATATGTACAGAACAAATACTTGTGGTGAGCTACGGCTCACAGATGCCGGACGGCAGGTGACGCTGGCCGGATGGGTGCAGCGCACCCGTAAGATGGGGGGAATGACCTTTGTCGATCTGCGCGACCGCTATGGTCTGACGCAGTTGGTCTTCGACGAGTCGAAGGATGCCGCACTGTGTGAACGTGCCAATAAGCTGGGGCGTGAATTCTGTATTCAGGCCAAGGGTGAGGTCAGTGAGCGACAGTCGAAGAACCCGAAGATGCCTACGGGTGACATCGAGATTCTAGTGACAGAGCTGAATGTCCTCAGCGAGAGCCAGACACCGCCCTTCACCATTGAAGACCAGACTGACGGTGGAGACGACATACGCATGAAGTACCGCTATCTGGACCTGCGCCGCAACATCGTGCGCAAGAATCTGGAGTTGCGCCACCGTATGACTATCCTCATCCGCAACTTCCTTGACAACCTGAACTTCATCGAGGTGGAGACACCTATACTTATCGGTTCGACACCTGAAGGGGCCCGTGACTTCGTTGTGCCTTCACGTATGAATCCCGGTCAGTTCTATGCTTTGCCTCAGTCGCCGCAGACACTGAAGCAGCTGCTGATGGTTTCCGGGTTCGACCGCTACTTCCAGATAGCCAAGTGCTTCCGTGACGAGGACTTGCGTGCAGACCGTCAGCCGGAGTTCACGCAGATAGACTGCGAGATGTCGTTTGCAGATCAGGAGGATGTGTTGCAGATTTTTGAGGACCTTGCCCGTCATTTGTTCAAAGAGGTTCGCGGTGTGGAGCTTCCTCCGTTGCAGCGCATGACGTGGCATGAGGCTATGAAACGTTTTGGTAGCGATAAGCCAGACCTGCGCTTCGGCATGGAGTTTGTCGAACTGATGTCGCAGCTGAAGGGCACCGGCACCTTCCCCGTCTTCAACGAGGCTGAGTATATTGGCGGTATCTGCGTGCCCGGTTGTGCCGGCTACACCCGCAAGCAGCTCGACCAGCTGACCGATTTCGTGAAGCGCCCGCAGGTAGGTGCCAAGGGACTTGTCTATGTGAAGTTCAACGAGGACGGCACTGTCAAGTCGAGCGTTGATAAGTTCTATGCACCGGAAGTTTGGCAGCAGGTCAAGGAGGCTTGCGGTGCCAAGGACGGTGATCTCGTGCTGATTCTCAGCGGTGACAATGCCAACAAGACACGTGTGCAGCTCTGTACGCTGCGTTTGGAGATGGGCGACCGCTTAGGTCTGCGCGACAAGGATAAGTTCGTCTGTCTGTGGATAGTAGATTTCCCACTCTTCGAATGGAGTGATGAAGAGCAGCGGCTGATGGCGACCCATCATCCCTTCACGTTGCCTAATCCGGAGGATATCCCTCTGCTAGACACTGATCCGGCCAAGGTGCGTGCCGTGGCCTACGACTTCGTCTGCAATGGTGTCGAGGTGGGCGGTGGCTCACTGCGTATCCATGACGGCAAGCTGCAGGAGAAGATGTTCGAGATTCTTGGCTTCACGCCCGAGAAGGCTATGGCACAGTTCGGCTTCCTCATCAACGCCTTCAAGTACGGCGCACCGCCCCATGCCGGCTTGGCTTTCGGACTCGACCGCTTTGTCAGCCTGATGGCAGGACTCGACAGCATCCGCGACTGTATCGCCTTCCCGAAGAACAACTCGGGCCGCGATGTCATGCTTGATGCTCCTGGCGAGCTGGACCCGAAGCAGTTGGAAGAATTGCAGCTGAAGGTCGATTTGCATGAATAGACGGTTAATATATCTTTTGGCAGTTGGATGCCTCATTCTGGGGTGCGGTCAGTCGTATGAAGAAAAACGGAAACTAACCCACAAGAAGCGTGCCCAGTTGCTACGTGAAGACTCGGCGGCCATCAAGGTTGCGGTTGTGCCGACCCTTGACTGCCTGCCGCTTTTCGTGGCCAAGGAGCACCATCTGTTTGACTCGACGAAAGCCGATGTCAGGCTGAAGATGTTTACTGCCCAGATGGACTGTGATACTGCCCTTGCGGGAGGAAGTGTCCAGGGGGCTGTCACTGATTTGGTCAGGGCTGAACGTATGAAGCAACAGGGAACGCCTCTTTCCTACGTCACCTCAACCAATGCCTATTGGCAGCTATACTCCAACCGTACGGCTCGTATCAGGCAACTGAAACAGTTGGATGACAAGATGTTGGGAATGGCTCGTTATTCAGCTACTGACCTGCTGGCCGACGGGGTCAGGGACAGTGCGAAGATTGATCGGGAACGTTTGTTCAAGATTCAGGTGAACGACGTGTCCATCCGCCTGAAGATGTTGCTGAACAATGAGATTGACGCTGTGCTGCTGACCGAGCCACAGGCGACACAGGCCCGTCTGGCTCGTCATCAGATACTGTTTGACAGTCGTAAGGCCGGTTTGCAACTGGGTGTAGTCGCTTTCCGCGAGAGTGACTTGAAGGATAAAAAAAGGCAGCGTCAGTTAGAAGTGTTCAAGCAGGGCTATAACCAGGCCTGTGACTCGCTGTCTCGCTACGGCATAGCTCATTATCGTGACCTGGTGGTGAAATACTGTCATGTGCGGGTCGCTCAGGTCGATTCCCTGCCCCGTGACATCAAGTTCCATCGGCTGGCTGAACCTCTGGCTGCTGATGTGGAGCGTGCGCAGAAGTGGCTAAAAGAGTAAGAAGTACAAATGGTATTGAACGAATCGTTACAGGCAGTCGTCAGCGAGGTGCTGGGTCATCAGCTGGGAAAGGCTATTGTCCATATTGAGAACTACTTAGGTGCTTATCCTCAGCCACAGGCCGCCGAGCGACTAGAAAGCATTAAAAACGACTACCTGTTGATGACTTCCTATTGGCAGCAAGGGTATAATGACCCTGAGCGCGAAAGCGTCTATGACAGGTTGCTGCGCCGGCTGTATGTGTTGGCTACGAACTTGCAGATAAGACACTATGTCCGCAATAGCTCCTTTGTGATGGATGTATATAACAGGACCCGCAATGGTGCCAGACGCGACTGGACGCCTAATGCACTGAGGCGCGACTTGGAAGGGTTCGTCTCTGATGTGGCAATGCTGCAGCTTGAAGCTGAGCAAAAAAGAAAAACGCGCCAAGAAGAGATTTATGCTTCTCACCAGCAAATGATGGCCGACCTGTTTGACTACATCTGGACATCACGGCTATGGACAGAGGGGGTGGCTGATGCTTTTGAAAAGATGCTGCTGTCGCCAACCGTTGACTCCAACGACCAGCAACTTCTCGTCAGCGCCATCACGCTCTCCACGCTTAACTTTTTCGGGATCAATAAGTTTCGCTTACTTCTTAATGTTTATCAGAGTAGTACTGACGAACGTGTCCGCCAGCGTGCGCTCATAGGGTGGGTACTTTGTCTGAATGTCAGTGCCGCCAGTCTGTATTCAGAGATACAGGATTTGGTCCGTCAGACTGTCGGTGACCCGCGTTGCTGTGATGAGTTGGCAGAATTGCAGATGCAGATGGTGTATTGTCTGCGGACAGAGAGCGACAAGAATGTCATCGAGAACGAAATAATGCCTGAGCTGCTGAAGAACAACAACATCCGTGTTACCAGAAGCGGCGTTGAAGAGGTTGAGGATGATTCTATGGAGGATGTGCTGCATCCAGAGCTTGCCGAGCAGCGTATGGAGAAACTTGAGGAAACGGTACGCCGTATGTCGGAGATGCAGCGTGAGGGCGTTGATGTCTATTTCAGCGGGTTCTCTCAGATGAAGCGCTTCCCCTTCTTCCGTACCATATCCAATTGGTTTGTGCCGTTCTACCCTCAGCATACTGCTGTCAGCGCCATTTTAGACCGTGTGCGCAGCAGGAAGTTCCTTGAGCGGATGCTTGACCATAGCCCTTTCTGTGACAGCGACAAGTATTCGTTTGCCATTGGCTTCGAGATGGCGTTGAGCAAGCTTCCTGACAGCATTGTCTCCATGCTTGACCGTGGGGAGGCATCTTTGGCTGGTATGGATGATATGATGACGGAAGAGCTTCAGTCACCCGCCTACCTGCGCCGCGCCTATCTTCAGAATCTGTATCGTTTCTATCGCGTTTTTCCTCAGCGTGCTGAGTTCGTTGACCCCTTTGGACAGGAAACTGTTCCTCGCTATTTCTTCTTTGCCAATCCCCTGTTTCGCAATACGCCTTTGGAGGAGAGGTTCCTTCAGGTGGTGACTTTCTTCATGAAGCGCAAGGTTTACGATGCGGCCAGACTTGTGCTGCAGAACTACAGTCCGGAGCGGTGCGATGCACAGTTCTATCTGATGAACGCCAATGTACTGATGCGAACAGGCCTGTCGGAAAATGCCGGCCTGACAGCCTGTGAGAGCTATGCCCGTCTGATAGAGCTTGAGCCAGACAACGAACGCGGGTGGGCTGGTTATGCACGGGCTTTGTTTGCCTGTGGAGAATACGGGCAGTCATTGTCTTTTTACAGAAAACTGATTGAACGGCATCCCGACAGCAAGTCTTATCAGCTCAATGCTGCTGTATGTCTTACCAATACGGGTGATTATGATGAGGCGCTGAAAATGCTCTACAAACTGAACTATGAGGCGCCTGAGGACAATCATGTGAACCGTGTGTTAGCCTGGGCATTGGTGGGTTCACATAAGTACGAGCGGGCTATTCCCATTTACGAGACGCTTGTCGGTGCTGACAGCGTTGTTGCCGATGACTTGCTGAATGCAGCCTATTGCCAGTGGTTTAGTGGGAATGTGACGACGGCCGTCGGACTTTTCCGCCGCTACGGCAAAGCCGATGGAGTGACGTTTGACCCTGCGGACGCATTTCTCAACAGTGAGGCTAAGACCCTCAGTTCGCATGGTATCAGTGAAGTGGAGGCGCATCTGATGGCCGACTTGCTGATATAGGGAGAGATACCTACAGCCAGGGCCAGAGCAGTGATGCAAACCATCCGCGGAATTTCTGCCATGTTGTCCGACACTCATTCCAAGTCTCTTTTGTCAGATAGACACTTTCAAGTTTGTCGTTGTTGAACATCTCCTCAAGTTCGCGGGTGGTGGCCTTGTCGATGATGGCTGCGTTTTCCTCATAGTCGAAACGCATGCTGCGTGCATCGAGGTTGGCAGAGCCGACAGTACAGTATCGGCCGTCGGCCATGAATATCTTGGAATGGTGGAACCCTGGCTGGTAAAGCCACACATGAGCACCGTACTTCTTCATCTTATAGGCATTGCGCAGCACACAGTCGGGGGTCAGAGGCACATCGCTCTTGGCCGATACCATGATTTCCACTTTAACGCCGCGGCGGATGGCACGCTTCAATGCTTTTTTGACAGACGGGACGAGTGTGAAGTAGGGGTTGACCAGCTTGACAGAGTCCTGGGCGGCGTCAAGTGCATGGATATAGAGCTGGCGCATGGCGTCGTTCTTTCCCAGTGTGTAGCCATCGGTGGAATAGACTGCCCCTGGTTCGCGGTTGACGATGCCCACGGTCATGTTGCCTGCTGGTTGGGCACAGAAATACGCTTGCCTGACAATGTTCTCGCCTGTTACTTCTTTCCAGATACGGCAGAAGATGTACTGTAGGTCGCTCACGGCAGGCCCCTCGATACGGCAGTGCATGTCGCGCCAGGAACCCACTTGCTCCGTACCTTTTATATAATAGTCGGCCACGTTCATGCCACCTGTGTAGGCTGTCTTTCCATCGATGACTACAATCTTCCTATGGTCGCGCGGCCAGATATGATTGACCCACGGGAAGCGGATAGGGTCGAATTCATATATTTCCACGCTGTCGTCACGGAGTGCCTTCAGGTGGTGTTTCTTCAGGGGTTGGTTGTTGGAGTCGTTGCCAAATCCGTCGAAGAGGGCCCTCACCTCGACACCTTCACGACGCTTCTGGCGGAGAATGTCAAACAGCAGCGAAGCGATGGAGTCGTTGCGGAAGTTGAAATACTCCAGATGGACGCTGCTGTGTGCCTGACGGATGGCTTCGAACATGTCGTCGAACTTTTCCTGTCCGCTTTTCAGGAGTTTTACATGGTTTCCTTCTGTGAAGTGTATGCCGTATTCTGTCATCCGCTGGCGGAAGATGGAGTCGCCCGTCTGTGCGGTGGCATAGTGGAATGATAACGCAAGGCTAATAATCAGAAAAAATCTCATCTGCGGTGTTTTAATCTGTATTCGAGCGGGGAGAGTCCGAATTTCTCTTTGAAAATCTTGATGAAGTTCTCAGCTGTCAGGAAGCCTACGTTGACTGCCAGTTCACTCATGTTGATATTGGTTCGTTTCAGCAGGATACATGCGTGTTTCAGACGCAGGTCACGAACCAGCTCGGCCGGGGTCTTGCCCGTCAGGTTCCTGACCTTGTGGAAGAACGGCACACGGCCCATGCCCATTGCATTTCCCATTTCTTCCAGACTGATCTGTCCGCGGCTCATGTTCTGAAGCACATACTGTTCGATATTCTTCAGCAACTGGCGGTCCATTGCATCGAGCATAGAGCCTCCACTCATGCCCGTTTCTTCTAACTCGTCGTTGATGACGGTTTCGAGCATGCCGCCGTTTGGTTTCGCCAGATGGTTTTTGCTCCTGATGGTTGTTTCGACGATACTTATCTCGTCATTATTCTCATCGGTATCTCCAGATATGGAAGGACTTTCGTACATACTCATTTCCATAGTCTCGGTGGCTGTCGTCATGCTGGCATTCCGTCCTTCCAGTCGTCGTGTTTCTGCTCCTTCTATCAGATTGCTGTCAATGGGCATCGCACCAAGTCCCAGCAGGGCATTGAAGTGCATGACGGCCTCTTGGATGTTGAAGGGCTTGGCCAGATAGTCGTCGGCAGCCAAGGTGATGTTTTGGTTCTTCATGTCTTGCGGAGTCATCATGCCGTCAGTGAGCAGAACGAACTTCGTCTTCTGTGTCGTGATGTTGGTCTTCAGCAGGCTGCAGAGTTCGCTGCCCGTCATGCCTGGCATCTCCTGCTTGCAGATGACAATGTCGGCATGGAGCGTCTTCAGGTCTTCAGCAGCCTTGCGGGTGTTATTATAGAGATGGAGGTCATAGACGTTGTAGAGGTGTGCTTTGACGAACTTGAGGAATTCCTCGTTGTTGTCAATGAAGAACATGACGACCTTGCTGGTCGGCGACTCTGTCCGGCGCTGATGTACGATTTCTGACGAGAAGTCGTCGCTGCCGAAAGTAGGCAGGGCCAGCTCGCCCTTTGAGTTAAGCTCGTAGCGGCTGTTGACACTGGTCCTGGCCTTTTCCTCAGGATGTTCCAGTGCCGTCTGCATGTCGGAGACACGGGTAATGATTTGCAGCATCTGTGAATGCAGGGCGTTGAGCTGCTCACGTTCCTCGAGTGAAGACTCCTTCTCCGAGAGGTTGCCTATGATAGATGTCATGCGGGCCATGGGCTGCCGCAGGTCATCGCTGGTCGATTTGATTTCCTCACGTTGTAGCTTCAGTTCCGAGATGACGGCTTCTTTCTTGCGCTTGATAGCTTTCAGCTGGTCTATGCCAATCTTCCATATATAGAGGATGACGATAACAGTCAAGGCATAGATAAGCATCATCCACCACGAGAAATACCAGGGGCGGTGGACGACAATCTCCAGTGTGCGTTCCTGGTTGCTGACAGCACCGTCCGCACTGACGGCTTTGACACGCAGCGTATAGGTGCCGCTGCCCAGGTCGTGGAAAGTCACGCCGTGGTTGATGGCATCGCCGTTGCGCCAGTCTTTGCCAAGACCGTCCATAGAGTACATGAACTGCAGTCGCTCGCTTTGGTTGTAGTTGCCTGCGGCAAATTTGATGGTGATGGTGTTCTGGTGGTTTTCCAGCTCAATGTGGTTGGTCTCGTTGAGGGCCTGTGAGAGAATGATGTTCCCGTCATAGGCGTGTCCGATTTGTATTTCCTCTTCACCGACAAAGAGCTGGGTGAGCATGACTTTGGGCAGCGAACTCGTCTCGTCGCCGATGTCATGGCGGGTCCAGTTGACACCGTAGAGCCCGCCGAAAAGCACGTCACCGTTGTCCTTGGTCAGAATGGCCCCGGGGTTGAACTCGTTGCTCAACAGACCGTCCGACATGTCATAGTTATAGAGTCCGTAGCCGATGGAGCCGTCGTCAGTATTTGGCTGAACGACGATTCGGGTGATACCGTTACTGGTGGTCACCCACATGTTGTGTTTCTTGTCCTCGGTGATACCGCAGATGTTGTTGTTGCAGAGTCCCTGCTTCTCAGTGATGTAGTGCAGGTCGTCATTTTCCAGGTTCAGGATGTTGATGCCTTCGCGTGTGCCAATCCATATAAGCCCCCTGGAGTCTTCATAGACCTGGGTAAGATAGTTGTTGGTAAAGGCTTTTACGTTAGTGCTGTTACCTGTCAGGTGCTTCATCTCGGTCGTCGAGAGCTTCAGGATGAGCAGTCCCTCACTGGTTCCTATCAGCATGTTGTTATCTTTCGTATTGAACAGCGAAGTAATGTTATTTGTGGTCAGTTTGCCATTCTCCTTTGTGTAACTGGAGAAGGTGTTCATCTTGGTGCTGAACACCTGTAGCCCGCCGTTGGTGGCTATCCACAGGTTGCCCACCTTGTCGGTACACAGTGCCTGGATGTGGTCGTCAATGAGGGTCTTCAAGCTGTCCTTGGCCAGCGAATAGGTGGTGGCGGTGCCGTTCTTAATCCTGGTGAGGCCATTCTGTTTCGAGCCTACCCACAGACTACCGTCCTTGGTGTACTCCATGGCCGACACTTTCTGGCTGGCCAGCAGACCGTTGTAGTCGATGACACCTTTGTTGCTCGTACCGTACCATACGTTGCCGTTCCCGTCCTGTGTCATTGCTGTGATATCGCCTGTCTGTGTGGAGTAGAACCGGTAGATGTTTTTCCCGTAGTAGGCAACGCCCGATTTCTCGGTACCTACCCATAGCAAGTCAGTATCATCGGCATAGAGACTTTGCACCCTCACCGTATTCGTATTCAGCTGGCCAGTCCTCATGTTCTTGGTCTCGGCAAGTTCCATTTCACGGGTGTTGACGTTCATCCTGATGAGTCCTGCTCGGTCGGTGCCGATCCAGATATTACCGCTACGGTCGCCGCACATACCGTTGACAGAGTTGTCAACCCCTATGCTAGTCAGCTCCAGACGGTCGCCAATGCTGGTGTCCCATTCATTGGCACTCTTATTATAGACGAAAAGGGTTCCCTGTCCATAGAGCCATATATTGTCCATCTGGTCGGCAAAGGCTTTCAGGGTGTTCGACCGGCGTAGCCTGCGGTTGGCTATCTCCAGGGTGGTCCAAACCGTGTGTTGTTGGTGCATGACGTCGCAGCATACCACCCGTCCGTCGTCATATACGATGAGTGCGCCGTCCCGGCACTCGCTGATAGAACAGATGTTGCCTTGCGGTACGCCGTGAGCGTCGTCCGTGTAGCCAAACTCGAAGAGCAGCTGCTGCTGCATGTTGTAACAGACGACCCCCTTGTTGGGAATGGCTCCCCACACGTTCTTGTGCTTGTCGATATATATGATGGACGGAACGCGTTCTATGCCCATCCGTGCAAAGGTCTGCTTCATGTCACGCTCGAATGATTCCGACTGCGGGTGGTAGATGCAGTAACCGGCCGAGGTGTTAATCCACAGCGTGCCGTCAAGAGCTTCCTGGATACTGTTGATGTAGCTGTCGGGCAGCGAGAAGCCGTCCTGTGAGTCACACTGGAAATTCTTGAACGTATAGCCGTCAAAGCGGTACAGGCCGGCGGGCGTGCCGAACCACATATATCCGCGTCCGTCCTTCAGTATGCAGTTAATCTGGCTGCTCGTCAGACCTTCTTTGGCATCAAGCGTCTTGAAGAGATAGATGGCCGCCGCAGCTATAGGAAATATCAGCAGTAATAAGGTCAGTATCCTAATCTTTCTCATTTCTCCTAATTTCTTATATCATACATGAGTAATGATCGACGACACCAAGCAGCCGTTGCTCACTGTCAACAACCAGCACACTGTGTATCTTGTATTTGTTCATGATTCTCTGAATCTCTGATATCTTGACCTGTGGCGATACCGTCTTGGGAGTAGTGGTCATGATGTCACCTACTGTACGGTTGAAGAACTCTGCCTGCCATTTTTCCATAGCTCGGCGGATGTCACCGTCGGTTATCAGTCCTGCGACTTTGCCGTCAACCTCGGCTACACCAAGTCCCAGTTTGCCTTTGCTGACCTGTATGACGGCTTCGCCCAGATGCATATCGGGACTGATGACTGGCATATCTACCGTCCGCATCACGTCCTGGGCCGTGGTGAGCAGCCGCTTGCCAAGTTCACCGCCGGGGTGGAACTGGGCGAAATCCTGAGGCTTGAAGTTGCGCTTCTTGATGAGTGCGACGGCCAGTGCATCGCCCATAACCATCTGGGCGGTGGCACTGCTGGTGGGAGCCAGGTTGAGCGGGTCGGCCTCGTGTCTTACGCTGACGTTCAGATGGCAGTCGGCATATTTGGCCAACAGTGATTCTGGATTGCCGCTCATGGCAATGATGGGGATGTGCATCTGCAGTACCATCGGGATAAACCGTAGCAGTTCGTCGGTCTGGCCCGAGTTCGAAATGGCCAATACCACGTCGTCGCTGGTCATGACACCGAGGTCACCGTGGAAGACGTCTAACGGATTGATGAAAAACGACGGCGTACCCGTTGAAGATAGTGTGGCAGCAATCTTTGCACCGACATGGCCGCTTTTGCCAACGCCTGTGACAATGATTTTCCCATGACAGCGGAACATCAGTTCTACGGCGCGGTCAAATTCCTCGTCTATCTTGGGAATCAGCTCCATCAGAGCCTCTGCCTCGTCCTTAATACATTTGACACCGTATTCTCTGGCTGTCATGTCTTCCTTAGTTTTATTTAATCAGTTCCTCAACAAGTTTTTCTAACTTATTCAGTTCCAGCATGTTGGCTGCATCACTTTTTCCATTGTCTGGGTCGGGGTGTACTTCGAAGAACCAGCCCGTGGCACCGAATGCTTTGGCGGCTAAAGCCATCTGCGGGACGAAACGGCGGTCGCCGCCTGTCTTCCCGTCGCTGCCTCCCGGACGCTGTACACTGTGGGTACAGTCCATAATGACTGTGGGTACTATCTCTAACATGTCTGGAATGTTGCGGAAGTCCACCACCAGATTGTTGTAACCCATCATGTTGCCGCGCTCCGTCAGCCATACCTCTTCAGCACCGGCTTCGCGGGCTTTCTCCACAGGGTACTTCATGTCCTGTCCGCTGAGGAACTGTGCCTTTTTGATGTTCACAGTCCTTCCGGTCTTGGCTGCAGCCACGAGCAGGTCTGTCTGACGGCACAGGAAAGCGGGTATCTGTATCACGTCGCACACCTGTCCCACCGGCTCTGCCTGCCAGCTCTCATGGATGTCGGTCAGCAGCCGCAGCCCGTAGCGTGATTTGATGTCAGCCAGCATCTGTAGTCCGTGCTCTATTCCAGGTCCGCGGAACGAGTGAATAGAAGTCCGGTTGGCTTTGTCAAAAGAAGCCTTGAAAATGATGTCAATACCAAATTGTGAGTTGATACGTACCAACTCACGCGCTACGTTGTCCAGCAGTTCAGCCGATTCTATCACACAAGGCCCGGCAATGAAGGTTATGTTGTTCATATCAATTTGCTAAGATGTAACAGGGCATTTGCGTTAAAAATCTATTGTCGTTGTTTTAGTAGTACACCCGTAGGGAATCGAACCCTAATCTAAGGAACCGGAATCCTTTATTCTATCCATTGAACTACGGGTGCCCGCCATTCTGTGATTCCGTTGGGACTCGAACCCAAGACCCACAGCTTAGAAGGCTGTTGCTCTATCCAGCTGAGCTACGGAACCAAAGCGGGTGCAAAGGTAGTTATTTTTTCGGGAACTACCAAATTTCAGACCCGAAATCTTATGTAAGTGCGGTCGTCAAAAGAGTTATTGTCTTGCATAAAGCCTTTTGTCGCCTTGAAATCACCGATGTTCAGCGGGTCTTGTTGTTTCTGCTGCTGCAAGCGGTATTCGCTCTCTGCCAAAGTCGGACAAAGAAAGGGGTAGCCGTCGGTTGCCAAGACAATCTCCCAGGGGCGGAAGTCAAGAGTGATGACAGGAACCTTGCTTTCTGGTATGGGGAAACCGTCGATAACAGCGTAGGTGACATTCTGGTTGTGCATTTCCTTTAGCATCTGAGGAATGACAGACAAGCGTCCAACGTCATTGGCAAGAATTTCTTCAACGGTCTTACCTTCATCCAGCAGTTCACGGATTTTCTGTGCCCTCATGGCTGCCAGCACGTTTTCGTAGGGCTTCGGGTTCTCGTACAGTTGGCCTCCGATGAGGCATTGGCAGTCGCCGACGAGCCAGATCTCCCGCCGCAGTCGGCTGTATATTGCCGCAGAAGCGCAGAGCCGCTCTTCGGGATGCTGTTGTAACTGTAGCATGACAGCCGTCTTGTCGTGTCGCCAGAAAGGCAGATAGTGTTTGCGGACAGCCACAGTGACACCCGCGCAGAACTGATGGCATGACGTGTTAGCTGGCATCCTGCGAATATGGTCAGCCACAATGCTCATAGCATATCGGCCGTTGCTCATGAGGCGGCTGTGGCGGCGGTCGGTCTTAGAGGTAGAGCCATCAATGACCGCAATAAAATCGTCAGTGACGACGAGACCGTCCTCGCTTTTCTTTACCGGACTTTTGGGAACGTTGGTCTGTTCGATGATGGTCATATTTGTTGTCTTTGTACCAGAAGAAGTACTGGCGCTGTGCCTCTTTCTCCTGAGCGCTTTTAGCTGAAAATACAGGTTCCAGCGTGTAGGGGTCGTAACCCGTGTACCACATTTCTGTGGCGATAGTCATGGGTGTGGGTGTGAAGTCCTGCACCTGCTCCAGATGGAAGCCAAGGCGGCGGGTGATGTCGGCCAGCTGGGCCATGTCCTGTTCGTGGCAGCCTGGGTGGCTGGATATGAAGTAGGGTATGATCTGCTGGTTGAGGTGCTCCTCACGGCATATACGGTCGAACAGCCGCTTGAATTCGTAGAACTGTTGGAAGGAGGGCTTTCGCATCAGTTGGAGCACACGGTCGCTGGTGTGCTCAGGAGCCACCTTCAGACGGCCGCTGACATGACGTGTGATGAGTTCGCGGGTGTATTCCTGAGCGGCACGGTTGACAGCCTCGTCCTTGCTTCGGTATAACAGCAGGTCGTAGCGTACGCCGCTGCCGATGAAGCTCTTCTTGATACCGGGCAGACTGTCAACGGCATGATAGACGTCGAGCAGTTTGGTGTGGTCGGTGTCGAGGTTAGGGCATATCTGCGGGTGGATGCAGCTGGGACGCTTGCACTTCTCGCAGGCGTTGAGGTTACGTCCGTGCATGCCGTACATGTTAGCCGAGGGGCCTCCGAGGTCACTGAGGTAGCCTTTGAAGTCGGGCATCTGGATGACCTGTTTCACCTCTTTCAATATGCTCTCCTTGGAGCGGCATGTGATGAACTTGCCCTGATGGGCAGAGATGGTGCAGAAGGCACAGCCGCCGAAGCATCCCCGGTGTATGTTTACCGAGTGCTTGATCATGTCGTAGGCCGGTATGCGCTTGTCCTTATACTTAGGATGGGGCCGGCGAGTGTAGGGCAGGTCGAAGCTCGCGTCCAGCTCGGCGGTGGTCATCGGTGGGTAGGGCGGGTTGACAACGACGGTCTGTCCTTCGCAGAACTGCTGGGAGCGGGGGCTTTTCAGGGGTTGCAGGATGCGTTGGGCATGCATCATGTTTGACTGCTCTTCAACGTGTCGGAAGTTCTCGGCTTGGGAACGCTTGTCGGCGAGACACTCCTCATGGCTGTGCAGGACGATGTCGTCGGGCAGTGGTTTGATGTCGTTAGCGAGATAGACGGTCTGGGGGATGTCGGTGATGTCTCCGATGGGGACACCATCGGACAGTCTGCGAGCGAGTTCGAGTGTGGGCTTCTCGCCCATGCCGTAGGTGATGAGGTCGGCCCCACTGTCGCAGAGGATGCAGGGGCGCAGGCGGTCCTGCCAGTAGTCGTAATGGGTGACGCGACGCAGCGAAGCCTCGATGCCGCCGAGCACTACGGGCACGTCGGGGAACAGTTGCTTCAGGATCTGGGTATAGACGATGGTGGGGTATTCCGGACGCAAATCGTGACGGCCGTCGGGCGAATAGGCATCTTCCGAACGCAGTCGGCGGGCAGCCGTGTATTTGTTGACCATCGAGTCCATGCAACCGGGTGAGATTCCGAAGAACAGCCTCGGACGTCCCAGTTTCTTGAAGTCGCGGAAGTCGCCGTGCCAGTCGGGCTGTGGAACGATGGCAACGCGATAGCCCGCCGCTTCGAGTGTGCGTCCGATGACGGCAGCGCCGAATGACGGATGGTCAACGTAGGCATCGGCTGAGAACAGGATGACATCCACCTCATCCCATCCTCGCAGTTCCAACTCCTTCTTTGTCGTTGGCAGGAAGTCCGTCAGTCTATACTCCATGAGATTAATTCCTCATACACCATCCCTCATTTCTTATTTCTCATCCCTCATCCCTTATTTCTCATTAATTAAACGGTGTGCCTTGGAAGACACGGGTAGTTGTTCCGAGGTTATCGTTGCCACGATCTTTCCAGTTGATATAAAGCAGTACGAGCTGTTGCAGTCCGTATGCCTTCATGTTCTGGTGATAGATGACGTCAAGGCAGAGGTCGAGTAGCCGCTTGTCCTTGCTTGCATCTGACTCCAGCATGGAGCGGATGTTCAGTTTCAGTTTGTTGAGCACGTCCTCGTCAACGTAGCCATTAGAGTCGATGAGGTCACGGAAGAGCTGGTAGTCTTCGATTGTCTGCAGGTGTTCGTCACTTACTTCGATGCTTCTGGTACCAGAAGAGTTTGCTTGAATTTTTGACATGGTTCTTTGTTTTTGGTTATTTAATTAAATAGGTTAAAATGCCTTGCATGATAGCTGCCTGCATGGTTTCCGACTTGATGCACTCAAAAGGAAATCCCATAGTGAAAGCACTATAGTCAGGACCGCTGTAGGCCACGGCTGCTCCATAGCCATCGGCGTAGGCCATAGGTATGATGGCTCCTTCGGCTGCTTCGAGGATGTCAGGATGCTGGGCAGCGTAGTGCTGTTCGTTCAGCTGGCGGTAGAACTGGAGTGTAGTTCCCATGCCGTTGATGGTCTCGTCAGCCGATTCGTCCTTTCCCGCAAAGACACACTTCAGTACTTCGGTCAGGAATGCCCGGTCCTCATAGGCTGTCATGTCGCTACCGACATAGGCTCCGCTGACGAGCATGGCACCACCGTTGCGGGTGTGATTCTTCAGCCACGACTGCATTGCCGGTGTGAATGTCTTGTAGGGCAGGAGGCTGTGTCCGTCGTCATATTCCAGTCCGAGAATGACATCGACGGCGTCGCAGCTGCCGGTCTTATAGCTGTCTAAGGCGTCGGCTGAGCAGCTGACGACATTGTAGTATCCGGCCTTGCGGATGGCCTCGGCATGTGTCCGTATGTAGTTGAAGTCATTGCCGGCAATGAACCGTCCTGCCAATTCCGTGTAGCCGAAGCCCAGTCCCGTGGAGTCCTCAATGCCCATCTTGTCTTTATGGAAGTTCTGCTGCAGCCCAGTCCATCCGGCTGTGCGTCCGTAGCCGACCCCTATGTCGCGGTGGAGCAGGAACCCCTGTAGCGAGTCGTTGTCGAGGACGGCAGGCGAGGACAGCCGGTGGAATCCGTTGGCCACCAGCACGGTCTTGCTGTTCCTGTGGTTGAACAGTGCCGACAGGACTTCCGTCGGGAAGCTCTCGCCGCCGCGGTTGACGGCCGCCACCTGGAATGAGTAGAGCACGCCGGGCTGAAGTTTCACCGTGTAGGAGTTGCCGCTGACGTGCTCACCGTTGTTGAAACCACCGCTGCCCGTAGCCGTGTAGATGATGAACCCCGTAGCCTCGGCTGTGGGTTCCTGCGGGTCGTCAACGGGTTGCCACGACAGGGTCACCTCACCTTTCTTGAGATTGGTGAACTCAATCTTCAGGTGTGCAGGTGTCAGCGGGGTCACGGTGCAGTCCTCCTCATGGTTGTCAGAAACATAGCGGAGTATAGTCTTGTAGATAGAGCGTGCCAGCGTGAAACGGAAATTCGGGTCCTGGCCGTAGCGCATGTCAGGGAAACTCTGGTGTGACATCGTCTCGAAGATGGCACTCGGCACCTCGGGCAGACGTGTCTCGGAGTAGTTCTTGTCACGTACCTCACGCTTCGGCCATCCGATGCCGAAACGGGCCCGTATGTCCTTGTCGGCATTGTCAAGCAGGTTTTGGGCCAGTTCCCTTGACATAGCCCTCGGCAGTTCGCAGTTGAAGACGTTCGAGCCGTCTTTTTCGGACGTGTGGATGGAGAGGGCCCCATAGACAGACTGTCCGTCGCGGTTGTAGCCGGCATCGCTGTGAACGGCCAGCGACAGTTCGATAGGGACATTGAGCCCCTCGCGGTTGGGGACGTAGCAGGAGCCGCCCGCCAGCAGGTTCTCGGTCAGCGAGCGTGTGTTGATGTCGTCGGCATAGTCGTTCTGGCCGCTCCTTGTGCTGTAGATGCTGAATGGTATGCCAGCCCATTGGCAGTAGTAGCGCGCCCCTTCCAGACAACGGGGCACTCCGCTCACCTTGCCGCCCCGTTCGATATTGCCCATTCCGCCTCCGAAGCGCACGGCATCGGCGGTAACGATGCCGTTACGGTGGCGGCTCTGGTTGGTCAGTGTCACACAGTTCCACTCGTTGTTGCCCTTGTCGAAATCGAAGGTGCCGAGATAGACCCATGTCGAGCCGCCCATGCGCTGGTTGACGCGGAACTCGGTCTGTTCGCCTTGGTGCCATACGGTGTAGTGTGCATCGTCGATGCTGCCCTCTACCGTCTGGTAGCTGACATAGACGGCATAGCGGCCGGCCTCGGGAATGGAGGGCTGGTAGGTGACAGCACTGTATTTCGTCTTGCTGGTTGTGGTCTCGGCCATGCGTGCCGTACCGGCCTCAAAGGGGTTCTCGCCGTCCTTGTAGTTGCCGCTGTGCAGTGCAAAGCCCTTCCGGCTGGTGTCCTGCCAAGGCTGGCGGAACCCCGTCTCGCGGTAGCCTAACAGGTCGTGATGGTCGTCATTGTCAACAATCACCTCGTGACGTTGCCAGTCGCGTTCACGCGGTGTGAATACGACGGCTCCGGCCCTTTCGAGCATGGGAATGAGATAAGGCACGACGATGGTCTGTGTAAACAAGTCCTCGTTGGTGCCAAAGAGGGTGGGGCGCTGCCACTGCCACTGTCCCGCCGTGTTGTCGTAGTAACGGCCGTGACTGGCCCACACCGTCAGGTGACGGTTGTGCAGTCCTTTTGTTATTTTATAAGGTGTTGAGACATTCTCCACCCACGGTGCTCCTTTGTAGTCGATGTCGCCCCAGGTCTGCGCTATTGCCCCTGCGGGACAAAAGAATAAAGAAAAAACAATAATTAATAAAGGAGACGGTAGTCTGCGGGGGGTCATCATACCTTTATTCATTTTTCATTATTATTTAGCGAAGCGCCAAGGTCGCCTATGGTGAAATTCTCAGGATACTTCCCTTTGAAGTCCTTGTAGTACATCTTGATTTCGCGCATCTGTCCCTCCATGTCGCCATTGGGAATAATCGTCTTCGTACATTGTATGTGGCGCCGCTCGTAGTCGAGACCGTAGAGCAGGATGGGCAAGCCGGCCTTCTGGGCAATGATATAGAATCCCTTTTTCCATTCAGGATTAAGGGAACGGGTGCCTTCAGGGGTGATACAGAGATGGAACTCGCTGGCCTGTCGGGCTGTCTCGGCCATAGAGTCGGTCATGCTGGTGTGCTTCTGCCGATAGACGGGTATGCCTCCGAGGCTTCGGAAAATCGGGCCCAGCGGCCAGAAGAACCATTCCTTTTTCATCAGGAAATTGCTTTTCATGCCCCTTGCGCCGATATAGACCTGTCCCATGACGAAGTCCCAGTTGCTGGTATGCGGAGCCAGGCAGATGATGTATTTATCGGGATGGTCCTCGGTCACTTCGACCGTCCATCCCCAGCGTTTGTACAACAGCCAGTTACAGAAACGTTTCCACATCGTTACAAGTTGTTAATCTGGTCAACGATTTCTTCAGCTTCTGCACTGAACTTCTCACGCAGGTTCTTGAAATAGAGTTTGGCTTTCATGCCAGGCTCCACGTGTGAGATACGGCTGATATAGTCAGTCTGTAGCCGGATGATGCTTGACAACACGGCATCTGCATTGTCGTTGTTCAGTTCATTGCCGTAAAGTGATGCTGCCACGGCTTCTGCAAAGAGTTCTTCGCAAATGAGATTGATGGCGTGTTTTAGTGATCTCTTGTTTGCCATAATAGTGTATCGTTTGTAATTTCCAGTTAGCAAAGATAGCAAATATTCTTCAAATGGCAAGGACTTTCATCAAAAAAAAACATAAAAAGCTGTTTTTCTTTCCGTTTCTCAGTGAAAATGCGTATTTTTGCACGTCGAAACAACAATTTCTAACAAAATAAAAAAAAACAGATTATGGAAAAGAGTGCATTGCAGATTGCACGGGCTGCCTATCAGCCGAAGTTGCCAAAGGCGCTGCAGGGTGCAGTAAAGATCAAGGAAGGAAAACCGACGCAGAGCGTAGGTGATCAGGAAATTATCAAGAAGCTGTTCCCCAACACCTATGGTATGCCTATTGTGGAGTTCGAACCCGCCGATGTGGCCAATACCACCAAGATGAACGTAGGTATCATCCTGTCGGGTGGACAGGCTCCTGGCGGACATAATGTCATCACTGGCCTGTTCGACCAGATCAAGAAGCTGAACCCCGAGAACCGCCTGTTCGGTTTCATCCTCGGCCCCGGCGGCTTGGTTGACCATAACTACATGGAGCTGACCAAGGAGATTGTCGACGAGTATCGTAACACCGGCGGTTTCGACATGATCGGTTCTGGCCGTACCAAGCTGGAGAAGGTTGAGCAGTTTGAGAAGGGACTGGAGATTATCCGCAAGCTGGACATCAAGGCCATCGTCATCATCGGCGGTGACGACTCCAACACCAACGCCTGCGTGCTGGCCGAGTACTATGCTTCCAAGAACTACGGCGTTCAGGTCATCGGCTGTCCGAAGACCATTGACGGCGACCTGAAGAACGACCAGATTGAGACCTCGTTCGGTTTCGATACGGCCTGTAAGACCTACTCTGAGCTGATTGGCAACATTGAGCGCGACTGTAACTCAGCCCGCAAGTACTGGCACTTCATCAAGGTGATGGGCCGTTCGGCTTCACACATCGCTCTGGAGTGTGCCCTTCAGACCCAGCCCAACATCTGTCTCATCTCAGAGGAAGTTGAGGCCAAGGGTATGAGCCTTGACGACATCGTTGACTACATTGCCAACGCCGTTGTTGCCCGTGCCGCCGATGGCAACAACTTCGGTACCGTTATCATCCCCGAGGGTGTCATCGAGTTCATTCCTGCCATCAAGAAGCTTATTGCCCAGCTCAACGACGTGCTCGCCATGCCTGAGGCCAAGGAGATCAGCCGCGACGAGCAGGTTGACTTCGCCAAGAGTCATCTCTCGGAGGAGAACCTGAAGGTGTTCAACAGTCTGCCCGTTGGCGTTGCCCGTCAGCTGGCACTTGACCGCGACCCTCACGGCAACGTGCAGGTGAGCCTGATTGAGACCGAGAAGCTGCTCTCAACGATGGTTGCCCAGAAGTTGGAGAAGATGAAGAAGAAGGGAATCTTCAACGGCAAGTTCGGCACTCAGCACCACTTCTTCGGCTACGAGGGACGCTGCGCAGCTCCCTCCAACTTCGATGCCGACTACTGCTACGCCCTCGGCACCTCTGCAGCCCAGCTCATTGCCAACGGCAAGACCGGCTATATGGCCATCGTGAAGAACACGACCGCTCCGGCCGACCAGTGGATTGCCGGTGGTGTGCCCATCACGATGATGATGAACATGGAGCGCCGTGCTGGCGAGATGAAGCCCGTTATCCGCAAGGCCCTCGTCGAACTGGACGGTGCGCCCTTCAAGGAGTTCGCAGCCCATCGTGTGGAGTGGGCCCGCAAGACGGCATACGTCTATCCCGGTCCTATCCAGTACTGGGGACCCACCGAGGTGTGCGACCAGCCCACCAAGACGCTTGCCCTTGAACAGGCTAAATAAATGTCCAAGCGCAGAGTTGTCCGCCGCAAAGGCATTAGCACAACGTCCGGACGCCGTGGGCCTGTCGCCCACAAGCGTCCGAACGTTGTTGTTCGTTTATTGCAGAGAGTCCCCAGGTGGGGATGGTGGATAGGCGGACTGGCCGTGGTGGCGGGCTACATCTGGTTCTTCTATTACTTTTTCGTCGGACCTTTCGGCTTCCGCTGGCGTGCTCTTTACGGCGACATGAGCTACCCTGAGGGCTATGAGATACACGGCATTGACATCTCCCACCATCAGGGTCATATCGACTGGGATAAGCTGAAGGATCAGGGCATGATTGACCGGTACCCTGTCCGTTTCATCATGATCAAGGCCACCGAAGGTTCTACGCAGACCGACGAGAACTTCCGCGAGAACTTCCATCAGGCCCGTGAGTATGGCTTCACCCGTGGGGCCTATCATTTCTACAGTGTCCATTCACCTGCCGAGCGTCAGGCGCAGCATTTCCTCAGTCAGGTGAAGCTTGAAAACGGCGATCTGCCCCCAGTGCTTGATGTCGAGCATAAGCCCAAGGACCAGACCGATGCCGAGTTCAAGGCTTCTGTGCTGACTTGGCTCGACATTGTCGAGAAGCACTATCAGGTGAAGCCCATCATCTACACCTATTATAAGTTCAAGTTGAAGTATCTCAACGACTCTATCTTCGACCAATATCCTTACTGGATAGCCCACTACTACGTTGACTCCGTTGAATATAAAGGTCGGTGGAAGTTCTGGCAGCATACCGACGTGGGCAAGCTGCCGGGCATCAAGGGACATGTCGATTTCAACATCTACAACGGTTCCTACTACGACCTGCGCCAGATGACCATCGGCTCGCTTGAGACTATCGGCGAAAAGGCGTATCAGGAGTAACTGATATGGCAGATGACTAAAACAAAATCAGAAAAAATGAGAAAACTAATACTACTGACTTTTGCCGGCCTGATGGCCGCAACGACTGCTACTGCGCAAGTGCGCACGACTCAGAATCTTGACTTTGGCTGGCGGTTCCATGCCGGCGATGTGGCCGACGGTGCTGCCCAAGCAGCTGCCGACGGCGATTGGCGCACTGTCGATGTGCCTCACGACTTCCAGATAGAACAGCCTTGGGTGGCTCCTGCTGCCGACGAGAAGGCCGACAACAGCGACGTGGCTGCTAACATCAAGAGCCGCCTGTCGAGCCGGGCCTTCAAGGAGATGGGCATCGGCTGGTACCGTCTGCACCTCGTGCCTGCCGACTCATTGCGCGGTCGGCGCCTGCTGCTTGAGTTCGACGGACTGATGTACGTTGGCGATGTGTATCTGAACGGCGAGCGCATCGGCGGTACCGACTACGGCTATGTGGGCTTTGACATTGACGTCACCAACCGTCTGAAGCCGGGCGAGGATAACGTCATTGCCGTGCGTGCCGACACCCGCGAGCCGAATAACTCGCGGTGGTACACGGGCGGCGGCCTGATTCGCAGCGTCCGCTTGGTGGCCACGAACCGCGAGCTGTACTTTGAGCGCCATCCGCTTTACATCACGACGCGCGATAACCGCTATGTGACCATACAGGCTGAGTTGACCAACCGAGGACGTCAGAAGGAAGTGACCATCGGAACCAAGATATACGGCCCTGACGGTCAGCTGGTTTATGAGGGAACGGTCCAGCAAAGTCGCAAGACCGCTTCGCGCACGATGGAGGCCCGTCTGCCAGAGATGGAGATAGCTCAGCCGCAACTCTGGGACTGCGAGCATCCCAACCTCTACCGCGCCGAAGTGTCGCTGTTAGGGGCTGACGGTTCGGTCATCGACCAGGTGAGTTCCACCTTCGGCATCCGCACGATTGAGTTCGGCCCTGACTACGGCTTCAAACTGAACGGCAAGAAGGTGCTGCTCAAGGGCTACGCCAACCATCACTCTTTGGGTGCCCTCGGTGCCGCCGCCTATCCGCGGGCTATTGAGAAGCGCATCCTGCTGATGAAACAGTTCGGTATGAACCATATCCGCACCAGTCACAACCCCTACAGCCGCGAGTTCATCGAACTGTGCGACAAGTACGGCATCCTGGTGGTTGACGAGCTTTACGACAAGTGGACGCGCCAGCACACCGGCGGCCGTGTCCCGTTCGAGCAACTGTGGCAGCACGACGTGCCCGAGTGGGTGAAGCGCGACCGCAACTCCCCCTCCGTTGTGCTGTGGAGCCTCGGCAACGAGTTGCAGCAAGACCCCAACCAACCGTTCAACGACTTCGGCGTGACGATGTTCAAGCTGCAGAAGACGCTGCTCCAGCGTTACGATTCCACACGACTGGTGACGGTGGCTATGCACCCCCGCTACCGCAACTGGGATACCGACTCGCTGCCTTGCGACCTGGCGATGGTGACCGATGTGCAGGCCTATAACTACCGCTATATGTACTTTCCCGGCGACGGTCGCCGCTTCCCCTGGATGACGTTCTATCAGAGCGAGGCGTCGGTGGCCGCTATGGGTCAGAACTATTTTGAGATGGACCTCGACCGCGTCATCGGACTGGCCTACTGGGGCGCCATCGACTACTTGGGCGAGTCGCAGGGCTGGCCCGCCAAGGGTTGGGCACAGGGCGTGTTTGACATCTCCTTGGAGCCGAAGCCGAAAGCCTACTACATGAAGTCGTTCTTCCTGCCCGACGAGCCTGTGGTGCACATTGGCGTCATCGACCGCAAGGGCGACCAGATGTGGAACGGCGTGCAGACGGGCAACGACGGTATGAGCGACCATTGGAACCGCATTGAGGGGCAGAAGCTGTCGCTCGTCACCTACACCAACGGCGACGAGGTGGAACTGCTGCTCAACGGCAAGAGTTTGGGGCGCAAGGCCAACGACACGAAGAATGCCAAGCTGCGCAACCAGATACGCTGGGACGACATTGCCTATGAACCGGGCACGTTGGAGGCCGTTGCCTACAAAGGCGGCAAGGCTGTGGCCCGCCACAAGATAGAGACTACCGGCGAGGCCGTCAGGCTGACCGCCGCGCCCGATATAGCCCAATGGCGTGCCGACGGACAGGACCTGCAGCACGTTCGCGTGGTGGCCCTCGACAAGAAAGGACGTCGCGTGCAGACGACCGACCAGGAGGTGACCTTCAACGTCAGCGGCGATGCCCGCATCGTGGGTGTCGTCAACGGCGACATCAACTCCGACGAGATGATGGTGGGCAACAAGCGTCGGCTCTACAACGGCACTTGTACCGTTATCCTGCGGGCTGGACGCACGGCGGGGAAGGTGACGCTGACGGCTACGGCGGACAAGATGAAACCTGTGACCGTGAAGCTGCAGACATCCTGCACACTTAATTAGCTATACAGTAATTTTTCATAAAAAGGGTGACAAGGGTGACAGAACGCCGATGTACAGGGCTTCTGCACCCTTTTTCGAGGGTGTCAAGGGTGACAGAAGGGTGACAGGTGTTTGCGCCCACAGACCTAATAAAGGCCAAAAAGGGCGCTGAGCGCCTCCCCTTTTACTCCGTCTAAACGCCGACGAACACCGCCACTTAACATGACCATCCCTGCCACTTGTCACTAAATTCTCTCGAGAATTCAGCCGTTTGCTGCCGCTAAAGCAATAGTTTGTACGTACTAAATGCTCCAATTCTCGAGAGAATTTATCCGAATGTCGCCTCCCTGCGAGGACAACCTGCCCGATATAGAGTGAGTTTAGCCGTACTAAAAAGGTAGGCGCTCCACCCCTCTTTTGCGCCTGTGCACGTAAACACACGAAAAATCCTGTCACCCTTCTGTCACCCTTGACACCCTCTAAAAAGGGTGCAAACGCCCTGTACATCGGCGTTCTGTCACCCTGACACCCTAAAAGCAAAAAAACTTATGCGCGTAGATGTGCAGAGACAGATACGATAAATGCTAATCTTTTATAAGTTTTTACCTCAGACTGATGGTTTGTCGGGGAAAATCATTACCTTTGCACCTGTCTTTACCCACGCCGCAAGGCCAGTGGGAGGACAGCGACATATTGAGAAGCGTCATTGATGCTTTGTTTTGGGATGTTTGAACGTCGGAAATTCAAATCCTGTTCTGAGACAAATGTGGAGGTGAATGCTACGGGTGTAGTATATACAAGCCCGGAGTGTGCTGCGACGGCTAACTATGCCGTCACGCACACTTTTCAGGGTGTATTATATACTGACCGGCGTGGGTATTCAGACTTTGCTCGTTCTAACAGGAAGGCTTCCGACGGCCGAAACATCGGGACGGGCAGGCGAGGATACCCCGCTTTTTGTATGTTGTAGGAGACGACGTTTCCATACGTCGCAACAAGGGAAAAATGTAGAACCCTCTGACGCCTGGGTATCAGTCAGAACATTTTGACATACTGTTTATGGCTGAGACCCAGGAAGAATTAGCGATAAGAGTACGCGAACTGCAAAAGGAGGTTGACCGCCTCCATGCACAACTGAAGGAGAAACGCTTCGGCCTGACGTGGATTGACGTGCCGGAAGCATTTGAACAGGAAAGCGAGAACCGCATACCCGTGCTAGAAGAAGTGCCAGAACTGGCTATTCGCAATCATGACGGCAAACCTACACATATATTGATAGAAGGTGACAACTACCATGCGCTGACGTGTCTGAACTATACGCATAGGAAGAAAGTTGACATCATCTACTTTGATCCGCCATACAATACTGGAAGTGATGGGTTCAGCTATAAGGACAAAAGATTCTTAGAAGAATATCCAGACGGGACACCAATACCTAAGAACCATCCGCTACGCCATAGTGCCTGGCTATCCTTCATGGAAAAACGCATTCGATTAGCTCATCAACTACTAAAAGATGATGGGGTTATGCTTGTTAGTATAAATGAAGATGAGCTGGCAAATCTAAGGCTTCTTCTTGATCAGATTATGGGAGCCTCTAATTATATCACGACTTTCACCATCAAGGTACGTCATGAAGACAGAATATTGAAAGGCGACAAGCCTATTCATGAGACAACAGAATTCTTGCTGATGTACAGATGTAGTGATAGTTATCAGATAAACAAACGTGTCGTTGATAATTCTGATTCCAGTGATTACAGATATGAGATAAAAGAATTGATTTCCAATCCTGAAAAGATTGAGCTTGGCGGAAAAATAGTTAGTGTGTTTAAGCCTGGTGAATATGAAATCGTTGATGTACCAGCTGACTTCACCCATTTGAAGAGCATTAATATTCGAGGCTCCATAAAAACGGGTAATAGCTCTGGTAGATTCCACATGAGTTATTTGGAGGAAAGAAATAATCTTTTCAGTTATCTCTATAAAGTTCCAGATATGGGTGATGATGGAAGGGGGTATCGTTATTTCTTGACAAGAGGATCGGCAAATAAAGCCAATGGCTTTTATTTCCAAGGCTCTCCACTGAATAGAGAAGATACAAAAGACATTCCATATCCAAATTTCTTTGATTTTGAAGAAGAATTTAATAATGTAGGAACAGAAGGTGGTGTCCCGTTTGATGGTGGAAAGAAGCCCGTGGCATTTATCAACAAGATACTTGAGATATCCAAAGGAAACAAAGATGAGCTTATCGTTTTTGACTTCTTTGCTGGTAGTGGTTCCACAGGGCATTGCATTATTGAGGGAAACAAGTCTTCAAAGAATAATCAGGTGATACTTGTACAGCTTCCAGAATTGACTTATGAAATCAAAAAAGGCAAAAAGGTTGCAAAAGACAATTGCAAGAACGTCTTTAATGCGGGCTTTGAAAACATAACTCAAATCACGTATCAGCGTTGTTGCAACGTTATGAAGGGTTATACAGATAATAGAGGTAATGAGCATGGCGGTTTTGGAAACTCCTTAAAATGTTATCGCACAGCCTTCGTGGGCAAGAACCAGCCGAAGGCGGCCACTGACGATGACAAGCTGACGTTGGCCAGAAAAGCGGGCTGCCTGTTGAGCTTGGCAGAAAACACACTCTACGAGACGGAAACGACAGACTATTATCAGATGTTCACCGACGAAAGGAACCGTTGGACGTGCATCTATTTTCAGGAGGACTATTCGCGCTTTGAGGAGTTCCGCCAGAAAGTAGTAGGTCTCGAAGGGCTGCAGAAGAGCGTCTATGTGTTCTGCTGGACGGATGGTGCAGAGTTTGCCACAGAGTTTGAGTACAACAAAGAAGTAATCGTGAAGAGCATTCCCCAGCCGATACTCGACATTTACAAATCGTTGAACGCATAAGAGATAAGAAACTATGGACAGGATAGAATTTCAGGAGCAGGCAGTAGAAGAGCTGCTCAGTCAGTTCAAGACCCTTTGGAAACAACCGCAGCGACAGATTCCCATCACGCTGAAAGCCCCGACAGGCAGTGGCAAGACCTATATGACGGAGAAGTTCATCTGCGAACTGACCAAACAGCCCGACTGGGTGCAGGATGTGGCTTTCGTGTGGATAACGTTCTCAGATGACCTGGCCATGCAGAGCCGCGACAAGTTCATGGACTACTTTCCTACCAGTCTGCCCGGTCGGCTACTTACTATACAGGACTTCCAGCAGGGTGCCTTGCGCGAGCGCGACATCCTGTTTATGAACTGGCAGAAACTGGTGAGCAAGAGTGCCGAGAACCGTGTGCTGCGCCGTCCTGACGATAAGCGCAACGAGAAGGAGCAGGGCTTCTACTTTGAGGACGTGGTGGAACTGACACATGCAGAAGGGCGTGAGTTTATCTTGATTATCGACGAGAGCCACAAGAACGTGACCGATGCTGCTGTGAGGGATGTCATCAATCCTATAGATCCAAGGATTATCCTCAAAGTGTCGGCTACGCCAGAAAGGGAACCCTCAGCATCCGACGTCATCAACCATAGAGCGGGCTTCGTTGAAGTAAAGCGGCAGGACGTGATTGATGCGGGCATGATTAAGCGGGAACTGATTTGCCAGACGGAGGAAGATATCAAGAACCGTGGGAATGAAGACTTGGACGAGCTGTTGCTCGATCTAGCCATGGACCGCAGGGCACAATTGGTAGCTAACATCAAGCAGTTTGGAATGAATGTGAATCCGCTGGTCATTATCCAGTTGCCCAACAACAGCAGCGTGGACACCAGCGACCAGACAAAGGAAGATGTGGTGACCGACTACCTAACCAGCCACGGCGTGGAGCCTTCGAGAATAGCCAAATGGTTTACTAACGAGAAGAAGCCGTCGGGGCTTGAGGACAATGACAGCCCCTATGGCTACTTGCTCTTCAAGATGGCCGCTGGCACAGGCTGGGACTGTCCGAGGGCACAGGTGCTGGTGATGCTCCGCGACATACAGTCGGAGACCTTCCAGACGCAGACCATCGGGCGTATCGTCAGGATTCCAGTCAGAGGTGTTCAGGGGACGGAAGTGTTTCAGACAGGCTACATATATACCAACTATTCGCGCAAAGCAGTACTCGAAGGCAACTATAAGGAATCCGGCAACAAGCCAAAAGTGAATGTAGCCGAAAACCGTCTGGGGCGTGAAATCATCATCGACGAACTGTTGCAGTCGGAGTATATGTCGCGTGTGGACTATGGCGACTTGGGACGTAGCTGGGAATTCCAGCAGTGTCTGGTGTCGACGTTCAACGACTATTTCGGCATCACGGCTGAAGATATGTTCGATACGGTGAGGGACAAACTACGCACGAAGCATCTGCAGATTGTTCCACGGTTAGAGCAGCAGATTGTGGTCAATGCCAAGTTTGAAGACCTCGACCAGATCAGTTTCCACTTCAACGGTAATGACATGAGCCGCGAGGTGAGCCGCCACGATGTGCAGAAACTCTTTTCAAAAATATGCGTTGACCTGCTGAAAGGGCAGACGGACGACGATGCCAAAATAGCCAACATCGCCCGCTCGTTTGGCACGTTGAAGAGTGCCCTGCGACTCTGGTTCAGGGCATACGCTTTCCATGAGGAGGATGACGATGCCCGCTACCGCATCTTTCTGGCTGATGTTCTGAACAAGGGTGACAGTAGCATCTTCCGCAGATTGGTGACAGAAACGCTGAAACGGCACTATCCACAGCGTGAAGAATACGTCAGGAAACGTAGGGAAGAAGCCGAGCAACAGGAAACGACAACCTTCAGAATACAGAGGGCATACGCCTATAGCGATGACTATGAGCCGTTGGAAATGGAGCGTTGCCTTTTCACCCCGTTCTATATCAGGAAAAACTACGACGGACGCACCAACGAAATGAAGTTCGCTAAATATCTTGACCGTCAGGAGAGCATAGAGTGGTGGATGAAGAATGGCGACAGCGGCCAGGACTGGCTGTCCATTCGCTATTTCAATGAAACAACTCAGAAGAAGGAACTGTTCTATCCCGACTGGATATACATGAAGAAGGATGGCACCATTGGTATCTGGGACACGAAGGAAGGCCAGACGGCAGCATCGGTGGAAACCAAGAACAAGGCCGAGGAGCTGCAACGGCACATCAGCCACCTGAATGGCTACGACCGCGAGGGCATCCGCTACGAGGGCGGCATCGTGATAGAGGCCAATGCCATGTGGTATTGCAACAGCCGCGATAAATACACGTATCGTCAAGGCTCAACAGAAGGATGGAAGAACATGAACGATGTGTTCAGATAAAGGATTGTTGAAGTAATTCGCATCTCACAAAGTCTGACAGGATAGTTGAGGCTATTGCAAGTCGATACTCACAGGAGATGACAGCCCCCCCTGTGAGGGTTTTCTTTTTTTTCTTTGGTCGTTTGAATATGCCGTCTGTCGTGGGGACTGTATCATCATTTTTAGGTATTTTGAAATTTGCAATGCGGGATGCAACCGGGTTGCAAATTTTTTTTCGTACCTTTGCACCCATGAAACTATCAGAGCTGAAGACAGGCGAGCGTGGCGTCATCGTCAAGGTGTCAGGACACGGCGGCTTCCGCAAGCGCATCATCGAGATGGGCTTCATCAAGGGTAAGACCGTCGAGGTATTGCTCAACGCCCCGCTGCAAGACCCCGTGAAGTACAAGGTGATGGGCTACGAGGTGTCGCTGCGCCATCAGGAGGCCGACCGTATAGAGGTCATTTCCGAAGCTGAGGCCAAGCAGCGGAAGGAAGTGCCGGCAGGCGAAACGGCGGACACGACGGTGATTACCGAGCGTTTCCTCCGCAGCCGTGCCCTTGAGGAGCGCCGCCACCTGAACGTTGCCCTCGTGGGCAACCCCAACTGCGGCAAGACGTCGCTGTTCAATTACGCCTCCGGCGCGCATGCCCGTGTGGGCAACTACAGCGGTGTGACCGTCGATGCTACCGTTGCCGAAGCCCATTTCTACGGCTACGACTTCTCGCTGACCGACCTGCCCGGCACCTATTCGCTCACCTGCTATTCGCCCGAGGAACTCTACGTGCGCCAGCACCTGTCCGAGCAGATGCCCGATGTGGTCATCAACGTCATCGATGCCTCCAATCTGGAGCGCAACCTCTACCTCACCACCCAGCTCGTCGATATGAATATCCGCATGGTGTGTGCCCTGAACATGTACGACGAGTTCGAGCGTCGTGGCGACCATGTAGATCTCAAGACGCTCTCCACGCTCTTCGGTATGCCCATGATTCCCACGTCGTTCAAGACCGGCATGGGCGTCAAGGAGCTGTTCAAGGCCGTCATCCAGGTCTATGAGAACACGCAGGGAGCCTCGCGCCACATCCACATCAACTACGGCCACGAGATTGAGGACGGCATCCGTGAGATACAGAAGTTCCTGAAGGCCGACGAGCACATACGCCAGCGATACTCCACGCGCTACCTGGCCATCAAGCTGTTGGAGAACGACCCCAACATCACGCAGTACGTGGGACAGCACATGGCCGACGAGCACCGGCCCGAGGACCGCAAGCAGCTGCTGGCCGTGCGCAACCACGCTGCCGCCCGCGTGCTGGAGGAGACCAACAGCGACTCCGAGACGGCCATCATGGATGCCAAGTACGGCTTCATCAACGGTGCGCTGACCGAGGCCGGCTACCAGACGGGCACCAAGGAGAACATCTACCGCATGACGCACATGATAGACAACGTGCTGTCCAACAAGTACGTCGGCTTCCCCATCTTCTTCCTCATCCTCTACGTCATGTTCCAGACCACCTTTGCTCTGGGCCAGTACCCGATGGACTGGATTGAGGCAGGGGTAGAGTGGCTTGGCGAGTGGATAGGCTCTACGATGCCCGACGGGCCGCTGCGCTCGATGCTCGTTGACGGCGTCATAGGCGGCGTGGGGTCGGTCATCGTGTTCCTGCCCCAGATTCTGATACTCTACTTCTTCATCTCGCTGATGGAGGACTCAGGCTACATGGCGCGAGCCGCCTTTATCATGGACCGCCTGATGCACAAGATGGGACTGCACGGCAAGTCGTTCATCCCGCTGGTCATGGGCTTCGGCTGCAACGTGCCCGCCGTCATGGCCACCCGAACCGTCGAGAGCCGCCGTTCACGTCTCATCACCATGCTCGTGCTGCCCTTCATGTCGTGCTCGGCGCGACTGCCTATATATATTATGGTGACCGGCCTGTTCTTTACCGGCGGCTACCAGTCGCTGGTCATGCTGTCGCTCTACGCCGTCGGCATCCTCATGTCGGTCATCGTGAGCAACATCCTGTCGCGCTTCGTTCTGAAGGGTGAGGACACGCCGTTCGTGATGGAACTGCCGCCCTACCGCTGGCCGACAGCCAAGGCCATAGGCCGCCACACGTGGGAGAAAGGCAAGGAGTATCTGAAGAAGATGGGCGGCGTCATCCTCGTGGCCAGCATACTCGTCTGGGCCTTGGGCTACTTCGGCCCGATGGGCACGGCCGCCTCGCTGGCCGAGAGCTTCATAGGACGCATGGGACAGACCGTCGAGCCCCTGTTTGCCCTGCAGGGCTTCAACTGGCAACTCGATGTCTCGCTCATTGCCGGCGTCGGTGCCAAGGAGATCGTGGCCTCGACGATGGGCGTGCTCGGCGGCTTCGAGACCATCACGCCCGTGACGGCCTACGCCTACCTGCTGTTCGTCCTGCTCTACTTCCCCTGCATCGCCACCATCGCCGCCATCAGGCACGAGACGGGCACCTGGCGCTGGGCCATCATCGCCGCCGTCTATACCACCTGTGTGGCCTGGATTGTCTCCGCTCTGGTCTCTCAGGTCGGGCAGCTGTTGGTGTAGTACCGGGCAAAAATGACGTGCAAAACGTTTTTTTCTGTGAAAAATTTGGAAGTTACGGGAAAATGTCGTATATTTGCACACAAGAATATTATATGCATATATGATGAGAAGATTACTCATACTATCAGTTGCGGGTTTTCTGACAGCAATGGCCCCTATGAGCATGCAGGCTGCCGAGATGGAGTTTGCCGCCGTTGAGCAGGTGGACGACCAGGCGGACGTCAGCATCGAGGGCCAGACGGTCTGCGTGACCGGTGCCCAGGGCCAGGAACTCATCGTGGTGTCGCTGACCGGGCGCCAGGTGATGAAGGTCACTGTCGAAAGTGCTTCGCAACGTATCGAATTAAACATTCCAAAGGGGTGCTACATCTTGAAAGTCGGCAAGGTGGTCAGAAAAATCCAGGTGCGCTGATACTGTACCCGGCGCTGGCGCTCTTCGTACTGCTCTTGACGGGATGCCGTGAGGGAGCAGCGACTTTTAAGGAGAAATGCTCCTTGGAGGCCTTCAGTGACATGAGGGTTGACAACTATGCTCTAAACGCTCAGACTATCAGGGAGCGTTTGGAGCATTTTTGCAAGGCCGAGACAGACAAGAGCACCGCCGTAGCCCGCGTCAGGAAGTACTACCGCGAGGGTGGCCCGCTGGTGTGGCTTGACGCCCAGGGAGTGGACAGCCGCCCCGACACGCTGCTGTCAGTCCTGCAGGGCGAGCTGCCAGCAATGGGGTTCGACGAGCGGCGGTTCCACTTGGACGATATCCGGCAGGACCTCCAGCGCATGCGCACGCTGGACTTCAGCGCCCCCGACGACATCAACAGCGTGGCGGCACGGATAGAGTACCGGCTGACGAAGGCTTACATGAGCTATGTCACCGGACAGCGCTTCGGCTTCGTCAACCCCAACTACGTGCTCAACCACTACGACCCGCGTGAGCGCGACACCCTGGGCAACGTCAAGACCTACCGCCACTTGTTCGACGTGGACATGGAGCATCCCGACGATGCCTATATGACAAAGGCGCTGCATCGCACCGACCCTGACAGCCTGGGCACGTACCTCAGGCGGGTAGTGCCCAAGGGCAACCTCTACCACCAGTTGCAGACCATGCTGCCCACCGCCACCGACACCACCCAGCGGCGGCGCATACTCGTTAACATGGAACGGTGCCGGTGGCGAGAGTCGCTCAGACCGGCGACCGACGAGAAGTACGTGGTGGTGAACGTGCCCGCCTATCACCTCTGGGCAGTGGGACCCGACACCGTGTTCGACATGCGTGTGGCCTGCGGGGCAACGGCCACGAAGACACCGCTGCTGTCGAGCCGCATCACCCACATGGAAGTCAACCCCGAGTGGTCCATACCCATGAGCATCATCACAGCCGACGTAGCCCGGCACGGCGGCGACTCAGCCTACTTCGCCCGCCACCGCTACTACATAGCCGACCGCCGCACAGGACAGCGGCTGTCACCCAAGCGCGTGTCGGCCGCCATGCTCAACAGCGGCCGCTACAGGGTCATACAGCAGGGCGGAGCAGGCAACTCCCTGGGGCGCATCATCTTCAGGTTCCCAAACAACTTCTCAGTGTTCCTGCACGACACCTCAAGCCCGGGAGCCTTCGGGCGCGACAACCGCGGCGTGTCACACGGATGCGTACGCGTGCAGCGACCCTTCGAGCTGGCACGATTCATGATGGACGACGATGCCGACGAGTGGCTGGTTGACAAGCTGCGCATCTCGATGGGACTGGAACCCGAGAGCGATCAGGGACGAGAGTACATCGACGCACTGCCCCCCGAGGCCAAGGCACCAAAACTGGTGAACTCGCTGAAAGTATCCCCGCGCGTACCTATTATTATTACTTACTATACCATTTTCCAGACCCCTGACGGCCCGTTGCAGTACTATCCCGACGTGTACGGCTACGACAAAGCCATCAGCGAGGCACTCAAACCCTATATACGATGACCGATGACAAACTGCTGATAACCCAGCTGACAGACCCCAAGACACAGCGGAGGGCCTTCGAGACGCTGGTGCGACAGTACAGCGAGCAGCTCTACTGGCAGATACGACGCTTCGTCCTGTCACACGACGACGCCGACGACGTGCTGCAGAACACGCTCATCAAGGCCTGGCAGGGACTGGGCTCGTTTCACGGCGACTCGAAACTGCTGACCTGGCTTTCGCGCATAGCCATCAACGAGAGCCTCGACTTCCTGCGCCGGCAGAAAAACATGGTGACCATGAGCACCGACGACGAGGAAACAGGCGTGGCCAACACACTGATGGCCGACGACTACTTTGACGGCGACGAGACAGAGGCACAGCTGCAGCAGGCCATCGCACAGCTGCCCGAAGTACAGCGCACCGTCTTCCTGCTGCGCTACTACGACGACATGAAGTACAGCGACATCAGCCGCGCACTCGGCACCAGCGAGGGAGCCCTGAAAGCATCGTACCACATCGCAGTCAAGAAAATATCTGAATTTTTTAAGTCACATGATTAAACCTTTTACACCCAGAAACGTCAATAAAGTATGATAAACGAAGAACTGTATGTAAAAAGCCGTATGAGCCAGAGGGACAACCCGTTCCGAGTGCCCGAGGGGTATTTCGACAGCCTCGCTGCCGAAGTGATGCAGAAACTGCCCGAGCAGACCAGTGCCAGACGACCACTGACCGTCAGGATGAGACCGTGGCTGGCAGCTGCAGCCTGCCTCGTCGGCGTGCTGTTCACCGCCACAATCTATCTGCTCTCACCCGACGGAGCAACCCAGGCACCCGTGGCCACAACCTCTGCAGAAGACACTTACGTCGAGGACGTTGCCGACTATGTCATGGCCGACAACTACGACATCTATGCCTGCCTCGCCGGCGACTATTAACTGTTTTGCCCTATGAAAAGACTAATGACTATCCTGATTGCACTTGTGCTGGCCGTCGCCGCTATACCACAGGATCAAAAACCCCAGCAGCCACCGAAGTTCTCGCCAGAGAAGTTCCAGGCCGACCTTGAGCAGTTCATCACCAAGGAAGCATGCCTCACACCACAGGAGGCAGCCAAGTTCTTCCCCGTCTATAAGGAGATGCAGGCCAAGCAACGCGCCGTCTATGACCGACAGCGACAGCTGGGGTGGGGCAAGCCAGCCGACGAGAAAGGGTGCGAGAAAGCCATCCGACAGCGCGACGAGTACGACCTGGAGCTGAAGCGCATCCAGCAGACATACCACAACAAGTTCCTCAGCATCATCTCAGCCTCGAAACTCTACGACGTCATCAAGGCCGAGGACCGCTTCCACCGCCAGATGCTGCGCGGGTGGAACAGGGGCGGACAGATGATGAACGGCTGGAACCAAGGCGGGAAGCACGGCGGCAAGTAAGTGTAACACAAAAGGGACGGTTCCTTTTGTGTACGGACGGCGACGGCGAAGTGAACGCAGTCGACCTGACGAAGCTGATAAAAATCCTGCTGAAATAACAGCAACAGAAAGTAAGAGGCATCCCCACCGCGAGGATGCCTCTTTTCGTTTCTGCCCGCTTTTTTCCCGTTTTGTTTGGAAGTCTCGGAAAAAAACCGCACAACTCCGATCACTTTTTACTAATGCTTCTGATGTATTGGTCGAGTCCGAATATGGAACCTGCCAATAGGAAGGACTGGGCCACGTAGTAGAGCAGTCCTGCGGCCACGTCTTCAATCTCTATGACCTGATACGCCACGAGCGCGATGCTGCTCACGATGAGCAGCACCGCACAGGCGTACTGGGATACTTTGAAGCCTTCCTTTTTCATGCGCTTCATTGCTTTTCGCTTCTACATCACGGCATTCCCGGCCGCGCCCCCTAACAGGAGGGTGATGATGTAACTGATCACCTGAAGAATCGTTTTCCATGTCTTGTTCATAATACTGTGTGTTTTTGATGGTGAATAAATAGGGCTAACTGTGCTCTCCGGCACAGGTACAAAGGTACGAAAAATAATCGAGATGACCAAATAAAACGAAAGGATTTTTCGGGTCGTACAGGTCGAAAAAACACAAGGAAAGGGCAGCCTCGAAAGACTGCCCTCATCAGTTCCTTTTATAGTGCAGTATGAAGTTCGTGATTCAGCGAGAGCAGAGTCATGCTCGCATGGACTCTGCCGAGCGTGTGCGAACTCGATGTGTAACATCAAAGTCGAAACAATCAAGTGCACTTCAAAAAACAGACCCGACAGCTTGAAAATCAGAGGCTGCCGGGAATCAACGTTGCAAAGATAAGTATTATTCTTGAAACTTCCAAATTTTCAACGCAGAAAAATGATCAGTAGAACCGACCCCATGATCATTAAAACAATCTGTCCCTTCTGAACTATTTGTAATAAAAACAATCTGCAGAAAAAGTCTGGAAAAAATTTGGACGTTTCAGGAAAAGTAACTATATTTGCAGGCGAGAAAACGAATATCGACAGCCTATGAGTACGCAAACAATGACGCAGCAGATAGCCGAATACTTCAAGACGCAGCCCGTCCTGAAGGCTTGGCTTTTCGGCTCCTTCGCTCGTGGTGAGGAGCGCGAGGACAGCGATGTGGACATACTGGTCAAGTTCGACCGTACTCTCCCCATCGGCTTGTTTGCCTATGTGCGCATGAACCGCGAACTGGAAGAGAAGCTTGGCCGTAAGGTGGATCTCGTGGAAGAAGGAACCCTCCGCCCTGCTGCCCAGATAACAGCAAATCGTGACTTAAAAGTAATCTATGAGAGAGGCAATTAGAGATATAGACCGTCTTCAACATATTGACGATTGTATCGAGCACATTAATGACTATCTCAGCGGGAAGTCATTCGAAGACATGAAGGCGGACATCATGTGCTATCATGCTGTTGTCTATAACATCATGATTATTGGTGAAGCAGCCAATCTTCTGACAAAGGAATTCCGAGACAAGCATCCTGAGGTTCCTTGGCGCGACATCGTGGACATGCGTAATGCGCTCGTGCATGGCTATATCACTACTAACGCCAAATTGGTATGGGAGACGTATACCAGCGACCTGCCATTGTTAAAGAAACAAGTAGAACAATTCATTGAGGAATTGAATAATATTATTATACCCTAAATAAAGTGCGTATGTTGATATAACGACAAAATGAGGACATAAGAATGGAGGTCCACATTTTTCGATTGTTTTTTCTGCAAAATTTTCCAACTAAAAGCAATAACAATTATAAAACAACAAAGTTTTACTATCCTACTCGCCCTTCTTATAAATAAAGAGCTATCGCTGAACGACGGCTCTCTATGAAATTGGGCAGTATCGATAAAGCCTTACCCCACGCGGGATTCTACCCGGATAGCCAGAACATACGTTCTGACGTTGCAAAAATAGGCATTATTTCTGAAAGTTGCAAGAAAAATGCTAATATTTTATCAGTTTTTCTCTAAATCCGCTCTTTTTTGAGCGACTTTTCGAAGAAAAAATGGAAAAATCAACTCATTGTCGAAATCTTTTTGTATTTTTGCAGGTGCAATCCGTTATGGAGAGCAATACATATCAGGCGCTTCGCAGAGATTTTACAAAGAAACGCCCCTAATTGTGTACGAATTGATGTATAGCAACCTTGAAGACTATTTTTAGGTATGAAAAGGCTATTTACATGGTGTATTATGATCTTCATGAGCGTTTTGATGATTGCTCAGGAAGACTTCAGTTACAAACTGTCTCGTAGAATAGCAATGATGTATGCTAATCCTGATAGTACATCCTTGTGCATTCTTTTTGCAAATCCTGGAGAGAACTATGACAAGACTGCACAAGTAGGAATATTCGACCTGAAGAGCCGTAAGTTAATCTATCAGTCGCCAATGTTTAGTCATAGGGAAGATGGTTTCAAGGTATTGGATAAGGGAATTCTCATATCGTTCCAACAGGGCCGTCAATACTCGCTTCGTTTGATAGACTGGAATGGAAACGAGGTATGGAAGGAAGATGGAGCGTTGGGATTTATTTATAAAAACGAAGTTGACTTAGGACTGGTTCTACGAGACACCGGTACAGGTCCAGCTGTTGAAATAAATGGCATCAGCCTGAGAACGGGTGATATTCTTTGGAGTGAACAGGTGGATTATGATTTTGTAAGAAACATTCGTGGAATTCGTCAGTTCAGTAATTCAACGGTACTGTTGCTGTCAGACAAGCTTTATAAGTATGGACGGAAAAACGGACTATTGGCAGAGCATAAGTACAAGACGTCGCCGCAAGGTGCTAATGCATCAATAGTAGTGAGTGATCATCATGCTTATATGACGGATTGGAAGAATCTCACCTGCTTTGATAAAAATCTTGCCGCCGTTTGGTCTGTTTCGCATCCTGCAATGGCAAGAAACGAATTAATCGACGAGGGTAAAACGCTAAAACTCATCAATTATGGCTATGTAAAATCGGACGCTAAAATAATGCCCATCCACCACCTGAATAAACCTTATATAGCCTGTTACGACAAGCAAAGCGGACAGCAACTGTCGCTGGACTATATGACATGGAAGAAACAAGATGGGTTGATTAAATCTATCTATAGTGATACTCTTCTTTATGTGAAGACAGGTGACGCCTTCCGTCAGTTGCTTGTAGCAAAGAATAACTATGCTGCAGTAATGGAGAATGGCGATGTCTATTTATTGGATAACAAACTGCAAGTCAAAGAAAAACATGTTGATAACGACGTATATTATCAGATGTTTGCTGTGGACGATCTGGTTTGTATTGGAAGGTGGTGTCCGGATGGCCATGATTTTTACCTGTTGTCTTCCGAAGGGCGTTCCATTCGACATTTGCCTGATGGTACAACCTCATTGTTACTTGTCGGTTCGCAGTTGTTCTATTCTATTGCAGAAACATTGTATATAACCACTTTCACAAAGCGTAGCGACTGAAAGAAGAGATGACAGGGGACATCCCCTGTCATAATACTGAAATCTGATACGGTCACTGTTATTAGATGACGATACCCTTATAAAAAACACTAACCCCGAAGTATGCATAAGCAGGGACAACGGGGTGTTACGGTGCAAAGATAGGAAGAAAAACTGAAACTTGCAAGAAAAGTGACAGAAAATTTAGAATGATCAGTAGAACCGACCCCGTGATCCCAAGTAAGTGAACAGCAGCGCGTTCTTTGTGCACATGGCACAGAAATAACAAGAAAGTTTTGGTTGTTTCAATCTTTTATCGTACTTTTGCAGCAATATAATGCAAGTGACAATGAAAGAGAGCAAACCATATCCCAAAATTGCCGAAGAGGACGGCAGTTGTCAGACCGCTAAGGAGCCTGCAGCCGATGTGGCCTACGCGTATGAGAAGCCTGTCATACCTGATGACGTGGCTTTTGCCCATATCGTGGATGGCGTGCTTCAGGTGACACCCGACATTGAGGAGGAAATCGCCGAAGTGGAGCGTGGCGAGGTGGTCTCTATGTCTGAATTCAAAACCATGTTTGCAAAATGGCTCTGACCATTGAATTCAGTCGCCGCAGCACCAACCAGTTACAGAAGATACTGACGTTCTACGACGAACGGAACACAAAAGGGACTCTAACTTTGCGCTCTAATAATTAAAGTGGAATGAAAATTTGCATATTTC
>CAMHNI010000010.1 GCA_946186505.1 uncultured Prevotellaceae bacterium | reverse complement strand
TGAAATATGCAAATTTTCATTCCACTTTAATTATTAGAGCGCAAAGTTAGAGTCCTCGCGATTCCAAAAAACGCTCTTTCCAATATAAATTTATTGTTTTACGATAAATTAACATTGTTTTTCTTGAAAGTTTCAAAAATAATCCTTATCTTTGCACCGAAATTATTTATCGTTTAACAATAATACTTTATCAATTATGAACAAAAAGCTTAAGATTTACAGCGCTCTGCTGGCTATCGTATTAGTGGGATCAGTTATCTCCAACACGTATCATCGTGAAAACTACTCGGGGAGTACGCACGATGGCGAAGTACTCACTCTGGATTCCCTGACCGAAGAGTTTGGTAAGGTCGACAAGAAAATAACAGTACACGTGGATACCATTGACGGTAAGTGCGACACTATCGGCACCACTACCTCATATAATGTCCAATTCAAGCCGACCTTTGAGGTGACTGTTCCTGTCAGACCTAATCGTTTTGGCAACGACAAGTTCCTCTATAGCAATGTAAAAGGACAAACTTGCATGGTGGAAATGCAGCAAGTGAAACTGAAAGTGCCTATGGAGAAGGGCTCGAACACTTTCAATATTATCTTCGCACTATCGATTTGTCTGTTGTTACCGTTCCTTTGGCTGCTTGTCATCGTCTTGAAAGTGGTACACTCCATCTACAAAGGCGAAATCTTTGTGACGCAGATTGCCAAACGGCTGGAAACGGCAGGGTGGTTACTCGTAGCCTTCTGGATCCTGGCCAATGTGGTGGGCTACATCCAGATACAGATACTCCGTGAGACTGTGATGATGGCTTACTACCACATTCCTTGGGAGTCTGCAAGTATCTACTACATCGTCTTTGGCCTTGTGCTGATGATTATCTCACAGATTATCCTGATGGGTAAGGATTTGAAGGAAGAGCAGGAATTAACCATCTAAACACCGAGCCTTATGAGTATCATAGTAAATGTAGATGTGATGATGGCAAAGCGCAAGATGTCATCAGGTGAACTGGCGGAGAAAATCGGCATCACCCAAGCCAACCTCTCCATCCTGAAGACGGGCAAGGCAAAGGCCATTCGCTTCTCTACCTTAGAGGCTATCTGTCAGGCTCTCGACTGCCAGCCGGGCGACATCCTTGAGTATAAGATGTAACAGGAATCTGTAAAAGCTTAAAATCGCGGGCAAAATCGCGGGGACGTCCCGGTGATTTCGAGAACCGTCCCCGGTGATTCCTGGCGGCGGGTGTGATTCCAAGATTCATACAGAGTAGGCGGGCTATCTTCAGCGTCGGCTCTGCCCGACCTGAAACATAGTCGCTGATACGTGACGGACTGACGCCAATTTCGCTGAATCATGGGGACAGGTATTTGATTCTATCATTATTTCTTTAGTTTATAGACGATCGAGTAGGGAAGACCGCTGACACGCTCTGTACTCTTCCGACTCTCGGCATATGTGAATTAACGGTTCTTGTTCTCATATTACTAACGTTGTGACAGATGTGACAGATTGTTTTGCAACTTTCTCTATAGGAAAGTTTATATTTCTTCTGTCACATCTGTCACACTCGCCAAAGATGCCATTCAAAAGTATGCTGTTTACGACTCCTAAGTATGGTGTTTAGACAACGTAAGTATGATAGTTAGCGCCTGATAGTATGATAGTTCTTCGCAAAGCGAAGCATCCTCCGGCTGAGCGGTCCCTCGTGCTACGAAGGAGGCTACGCCGAGCATGGGAAAGTTGCCGACACCCGCACGCCGGAGCAGAAACATGCGCTGCTCCTTAAACTCCCTTTGATTTCCTTAAGTGTAGCATGCGTAACATAAAATACTTAAAAAGTCAAGGGAAATTGCTTGCTGAATTCAGAATAAATGTGTACCTTTGCCACAAACTAATCAAAACGACTAATAACATGCAGAGAAAAATCGTTCTTTCCTTGATGGCTCTTCTTTTGGCCGTCACGGTTTTGCGAGCCCAGACGACAGTCAGTACCCACTGGGCATTGGACAAGACCATCAAGGACCTGGCGCCGGGAAGCGCAGCCTACAACAAGGCTACAGCGTCGGTCATCACTTGCGATGGTACCGACGTGTCGAAGTTGCTGGAAACGAGTGTGGTCTTCGGTTCCAAACTGGCTTTCCAGAATACGATCACACCGGCAAACTACATCACCAAACAGACAGGTTTGCAGATACTGCGCTTCAAGACGCAGGGAGCCTCCGACGGCAGTGACGACTACAGTATGACACTCAGCCTGAAACCCACCGCCGACCTGACATACGTCCCCACACGTGTCAGTGTGAGTGTCGCCTCATGGGTGAAGGATGCCAAGCCTGCCTTCGAGGTGCTGCTGCGCAAGCTGAACGCCGCCGGCGAGACAACTCAGGAGTACGCCCTTGGCAAGGTGAACAGTCACGCTGAGGTGGATGCGCAGTATGATGACGTGACGTTTGACGTGCCTGTCACAGCCACGCCTGGCAAGGACATCTGGCAGGTGGTGGTGCGTATGGTCAGTGGCTATCCCAACGGGCGCAACCTGGCGATGGGCAACGTGACGCTGACGGGTAACGCCATGCTCGGCGGTAGCGTTGCCACCAGCAGTTTCAAGGCAACGGTAACACCCGAGGGGGCAGGAACTGTGAGCCCGGCACAGACATCGGTGGTGACGGGCGACAATGTCACCTGCTCAGCCACTCCTGTCATCGGCTACGCTTTTGAGGCTTGGTATCAGGCTGGCACACTCGTGGCAAGCGACAATCCACATGTCTTTAACATCACGACCGACACTGAGGTAGAGGCCCGCTTCACCAAGTTGCCGGAGGCTACGCTGACCTACGGCACTCTGACAGCAGGCATGGGCACCGTCAATGTGAGTGAGCAAGGCGACAACGGCAAATACAATGCCGGTACGGTATTGACGCTGACGGCCACCGCCGCCAAAGGCCACTACTTCGTGTGCTGGGTGGACGGTGACGGCAAGGAACTATCAACATCGGCACAATATACATTCACGTTGGACAGCGACCAGACGGTCAACGCCGTGTTTGCCATGATTGACAACTACAAGTCCGACCTCATAGCCTTCCCTGGTGCCGAGGGCTACGGTCGCTTTACTACCGGCGGCCGCATGACCGACAATCGCGGGGCCCGCGTCTATTATGTCACCCGCACCGATGACTGTCCGGACAACGCCCTTGTGGAAGGCACCCTGCGCTGGGCGCTGAAGACGGGTGACGACACGCCTCGTACCATACTCTTCCGCACCTGCGGTACCATCTACCTGACGTCGAAGCTGTCGCTGAACCACCCCAACATCACCATTGCCGGACAGACGGCTCCCGGCGGCGGCATCTGTATAGCAGGCTACCAGATGAAGCTGAACCAGCCGAACATCATCATCCGACACATCCGCTTCCGTGCTGGCGACCTGCCCAACAGCAGCATGTCGCCGTTAGACGTAGAGAACACCCACCATATCGTGCTCGACCACTGCTCGTTCTCGTGGTCGATGGAAGAGAACCTGACCCTCTACGACACCGATTCCACGACCCTGCAGTGGTGTATATCGGCCGAGGGGCTGTACTACTCGAAGAACGTGAAGGGCGAACGCTCGTACGCCATGCAGTGGGGTGGCGAGCACGGCACCATGCACCACTGCTTAGTCAGCAACTGCATGAGCCGCATGCCGCGTTTCAACGGTGCACGCCCCAGCACCAACGACCGCCGGGTAGATAATGAGTTTGCCAATAACGTCATCTTTAACTTTGGGAAAAACAACTCTGTCTATGGCGGTGAGTGTACGGTGACAGGTGATGACTACTACAACCGTGTGTATATGATTAACAACTACTTCCGTCCGGGCCCCCAGTCGAAGCAGAACACTGCCAGCCACCGCTACTTTGTGTCGGGTACAGGCAGCAACATCAATGAACTGGGAGAGTGGTATCTGAAGGGGAACAAATTTGAACTGTCGAGCCGCTGGGCACCGTCATCGAACATTTGGACGAACGCCGAACTGCAGAAAGTGAACGCCGACAACTACTACGGTTTCGTCAGCGACAATGCCTCGCGGGCCATGAACTTTTGGTCGGTGTCGCCTTCGCAGTCCGTGGCTGACAAGGCACTGCTTACCGAACTGCCATACTCGTTGAGCGGGCTGGAATACGAGACGGCCGACGAGGCTTACCGCAGTGTCACGCAACAGGCAGGTGCCTCTCTGCCCCGCTATGACGAGGTGGACCGCCGTCTGTTAGCCGAGGCTGCCGGAACCCAGGATCCGAAGTATGGCGGCGTGCTGGGCAAGTATGGCATCATCGACTCACCCTCAGACATCGTCCTCTCGCAGCATGACGAGTTCTTTGTCTTGGACGAGGCTACGGGCCAGACCGTCAAGACGACGATGTGGCCGTGGCTCGGTATGGGCGAGGACGAACAGCTGATGAAGGACTCCGACCAGGACGGTATGCCCGACGACTACGAGCTGTCGGTGGGGCTTAATCCCAACGATGCCTCCGACGGTTACAGGCTCACCGCAAGCGGCTATTCCAACTTGGAAGAGTTCCTCAACGGCGTGGCCGACGGCACCATTGACCTGACACCCTACAAAAAGGCTCCTGCGGTGGAGAAGCATAACGTTTTCAATGCCACGGTAGATCCGACGGACGTCAGTGCCTTCCAGACCATCAGCGCAGCCGTCAGCGATGCCGAACAGAAAGCTGCGAAGGATTCACCTTGCTATATCTTTATTAAGGCAGGAACGTATAACGAGCATGTGGAGATTAACAAACCGTTCATCCACCTGACCGGACAAGGGCGTGACCAGGTCATCATCACTGACAACAAAAGCAAGTCCTACAACGGCAACCTCGGCAAGACAGCTACCGTGTATGTCAATGCCAACGATGTGAGCCTTGACAACCTGACCATCCGCAATACCTTCGGCAGCGGCGAGCAGGCTTTGGCACTCTACACCTTGGGCGACCGCATCAGCGTTACGCAGTGTTGCATCGAGGGCTGGCAGGATACCTACCGCACGGGCAAAAGCGGCCAGCGGCACCTTGTCCGTGAATGCCGCATCAGCGGAACTACCGACTTCATCTACAACGCTGGCGACGTCTATTTCGACCGTGACACGTTGGAACTGACGAACACGACGAACGTCATCACCGCCCCCTCGCACATCAACCCACAGTGGGGCTACGTCTTCCGCGATGCCTACATCACCACCAGCCTGACGAGTGCTACTACCGACCTTGGCCGTCCCTGGGGCGACACGCCGAAGGTGTCGTTCATCGACACCCGTCTGTCAGAGAACGTCAGCGTCACCCCCGCCGGATGGCGTGACATGAGCGGGTTGCCTGTCCAGATGGCAGAGTATAACACGATGGATGCCGCAGGTCAGGCTGTTGACCTGTCGAAGCGTAAGACCTCCTTTACCGCCGATGGCAAGACCGTCACGAGCAAGGCCGTGCTTACCGAGGCTGAGGCTGCCACATACACTGTTAAGAACGTACTCGGTGGGACCGACCAGTGGGATGCCGACGATGCCGGCCGTATCTTGAACGCACCGCAGATGACCGTCACGGCTGACCGTCTGACGTGGAAGGACCATACGGGCCAGGCCGCCTGCTACCTTGTTGTCGCCGATGGCCAGGCAACCGTTACTACCGACGAGAGCGCGCCCTACACCACTGGCCAGAACATCAGTGTGCAAGCCATTAGCCAACAGGGGGTGTTAGGTCGTCGCGTAACGCCCGCCACGTCACTGGGCATCAGTCAGGCGAAAGCCGGTGATATGCCGTCCGTGACCTACAGCCTTCAGGGCATCAGGCAGAAAAGCCCTCAGCGGGGTGTAAACATCAGCCAAGGAAAGAAATACATTCAGAAATAATGAATAACCATCAAATGAGAACAGAGACAGAAGACGAGAGATACATGCGGCGTTGCCTGCAGATAGCTCGTAACGGCTGGCAGAACGCGAAGCCCAACCCGATGGTGGGGGCTGTCATAGTGAGTGCTGAAGGCAGGATTATCGGCGAAGGCTACCACGTGCGCTGTGGCGAAGGACATGCCGAGGTGAACGCTTTCGCGTCAGTCAGACCCGAAGATGAGCCCCTGCTGCCGGAAGCTACGGTCTATGTGTCTTTAGAACCCTGTTCGCACTACGGCAAGACACCTCCCTGCGCCGACCTGATAATAAGGAAGGGGGTGCGCCGCGTGGTTGTGGGGTGCAAGGACGAGTTTGCCGAGGTACAGGGCCGCGGCATCCGCCGACTGCAGGAGGCGGGCATTGATGTCAAAGTCGGCGTGCTCGAAGAAGAATGCCGTCAGCTGAACCGCCGTTTCTTCACCTTCCACAGGGAGCAACGCCCGTACATCATCCTGAAATGGGCGCAGACGGCCAACGGCTTCATCGACGATAACGGACAGCCGCTGTCGATCTCGTCGCCGTTCACCCGTATGCTCAGCCACAAGCTGCGGGCCGAGGAGGATGCCATCCTCGTAGGGCGCGTCACCGCCGACCGTGAGCACCCGCAGCTGACCGTCCGTGAGTGGCGGGGCAACAATCCCAAGAAACTGGTCATCGACCGCCTGCATCCTCTGAACCTGGAAAGTCTGCATGCCCACGGACTGCAGTCGCTCATCGTCGAGGGCGGTGCCAAGACGCTCCAGTCGTTTCTCGTCCAGAACCTGTGGGACGAAATCCGCGTAGAGACTAATCTGAAACTGGCCGTCAGCGGCGGTACACGTGTACCACAACTGCCGGCCAATGCTAAAGTAAAAAGTCGTGAACTCTATGACGACAACCTGATTGTGGTTTACAAGCGTTAAACCACAATCAGGCGAAAATGCTTACTTAGGCTGCTTGCCGATATAGGCTAAGATACCTCCGTCAACATAGAGCACATGGCCGTTGACGGCGTCAGAGGCGTGCGAAGCGAGGAACACGGCAGGACCGCCGAGTTCTGACGGGTCGAGCCAACGGCCGGCAGGTGTTTTGGCACAGATGAACGAGTCGAACGGATGACGTGAGCCGTCAGGCTGGCGCTCGCGTAGCGGAGCGGTCTGCGGCGTGGCGATGTAGCCCGGCCCGATGCCGTTACACTGGATGTTGTACTCACCGTATTCCGAGCAGATGTTGCGCGTGAGCATCTTCAGACCACCCTTGGCAGCAGCGTAGGCACTGACAGTCTCGCGGCCCAGTTCAGACATCATCGAGCAGATGTTAATAATCTTACCCTCTCGGCGCTCCATCATCTCAGGAATGACGGCGCTGCTGCAGATGAACGGTCCGACGAGGTCGATGTCGATGACCTGCTGGAACTCGGCACGCTTCATCTCGTGCATGGGGATGCGCTTGATGATGCCGGCGTTGTTGACCAGGATGTCAATCTGTCCCACTTCCTCGTGAATCTTGTTTACCAGGTTCTTCACGGCCTCTTCGTCGGTAACGTCGCAGACGTAGCCCTTCACATTCTGGATGCCGGCTTCCTTGTAGTTGTCCAAGCCGCGCTGCAGGGCGGCTTCGTTGATGTCGTTAAAGATGATAGTCTTGGCACCAGCGGCCACGAATGCCTTGGCAATGTTGAAACCGATACCATAGGAAGCGCCGGTAATCCAGGCGTTCTTACCCTCTAATGAAAACATGTTTGTCATAATTCTTTTAAGTTTATTAGTTTGTAAGTTTGGAGTTATTTCAAGTCAGTTATATTGCTGAAATCCTGATCGCCGTAGTCAAGGTTCTCGCCAGCCATCCCCCAGACAAACGTGTAGTTATGGGTGGCGGCGGCGCTGTGGATACTCCATTCGGGTGACAGAACGGCCTGCTCGTTACGCATCCAGATGTGGCGTGTCTCCTGTGGCTCGCCCATGAAGTGGCAGACAGCCTGGTCTTCCGGCAGCTCGAAGTAGAAATAGGCTTCCATCCGGCGTGAATGGACGTGAGCCGGCATGGTGTTCCATACTGAGCCTGGCGAGAGTTCTGTCATGCCCATCTGCAGCTGGCAGGTGGGCAGCACCTGATTGACCAGCATCTTGTTGATGTTGCGCTCATTGGACATCTCCAGGCTGCCCATGTGCGCAACCACAGCGTCCTGTTTGGTTACCTTACGGCAGGGGTAGGCGGCATGTGCCGTTGCAGAGTTGAAGTAGAACTTGGCGGGATTATCCGGACTGTCGCTGACAAACACCACGCTGCGGTTGCCACGGCCAATGTAAAGTGCTTCCTTGAAGCCGAGACTGTAGGTGTCATCGCCGATGACCACCTTGCCGGGACCGCCTACATTATAGACGCCAACCTCGCGGCGCTCTGTGAACCACTTGGTCTTCAGCGGGTCGATGGCCTCTAACGTCAGCTGCTCGCCGACAGGCATGGCTCCGCCGACGATCATGCGGTCGTACATGGAATAGACCATGTTTACTGTGTCGGCAGCGAAAAGGCCTTCGATGAGAAAGTCACGCCGCAGCCGTGCCGTGTCGTATCGCCGTGCGTCTTCGGGATTGGTCGCGTAGCGTATCTCGTAGTTCGTTTTCATCAGTAGTTGCGATTAGTTTGCGTGCAAAGGTAACAATTATAATACGGATGACAAAATCTGAATACTTAAAAAACAATAAAGGCCAATGGCCATGCTTCGGGTTAGTCCTTGAGCGAGTAGGTGATGGTGGTCACTACCCGGAGTTTCTTGATGTAGGGTGTGTTCTGGTCACGATCCTCTATCTCAAACTGCCCTTGGCCTGCCGTTTGTATCTGTCCTAATTCAGATTTGCTGGCCTCTGCAAACTGCTCTGCCGTCTTCTGGGCATTCTTGATGGCTTCGGCCATCATCTCCGGCTTCATCTGTTGGAACGAGGCATACTCATATTGAGGGTCGCTGTTCTCGATGGCCACCCCCTGCTTCAGCAACTCTGCTTGTTTGAAGATGGCTTTGTTCACCTCAGCCACTTTATTGGTAGCGATGGTAATCGTGGTGTTGACGATATAGCGGAAGTTCTTCTGGTTATCCCCCCATTCGCGGGCTTCCAGGTCACTTATCGTAGGGGGATTCACTGTGATCTCCTTCTCGTCAAGTCCGTTCTGTCGCAGGAATTTCTTGATCTTGTCGGTCTGGATGTTGATGCTTTCATAGAGTATAGGCAGGTCATTGCCCGTTACCTTTGTGCCGATACTCCATGTAACTTTGTCGGCAGGGACCTCACGCTCAGCCAGTCCCTTAACGGTTACCTTACGGTCTTTGTTGGCGAAATTGTCAATGCCAGCCTTGATAAACCAACCCAAACATACGATGCCCACAGCAATGAGGGCCGATGCAATGATCCGATTCTCTTTCATACGCTACAATAATATGGGTATAGTATTATTTGTTCAGCTTCCAGGTGACACCGTCCTTGGTGTCCTTCACTTCAAAGCCGGCAGCGGCGAGGGCGTCGCGAATCTGGTCGCTGGTGGCCCAGTCCTTGGCGGCCTTGGCCTTGGCACGCAGGTCGAGCACCATATCGACGACCTTGCCGAAGGCTTCTTCACGAGCTTCGTTGGTTCCTGATTTCTCTGCCTTCAGTCCGAGGATGTCCTCGGCGAAGAGGTGCATCACCTCCTTCAGTTCCTTCAGGCAGTCGGCGCAGATGGTAGCTTTGTGATCAACGAGTTTGTTGATGGTGGTGCAAGCCTCGAAGAGGTGGCTGATAACCTGCGGGGTGGCGAAGTCGTCGTTCATGGCGTCGTAGCATTTCTCGCGGAGGTTTTTTACCACTTTTTCTGTTTCGGCGTCACATTGCGGGGAAACCGCAATGCGGTCTAAGTCGGCGATGGCGTTCATCAGCTTTTCGAGGCCGCGTTCTGCGGCTACGAGGGCTTCGTTGGAGAAATCGACGGTGCCGCGGTAGTGGGCGGAGAGCACGAAGAAGCGTATGGTCATCGGTGAGTAGGCTTTCTCAAGCAGCGGGTGGTTGCCCGTGAAGAACTGCTCGAGCGTGATGAAGTTGTTGTACGACTTACCCATCTTCTGGCCGTTGATTGTCAGCATGTTGTTGTGCATCCAGTACTTCACAGCCTGATGCCCCATCGCGGCCACGGCCTGTGCAATCTCGCACTCGTGATGGGGGAAGACGAGGTCCATACCGCCGCCGTGAATGTCGAACTCCTCGCCGAGGTACTTGCGGCCCATCGCCGTGCATTCGCAGTGCCAGCCAGGGAATCCGTCGCTCCAGGGTGAGGGCCAGCGCATGATGTGCTCAGGCTGTGCCTTCTTCCACAGGGCGAAGTCGGCCTGGTTGCGCTTCTCGCCTACGCCGGCCAGCTCGCGGCTCTCGTCCTTGATGTTCTCAAGCGATCGGCCGCTGAGGATGCCGTACTTGTGCTTCTTATTATATGCCTCGATGTCGAAGTAGATGGAGCCGTTCGACTCGTAGGCGAAGCCTCGGTCGAGAATCTGCTGCACCAGCTGCTGCTGCTCAATGATATGGCCCGTAGCATGGGGCTCGATTGAGGGTCGCAGCACGTTCAGTGCGTCCATATACTGATGGTAGCGGTTGGTGTAGTACTGGGCAATCTCCATCGGCTCCAACTGCTCCAGGCGTGCCTTCTTGGCAATCTTGTCCTCGCCCTCGTCGGCATCGTGCTCCAAGTGGCCCACGTCGGTGATGTTACGCACGTACCTCACCTTGTAGCCTAAGTGCTTCAGGTAGCGGAACACCAAGTCGAAGGTGATGGCAGGGCGGGCGTGTCCCAGATGTGGGTCGCCATAGACAGTTGGACCACACACATACATGCCCACATTGGGGGCGTTCAACGGCTCGAAGCGCTCCTTCTGGCGCGTCAGCGTATTATAGATAACCAGTCTTGATTCTACCATAGCATTTACTATATTAAACGTTTATGAGTTGCAAAGGTAAGAAGAAAATCCCGTTTCAGCGGCTTGAAACGGATTATTTTTGTTAGATTAACACTTAAAATGGCGCTTTTCGCCCGAATTGCACTAACTTTGCACCTTGATTTACGACTATGGCAGAAAACAACAACGACAAAGAATTGGTCAGACAAATCGCCGAACAGAAGTATGAGTTCGGCTTTACGACTGATGTCCACACAGAAATAATCGAGCAAGGACTGAATGAGAACGTAGTCCGCCTGATCTCGAAGAAGAAGGGTGAGCCGGACTGGATGCTCGACTTCCGTCTGAGGGCTTTTCGCTACTGGCAGCAGCAGTCGGAGCCGACGTGGGGGCACCTCACGCTGCCGCCCATAGACTATCAGGCTATCTCATACTACGCTGACCCGACGGCGAAAAACGGAAACGGGAACGGGAACGGAAACGGGAACGGGATTGACCCGGAACTTGAGAAGACGTTCGACAAGTTAGGCATCCCTCTCGAAGAGCGGCTTGCGCTGAGCGGCAATACTGCCGTTGACGCCATCATGGACAGCGTGTCGGTCAAGACCACGTTCAAAGAGAAACTGCGTGAGAAGGGGGTCATCTTCTGCTCCATCGGTGAAGCTGTGAAAGAGCACGGCGAATTGGTGCGTAAGTATCTGGGTACGGTTGTCCCCTACCGTGACAATTATTTCGCAGCACTGAACTCGGCTGTGTTCAGTGACGGGTCGTTTGTGTATATTCCCAAGGGTGTGCGCTGCCCCATGGAGCTGAGCAGCTATTTCCGTATCAACGCGCGGAATACCGGTCAGTTTGAACGCACGCTTATCGTGGCTGACGATGATTCCTACGTTTCCTATCTGGAGGGCTGTACGGCTCCCATGCGTGACGAAAACCAGTTGCATGCCGCCATCGTCGAGATTATAGTTATGAATCGTGCTGAAGTGAAGTATTCCACCGTCCAGAACTGGTATCCGGGCGACGAGCATGGTAAGGGAGGTGTGCTGAACCTCGTTACCAAACGCGGCGATTTGCGCGGTGAAGGCTCCAAACTGTCGTGGACGCAGGTAGAGACCGGTTCTGCCGTCACGTGGAAGTACCCGTCGTGTGTGTTAAGAGGAGACAACAGCATAGCTGAGTTCTACAGTGTTGCCGTTACCAATAACTATCAGGTGGCGGATACTGGCACGAAAATGATACACATCGGCAAGAACACGCGCAGCACTATTATCTCTAAAGGCATCAGTGCCGGTCATTCGCAGAACTCGTACAGAGGACTTGTCCGTGCTGCCGCCACTGCTGAGAATGCCCGTAACTACTCCAGTTGCGACTCGCTGCTGTTAGGCAGTGACTGTGGCGCCCATACTTTCCCCTATATGGATGTCCATAATGACACGGCCATCTTTGAACATGAGGCCACAACGTCGAAAATCAGCGAGGACCAGTTGTTCTATTGCAACCAGCGTGGCATACCCACTGAACAGGCAGTCGGACTGATAGTCAACGGCTATACCAAGGAAGTCCTTCAGAAACTTCCGATGGAGTTTGCCGTAGAGGCGCAGAAACTGCTCAGTGTGTCATTGGAGGGTACAGTAGGGTAGCACCAGCTTAAACGAAGCTGATGATACCCTGCTGAGGTTCCTGCGTTATGTCGTTCTTCGGGTCAACAGGAATATCGCCCGTGGCCTGTGAGTGAATGCTGTCAAGGATTTCGCGTGTGCGCTTGTATGTCGGTGTTGACTCTACGGCCGAGATAACGTCATCATTGTCAAGATCTTCAGGACGGAAGAGGTAGATATGCGGACGGCGCTTGTAACGCTTCGCACCGCTTTCACCACCATAATAGCGTCCGCGGCGCTCCTCACGTGCAGCGGCCTTCTCCTGTTCCTCGGCAATGCGGTTGGCCTCTTCCTGCGAGTGTTTCTTCAGGCGGGCCTCCATACCGTCAACATTGGTGATGCCGAAGCCGGTAGCAAGGATGGTAACCTTGACCTTCTTGCCCAGTTCAGGATCGATGGCGACACCCCACTTGATTTCGAAGTCACCGAACTTGTCCATGAAGTCATTGACGTAGTTCATCTCCTCCATCATGAAATTGTCGTTGCCGCCCTTCTCCTCGTTGAAGGCTATGGAGAGCAGAATCTTCTTGGAGTTGAATACGTCATTGTCGTTCAGCAGCGGTGAGTTCAGAGCATCGTCGATAGCTTTCTTCACGCGGTCCTCGCCTTCGCCGTAGCCAGTGGACATGATGGCGACGCCACCGTCCTTGAGTACGGTCTTCACGTCGTTGAAGTCGAGGTTGATGAGTCCGTGGACGGTGATGATTTCAGCAATGGACTTGGCTGCCACTGACAATGTGTCGTCGGCCTTGCCGAAAGCGGCTGTCAGCGAGAGGTCAGGATAGATTTCGCGCAGGCGCTCGTTGTTGATGACGAGCAGTGCATCGACGTGCTTTGACATCTCCTCGACACCATCCAGGGCCTGGTCAATTTTCTTGGCTCCCTCGAAACGGAAGGGGATGGTGACGATACCAACGGTGAGGATGCCCATCTCCTTTGAGACGCGTGCAATGACTGGAGCGGCACCAGTGCCGGTGCCACCGCCCATGCCGGCGGTGATGAATGCCATGCGGGTGCCGTCGCTGAGCATGTTCTGAATGTCGCTCAAGCTCTCCTCGGCTGCCTGGCGTGCGCGCTCGGGCTTGTTGCCGGCACCGAGTCCTTCGGAACCGAGCTGCAGGTGTACGGGTACTGGTGAGTCGTTCAATGCCTGCGCATCGGTATTGCAGAGTACGAACGTGACGTCGTGGATGCCCTCGCGATACATGTGGTTGACGGCGTTGCCGCCACCGCCACCGACGCCGATGACTTTGATGATGCTATGCTCCTTCTCCGGCTCGCCGAAGTCCAGGATTTCGAATGTGCTGTTATTGTCTGCCATATTTTTAGTTGTTTTTTTAATGGGAATAATGGGGCTAATGGGATGGGTTAGTCGTCATCGCCGGTCATGATTTGTTTGCCGAAGTTGACAATGCCCTTCTTGAACTTGTTCCATTTAGAGTTCTCGCGCTTGATGCGGGCGGCCTCTGCGGCCTCAGCCTCAGCCTTTTCGCGGGCTTCGCGCTCTTCTTGTTCGCGTTTCAGGCGAGCCTCTTCTTCGGCTTTTTGTTTTTCAGCCTCTGTACGGACGACACCGGCAGGTATTTCACCCGCTTTGCGTGCCGGGCGCTGGTCGCCGGGTTCGGCTGCAGGTTTCTGCTGGCCGAAAAGGTCACCATTGGGGTCGATGGGCACCCCGGCGCAGTTGATGTCACCCTTCATCAGCAGTCCGAGTACGGTGTTCATCATGCCGTTTCTCGACTTGACATCGTCGTTGCCTCCGGTGATGGTGTGGGTGGGGAACTTGGCCACGCGTATTTTTTCAATGTGTGTATGGTTCTGGAAGGCACGCTCGATGTTCTTCATGTTGGCCCCTCCTCCGGTTAGGATGATGCCGCCGAGCAGTTTGTCGTAATACTCTGAGGGCACCTGATACCAAGCGTTCTCGATAATCTCTTCGAGTCGGCCTTCGACGATGTCGATAAAACGACGGCTCTCGACTTGGCGGTCCTGGTCGATGGAGTATTTCAGGTTGTTGTCAATCTCATTGTTGTCGGTGTAGGCCGAAGCGTACTTCAGCTTCATCTTCTCGGCATCACTTTCCTCCATCTGCAGGGTGGCAATATCCTTGGTGATGTTAGAGCCGCCGAGAGGAATGACAGCCAGGTGGCGCAGGATGTTCTTGGTATAGACCGAGACGGTAGTGGTGTCACTACCGATATCGATGAGTGCGCAGCCCGAGCGGCGTTCAGCTTCGGTAAGCACAGCATCAGCCAATGCCAGAGGTGCGTTGAGCATCTCGGCAATGGCGATGCCGGCCACTTCGAAGCACTTATTGAAGTTTTTATAGAAAGCTTTCCGCTGTAGGATGTTCAGGTAGTTGCCCTCTAAACGGGTACACTGGATGCCGACGGGATCCTGCTGGAATTGTGAATCGACCTTGTATTCCTGAACGGCGGTGTCGAGAATCTCCTGGTCAGCGTAGTTCATGCTGCGGTTGGCATCGACCAACTGGTCAACCATGGCATCGGTGACGATGGTTCCTGCAGGCAGGTCTTTGGCAACGACGTTGCGCAGCCCGCGGACCGACTGCCCGCCGACACCCACATAAACCTGTTTGATTTGTGTCTTCAACTGGGCTTCCAGTTTCTTGACGATGCCCTGCAGACATTGGGCGGTCTTGTCGATATTATATACTACACCCTTGCGGATGAATGCAGAAGAGTCCTCCTTGGCCACGGCCAGCACGGAGATGCTGCCGTCCAGGTTCTTCTGGCCCGCGATACCCGTCATCTTAGATGAACCGAGTTCAATTGCTACGATAAATTCCTTTGACACCATACTTCTATTGACGATTTAGCTATTTACTATTGATATTGTTGAGATTTGATGTTTTGTCATTTGCTTCTTAACTGTTCCGCTTCTTGCAGATAATCTGGTTGCCGAATTCTACGCTGATGCGCTCATAACGGTTCCAGCCGGCATGACTCAGACCGTATTTATAGAACTTGCGCAGTCGTTCCAGCTTTTTGGGTATGTCACGCGGGGCACCGAGATAGACTACGTGGTCGCCAACTCGTGGAACCAGTTCCAGTGTGCCGTCAGCGAGCACGTTTAGCTGTTCGGTCTGTTCGTTCCAGAAACGGTCGGACTGTATCTGGTTAGCGACGTTAGTCAGCCATTTCTGTGCATAGCCCTTAGTGATTGAGCCTGTAGCTACCAGCAGATTGCTGGCCAGGCGTGTGTGAGGCAGTATGTCGCCCTGCTTGTCTATGTAGTATTGCTCGCCCTTCGAGGTCATGATGTGGAGCAGGGGCTGTCGTTGTGTCAGCTTAATACAGATATGGCCATTCTGGGTTTTGTAACACTCTGTCTCGGCCACATAGGGGTTTTTCAGCAGGGCTTCCTCCATCTGGCGCGTGCTGACGAACTGCATGGGCTGGGCCAGCGGGTACAGCCGTTGTTTCTCCAACAACCGTTTCACCTCGGCGGGAGTGAGAAAACCGCCACCCGGTGTGTCGGCTATCTGGATGTTCACCTCGGTACACACCGTAGCCTTGTCGTCCGGTCGGTTGAAGACGGTAACGGCTAGGGCGAGGTACACCGCGATAATGACATCCAGCAGGATGATAATGGTCTTTCTCCAGTTAACGGTCATTGATTCTGTTTTTTAGGAGTTTCGTTATTTGGGGCACTTCATTGTCGAGGTCACCGGCACCGAGGATGACGAGCACGTCGAACTCATGGTTCCGGACATAGTCGAGTACATCAGCCTTACGGATCATTTCCTTGCTGACACCGGGTTTCAGGTTGTCGTAGATAAGTTGTGATGTCACACCCTCAATGGGCTGTTCGCGTGCCGGGTAGATTTCTGTCAGCACCACTTCGTCCAACTGGCTCAGCGCGTCGGCAAACTCGCGGTAGAAATCGCGGGTACGGGTGTAGAGGTGGGGCTGGAAGATGGCCGTGATGCGTCGCTCCTTATACAGTTCACGGATGCTGCGGGCACTCTGGTATATTTCCTTTGGATGGTGGGCATAGTCGCTGAGCAGCACGAGCTGGTCGGTCTTGATCTTAAAGTCGAAGCGACGGTCCACTCCCCCGTAGGTCCTCATGCCGTAGCGCAGCTCCTCGGCAGTACATCCGCAGAGTTGAGCCATTGCCATGGCGGCGATGCCGTTCTCAATATTAATAGGTATAGGTTGTCCGAGCACGATGTTGGGTACTGACTCGATGGGCGACACAAAGTCGAAAGTGATGCCGCCGTTCTCGATCCGTATGTTCTCGGCATGGAAGTCACCCTCCGTCAGGCTGTAGTCGTAACGGCGCACACCTTCTTGCAGCGACTCCTTCATCTCCAGTCCACGGTGGATGATGAGCGCACCGCCAGGCTGTATGAGCGTGGTATAGTGGCGGAAACTCTCAAGGTAGGCCTCTTTGGTGCCGTAGATGTCGAGGTGGTCGGGGTCGGTAGAGGTGATGACGCTTATATAGGGGCGCAGCCAGTGGAATGAGCGGTCGAACTCGTCGGCCTCGATGACCACGTAGTCCGAATCTGACAGGATGTAATTGGTGCCGTAGTTCTTCGAGATGCCGCCGAGGAAGGCATTGCAGTCCAGGCTTGACTGGTGCAGGATGTGGGCACACATGGTCGATGTAGTGGTCTTGCCGTGGGTGCCGGCCACACAGAGTCCCTTGCGGTCTTTGGTGATAGTACCGAGAACCTGAGCACGTTTCTCTATTTCGAAGCCGTTTTTGCGGAACCACTGATACTCTTGGTGATCCTCCGGGATGGCAGGTGTATAGACAACGAGACAGGAGTCTTTCTTCCTGTTGGCCTGGGGAATGTCGTCTATGTTTTCCTCATAGTGTATGAGCATACCTTCCCGTTCCAACTGGTGTGTCAGTTCTGTGGCGGTTTTGTCATAACCTGCCACGACAAGTCCCCGCTTCAGGAAATAGCGTGCGATGGCGCTCATGCCGATGCCGCCGGCACCGACGAAATAGACGGCTTTTATGTTTTTGGCTTCCATTTATCTTGTTGCTAATTTAATGACTTCTTTTGCTATGATTTCGGCAGAGTCGGGTAGTGCCAGCTTCAGCACATTGTCACTGAGCGATTTCAGTCGGGCATCGTCGTTCACGGTTTCCACAGCCAGCTTTAACAGTGTGGCAGGTGCATCGCTGTCCTTCACGTAGAGAGCAGCATCGCGGTTGGCCAGTGCCAGCGCGTTCTTTGTCTGGTGGTCTTCGGCCACGTTGGGACTAGGCACCAGGATGACGGGTTTGCCGATGAGACAGAACTCAGAAATAGAGCTTGCTCCGGCTCGGCTGATGACTAAGTCGGCGGCACGGTAGGCGGCTCCCATGTCGGTGATGAAATCGGTAGCCTTCAGGTTGGGCAGCTTCTTGTCCTTCAGCTGTTGCTGGATGTCTGCATAGTAGTATTTGCCTGTCTGCCAAATGAACTGCACATCGCTCTGCTCTACCAGATCGAGGTGTTGCAAGACGCTCTCGTTGATAGTGCGGGCACCGAGACTGCCTCCGACCAGCAGGATGGTCTTTTTCTCTGGGTTGAATCCGAGACTGCGGACGGCATCCTCACGGCTGAGAGTTGTCTCAAGCAGAGACTGGCGTACGGGATTGCCTGTCAGCATCAGTTTCTCCTTTGGGAAGAAACGTTCCATACCTTCGTAGGCCACACAGATTTTCCGTGCCTTGGCGGCCAGTTGCTTGTTGGCCAGTCCTGCGTAGCTGTTCTGCTCCTGTATCAGTGTGGGGATCCCGAGACTATTGGCAGCCCCCAAGGCGGCACTGCTGGCATAGCCGCCGACGCCTACGGCCACGTCGGGGCGGAAATCGCGGAGCAGTCTCTTGGCTATCCATTTGCTTTTCAGATAATCTATGGCCACTCCGATGTTGCCGGGCTTCCACAATGGACGCAAAAAGCCGCGAATGGGCAAGCCTTTGATTTCATAGCCTGCCGCTGGGACACGTTGCATCTCCATGCGCCCCTGTGCGCCGATAAACAGTATCTTGGCATCCGGGCGCAGCTTGCGTATGGCGTTGGCGATAGATACGGCCGGGAAGATATGGCCTCCCGTTCCGCCGCCACTGACAATGACTCTTAACTCCTTCTTCATGTCTCCTTAACTTCTTAACTCCTTAACTTCTTTCTTCATTTTCGCCGACCGGCTGACGCTTAGTATAGCTCCGATATAAGCACAGTTGATGATGGTACTGGTTCCGCCCTTGGAGATGAGCGGCAGCGGCTGACCCGTGACGGGCGCTAACCCCACGGCCACCATCATGTTGAACGTGGCTTGTATGACCAGCAACAAGGCCAGTCCCATGATGAGGAACGCCGGAAAGTTGTTCTCGCAACGTGAGGCGATGCGTGCCGCCCTGTAGAGTAACACAATGTAGAGGAACACCACAAAGGCGGCTCCGATGATGCCCATCTCCTCGATGATGATGGCGTAGATAAAGTCCGAGAATGCCTGTGGCAGATAGTCACGCTCGACGGAGTTTCCAGGACCTTTGCCGATGATGCCCGACGAGGCAATAGCGATGTTGGCATGACCCACCTGGAAATTCTCGTCTATCTTGTATTCCTCGGCAGGCACGTCCTCGTCGCCGAAATGCTTCAGGATGCGGTTGCGCCAAGTCGCGAAGCGGTGGAACACACCACCGCCCTTGATGGCATCCTTATCGACCTGTTTCTCACTGGTTGCACTGACAGCATCGGTCATCTGGTTCTCTTTCGTGCGCTGTTCCTCAATGCCGCCGAGTGTCATGACAAGGGCTAGGAAGATGGCCACGGCCACGGCAATGCCCCCCATCAGTTTGCCCATCTGTGACATCGGCACGCGCCCGATGAACATCATCAGGACGACAACGGCAAAGAGCAGTGCTGCAGTTGACAGGTTCTCTATGCCTATGAGGAAGGTGGTTGGCATCAGGATGAGCATGATGTATTTGAACGCCTTACGGTCGGCTCCCGTCTCACGCTGCATGGCACTGAGTATCTGTGCCGTGATGAGTACCATCGTGCCCTTGGCAATCTCCGACGGCTGGAAGGTGAAGCCCAGCAGGGAGATGACGCGGTTGGCACCGTTGATGCTCTCGCCGCCAATAAGCACCCATAACAGCGTCAAGGCAGAGATGATGAGTAGGAAGGGGGTCATCAGCTTGAAGTAGCGGCAAGGGACGTTGAGGGTCACCACGGCTACCGCGGCTCCGATAAGAATCATGATGGCGTGGTAGGTGATGGGACCCATGTAGTTCTGCGTCTTGTACGTCAGGTTACTCGAAGCCGAGAAGACTTCGATGATGCTGATCATACAGAGGAAGAAGAACACCATCCAGATGACCTTGTCACCCTTGAAGATATTTCCTATTTTCTTGTTCATTGTACTTTTTCTTATGGGGCCTATGGGGCTAATGGGGGTTATAGCGAGCGGGCCAGTTCCTTGAACTGCTCGCCGCGATCCTCCATGTTTTTGAAGAGGTCGAAGGATGCACAGCAGGGTGAGAGCAGCACCGTTTCGCCCGGCTGGGCCAGCTCGTAGCAGGCCTGCATACACTCTTTCATCGAGTGAGTGTCACGTACGGGGATTCCCATCTGGTCGAAATTGTCGTGCAACTTCTGGTTGTCGGCACCGAGATAGACCAGTGCCGAGCACTTCTCCTTGATGAGCGGTTTGATGGGGGTGTAGTCATTGCCTTTGTCCTTACCGCCAATGATGAGCACCACCTTGGTCTTCATCGACTCTAAGGCGTACCAGCAGGCATCGACATTGGTGGCTTTGGAGTCGTTGACATACTGCACGCCGCGAACGACGCATACCTTCTCTAAGCGATGCTCTACGCCGGGGAAGTCGCTCAGTGACTTGCGTATCTCCTCTTTCTTGATGCCTGCGATGTTGGCGGCCAGTCCGGCTGCCAGCGAGTTATAGATGTTATGTCGGCCGGTCAGACTCAGCTCCTCCTGCTCCATGTTGAAGGGTGTCGGGAACTCTAGGGTGTATTTTCCCTTCTCTATGTAACCGATGACACCCGCTTTCTTGACATCAGAGAAGGGACACATCACGGCTTTGATATCGTATTTTTTCAATTCGCGTGAGATGATGGGGTCGTCAGCCCAGTAGATGAAGGCATCCTGCGGCGTCTGGTTCTGCACGATGCGCATCTTGGCATCGGTGTATTTCTGCATCGAGTTGTCATAACGGTCCAGATGGTCGGGCGTGATGTTCAGCAGGATGGCGATGTTGGCGCGGAACAGGTACATGTTGTCGAGCTGGAATGAGCTGAGTTCGATGATGTAGTATTCGTGCGGTTCCTCGGCCACCTGCAGGGCCAGTGAGCGCCCGATGTTGCCGGCCAGACCTGCGTCGTAGCCCGATTGTCGGAAGATGTGGTAGATGAGGCTGGTGGTAGTGGTCTTGCCGTTGGAACCTGTGATGCAGATCATCTTCGACTGTGTGTAACGTCCCGCAAACTCAATCTCGCTGATAACAGGTATCCCCTTGGCAATGACCTTCTGCATCATCGGTGCAGTATCGGGAATGCCGGGTGATTTGATTATCTCGTCAGCCGACAGTATTCTCTCCTCGGTATGCTGGCCTTCCTCCCATTCTATCTGTCGGTCGTCCATCTGCTTCTTGTACTTGTCGGCAATCTTCGACATGTCTGATACAAACACGTCGAACCCTTCTTTCTTGGCCAGTACGGCGGCTCCTGCGCCGCTCTCACCAGATCCTAATATCACTATTCTCTTCATATTATCTTATCTTCAGTGTTATGATGGTCATTGCCGCTAGGATAATGGTGATGATCCAGAAGCGGAATGTGATTTTTGACTCATGGAACTGGCGCTTCGGCCAGCCGCGTAGGATGTAGGTCGATGTCGGGTCGAGCTGAGAGTCCAGACGGCGGAAGGTATCGTGGATGGGTGTGGCACGGAACACGCGGACGCGTTTCCCCTTGCGCTTCATCAGCTTGAACCACTGCGTCTGGATGATGACGCTCAGACTCTCGATGAAGAAAATGCCGCAGAGGATGGGCAGCAGCAGCTCCTTGTGGATGATGACGGCGCAGACACCGATGATGCCGCCGATGGTCAGCGACCCTGTGTCGCCCATGAACACCTGGGCGGGGAAGGCATTATACCACAGGAAACCGATCATCGCTCCGACGAAGGCACACAGGAACACCACTAACTCCTCGGCGTGGGGGATATACATGATGTCGAAGTAGGCCGCATAGACGATATGGCTGGATACGTACGCGAGGATTAGCAGTGCCACACCGATGATGGCCGAGTTGCCGGCGCACATGCCATCCATGCCGTCGTTCAGATTGGCACCATTCGATACGGCGGTGACAACGAGGATGGTCATCAGTACGAAGAGCACCCACCCGGCGGCAACCTTGTAGTCTCCAAGGAAGCCCAGCACCTCGGAGTAGTTCAGATTGTGGTTCTTGACGAAGGGTATGGTGGTCTTCAGCGACTTCACCGCCTCCGTATTGTGCTTCACCACGATTTCCTTGTTCTGCTGTTGCACGCTGACGTTCTCACGCACCACGGCATCGGGGCTGAGCCAGAGCGTCAGACCGACGATGAAGCCTATGGAGAGCTGACCCACAATCTTGTACTTGCCTTTTAGGCCGGCCTTGTTCTGACGGAACACCTTGATATAGTCATCGAGGAAGCCCAGGAACCCTAACCACACGGTAGTCATCAGCATCAGGATGATGTATATGTTGCGGATGCGGGCAAACAGCAGCACCGGGATGAGGATGCTGACAATGATGATGATGCCGCCCATGGTAGGCACACCTTTCTTCTGTACGCCGAAGGGATCGATCAACGGGTCGCGCTCAACCTCGTAGATTTTCTTGCGGCGCATGAACTTGATGAAGTACTCGCCGAACCATGCCGAGATGACCAGCGCTAAGATGAGCGCCAGCAGCGAGCGGAATGAGATGTACGACCACAGGTGACTGCCTGGTATGTTGTACTGCTCTAAGAATCGGAAAAGATAGTATAGCATCTTTTTTCGTTATTTCGTTATTAAGTTGTATCGTTATTACGACTGAAAGCATTCCTTTACCACCTCGTGGTCGTCGAAGTGGTGCTTCACACCCTTGACTTCCTGATAGTCCTCGTGGCCCTTGCCGGCAATGAGGATGACATCGCCCCGCTCAGCCATCATGCAGGCGGTGCGGATGGCCTCCCGCCGGTCGGTGATGCTGATGACCTTCTTCATCTGTTTCGCATCAAGCCCGGCCAGCATGTCGTTGATGATGTCCTGCGGTTCTTCGAAGCGCGGATTGTCGCTGGTGATGATGACGCGGTCGCTCTGCTTCACTGCCTCCTGAGCCATGAGCGGACGTTTGCCCTTGTCACGGTTTCCTCCTGCTCCGCAGACAGTGATGACCTTCCCTCCCTGTCTTCCTGTCTCCTTGTCTCCTTGTTTCCCTGTTCCCAGCACCTCATGGATGGCGTTCAGCACGTTCTCAAGGGCATCGGGTGTATGGGCATAGTCAATGATGGCTGTGTAGCCTTCCGGCGAGCGGATGGGATCCAACCTGCCGTTGACACTCTTCAGCGTACTCATTACAACGAGGATGTCCTCGGGCTGCTTGCCTAACATCACGGCTGCGCCATAGACGCACAGCAGGTTCGAGACATTGAAGCGTCCGATGAACTGAACGCCTACCTCATGGCCGTCGATTTCAAGATACATACCTTCGAAATGGCACTCGATGATACGGGCCCGGAAGTCGGCCATAGTCCGTGTGGAGTAGGTCTTGACGGTAGCCTTGGTGTTCTGTACCATGAACAGTCCGTTCTTGTCATCGGCATTGGTGATGGCGAAGGCATTTTTCGGCAACAGATCGAAGAATGCTTTCTTGGCATTGCGGTAGTTCTCAACGGTCTTGTGGTAGTCTAAGTGGTCACGGGTCAGGTTGGTGAACAGACCACCAGCGAAGGTCAGTCCGCCGATGCGCTTCTGAGCGATGGCGTGGCTTGAGCACTCCATGAACACGTACTCACATCCGGCAGCCATCATGCGCTCCAGCAGTTCGTTCAGCTCGATGGCATCGGGCGTGGTGTGACTGGCAGGCACCGCTTCACCCTCGATGTAGTTGCACACCGTCGATAGCAGACCACAGCGGTGCCCCATCTGACGGAACATATTATATAATAAGGTGGCGATGGTGGTCTTGCCGTTGGTGCCTGTCACGCCGATCAGCTTCAGCCGCCGGGTGGGGTCGCCGTGGAACTGTGTGGCCACCGGGCCGACAGCATCCTCGGTTGATGTCACCTGTACGTAGGTCACACCCTCGGCAAGTGTCTCGGGTATGTCTTCACATAGCACGGCTCTGGCTCCCAGTTCAATGGCTTTTGGAATGAACCGGTGTCCGTCCACCTGAGTTCCCTTCATGGCCACGAACAGATAGCCGGGTCTTATTTGCCGGGAGTCTATCTTAACTCCGGCAATCTCTGCTTCTGCATCGCCTACGATGCGCAGGGGTTTCACTTTCTTCAGCAGCTCACTCAGTTTCATATCTCATTTATATTTTATATCTCAAGTTTCAGTTCACACAGCATGCCGGGCATCACGGTCTTGCCTGCGGCAATGCTCTGCGACTTCACCTTGCCGCGTCCCACCACGGCAACCTTCAGTCCACGGCTCTCCAATTCATAGACGGCATCACGGACGCCCATGCCGGTTACGTCAGGCACCTGTCCATTGTCCGTCTTGACTGTCTTCGATGAAGTGCCCTTCAACCCCAGCCGGTTCAGCACGTAGGTAGAGGCGGCATCGTTGCCACTCTTTACCATCGGTGTGAAGTTGGACGTTGAGTCCTGTGCATCGTCAACCAGACGCTTGACGTTCTGTGCCATCACACCTTCGGCAATGTTGTGAAACACCACGCCGCTCATGCCGCCGCCAGAGGCGGGAAGCCCGGTCTTGCGCAGGCAGACGATACACGAATAGCGGGGGTTGTTGGCGGGGAAGAATCCTGCAAAAGACAGCCAGTAGCGCGTGATGCCCGAATGATAGCCGCCGTGCTCGTCGGCTATCTGGGCTGTACCTGTCTTACCGGCCACCTTGAACGACTTCGAACCGGCTTTGCGTCCCAGTCCCTGGCTGACGACGTGCTCCAGGATGGTCTGCATCATCTCGATGGTCTCAGGTTTGGCGATGTGCTCCTTCAGTACCACGGGTGGGAATTCCTGGACGGTTTCACCGTCTTTCACCATCTTGGTGACGAATCGGGGTTGCATCATACGGCCGTCGTTGGCTATGGCATTGTAGAAAGCCAACGTGTTGATGGGGGCTATCTGCGTCTCGTAGCCTATCGACATCCAGGGCAGTGTCGTCTTGCTCCAGTATTTCGAGCGGTCGGTGGTCTTGGTATCGGGGTAGCGTATCTTGGGTGGACGGTAGCCCTGGAGCGGCAGTTTCAGGTCTTCGCCGATACCTACGCGGTACAGTCCCTGGACGTACTTCTCGGGATGACCGCCGTAGAACTTGTCGATGACATAGCTCGTGCCGATGTTCGAACTGACCTCCAGGGTGCGGGCAACATTGATGTCCTGATAGCCGCCACGACGCCAGTTGTGGTCCTTCATCCAGCGACCGTGCATCTCCATCACGCCGCTGCCAGTATGAATGATGTAGTTCGTGTCGCGGGGTATGACACCATCGTCTAAGGCCACTAACAGTGATGCTACCTTGAACACCGAGCCCGGCTCGCAGCGGTAGCTGATGGCCGAGTTGATGGCTTCGGCATACTGGCCGTCGCGCATGCGCATCATGTTGACGATGGCCTTCACGTCGCCGGTCTTCACTTCCATGAGGATGGCCACGCCTAAGTCGGCGTTCACCTCGGGCAGCTTCATCTCCTCGACAAGTGCGCGTTCGGCTAAGTCTTGCATGTTCACGTCAATGGTTGTCACGATGTCGGCACCATCGACGGGCGATGTCTCGGTGATGTCCATGATTTTGTTGAGCACCTTCTGGCGGTGTACCAGTCCGTTCTGGCCCCGGAGGGTAGAGTCGAACGACAACTCTAAGCCGCAGCGGGCAGAGTCAATCTCGCCGTACATAACTCCTACCGTGCGCTTGGCCAGTGTCCCGAAAGGACGGTTGCGGGCATTGAACTCGTCCCAGTGGAATCCGCCCTTGCCCACTGACAGGTTGAAGATGGGCAACTTCCTTAAAAGGGTGAACGTGTTGTAGTCGATACGTTGTTTCCATACGGGCCAGTGGCGGGCGCCTACCGTACCGTCGCGGTTCACCTTGTTGCGGCCTTTCTGCAGCTGCTCCTTGAACTCCTCGACGGTCTGCTGCGGGAAGATGTCGTTCAGACCTATGCAGAGACTGTCGATGTTGTTGTCCCAAAGGTCGTTCAGCCTGTGTATAGCTGCTGTGTCTAATGGCTGTCCCTTTTCCCGTCCGGGCTGGAAATCTACAAACACCTTGTACTCGGGTATGCTGCTGGCCATTAGCTGACCGTCGCAGCTCAGGATGTTGCCGCGGTTGGGCTTCACGGGGATGGAGTCATGCTTTAGCTGCTGCTGCACCTTTGCCCAGTAGTCCTTTTGGGCCGTCATAATGTAGAAGGCCTTTCCAACAATAATCAGTCCGATGACCGTCAGCACCAGCACGATGGCAAAGTAACGCGGCATCACTTTGTTTCCGTTAAATTTACTCATTCTCTCCTCTGCTTAGAAATCCATCCTCGGGTACATTAATTATATAGGGCGGCTGGTCGCTGATTTGCAGCAACGAGTCGTGGTTCTCTCTGAGAACTTTCAGCACCTGGCTCTCACGGCAGCGTTCGGTCAGCGTGCTCGAACTCGACAGTGCCTTGTACTTGGCATCCTTCAGCTCACGTTCCATCTTGTCTATTTGGATGATGTCTTGCTGGCACTGATAGCGGATTGCTACATAGACCACCGTGAAGAATACCACGAGCACCAATGGCCAGATGTTACGGCGCACCAGGTCGGCCGACAGGATGTCACCGCCCAGAATCTTGCGGAGCGTCAGTGTACCTACCGGCATGTTGTCGTCTTCGCTCACGTTCTGCTTGATCTCCTTCAGCTTGTCCAGAGCCTTCTGCTCTTTCATCTTCAGTTCGTCCTGGATGTCTGTCTCTTGTTCTGCCATATTACACTCTTTCTGCTATTCTCAGTTTGGCACTCCGGCTTCGTGGATTGCGCTGCTGTTCCTCGTCCGAAGGGACTATTACTTTGTTGCTTACAACACGGAACGGAGCCTCTGTCCTGCCGAAGAAGTCCTGCTGCATACGACCTTCGGCATTGCCTGCCTTCATCACGTTCTTTACGATGCGATCCTCCAGTGAGTGGTAGGCGATGACCGACAGACGGCCGCCCTGCGCCATCACTTCGGTCGCTCCGGCCAGCATCTCCTTCAGGGCTTCCATCTCGTGGTTCACTTCGATGCGCAGGGCCTGGAACAGCTTGGCCAGTTCCTTCTTTTCCCTGTCCTGTCTGAACAGGCTTCCCACCGTCTCAGTCAGGTCTGCCGTGGTCTGTATCTTTTTCCCGCAGCGGGCCTTCGCTATCAGCGAGGCAATCTTGCGGGCGTTCTTCAGCTCACCGTACAGGTAGAAGATGTCGGCCAGCTGCTGCTCGTCATAGCCGTTCACCACGTCTGCCGCCGTCATACCCGCCCGCTTGTTCATCCGCATGTCGAGCGGTGCATCGAAACGGAACGAGAATCCGCGCGTCTCGTCATCGAAATGATGGCTCGACACGCCGAGGTCGGCCAGCAGTCCGTCAATTTTCTGCACGCCGAAGTAGCGCATCCACTGCTTGATATATCTAAAGTTACTGCGGACAAAGGTTAATCTATCATCAGCAACGATATTTTTTTCCGCATCGGCATCCTGGTCGAAACTGTACAAATGACCGTTAGGACCTAGACGCCGCAGGATTTCAAGGCTATGACCGCCGCCACCGAACGTCACGTCCACATAGACACCGCCGGGTTGGATAGCCAACCCGTCAATGCTCTCTGTCAGAAGCACTGGTACGTGGTATGTCTCTGCCGTGACAATCATTATTTATATATCTGCCGGAGTCGCCTCCTGACCCATAATTTCTTCGAGTGCTTTGCCGAATTCTTCACTTTCCATCTGGGTTTGACCAATATTCTCGCCCGCCCAGATCTCTATAGTATCGTCCATGCCGATAAACACGATGTCCTGCTTGATGTCGGCCATGTCCATGTAACGTTTCGGTATCAGAAAACGTCCGTTGCCGTCAAGCGTCACTACCTCTACCTGTGAGACGTACTGACGGAAAATCTGCTGGTGACGGGCATTAAATCTGTTCAGACGCTTTCGAAGGGCATTCTCCTGCTCATTCCATACGCTTTCGGGGTAGAGCACCAGACAACGCTGGAAGATGTCTTTCCTCAGCATCAGCGTCTCACCGCCCGATGCCTCAAGCACCTTGCGGAAAGTGGCTGGCAGAAAAGCTCTTCCCTTCATATCAGTCTTGGCTTCAATGTTGCCTAAAAAGCGCATGTTATACCTTATTTAAAGAATTCAGCGACAAAGATACACATTTTCCCCCACAATCCACCACTTTGCTCCACATTTTTTTGAATTTAACATTCTTTTATTGATTTGGGTGGGCTTCAGGTCTTCCAGAGAAATAAAAATGAGGTGTCTTTTGCACTTTTTTGGGGAAAATGTGTCGTTTCTCAAAGATTTGTGCTACTTTTGCATCGTGAATGGTACCAATTGCTAAAAAATGGTTACAGTAACGGAGAAAACAGTCGATATTGACGTCATTCTGAAAAGTAAGATGGGCGCGAAAGCTAAGTTCGTACCCAGACCGCTGGTGTCGTGGCTGAAACGCATCGTTCACCAGGACCAGGTGAACGCCTATCTGTGGGAAAGCCGCCACCTCGTCGGCACGGAATGGCTCGAAGAATGTGTCCGCTACCTTGATGCCACGCTTGACATCGTCGGTGAGGAGAATCTTCCTGACAAGAACGATGGGCGCCTCTATACCTTCGTGTCAAATCATCCTTTGGGAGGCGAGGACGGCGTTGCCCTTGGTGCCATCATCGGACGCCATTACGACGGACGTTTCCGCTACTTGGTGAACGACCTGCTGATGAATCTTCCAGGTCTGGCTCCTGTCTGTATCCCTATTAACAAGACGGGCAAGCAAGGCCGCGATTTCCCCAAGATGGTGGAGACCGGTTTCCAGAGCGACAACCACATGCTGATGTTCCCTGCAGGTCTTTGCTCACGCCGCAAGAACGGTGTTGTTCGCGATATCCCGTGGAAAAAGACCTTTATCTCCAAGAGTGTGGAGTACCAGCGCGACGTGGTGCCCATTCACTTCAGTGGTCAGAACAGCAACTTCTTCTACCGTCTGGCTAACTTCTCCGACAGATTCCTGCCGTTTAACCTGGCGATGCTGTTTTTAGTCGATGAAATGTACAAAAATGTGCATAAGACTTTCCGTGTGGCCATCGGAAAGCCTATACCTTGGCAGACCTTCGACAAGAGTCGTAAAGCGTCTGAGTGGGCCCAGTGGGTACAAGACAAAGTTTACGAACTATAATTTATGGAACAACCAATTATCGCACCTATCCCAAAAGATGTTCTCCGCAGCGAGCTGACACCCGATCGTCAGCTCCGAATGACCAATAAGAGCAATAACGAAATCTACATCGTTACCGCTCATAATGCGCCCAACGTGATGAGGGAGATAGGACGGTTGCGCGAGATTGCCTTCCGCGAAGCAGGAGGGGGCACGGGCAAGGACTGCGACATCGATGAGTTCGACATCTGTCCGAACTGCTATAAGCAGCTCATCGTCTGGAACCCCGAGCAGCAGGAGATAATTGGCGGCTACCGCTACTTAGAGGGTACGGCCTGGGAGTTCGACGCGCAGGGGCAGCCCATCCTTGCCACCAGCCACATGTTCCATTTCAGTGATAAGTTCCTGCGGGAGTACAAGGATCAGACCATCGAATTGGGCCGTTCTTTCGTCTCGCTGCCCTATCAGAGTTCGCGCATGGGAGCCAAGAGCCTCTTCGCACTCGACAATCTCTGGGACGGTCTGGGCGCCCTCACCGTCATCAAGCCCAACGTCCGCTACTTCTTTGGCAAGATGACCATGTACCCCTCCTATATCCGCAAGGGACGCGACATGATCCTCTATTTCCTGAAGAAGCATTTTGATGACAAGGAACGGTTGATTATTCCGATGAAGCCTTTGAAAATTGAAGCTGACGAGCATGAGCTGGAGACGCTGTTTTGTGAGGATGATTTCAATGCCGACTACCGCATCCTGAATCGCGAAATCCGCAAGTTGGGGTATAACATCCCTCCATTGGTCAATGCCTACATGAGCCTCTCACCCACCATGAAACTCTTCGGCACCGCTATCAACTATGGTTTCGGTGATGTTGAGGAGACGGGCATCCTGATTGCCGTCGATGAGATTCTGGAACAGAAACGTATCCGCCACATCGATTCCTTCATCAAAGACCATCCCGAGGCCCTGAAGATTACCAGTGGTGCCAATAAGGTTATCTATAAAGAGAAGTAACGGAAACTGCCTGTAGATGGGGCGAATTATTTCACGAATACTTTTTTGTGGTTAGTAATGTAGAGACCACGTCGCTGCGGGCGGGTGTCGAGACGCATACCCTGTAGGTTGTACCAGTGCTGGTCGCGGTCGATGTTGTTGACCGTAGTTACACTGGCATCGGTACTTTTGACAAAGGCTTTCAGCTCGTAGAACGCACTGTAGGGTTTGCCGGTGTTATGGTCGTACAGGGCGGCATTCCACCAGTTGTTAGTCACGTTTTTGTTGCCGTTGTCCTCCGGCCACCACCAGAAAAGTCCCTTTACGCTGCTATGTCTGTTCAGCATCGCGACGAGGTCGGCGGTAAATTTCCGCTGGCCTTCTTCGGTATAGGGATAGGTGCCTGTGTAGTCAAAGGTGGTGCCGCCTAATGCCCATGCATAGCTGTATCCAGTTTCCACAATCATGATATCTTTGCCATAGCCTTTGTCTTCTAAGATCTTGACGGCGTTCTCCAACGTGGCAAGGTTACCGTGGAAGGCAGGATAGTAACTTAGACCGATGATGTCGTAGTCAACACCGTTTTTCTGCATACGGTCAAAGTAGTCGGTCAGCACGCTGGTCTTTGGCACCCGCTCACTGTGGAGGATAATCTTGGCGTTGGGACACTCTTCACGACAAGCCTGGCCGGCATGCTTCAGCAGATTGAAAAACCGGTTCCAATTGGCGGCACTGCTGCTGGTGAAGCAGCGGTTGGTCTTACCGTCATCAGCGGCTGCCTTCGTGCCCCACAACATGCCGTAGGAAATCTCGTTGCCTGTCTGAATCAGGTCAGGCGTTGCTCCCACCGCTTTCAGCTGTTGCAGACAGTCCTTGGTGTAGTCATAGATTTTCGTGGCCAAGTCAGCGTCGTTCAGGTTCTTCCAGGCGTCGGGGGTCCACTGCTTGCCGGGATCTGCCCACGTGTCGCTGTAGTGGAAGTCGAGCATTAGTGCCAGACCGGCTTCCTTGATGCGCTTTCCCAGAGTCTTGACATAGTCCAAATCTTGACAGACGGCTTTTTCACTGTCTTTCGTGGGGTCAACAAACAGTCGAACGCGCATGGCGTTGAAACCTTCCTGACGGAAAAAGGCCAGGATGTCGCCGACCGTCTTTCCGTTTTTGTCCTTATACACAACGCCAGCATTCTCGTATTTGGGTAGCATGGAGATGTCGCCCCCCACATAGTGTTGCTGGGCGGAACAAATGGAAGTGATGGCTCCCAGTACGATAGTCAGAAGTCTTTTCTTCATAATGGTTATACAATAGGTAGTGATATTCCGTTGATTTTCTGATAGACGTCAAGGGCATAGACATCGGTCATGCCGCTGATATAGTCGATGACTGCCATGATGCGGGTCTCGAGGTCGGGGCTGTTGATGGCATACTGGCTGCTGACGCGCCCTATGAGCTGCTGCGAGTAGTACCGTTCGGGGTGCATGATAGCCTCCGTCATCTGGTGCATCAGTGTCTCCATGATCTTGTAACCCGAGAGTTCCACGTCGAGCACCACCTTGCTGCGGTAGATGCGCTGCTTCGAGAGCGCGGCACACTTGCGGTAGGCGTCGGCCTGCAATGGCGAGATGTGGTCGATAAGGCTGCCCGTGAACGTTCCGTTGAGAATGTCCTGTTCATGCTCTGCAAACACCTTGACGCACTCGTTTTCCAACTTACCGATAACGCAGGCACGCAGATAGACCACCTTCTCGTTGTCATCCGTCAGTCCCTCGTCCTCGATACGTTGCAGGATATGATTTTTGGCGGTTTCATCGAAGAAATTGAGTAATAGTGAGGCTATCTCCTCATAGCTGAGCAGCTTTAGCTTATGGGCATCCTCTAAATCCATTATCTCGTAGCAGATGTCATCGGCGGCTTCGACAAGATAGACCAGCGGATGGCGCACATACCGCAACGGATCACCTGGCTGCGATAGGCAGAAAATACCCATTTCATCGGCAATTCTTTGATACAGTTCCTTTTCAGAATAGAAAAATCCGAACTTCCCTTTCTTCGAGGCTGCCGACGAGGCGTAAGGATATTTCACGATGCTGGCCAGCGTGGAGTAGGTCATCACGAAACCGCCCTGCCGACGACCCTCAAACTGGTGGGTCAACAGCCTGAAGGCGTTGGCATTGCCCTCGAAATGGGTGATGTCGTCCCAGAACTCATGACTCACCATGCGTTGCAGGTCGCTGCCTGGTCCTTCGGTGAAGAACGTCTGGATGGCTTTCTCGCCAGAGTGACCGAACGGCGGGTTCCCCATGTCGTGAGCCAGACAGGCCGTAGCCACTATCTGTCCGATTTCATCGAACAAAGTGTCCTTCAGCTCTGGATGTCGCTGTGTCAACTGTCGGACCACATCGTTGCCTAACGACATGCCGACGCTGGCTACTTCCAACGAATGGGTCAGACGGTTATGCACGAACACACTTCCAGGCAGTGGGAACACCTGTGTCTTGTTCTGCAGCCGGCGGAAAGGGGCTGAGAATATCAGCCGGTCGTAGTCGCGCTTGAACTCCGTGCGGATTCCAGAGTCTGGCGACTCGCCTAAGCGTTGCCTTTCGTCATGCTGCTCAAAGTGTCGGTGCTCCTGCCCTAACCGCTTATTGCTTATCAGTTGTTGCCAGTTCATCATTACGTCGGCAAAGGTACAAAATTAATGCGAACTGACCAAAAATGTGAACATGATTTCAAACAAAAGAACACAATGGAGAAGAAAAGTGACAAGAGGAAGTCGGAATTCGATATTATTTTGTACCTTTGCAGCGAATGTGCGAAAAAGACGTGCCGCTGTTTATGAGAGTTCATCCGTTACATACCGACATAGAGTGCCCGAAGCGGTTCACCTATCCCTTCTGCTACGAGCCACACCCGTTGTGTCTTCTGGCAGCCAAAGAGCTGCAACAGGAGATACAGACGATGACGCTTACGGAAGGGAAGATGTTCGGTGTGCTGGTGGTTGAAGACGGTGACGGCAAACTGGGTTTCCTCGCAGCCTATTCCGGGTTGCTCGAAGGGCGCAACGACTGGCCTTACTTCGTTCCGCCTGTGTTTGATGCCCAGCAGCCTGACGGCTATTTCAAGCTGGCGGAACGACAGATCAAGGACGCTGCCAATCATAGGCAGATGTCGCAGGAGTTACAGATGTGGCTTTTTACGCAGTACCGCTTGCTGAACGCCCGGGGTGAGGAGAGAGACCTGGTTAGTATATGGCAGGACTACCACAGCTCAGAGCGCATACGTAGGAAATACCCGCTGCCGCCTGGTGGTACGGGTGACTGCTGTGCACCAAAGCTGTTGCAGTTTGCCTACAGGCAGGGGCTGAAGCCGGTGGCCATGGCTGAATTCTGGTGGGGTGAGTCGCCCCGCACGGAAATTCGCCAGCACGGCCAGTTCTATCCTGCCTGCCGAGGCAAGTGCAAGCCCGTGCTGACCTGGATGCTGCAGGGACTGGAGGTTGATCCGAATCCTGAGGAACGGGGACTGCCCCAGCTTGATATTGAGGTAGTCTATGAGGATGACTGGATGGTTGTGGTGAACAAGCCCTCGGGATTGCTCAGTGTACCTGGCCGTATCGGTACGCACTCTGTGGCCACCATCCTGCATCAGCGTTTCCCGAACAGCATGCTGGCTCACCGTCTCGACATGTGGACTAGCGGGTTGATGGTGGCAGCGAAGAGCCGCAGTGTCCATGCCGCCCTGCAGCAGCAGTTTTCCGACCATACCATCAGTAAGCGCTATGTTGCCCTGCTCGACGGTGTACCGTCACGGCGACAGGGTCGCATCAGCCTGCCACTGCTTAGCGACCCCATTAACCGGCCCCGGCAGGTGGTGGACTACGAGCGAGGCAAGCCGGCTGTGACCGACTATGAACTGGTGGATGACAACCGTGTCTGGCTGTTTCCTCACACTGGTCGTACCCACCAGTTGCGTATGCACTGCGCTCATCCCGACGGTCTGGGGTGTCCCATCAGGGGTGACGAACTTTACGGCCGGCCGGATGACCGGCTCTACCTGCATGCTGAGCGAATAGAGTTGAACCATCCGGTGACGGGCGTGCGACAGCGTTTTGAGATTGAGGCCCCTTTCTGACCTAACAGAAAATGAGAGACTATGAATGTACAGATAGAGAATACATGGAAGGAGCACCTGGCTCCGGAGTTTGAGAAGCCGTACTTCGCCCAGCTGACAGGGGCAGTGCGGCAGGAGTATATGCAGACTACGTGCTATCCGCCGGGCAAGTTGATTTTTAATGCGTTCAACCTCTGCCCTTTCGACAAGGTGAAGGTGGTGATTATCGGACAAGACCCGTACCATGAACCGGGACAGGCCCACGGGCTGAGTTTCTCGGTACAGGACGGGGTGATGTTCCCTCCGTCGTTGCAAAACATCTTCAAGGAGATACACGATGATCTGGGCACGCCTATCCCAGCATCGGGCAACCTGACGCGGTGGGCGCAGCAGGGGGTGCTGCTGCTCAATGCCACGCTGACGGTACGTGCCCATCAGGCCAACAGCCACTCTACGCTGGGTTGGCAGAAGTTCACCGATGCTGCCATCCAGGTTCTGGCCACCCACCGTGAGCATCTGGTCTATATGCTTTGGGGCGGCTTTGCCCGTGGCAAGGCGTATATGATAGACAAGACGAAGAACCTCGTCTTGGAGTCCGTCCATCCCTCACCGCTTAGCGCCAACCGTGGCGGCTGGTTCGGCCAGCACCAGTTCTCGCGCTGCAATCAGTATCTACAAGAAAACGGAATAGAGCCAATAGTATGGTAGCCAAACGCTGTCTTCCCCCAATTTTTGAAGTCGGCGGTGTGCTGCTATCATCAGACATCCTGACAGAGAGGTTCTGTTGTGACTACGAGAAGTGTAAGGGCATCTGCTGTGTAGAAGGCGACGCAGGAGCCCCAGTGACGGTGGACGAGATAGGCGGCATAGAGGATGCCCTTGATGTGGTATGGGGTGACCTCTGCGCTTCGGCCCAAAGTGTTATCGACCGTCAGGGTGTGGCCTATACCGACCGTGACGGCGACCTGGTGACAAGTATTGTCGGCGGCAGGGATTGTGTCTTCACCTGTTATGGAGAGGGTGGCACTTGTCTGTGTGCGCTGGAGAAAGCCTACCATGCCGGGCGCTGCTCATTCTGCAAACCTGTCAGTTGTGCGCTCTATCCTATCCGTGAGAAACAGTTTGGCGGCGGACTGACGGGCCTGAACTATCACCGCTGGAAAATCTGCGAGGATGCCGTCAAGAAAGGACGTGAACTCGACCTTCCTCTCTATAAGTTCTTGAAGGAGCCTCTCATCCGGCGTTTTGGTGAAGCCTGGTACCTCGAACTCTGTGAGTTGGCCGATGAGTTGCGCTTGCAGGGATATTTGTGACTCTACTCCTTCCGGTATTCCGACGGACTCATGCCAATATGCTCCTTGAAGTATTTGCCGAGGAAAGATTGGTTGGGGAAGTTGAGTTCGTCAGAAATCTCCTTGATACTTTTGGTTGAGTTCTTCAGCAGGACACGTAGTTCCAGCACGACATAATGGTCAATCCATTCGTTCGGTGTGCGCTTGCTGACCTGTTTGACCACCTCAGACAGGTACTTGGGCGTGATGCCTAACTGGAGGGCGTACCACCTGACGCGGCGCTCTTTCCGGAAGTGCTCTTCAAGTAGCCTGATGAAATTGGCAAAGATGCTGTCGGCGCGGGTCTGAACCTTTTGTCCCTGCTGCTCCACGCGCCAGATGACTCCCGACATGTCGTAGAACATGGCCAGAAGCAGGGCTTTCACTAGTTGTGTACGGAAGTGGTGTCCCCTGTCGGCTATCTTATCGCTGATGGCGTTATGAAAGTTGGTGTAGGTCTGCACCTCCTTGGCGGTGAGCTGCACCACAGGATTGTTTGTAGAGAAGAGCAACAGTGAGGATACGTTCTTCACGTTAAGGACGAAACTGTGATAGAACTCCGTGCTGAGCATGATGGACAGACAGTCGAAGTCAGGCGAGGCACGGAAGAAGTCCATGATGTGACCTTCGGAAATGAATAGCAGGTCGCCGGCTTTCACCGTCTGTTCCCTAGTGTCGATGGCGTAGCGGGCCTCCCCCTGTCGGCAGAGGGCCATCATGATGAAGTTCATGCGTTGTGGTGTGTCCGAAGCGTCAGTGCCAGCAATGCGGTCTGACAGGACGAGGCCGTCGCCGAGGACTGAGGTGTTGCCCCACGTCTTTGCCTCTTCAAGGCTGGTTTCAGTAATCGCGTTCTTTACCATGTCTTCACGGGCAGCGTCTGCCCAGCTTTTAGTTTGAGCGTCTTGCTCATATTATTATACGATAAGGTGACGGTGCCGTCCTTGCCGGCCTTGATGGTGCAGTCGCGCACCTTGCCGTCTTTCCACGAGAAGCATACTTCATAGCCGCCGCGGGCACAGAGTCCGCTGACGCTGCCATCCTTCCACTGCTCAGGGCAGGCGGGCAACAGTTCAATAGTGGAGTGGGTATCGGAAAAACGGCTCTGCATCAGCATTTCGCAGACGCCGGCCGTGCCGCCGAAGTTGCCGTCAATCTGGAAAGGTGGGTGAGCATCCATCATGTTCGGGTAGGTGCCGCCGCGATGATAGTTCGTTCCCCCACTCGGCGACACGTAGCTCAATAGCTTCTGGTAGATATGATAGGCCTCCTTGCCCCTTCCGAGCCGTGCCCAGAGGTTGATGCGCCAGCCGGTGGACCAACCGGTGCTCTCGTCGCCTTTCTGAATGAGCGTCTGCTGGCAAGCTTTCAGCAGGTCGGGACTGGTCAGATGGCTGCCGGGGTACAGACCGATAAGGTGGCTCTGGTGGCGGTGGTGCGGGTCATAGTCGCGCCAGTCGTAGTACCATTCGTTCAGGTCGCCGTTGCTGCCAATAGTGTAGGGATGGAGTCGTGCAAGGGCTGCCTCATAGGGTGTGGTGTCGTTGCTGCCGCATAGCCGGCAGGCGGTGATGACGTTCTGGAACAGTTCACGGATGATGGCCAGGTCGGCGGTGCCTCCATAGCAAGTCATGCCGTGGTAGTTCTGGTCAGTGACGTACTCATTCTCGGGCGATGTGCTGGGGGCGGTAATCAACTCGCCTGGCTTCCGCGGGTTGTCGATGAGCCAGTCGAGACAGAAGTCAGCAGCGCCCTTCATCAGGGGCAGGGCCACGTCTTGCAGATATGCCTTGTCCTGTGTGAAGAGGAACCGCTCCCAGAGGGTGTTCACAAGCCATGCACCGCCTAAGTTCCAGTTGGCCCATTCGGGTTTCTCGTTCTTCTCGCCCACGGGGTTGGTCATGGCCCAGATGTCGCTGTTGTGGCTGGAGCACCAGCCCCGGTTGATGCCGTAGTAGTTGCGGGCAGTAAACTGTCCGTTGGCGGCTAATGCGCTGATGAAACCGTCAAGCGGCTGTGCCATCTCGGCCAGGTTTGCCGTGAAGGCTGGCCAGTAGTTTTCCTCCAAGTTAATGTTCACGGTGTAGTTGCCACGCCAGGGCGACCAGAGGTGTGGCGTCCAGAGTCCCTGTAGGTTGGCGGGCACGCTCTCGGTACGGCTACAGCTGATCAGCAAATAACGGCCATACTGGAAATAGAGCATTTCGAGGTAGCGGTTGTTGCTGTCGTTGGCGGGGTAGGCTTTTAGCAGGGCGTCGGTGGTTAGGAGGGGAGTATAGGGCTCATGGGTTCCCAGTAATAGCTTTACACGGTCGTAGAAGTGGCGGTAGTCGGCGATGTGGCGGCGGCGCATGTCGGCGTATGTCAGGTTCCGGGTGTGCCAGCTGTCGTTTGTGGCCTGTTCTAAGTAGTCGGCACCTTCGCTGACGGGGTGGTGGTCGAAACCGTTGAAACTGGTTCTGTTGACAATGTAGAGCGTCGCCTGGCTGGCACCACTAATGGTCAGCGTAGAGTCGGCAGCCTTCACTATGCCGTCAGTCTCGGCACGAAGTATGGTGCAGAAGTGTATGCTCTGCTGCGGGTCGCCTGTGGCGTGGCCGGTCATGGTGATCTGTCCGTTGGCAGCCTTGGCACTGTGCGGCGTCTGTCCTGTCATGCTGACAGCAATGTTCACCTTTCCTGTCAGCTGTATGGCGATAAGACTATCAGGGAAGGATGCCAGGTATTCCCTCGCAACGGTGCAGCCACCGCGTTCGTAGCAGTCGCTGACGAGTGCCGAGTCGAGGTCCAACTGTCGGCGGTAGCTGCTGACATTGCCTTTGTTTAGGTCGCGTATGTGGAGTGTGGCCAGCGGCTGGAAGAACTGTGAGTTCGGCCCCTGTACGTGCAGCTGCAGTGAGTCAGCCTTTCGGTAGTCCTCGCGGAACAGCTCCTCGCGAATCTGCGGAATCCACTTGTGGGCTTCGCGGTCAAGGTTACGGTCAACGGGCTTTCCCGTCCACAGGGTGATGTCGTTCAGGTAGATGATATTGTCGTCGGTGCCGCCATAAACGATGGCACCGAGTCTGCCGTTACCGATGGGCAGCGACTCTTCGAAGTAGTCGGCCGACCGGTCGTATTGCAGCGTCATGGGCGGCTGCTTTTGTGCTGATATGCCAGTCACGATGGCCAGCGCAGCTATTAACAATTGTTTTCTCATATATAACTATTGTTCATAAAAGACGTTTTGCGGCATCTCCACGGCCAGTGTCTCGTCACGGAAGTCATCGAACGCCAGGAACTCCAACCCCTTGTTACGGCGGGCGGTGCCCCATGAGTTCTTCATCACGAAGTACTTCCTGCCGTTGTCATCGTGGGCAATGCCGACGATGGCCATGGCGTGGCGGCGGCTCTCCCAGCAGACGCCGTGGTGGCGGCGCACGGCATGTACTGTCCGCCGCAGCAGCGTGTCCATCGGTACGTTCAGAAACCTGTCGTGCATCCAGTTGTCGTCCACGTCCAGCTCTACCTCCTGTCCGTAAGGAACTTTGTCGGTGCTGGTGAGTGCTACATACTCACCGGGGGCGCAGACGCTGCGGGCAAACTCCTGCGGTGTATATTCCGCTCCGAGCATGAACACCCATCGCGGGGGAGGCGTGTCGGCACTGCGCATGGCATCGTAGCCCACGATGCCGTATTTCTGTATCAGGTTGATGAGAGTTATTCCCATGCCGCGTCCCGACTTGGGCGCTCCTGGCTCGTGCTCTATCATCTTCCCGATATAGTATGGTGACAGATTGACCGAGTCGCCCCAGCGCAGGTGCTCGGTCTCAATGGCGGCGAGCATGGCATAAGCCCAGCACAGCTGGCTCTTCCCTTGGTCTTTGACGGGGGTCATGGGGTTGAGCACTTCATAGACAAAATGCTCGGGCGGCTGTTGGGTGCAGCCGGTGCATAGCGTGAAGGCTAGAAGGAATGGGGCGCTCGTCGCCCCTGCCGTCAACAGGCAGAGCATGACGGCAGCCAACCTGTTTCCATAGCTAAAGCTATGTGTTATAGTCAGATTCTTTTCCATGTATTGGCCTTCGGGGTGCAAATATACAAAAGTTTTTTCAGATTAAGGTAAAGAAGTGGAATAAAAATCGTAATTTTGCACCCATGAAACTTGAAGAATTTGAAATCATGGCTCCTGTCGGTACGCACGACTCGCTGGCAGCGGCTATTCAGGCAGGTGCCGACTCTGTCTATTTCGGTATTGAGAAACTGAATATGCGGGCACATTCGGCCTCGACCTTCACGATTGACGACCTGAGAGAAATTGCCAGACAGTGTGATGCCCACGGCATCAAGAGCTATCTGACGGTGAACACCATCATCTACGGCGAAGACCTGCCACTGATGCGTGAGATTATCAATGCGGCCCACGAGGCCGGCATCTCGGCTGTCATCGCCTCAGACGTGGCTGTCATGCAATATTGCAATAGGGTGGGGCAGGAGGTTCATCTCTCTACACAACTGAACATCTCGAATATCGAGGCACTGCGCTTTTATTCCCAGTTTGCCGATGTCGTAGTGTTGGCACGCGAACTGAATATGGAGCAGGTTGCCGAGATCTACCGGCAGGTGGAAGAAGAGCATATCTGCGGACCGTCAGGTCAGCTGATACGCATCGAGATGTTCTGTCATGGAGCGCTGTGCATGGCCATCAGCGGCAAGTGCTACATGAGCCTTGACGCCGCCAACCGCAGTGCCAACCGTGGTGAATGCATCCAGGTCTGCCGCCGTTCCTACACCGTGACCGACAACGAGACTGGCTATCAGCTGGAGATAGACAACAAGTATATCATGTCGCCTAAGGACCTAAAGACCGTGCGCTTCATCGACAAGCTGATGAAGGCCGGTGTGCGGGTCTTCAAGATTGAGGGCCGTGCCCGTGGCCCGGAATATGTCTATACCGTGGTGAAGTGCTATAAGGAGGCCATCCGTGCGGTACTTGACGAGACCTTCACCGAGGAGCGCAAGGATGAGTGGGATGTGCGTCTGGCCACCGTCTTCAACCGGGGCTTCTGGGACGGCTACTACCAGGGACAGCTGATGGGCGAGTGGAACAAGCACTACGGTTCGAATGCTACCGAGCGCAAAGTCTATATCGGCAAAGGCACGAAATACTACTCACGGCTCGGCGTGGCAGAATTCACTGTTGAGGCCACAACGTTCTGCCGGGGAGACAAACTCCTGATTACCGGCCCGACGACTGGTGTGATGTACGTCACTGCCAACGAGATACACGACGATGAAGGCCCCGTGGAGGTGGCGAAGCAGGGCACCCGGGTTAGTATAGCTGTGCCCGATAAGGTCCGTCCTTCGGACAAACTGTTCAAACTGGTCCGTTCTACTTCATCAGATCAGCCATCTTGCTGAGCAGCCCTTCGCCACGCAGGTTCTTGGCGACAATCTTGCCCTGCTGGTCGATGAGGATGTTGGCGGGAATGCTTTGGATGTTGTAAAGTCGGGCACCCCTGCACTCCCAGCCCCGCAGGTCGCTCATCTGTGGCCACGGCATCTTCAGCTTGTCGATGGCCTTCACCCAGGCTTCCTTGCTGTTGTCCAAGGACACGCCGACGACCTCAAAGCCTTTGTCGTGATAGTCGGTGTAAGCCTTAACGACGGTGGGCATCTCTGCACGGCAGGGACCGCACCAGGAAGCCCAGAAATCAATAAGTGTGTACTTGTTCTTGGCCACATAGTCGCTGACTTTTACGCTATTACCTTGGATACCAGGTAGTTCGATGTCGGTATAGTATTCGCCGACTTCGGTGCCACTGGGCTGTTCGCTTTCTGTCGTGGTGGCGTTTTGCTGATTGACGGGGGTGTCGGCACCTTTCCGGTTGCATGCTACAGCCAGCAGGACGGTGAAGCAAAGGAAAAGTGTTTTTTTCATTTCGTTGGGTTTTGAGTTTTTTCGATGAGTTCCAATAGGCGATCGACGGCTTCCTCCTCGGGGATGTTCTTCAGGATGCACTCTTTCTGGCGATAGAGTGAGATTTTCCCTCGGCCGGCGCCGACGTAGCCGAAGTCGGCATCGGCCATTTCCCCTGGGCCGTTGACGATGCAGCCCATAATGCCGATTTTCAGGCCTACGAGGTGGCTGGTGGCAGCCTTGATGCGCCGGATGGTGTCCTGGAGATTGTAGAGAGTACGGCCACAGCCGGGACAGGAGATATACTCCGTCTTGGTGAACTTCACACGGGCGGCCTGGAGGATGACATCCGCCAACTGTCGTAGCCGCTCCTGTGGAACGAAAGAGAAGGTCTGGCCATAAACGATGCACAACTTGTCGGCCTTCTTGTCGATGAGTGCCGCTCCGGCCGCCATAGCACATTTCAACTGCAGGTCTTCCCACTCCATGTGGTCAGGGAATTCAAGTGTCAGCCAGCCGTCGTGGATTTTCGTCTCTGCCTCCTCACGCAGGCGGGTACACTCATCAATCATGTCGATAAGCTTACGGGCAACGGGAATCTCGCACTCAGGCTCCTCAGAGAGTGACACGCGGATAGTGTCGCCAATGCCCTCGGTCAGCAGGGCACCGATGCCGACGGCCGACTTGATGCGCCCGTCTTCGCCGTCTCCGGCCTCGGTGACGCCAAGGTGTAGCGGGTAGTGCATGTCCTCACGGTCCATCGTCTTGACCAGCAGACGGACGGACTGTACCATCACCACGGTGTTTGAGGCCTTGATGGAGATGACCACGTCATCGAACTGCTCACGGCGGAAAATACGGAGAAACTCCATGCAGCTCTCAACGATACCCTCTGGGGTGTCGCCGTAGCGTGACATGATGCGGTCGGAGAGCGAGCCGTGGTTCACGCCGATGCGGACGGCGGTGTGGTGTTCCTTACAGATATTGATAAAAGGCACGAGTCTGGCCTCAATCTTCTTCAGTTCCTCATGATACTTTTCGTCGGTGTACTCCAGATGCTTAAAGGTGCGCCCCGGGTCAACATAATTGCCAGGATTGATGCGTACTTTTTCACAGTACTGTGCGGCGATGTCGGCGGTATGGGCGGTGAAGTGGACGTCGGCAACTAACGGCTGGTTGTAGCCGTCGGCCTTCAGACGGGCCGAGATGTTCTTCATGTTCTCTGCCTCACGGGTGCCCTGGGTGGTGAAGCGCACCATCTCACCACCGGCATCAATGATGCGCTTGGCCTGTGCCACAGAGGCCTCCGTGTCGTTAGTATCGGTGGTGGCCATCGACTGGATGCGGATGGGGTTGTCGCCGCCAATGGCGATGTTGCCGACATGGCAGACACTGCTAATTCGTCTTGTACTCATACTTTACTTCAGCTAAGTCGTGGTTGGCCTTCTCAATCTTTGCCTTCAGGCCCGACTTGTAGGCTGTCAGACGCTGAGCCAGTGCCTCATCGGCCAGTGCCAGCATCTCGACAGCGAGGATGGCGGCGTTCTGGGCACCGTTGACACCGACGGTAGCCACGGGAATGCCCGGTGGCATCTGGATGATGCTAAGCATGGCATCCAAGCCGTCGAGCATACCTTTGATAGGCACGCCAATGACCGGCAGTGTGGTAGAGGCGGCGATGACACCAGGCAGGGCAGCGGCCATGCCGGCGCCGGCAATGATGACTTTCAGTCCGCGCTCCTTGGCGGTACGTGCAAACGCCTCGACGGCCTCGGGTGTACGGTGGGCCGAGAGGGCGTTGACTTCGAACGGTACCTGCAGCTCGTCAAGCAGCTTACAGGCTTTCTCCATGACGGGCAGGTCGCTGGTGCTGCCCATGATAATGCTTACTATTGCTTTCATGATGTCTTTTGTGAACTGTTAATCTACAGATAGAGGATGCCGACGATGGCACAGGCGAAGCCGATGACAAAGCCGACAACCACTTGGAGCAGGGAGTGCTGTCGCAGAATCATGCGGCTGGTGCCGAGCATGCCTGCGATGATGAGTACAAGGCAGAACCACCACATCGGGTTGAAGCGGAACACCTCGGAGAAGATGAACAAGGCTCCTGCCACACCCCCGATGGCTGCCGTGTGGGTGGAAATCTTCCACCACACGTTGATGAGTGCGCAAACAATCTGGATGACCAGGGCGCAAACCACGATACTGCGGATGAAGTAGGGTATGTGCATCTGCTCCATGATATAGAGACAGGTGAAATAGCACAGGATGGAAACGACGTATGGGACGATACGGCGCTCTTTGGTGCCTAGTTCTAAAAGCGTCCAGCCCTGGTAGCGGCGGTAGATGTGGATGAGGAAGGTGGGTAACAAGATGGTGAAGAAATAGACTACTGCCAGCACAAAGAACTTGTAGCTGGGCGGATACTGGCTAAGATAGGTCAGGAAAAACAGCACTATCAGACCCAGGATGGGCAGGTAGAAAGGGGTGAAGACCATGCTGGCCACCCTTGCCGCTATGATGATTTGTCGTTCTCTTGTCATGGCTCCTTTTCCTTATTTTCTTAGTCTTGCCACAGGTAGGCCCATCTGTTCGCGGTATTTTGCCACGGTACGGCGGGCAATGGGGAATCCCTGTTCGGCCAGCAGTCTGGTCAGCGCATCGTCGCTCAGCGGCTTACGCTTGTCTTCGGCATTGATAATGTCGCGCAGAGCCGCCTTGATCTGGCGTGTGGACAGTTCTTCTCCCTGGTCTGTCACATAGCTGTCGCTGAAGAAATGGCGCAAGGGGAAGGTCCCCCACCTCGTCTGTGCGTACTTCGAGTTGGAGACGCGGGAGATGGTTGACAGGTCAAGTCCGGTGCGTTCGGCCACGTCTTTCAGGATCATCGGCTTCAGTGAACTCTCGTCGCCGTCGATGAAGTACTGTCGCTGCAGCTGGATGATAGCTTGCATGGTTACAGTTAATGTGTGACGACGTACACGGAGTGCTTCGATGAATCCTTGGGCGGCTTCCACCTTTTTCTTTATATAGAGCAGGGCCTCTTTCTGTTGGCGGGTGATGTGCTCCTTGTTCTGCTGATATTCCTTCATGGAGTCGGCAAACGACTGCGACACCTGCAACTCTGGCAGGTCGCCCTGATTCAAGGTGAAGGTGACGGTGCCGTCGTCCTGAGTCTCGACGAAGAAGTCGGGGGTTATCTGGTGTATTGACCGTCCGACCGTCTCTCCCATCGAGGCACCGGGTTTGGGGTTCAGTTTCCGCAGTTCACCGAAAAGGGCCTGCGTCTGCAGGTCGTTTAGTTTGAGTGCAGACTGGATCTTGTCCCAGTGCTTCTTGGTGAAAGCTTCGAAATAATTGGTGACCACCCGTTGCATCAGGGTCTTCAGAGTAGAGTCTTCGCGGCGGGCAATCTGTAGCAGCAGGCACTCTTGCAGTGTGTGTGCCCCGATGCCGGCAGGGTCGAACTGCTGGAGTATCGCGATGACGCTGTCAATCTCCTGTGGCGTAGCCTCAATGTTATGGTAGATGGCCAATTCGTCGCTGATGGCCGCCGACTGCTTGCGCAGCAGTCCGTCATCATCGAGTGAGCCGATGAGGTATTCCATGATGTCGCGTTCGCGTTCTGTTAGGTTGGCCAGACTCATCTGTTCTTTCAGCAGGTCGTGGAACGATGTCGTTTCACCGAACAGTAATTCTTCACGCTCCTCACCCACATTGCTGTCGCCTTGAAAGACAGGCAGATCTTCATCGTCACGGCCAATGCCCTCTAAGGCAGCATCAAGGGCCGATTGGCGTTCTTCACGCTCGCGCTGGGTGTCATAGTCTTCTATATCTTCTGAAGTGTCTGAAGATTCCGAATAGTCCGGGTAGTCGGGAGACTCCGTGGCATCGGTATTGGTCTCCAAGGCCGGATTGTCGTCCATCTCGGTGTTGATACGCTCTATAAGCTGGGCAATGGGCAGCTCCACCAGCTGCGCCTGTAGCAACTGCTGTTGTGAGATACTCTGTATGAGTTTCTGCTCTTGTTTCAGCTCCTGTATTTGTCCCTGTCTTTCGCTCATCTCAGTTTATTTCGTCCTATAGTATTCCATGAGTTGCCTGGCCAGTTCCGCCAGGTCTTCCGTATCGCCGTTCCCGTAGCGTTGCCATACCTTCTGACAGGGCAGCAACAGAGGACTCAGCGAGACATCGCGGCGGTTCAGGTATGGGTCGCAGTGCTGGAAACCGTCTAATATTTCCACAGCTACGCTGGTGCTGATGCCTATAAGGCGTGCCAGTTCTTGGACTTCGGGTGTCTCTCTCACCATGGTGGCTGGTGTCAGACGGAAGTACAGGTCGAGAACCAGTATCAGTATGATGGGAGTCAGTGATTTGTCCTCAGCCAGCGGTTCCCAGTCCTTTTCCCATGTTTTGTTCAATTCGACACCGTCGTAGAACTCGTCTGCCCGTCCGAATCCTTTCATCTCGCGCAACAGGCTTGCTGCCCGTGCTAGTTTGCGCGGGTTGTTGCCGTAGGTTTGCCAGATGTGCTCTATACGTGGTGTCTCCAACGATGCGATGTCGCGCATTTTAGAATTCAGGATCTGGGGATGTATATGCAATTCCAGCCCTAAGTTCACCATCTCGCGGTTATATACAGCCTTCACACCGACGGGGCGGCGCAGGTAGATTTGCATGAGCAGCAGCCAGTTGTCATCGTGCCATTTTGAACTTTTACCCATAAGCGTTACCAATTTGTGTGCAAAGATAAAAAATAATTGTGAATTATGGCCCATGATTTATGAATTATTTTTGTACCTTTGCACGCGAAATGTGAAAAATTGAAGGCTATGAGAAGAACGGTATCATTTCTCTTCTCGGTATTTATGTCAGTACTCCTCATGGGGCAGACAGCTAAGGAGGAGATCGCGAATAATCTGAGGTTGTCGGCCAGCAACTTGCTGGCCTACATGGGACCGCAGAAACGCCTGTCGCCGGCTCCTGACGGCTGGCGGCCTTTCCATATCAGCCATTACGGTAGCCATGGTTCCTGCTATCTTACCAGTATGCAGGAGTACGACTATTCGCTGAATACCTTGCGCCGTGCCTCCACGGCGGGTAAACTGACCCTTTTCGGCGAGAATATCCTGCTGCGCTTGGAAGTCATACGCCAAGATGTGGAGGGACGGCAGGGGGAATTGACCCTGTTGGGGGCGGAGCAGCAGAAGCAGATAGCTCGGCGGATGTATGAACGCTTCCCCGAGGTGTTTGCCGGCAGTGCGCATGTTGATGCCAAGAGTACCGTGACCATACGCAGCTTGCTGTCTATGGAAAACGCCTTGCAACAGTTTCTTCTAAAGAATCCCCGCCTGAGGATCACGCATGATGCTAGCATGTCCGACATGTATTACATGGACCAGAAAGACACTTTATTGGAGAAAGCCGGAGTTGACATGACCACCGGAGAACCGTTCCAGATGTTTTACTGGCATCACGACCGTCCTGCACAGTTGATGGAGCGCCTCTTCAACGATACGGCATACATCAAGCGAGAAGTGAATGCCTCACTTCTCAACTACAGTTTTTTCAAGGTGGCTTCTAATATCCAGAATACGGAACAGCGTAAGCACCTGACCCTATACGATGCGTACTCGGACGAGGAACTGTACCAGAACTGGCTGCGCGAAAACGCCCGCTATTATCTCGGTTTCGCTGCCTCTCCCCAAAACGATGGCCGTCAGCCATTCTCACAGCGGAACCTGCTCCGCCGCATCATCCTTGAGGCTGACAGCTGCATTGGCAAGGGACAGCCTTGTGCCTCGCTCCGCTTTGGCCATGAGAGGGCATTGCTGTCGCTGGTTTGCCTCCTTGACCTGAACGGTTACGGCCAGCAGATCAATGACCTGGAACAGATAGACCGTAAGGGATGGCGTAACTATAGGATTATTCCCATGTCAGCAAACATACAGTTCGTCTTTTATTGTAGAAACACGCGAGATACGGACGTCATCTTTAAGGTTTTGCTCAACGAGGATGAGGTCACGCTGCCGCTCAAGACGAACATGGCTCCTTATTATAGGTGGAAAGATTTCAAGGAATATTATCTGAATATCCTGAACAGCTATTCTGGTAATTGACAGGTGGTCAGCGAGCCAGCCAGCGGGAGGGATTCTGCGGGTCGCTGCCGTTGCGTAACTGGAACTTGAGGATGCCGTCGGAACCGACGGAACCCAGTGCCTGACGGGTGCTGACACGCTGGCCACGCTGGACACTGACAGACGATAGGTTGGAATAGACCGAGATGTAACGGCCATGGCGCACCATGACACCCATGATGCCGCTGATATTGAAGACAGCACATACTTCCCCATCGAAGATGCTCCGGACCTGTGCACCGGCATCTCCCTTGATGTTGATGCCTTTGTTGTCGAGACGAACTCCTTTCAGACCTTCGACGTCGTTCTGACCGAAGCCGCTGACAATGCGGTATTTGCCTGATATGGGCATGGGCAGCCGGCCCCGGTTGCTCTCGAAACTGCCGCTGAGATGGCGGTCGGCAACAGTGTTGGAAGACTTGAACGATGATTTCTCTACTTTTGGGGTCTCGCGAAGGGACTTGCGCTGAGCTTCAGCCATCTCACGTTCATGAGCCTTGGCATCTTCGGCAGCCTTACGCTCGGCGGCACGGCGGGCCTGTTCCGCCTCACGGGCCGCCTGTTCGGCAGCTTTCTTCTCATCCTCACTCTTTTTGGCGGCGGCCAGAGCCTCCTGCTTGGCACGCTCCTCACGAGCCTTGGCCTCAGCAATGCGGCGGGCATTCTCGCGGGCGGCAGCCTCTGCAGCGGCTTTCTTGCGGGCCAGCTCGGCAGCCCTTTTCTTAGCAGCCTCTTCGGCGGCCTTGCGCTTGGCCTCGGCTTCGGCACGGGCCTTGGCACGGGCTACTTCCTCGGCAATAAGCTTCTCAATTTGGGCGTTGAGGGCAGCATCTTTCTTACGCTGTTCGTCAATAAGTCCCTGTATGGTCTTTTGTTCTTTCTGCAAGGTGTTGACCACTTGCTGCTGTTCGGCTTGCTTGCCTTCGAGGTCCTTGCGTTCCTGTTCGTCGCGGTCGAGCAGGGTACTCTTCTGCTGTTTGGTGCTGGAGAGTTCCTTCTTGGCCTGTTCCACCTGCTCTTGCATGATCATGACCGCCTCGCCCTGTGCCCGCTGGTACTGGGCGTATTCGCGGGTGAAGCGCATACGGCGGTACATCTGTGTGAAGTTCTGTGCGCTGAAGATGAACATGAGCTGGTTTTGGAGTGAACGATTGCGGTGCATGTAGCGCATGGACTTCATGTAGTTTTGCTTACGCTCGGTGAGCTTCTGTTCCAGGGTTTTCAGCTGGATGTCCAGAGTGGCGATGTTGCCGTCAAGGATGTTCAGGTCGTGGCGAATGGTGTCGATGGTTCGGCGCTTGTCGGCAATCTCAGTGTTAATCATCTGAAGATTCTCCAGACGCTTCTTCACATCCTTACGGTTGGCTTGCAGCTTGAGTTCCTGCTCCTTAATCTGTTTCTGCAGCAGTTGGCGCTGGCTCTGCAGACCTTTGACGGTAGGTCCTTGAGGTGTTTTTGCTTTCGTATTCTGTCCCTTGCCCTTGGCCTGCTGGGGCTTGCCTTTTGCCGGCTGGATCTTGGACTTGCCTTTTGCCTGTTGGGACTTGGCTTTGGCCGGTTGGCTTTTGGCTTTGGTCTTTTGTACTTGGGCGGTACGTGCTTTTTGCTGCGCAGACTTACGTGTCTGTGCAGGAACAGCAGTGAAAGCCAGCAGCCAGCAGCTGACAGTCAGTATCCAGAAATGAAATGGCCTCATGGGTTAGGTTACAATGCCATGAAACGCCGCAGGATTTCGTCAATGCTCACCTCGCGGTACTTGGTCGAGACTTCCGTACGTGTCTCCCACTCAGTTTCGTTGTTGATGTAGTTCAACTTGATGCCCAGTTTGATTTCCTTCTTGGGTGTTGTCAGGATGACATTCATGTCGTTGGGGAATTGCTTGTTGGTATTCTCCATCACTTTGAAGTTGTCGTAGTCCCAATTGAGCTGTGTGTTGCCATTGAAGCGGTCTTTGTACATGATGTTGGCCATCTTGATGATGCCTGTGCTCTGGTTGGCCAGCCAGCTGTAGTCTATCTTGCCGTCCTCATAGCCGATGAGGGCATCCTCGTTATCGGTGTTTGTCGTAAACTTCTGCATGTCCTCGGCGGCTAACGTGACATGGTTGGGCTGGAACAGCTCGTTCCAGAACAGAGCCTGCAGTGAATAGAAGTTCAGACCGCTGTTGCGCAGGAAGTCAATGTGGACGTAGGGTGCCTTGATGTATTGCTTGTTGATGCGGTCCATGATGAGCACATAGTCCTTGGTGAACTCGATGCGTGCTGCCTCGACAAAGCCAAAGGCCATGAGCTGCAGGCGGATGACATCGTCGCGCTTCATCTTGAGGTTGCCGGTGAGTGTGATATCCTGTGCGCCCACCTCGACAGAGAATTTCACCTTGGAAGTGATGAATTTCGTCTGCTGCATGTTCTTGGTCACCTTGTTCAAGAACTCTGTCTGGCCGGTGTTGATGACAACTGCGGGCTTCTGTTCTTCAGCCACCTTTTTCTTCGTGCCGCACGATGCCAGCAGCAGGGTCAGTGCAATGGCGGCCGTCTTTAAGATATTCGATGTCTTCATTTCTTAATGTATTTTCTTTTTTTTATTTTTCTGATGAGCACTTTGTTCTCCGGGGCTTTTTGCAGGGCTTGCTGCCACAGGGCAACGGCACGCTCGGGGTCGTTGTTCTGGATGTAGATGTCGCCGGCATGCTCGGTGATGACGGCACTACTGTCGGAGTCGTTCTGCAAGGCCTGGTCAATGTAAATTTTTGCCTCGGCATAGCGGTTCTGCATGAACAGTATCCAGGCGTAGGTGTCGAGGTAGGTGGCACTCTTGGGCTCGGCTTTGATGGTCTTGTAGCTCATCTCCTCGGCTTTGTCCAATTGCTGTCCCAGTTCACTGAGATAGTAGGCGTAGTTGTTCATGCACATGATGTTGTCATCCTTCCACACAAGGCACGAATCGTAGGCTTCGAAAGCCTCTTGGGCCATTCCCTTCTGATGTAGCAGGTCGCCCAGTATGGCGTAGAAATCGCTGACGATGGCTGGGTTGCTCTCTTCGTTAATCACGTCAATGCCGTTCTGGAATGCCTCCAAGGCCTTGTCGTGATCTTCCTCCTGGTAATAGGCCATGCCCTGATAGTAGTAGAACGCCATTTCCTCCGGGTTGTACTGGCGAGCCTCCTGACACAGGGTGATGACCTCGTCCCGGTTCTTGTCATCCCAGGCAAAGCTGACCAGCTGCAGTCGGGCGGAGGCGTTGTCGGGGGCGATGCGGAGAACGGTCTGGAGCATGGCTTTCACACTGTCGCGGGGCATCTTCTTCAAGTCCATGTAGGCGGCACAGAGTGTGGCAATGTCGGCATTTTGCTGGGGTTTTGCCAGCAACTTATGGAACATGGCCAGCACCTTTGTGCTGTCACCGTCGGTACGCTCGTTGTCGGCCACTACCTGCCGCAACAAGTAGATACGCTGTTCGGTAGTGGTATTCTTGTTCAGTAGGATGCGCTCGGTGATGGAGTCTGCCTTCTCGTCCTCACCCTGCACACGGTAGTAGCTGCGGAGCGACACCTGGGCACGGGTGTTATCAGGCTCCTCGGACAGAATCTGGTTGTAGATTTCCACCGCTAGCCGCTCTTCGTCGTTGCGCAGCAGCATATCGGCGTACATGCCCTTGTAGTTCAAGTCGTTGGGGTAATGGCCTGACAGTGCTTTCATCTCGGCGATGGCCGCCTCTTTGTCGCCCATCTTGGTGAACAGCTCACTCTTGGTATATGACAACCGTTCGCTTTTGCCCTCGGCGGCCTCTATGAGGTTTAGGGTCTCAATGGCTTTGTCGTAGTTCTCTGTTTGCAGGTATAGCTCGTAAAGCATTTCAAGCAGTTCTTCGCGGCCCTTGTCCTGCTCGTAGAGCTGGTTCACGACGGTGATGGCCTTGTCGTAGTCCTGCTGGCTGATGTACGACTGTGCCACCGTTTCAAGGAATGTCGGATTGTCAGGCTCCAGCTCCGCAGCCTTCAGGTAATGTTGCTGGGCTAGGCTGTCATTCTTCAGCATCTGATAGTACTGCGCCAGATAGTAGTAGGCCTCTGCAGCCTGCGGGTTCAGGCTGATGCAGTGCTGTAGAAGGTCAAAGGCAGCATCGTTGTTGCCTTTCTGCCGCTGTACCATGGCTTCAAAGAAGAATGTGTCATAAATCAGACCGACCGTTTCTTCGGCCAGCCCGACAGTGCTGAAAAACAGCAGGAGTAGCGGTAAACCTAACTTCCTCACTCTAATAAATCGATTATTTCACTCCCGTATGTCCGTAGCCGCCTTCGCCCCGAATGGTCTCGTCAAGTGCATCTACTGACAGAAATTGTCCTTGCTCGCAGCGTGCAACCACCATCTGGGCAATGCGCTCGCCGTCATTCAACATAAAGTCATCCTGTGACAGGTTTATGAGCAGGACACCTATCTCGCCGCGATAGTCGGCATCGATGGTGCCTGGTGAGTTCAGAACGGTGATGCCTTTCTTCAGGGCCAGTCCGCTGCGCGGCCTCACCTGGGCCTCATAGCCCGGAGGCAGGGCGATGTAGAGCCCCGTAGGGATGAGCCGTCGCTCCATGGGGCGCAACGTGATAGGCGTATCGAGATTGGCCCGCAAGTCCATGCCCGCACTCTGGGGCGTTGCATACTGTGGCAGGGGCTGATGCCCTTTGTTGACGACTTTGATTTCCATGCCTTGTCTGTTTTGGCTTGCAAAATTAGCGATTTATCTTCAAATGGCCATATTTTTCTCCCTAAAAAGTTGTAAATTGGGTTATTTTAACTCCCAACTGTTCTTTGTTGGGCGAAGCTTACTTCATCAGCTGTCTAAGGTAGACTGTCAGCTCGTCTGCCATCTTCTGGTGCTGGACCAGACTGGGATGCCAGTCGGAGCCGTAACCAAGGTCGCCTTGGGGTGTGAAGTCGAAGCGGAATACTTCCTTGTCGCCTGCTTGACGGGCCTCTGCAGCCACCTCGTTGAGCAGCTGTTTACAGATGTCAAGTTCCTGCCCCTGTAGCATTGAACCGCAGAGGAACACAATCTTTGCTTTGGTATTGTTCGTCCGTACCTGTCCTAAGAGACGCTTGTAGCCTTGCTTCAGTAGTGTGGTGTCGTAGTTGTTGGTTGACAGATCGTTGGTGCCGAGGTTGATGCAGACCACGTCAGGTTGGTAGCGGCTGAAGTCCCAACGTTCGGAGTGGTTGTTGTAGAGTGTGTATTCATACTGCGCGGGCATGTTGTAGTCTGGTGACCCAGTCTTCGCCTCCCCGTAGTTGCGGTAGGCACCGATGCCGCTGCGGGCTACGATGCTGGCCACGGCTCCTAGCTGGCGTGCTGTGATCTGGGCATATGCATAGTAGTGATTCTCGGTTTCAAAGGCAAAAGGCTCGCCAAGTTTGCCCTCGTTACCATAGCCGCAGGTAATGGAATTGCCGATGAATTCGAGCTTTTTTAATGGCAGGGCGGGTGGGGTGACGAGTTGTCCGTCGGTGATAAAGCCCCAGAACTCAGGTAGGTATTCATAGCCCTCTATGCAGTACATCAGGCGGGCCGTATGACGTCCTTGAGACAAGGCCGTGCAGAGGGTAACCACCGAGTCGCGTTCGCCTCGAAAGGCCACCTTGAACGGCTCGGCATCATCAATCCTGGCCATGAAGTACCCGCTGCCAGGCTTGCATTTCATGCGGAGCGTAGTGCCTTCGAAAGCAACGTTGATCTGTGTGCCGGGATAGCTGAATTTAGGACGTTCTGGATTTTGAAAGCTAATACGACCAACATATTGGATGTGTGGGTCGGTAGGACTGAATACGCGATTTTCAGCATGGCTACCCAAAGTAAAAGCTAAACATGCAAGGACAATAGTTTTTTTCATTGGACAGGTATGGTTATGCGTTCTGATAAATTTTGTTGTGGGTCATTAATATTCAAAGTTATATTTCCGGCTTGTTGGGAGGACTGCACGATAACCACGAGTTGGCCGCTGAACAGTTTCATCTGGGGCTTGGTGAACGGCTCCAAAGAAGTGGCATCACCATTGCATACGGCACGAAAACGTCCGGAGCCCTCGACTTCGAATGTCAGTTGGTCGGTAGCATTAGGGATGAGTGTGCCGTTAGCATCTGTCAGCGAAACGGTGACAAAGGCTAAATCCTCGCCATCAGCCTTCAGCATGGTCTTGCCGTGTTGTGTCCAAACATCTGCTCTCAGACGGTCTGCTTTGTCGGCAGTCTTCACTCTTTGCTCGCCGCTATTCTTACCCATTTCATCATAGACAACGACCCTGAGCTCGCCTGGCTGGTACTTTACGTTGTTCCAGCGCAGACGGTAGCGGTCGAGTCGCTCTTTGGAATTCTTCTTTATCCGTCCCTGGCTCTTGCCGTTAACAAATAACTCGGCTTCTGGGTAGTCTGTATAGCAATAAACAGGTGTGATTTTGTTCAGCCGTTCTCTCCCCCATGTCCAGTGTGGCAGCAGATGGATGGTGTGCTCCTTTGTGTTCCAATGTGAGCGATAGAGATAATAGCGATCCTTGGGAAGCCCGGCAAGGTCGCAGATACCGAAATAACTGCTGCGGCTGGGCCAGTACTCATCATAAGGTGTCGGTTCACCTAAATAGTCATATCCTGTCCACACGAACTCGCCAATGACCCAAGGCTTGTCATCCTGCCACACCCAGTCATCATCGGGCAAGTTCGACCATGAACACCACTCAACGTCATAGCTTGAACATTGACCATCGGGATAAACGGCATGGTCAGATGGCGTGACAGGGAATTTGTACACGCCACGGCTGCTGACAGTCGAGGCTGTCTCGCTTCCGAGGAGGAACCCTTGTGGTAGTTGCTCTATATTTTTTTGATATTTGTGTACGCGATAGTTAAAGCCCGGCACGTCCATCGCTTGTGCAAAGCCTGCTTTTAATGCTGGTTCGGCTCTGTCCATGCCTTGGGTAACTGGACGTGATGGGTCAAGTTGGTGACATAATCCTTGCAGACGGTTGATAATGCTGACAGCCTTCATGTCACCCTGCTCGGGTATCTCGTTACCAATGGACCACATCACAATGCTTGGGTGGTTGCGGTGGGCAAGTACCAGATTCTCAATGTCTCGGTCACTCCACTCCTTAAAGAAACGTGAGTAACCATTTTTGCACTTTGGGTAAATCCACATGTCGAAACTTTCTGCCATGACCATCATGCCTAACGAATCGCAGATATCCATCTGCATTTGACTTGGCATGTTGTGGGCTGTACGGATGGCGTCGCAGCCCATTTCCTTCATGGTCTTCACCTGGCGGATGAGGGCGGCCTTGTTGACGGCAGCTCCCAAGGGACCGAGATCATGGTGAAGGCAGACTCCTTTCAATTTGCGGGTTGTTCCATTTAGTTGGAAACCTCCTTCGCGGGAAACACTTATAGTACGGATTCCTACCTTTTCACTGATTTCATCGATGACTTTGCCGTTTTCCATCAACTGTATTCGCAGTGTATAAAGGCTAGGGGACTCTGGTGACCAAAGTAGTGGCCTCTCCACCTCTAAAGATGTGCAGGTTTGACCGTTCTTGTCCGTGTCATTATGGGCTGAAGCTACTGGCTGCCCCTTTTTGTCGAGTAAACAAACCTCAATGGCATTTCCTCCAATGCCTTTCGCTGTCACTTCGACCTCTGCTTTTCCATCGACTATGTGAAGTGTCCGAAAATAAGTGCCCCAGCGGTCGAGGTGGGCCTTGCCTGTTAGTACCAATGTCACAGGACGGTAAAGTCCGGCACCGGGGTACCAGCGTGAACTTTCTTCAACATTCTTTAGATCAACCTCTAGAAGATTATTACCTGGCTTTACAAACTTAGAAATATCTACGCGAAAAGTATTGTATCCGTAGGCCCAGTAGCCAGCACGCTGACCATTGATACTGACCGTAGGCTCTGCCATGGCACCATCGAACACCAATTCGGCACATCCGGAAAAACCTGATGGAATTTGTATGTCTCGTTTGTAGTGTCCTTCGCCTATCCAGGGTAGTGCTCCTGAACGTCCCGACTTCTCGGTGGCCTGTTGTTCACCGTTCTGTTCTATGGCAACTACTTGTAGGTCCCATTTTTTGTCGAACGGTCCACTGATAGCCCAGTCGTGGGGAACACTCACCGTCTCCCATAACTGGTTGGCTCCAGACTTTCCCAGGGAAAACTGCCAATTGTCACTCAGTGTTATTTCTTGTCTCTGTGCTGCGGTTGCTATGGTGAACAGCAGTGTTGATGCCAGTAGTTTGATTCTCATAGTTTATTTCATTCATTTGCTAAATCGCTACAAAGGTAAGAAAAATACTTGAAATGGCAAAGCCATAAGCCTAAAACTCATCACTATGGTAATGAAAGTCATCGCAAAATTTGCTGAAATACCATGTTTTTTGTGACGTAAGGCTGTTTCCCGGCCGGAAGAGTGGGGCATCTTGCTTTTTTTGCTTACCTTTGCACGGTTGGCCAACGGAACTTGGCTGGCGTAACTACTAACAAGGTATAAATATAGATAGCGAAATGAATAAGAAACTTTTCCTGATTTTCTTTTTGGGCTTGATGAGTTCGGCAGTGATAGCTCAGCGTCATACTGACAAGTTAGACCGCGGACTAGTGGCCATACCCACGGGAAGCACCAGCGGCAGCACAACCAACCTCGTGACTTGGCGACGGCTGTCAAATGAATATTACGATGTGAAGTACAACTTATACAAGAACGGAAAAGAGGTGGCATCGAACTTGACCACAACCTGCTATGCAGACAACAGCAACGGCCTGCCAACGACCACTTATCAGGTGGCAGCAGTGGTGAACGGCGCGGTGCAGGAAAAATGCGGTGCCGTTACAGCATGGACACAGTATGTGTACAAGAATGGAAACAACCGTTACGCCACAGCCTATCTCGATATTCCTTTAGCTACGGTCTATGACCGTGACGGCAATGACGTGACCAGTCATTACGAACCGAACGATGCAGAGATGGCCGACCTCGATGGCGACGGACAGTTAGAAATCATCATCAAGCGGCTGAACACGGTGGACGCAAAAGGATACGACTCGGGCTTAGTAGATGCTAAAGGAAATGCAAGATGGATCATCTACCCCCAAAACTCCAGGGAATTTGTCGTGCTCGATGCGTACGACGTGGACTGGCAGACGGGTAAAGCTACACTGCTGTGGCGTATCGACTGCGGTCCGAATATGGTTAGTGCTAATTCTACGGAAATCAACATCATTTCCTACGATTGGGACGAAGACGGTAAGGCTGAGGTGGTCTTGCGTGGTGCCGACAATATGATTGTCTATGGTAATGATGGTAAGAAACAGCTTTTTACCATCGGTAATATGTCGGTCAACACTCGTCCGGTTTGGTACACATCCAATGAAAAAGGCTCATCGACAACAAATCTTGCTTATACAAGCACAGGTTCAGAGTACCTTATCTATATGAACGGTGAGACGGGAGAAAAATATCAGGTGACAGATTATCCGCTGACTCGTGAGAGCGCTAGTGCTTGGGGTGACGGATCGGGTCACCGTTCGTCGAAGTATTTCTTCGGTGCTCCTTTCCTTGACGGGCGCAAAGCCAGTCTTTTCCTAGGGCGCGGCATCTATACTCGGCATAAAATGATTGCTATGAACCTGAATAGTAAAAACCATACATGGAGCACACTGTGGACTTGGAATTGTAACGACTCCAGTAGCCCTTGGTACGGCAACGGTTACCATAACTACATTATTGCCGATGTTGATGAAGACGGGCGTGATGAGATCGTTTATGGCTCGATGGTTATCGATGACAATGGTATGGGACTCTCTACCACGGGATTGGGGCATGGAGACGCACAGCACGTTGGCGACTTTGACCCTTATCGCAAGGGTTTGGAGTTCTTCGGATGTAACGAAGACAAACCAGCCATGAACTATCGTAACGCAACCACCAGCGAATTGTATATCAGACGGACGGCCGATGATGATGACGGACGAGCATTGATGGACAACTTCTCAAATAATTACCCCGGTTCTCAGGGACGGTCGGTCTCGACGGGATTGTTCAGCAGTGTAACCGATGAGGAGATAGACGGATTGACGATAGACTGGGGCGAACTGAACTTCCGCATCTACTGGGACGGCGACCTCTGCTCGGAGATTCTGAACAGTCCTGGCATAGCCAGAGAGGCCAAGGTGGAGAAGCCCGGTGTCGGAAGGCTCTTCACCTCAAGTGGCTGTAACATGAATAATGACTCGAAAAACAACCCCTGTTTCCAGGGCGACATCATCGGCGACTGGCGTGAGGAGATTGTGGTGCGCTGCGGACAGAACCTGCGCGTCTATACCACAGGCATGTACACCGACTTTAGCCTGCTTACGCTTTGGAACGACCACCAGTACCGTCAAGCGATGGTGTGGCAGATGATGGCCTACAACCAGCCGCCCCATCTGAGCTACTTCCTTGGCGAGATGGAAGGCATCACCGTGGCTCCGCCGACGCTGACCAACGACGGACGAACCAAGGTGACCAATGGCGAAACAATCGCAACGACCGCAGATCATCTGCTGATGTGCGAGACGAACGACATGACCGTCAACGTGGAAGACGGTGCAGCACCTTACATACTGACGGTCAACACGCCGTCGTGGGTACAGGGACACGACGATAACAACAACATCACTACTGAAACCTATACCCACACGCTGACCGGCGGAGCCTTCTCGGGCGGAATGCGGCTCGTGAAGCAGGGCGATGGCGTGCTCGAACTGCCCGACGTGACGGAGACCTATACTGGTGAGACCAACGTCTGGGCCGGTACGCTGCGTTTCAACGGCACGATGGAGAGCAGCCCCGTGTGGCTGAACCGCTTCACCACGCTTGAGACCGACGGCGGCACTTTTGGCGGCGGCATCACAGCCGACTACGGCGCCAGCATCGTCACCGGCCGCAAGGGACTTACGACGACGGCACTGACGCTGAACCACGGCGCACGGCTTATGATAGATATCGATGCCGACGGAACAGCAGCCCCAGTGAACATCAGCAAGCTGACGCTGAACACCCGGACAAGTGATGTCTGGCAGCAGTACGGACCCAAATATCTGAAGCCTGTCGTGGCATTCACCATGCACGGTAGTCTCTATGACGGAAAATACTTCATCGGCATTGTGGGTAGCATATCGGGCGACATAGAGAATGACGTGGTGCTCGAGGGCTTGGACGGTGTAACCACTCCGCGGCTGTCTGTAAAAGATGGCAAACTGTACCTTGTTATAGGTACAGGTGAGAGTGTTGACTGCCCGGAAGCTACTTTTGCTGTCAACAGCAACCAGCAGACTGCCGCCGGCCTGCAGCCTGTCGTCAGTATCAACCCCGGAACGTTCAGTTACAACGGTATTGAGTTGACACCCAACATCACGGCTACATTCAATGGGAAAGGGGTAGAGCTGCTGACACTCTACAGTGAGGATTATGAGCAGACGACTGAAGTCAGTGGCTGGACAACCTCTGGAGCACCTATGAGCATCGCAACCGGCAATGCCGAGCATGGTAACTACTTCTTGGTTGATCTGGGAGGGACGAATACCCGCTATGGTTACACCCGTCTTAATGGTGTCGATGTGTCGCAATGCAGCAGGTATGCCATCGAATTGGACATGGCCATAAAAACTGGAAATACGGATGGAGCAGAGTTCTGCGTTATGAGTAAGGGTGGCATTAACCCTTCTAATTATTGGGATAATTATGCCTCCATCAACGGCAATAAAAATTTGCTGTTCGACATCACCGCTCCAACCAAAAACATGACCACCTTTAATGTCAATGGCACAGAGACCACCACGGATTTGGCCGCAGACACATGGTACCACATCACGCTGGAGGTGGACCGCTTGGCGAACAGCGTGGCTTGGGCCATCTCCAATGGCAGCAAGGGCGTTTTCACTCTGCCCAATGGTACAAGCAGCGAAGTGGACGGCTTCTACTTCGTGACGGGGCGCTATTCCTCCAACTTCAAACTCGACAACATCAGCATCTACCGCACTGACGGCTATTACTTTACTGTCACGGAGCCGGGTACGCTGGAGGTGACAACGAGTTATCCTGGCTGTCAGTCGGCAACATCTTCTTATATGGTCACAATGCTCGACGAGCTGTCAGCGACGGCCCCCGAGATGGCAGAGGTCAACTATGTGTCTGTGAAGCGTACGCTGAAGGCTGGCGAGTGGAGCACTGTCTGCTTGCCGTTCAGCATGAACTCAGAGCAGTTGAGTACGGCCTTTGGAAGTGATTTTAGGGTGGCTGAGTTCACAGGTTACAATAAGAGTGAAGGTGTGATTAGTATTAATTTCACGGATGTTACAGCTATGGAGGCTAATCATCCTTATATCATAAAGGTGACGAAAGACATGACGCGATTCGGCGTCAGTGATGTCGCCATTAACCCTCAGAATCCTGTCAGCAGTCCCAGTTTAAACGCCAGTTTCGTCGGTACATATACGGCAAGCACGATTATTCCCGTGGGAGGCTTGTTCTTGAGTTCCAACAAGTTCTGGTATTCTACCGGTAGCAGTCAGTCAAAAGCCTTCCGTGCCTATTTCGATCTCGCTGATAAGGTGGCGAACCTTGATGCCTCCCGTATCGTGTTGTCGTTTGGTGACGGTACTGTGACGGAAATAGAAGACATTGGACGGAACTATGGCGAAGATTGGTTGTTTGACCTGCAAGGACGGCGCATAAAAAAGACTCCCGGACAGGGAGTCTATATCAGGCAGGGCAAGAAACTGCTGATGAAATAAGACTACAGGTTGAAGAAACCGAAAAAATAGACGACTGCCACCTGGCGGGTGTCCGACATGTTGCGGGCCTCGCCGATGCGTGAGCCGTTCTTGTAGATGTCTCCGTTGGAACGCACCTCGCCTACACGTGAGCCGTTGATATAGATGTCTCCGTTGGAACGTACCTCGCCAACTCGTGAACCGTTTTTGTAGATGTCGCCGTTAGAACGTATCTCACCTTTGCGTGAGCCATCTACGTAGATGTCTCCGTTGGAACGGAACTCTCCTTTTCGCGAGCCGCCGATATAGACATCGCCATTAGTGCGAATCTCGCCTCGACGTGAACCGCTGACGTAGAGGTCTGTGTTGCGCTGCTGTGCAGAGGATGAGGAAGATGCTGCGGATGCCGGTGAACTGACGGTGCGTGTGGTGGCGGGTGTTGCTGCTCGTGTTGTCGTAGTAGTGGTACTGGACGTTGTTGCACCTGTCTGCGTAGCGGCAGGCTGTGCTGTTGTTGACGTTTGTGTTTGGCTGTAGCTGTTGTTATTACCCATCACGTTACCGATGGTTGACTGGACATTGTTGATTGTGTACAGGGCGCTGTTGATGGATGACATGGAACCACAGCCGCCCAACAGAGCAGACACGGCGGCAACTGTGAGAATGGATAAGGCTTTCATTTTCATGATGGTTAGTGGTTTATGTGAGTGAATATGATTACATGATGCTTTCACCTTCGATGTACTGCGACATGAACAGATGCTCGCCGTCGTAAACGACATAGGTGAACTGATTGATCCAATCGCCGAGAATGACCATCCGGGCTTTCTTGGTGAGCTGCAAGTCAACCTCGATATGGCGGTGGCCGTAGATGAAGTAGTCAACATTGGAGTGGTATTGGATGTACCGTTTGGTGAAGAGTACTAGATGCTCACGATCTTCGCCCATATAGGCTGGCGGCCCTTCTGCCTCGTGCTTGAGGCGTGAATGTTTGGCCCATGTCAGGCCGAACCACATACCCCAGCGTGGATGGAGGGCTGAGAAGAGCCATTGGCAGGTGCGGTTGTGAAAGATGCCACGGATGAGCTTGAAGGATTTGTCAGGATCACCTAGGCCGTCGCCATGAGCTAAGAAAAAAATCTTGCCGTAGATCTCGGTTGTGAGCGGCTGCTTGTGCAGGATGACACCGCACTCTTTCTCCAGATAGTCGTAAGCCCAGATGTCGTGGTTGCCGGTGAAGTAGTGAACCTCGACGCCCAAGTCGGTCAGCTCCGATAGCTTTCCTAAGAATCGCGTATAACCCTTGGGCACGACGTAGCGGTATTCGTACCAGAAGTCGAACATGTCGCCCAACAGATAGACGGCTGCCGCCTTATTCTTAATACTGTCAAGGAAGCGCACAAGCCGGCGCTCATGCATACGGCCGTGGTCGATGGCCCACGACCCTAAATGAGCGTCAGACAAGAAATAGATGCTTTTCATCGTCAGTCAAATCCTAATTCTATCCGCGCCTCTTCTGTCATCATGCTTTGGTCCCACGCGGGTTCAAAGACGAGGTTTACATTGGCTCCATGGACACCCTCGACGCTTTCCACTTTCGTGCGTACATCTTCTAAGATGTAGTCGGCTGCTGGACAGTTTGGGGCGGTAAATGTCATGTCCAGTTCCACAGTTTGGTCATCCTTGACATCGATACGGTATATCATCCCAAGGTCAAAGATGTTAACAGGAATTTCCGGATCGTAGACGGTTTTCAACACATCTACGATCCGTTCTTCCATAAGAGTCTTTTCTTGTTGCGTCATCAATTCTTAACTGCAATCGTGAATGGGTCACCATTGACAGGCACGATTTTAAGTGCAATGACCTTACCAGTAGAGTCATATATAGACTCTATGCTCTTGAAGAAGCGGAAATCACTACTCGGATCACCCTTTTCTCCCTGAGCGCCTTGAATGCCTTGGACACCCTGAACGCCCTGAACGCCTTGGTCACCCTGGTCACCCTGGTCACCCTTGTCGCCCTTGTCGCCCTTGTCGCCCTTGTCGCCCTTGTCACCCTTATACTGTCCGGCAGGAATCCATGTGTTGCCACCGTCAACAGAAATTTCCCACGTGTTATCGGTTACGTTGACACGTATCTGTGGTGCTTGCTGGTCAGCAGAGGCAGGATCGCCCTGCTCGCCCTTCTGACCATCCTTACCGTCGGTAGGCTGAGCACAGACGGGAACGCCAGAGCCGTCAGGATTGAGCAGGATAACACCGTTGAAAGTCCAGTAGAACCGACCGTCTTCTCCGATGGTGACACCAAGCAGTGACATTCCGTCATCGCCTTTTTCACCCTTGTCGCCGGTTGCACCCTTGTCGCCAGTTACGCCCTTGTCGCCTTGTTCGCCTTGTTCGCCAGTTGCGCCCTTGTCGCCGGTTGCACCCTTGTCGCCAGTTACGCCCTTGTCGCCTTGTTCGCCCTTGTCGCCGGTTGCGCCCTTGTCGCCAGTTGCGCCCTTGTCGCCAGTTGCGCCCTTGTCGCCTTGGACACCCTTGTCGCCTTGTTCGCCCTTGTCGCCTTGTTCGCCCTTGTCGCCTTGTTCGCCCTTGTCGCCGGTTTCACCCTTATCGCCGGTTTCACCTTTGTCGCCTTGCTCGCCTTTATCACCTTGCTCGCCTTTGTCGCCCTGGGCACCGTCCTTGCCATTCCTCAGCACGATAGGATCTTTTCCATCGTTGAAGGTAATGATAAAGGCATCCTCCTTCTGTTGCAGGTCGATAATATAACCATTCGACTCTACAATCGCGACGATACGTTTGAGTGCTTCCAGTTCGTTGGTGAAATCCAGACAGGACTCCTCCAATACCTCCACACGTTCTCCTAAGTCACGAAGATCGTCTATGTATTTTTCATCGCAGGCGGTCGTCGTGCAGAGTAGTGCGATGGCTGCTATAAATTTACATGATCTGTTCATAGCACTAATATTTCAGATTCAGTTAACTGGTTTTGCAGGAATTACGAATTGAGTTCCATCATAGAGTACGAAGATAACTTCTTCGATAACATGATCTTGGCTATAGTTAATGATGATATTTCTGAACATGTAGGAACCAGGCACGCCCTGTTCGCCCTGTTTACCTTGGAGACCCTGAACACCCTGGACACCCTGAACGCCTTGTTCGCCCTTGTCGCCCTTGTCGCCCTTGTCGCCCTTGTCGCCCTTGTCACCCTTGTCACCTTTTTCACCAGTGGCAGAGATCTTTTGGCCGTCAGAGTCATAGATATATTTCCAAACGACACCTCCATCAATCGAAATCTGCCAATAGCCGTCGTCGGTAATACGTACTTGAGGTGCTACGCCCGGATCGCCTTTGGCACCATTCTGACCATCCTTACCATTGGCACGTACCATCTGGCCGTCAGGACCCGTCAAGGGAACACCATTAACAAACCAGTAGAAGTTGGAGTCATAGCGATCATAAGGATTGCGTCCTACTGTTATGCTGGGAGCTACGCCAGCTGCACCCTGCGCACCCTTGGCACCAGTGTCACCCTTTTCGCCGGTGTCACCCTTTTCGCCTTGGTCACCCTTGGCACCCGTGTCGCCCTTGGCGCCAGTGTCACCCTTGGCACCAGTGTCACCCTTTTCGCCGGTGTCACCCTTTTCGCCTTGGTCACCCTTTTCGCCAGTATCACCTTTGGCACCCTGGTCGCCTTTGGCACCCTGGTCGCCCTTTTCGCCCTGGTCACCCTTTTCGCCCTGGTCACCCTTTTCGCCCTGATCACCCTTTTCGCCCTGGTCACCCTTTTCGCCCTGGTCGCCCTTTTCGCCTTGGTCGCCCTTTTCGCCTTGGTCGCCCTTCTCACCTTGCTCGCCTTTTTGGCCATCCTTGACAATAGCAGACATACGCTGGGTCATGCCACGTACACTATCGCCCATAGCAATGTCGAACTGATCCTTACGGAAGTTGATGACGTAACCGCCACCTTCTTCAACAGGCAAGTAGGCCATGTTCTCAATGTACCAACCGTTAACCCAGGCATCAACGACCTTCTGGAGGTTAGCAATGTCTTTGTTCGTTTGACTGACCAGACTCTCCAAGTAAGTGACGCGGGTATCGAGGGAATCGATTTCGTCCTGATAGTCAGTACATCCTGTAATGGTGGCTCCCGCCATGATCATGACAGCTGAGAGCACAATGCTTTTGAATGTCTTCATATATTCTCGTTGTTTTTATTTAATAGACTCTCTTAATTGTTGTACTTCCTCTGTCAGTCCCTCGTCAATGACGATACAGATGGTGACGCGGTTGTCCTCGTTCACCTGGAACGGCTGCACACGGTCGCCCTTGGCGTACTCGCTGATACGGCCGTAGCTGATGCCACGCTCTGAAAGGAACTTTGCCACGGCCTGGGCACGCTCTACCGACAGCCGCTGGTTGATGGAGGCGTTACCCGTCAGCTTGTCTGCAAAGCCCGTCAGCTCGACATGGGCCTTGGGATGCTCATGCAGGTAGGATACCACACGTAGAATCTTGTTGTATTCACTGCTGCGTATCACGCTCTTGTTCAGCTCAAACTGGACGTATTCCACCAATGCGACGCCGTCCTCGTCCTGGAAATTGGATACCGGAGGTGCAACCGGCTGCGGAATGTCACGATACTGGGGCTCTACCAGTCCGTAACTCGGTCCGAGGTTGATGCGCAGACCTATTAATAAGTTGAAGTGCCAGTCGCGGTTGTCATACCTGCCTCGCTTTGAGTTGAAGTGGTCAGGCAGCATATTGACATTACCCTCTACATTGAATGCCAGATTATCGTTCATCCAGAAGTCTGCACCCAGACCGCCCCTGACGACGGGGTTCCATCGAGTATCTTTCCATAGTTTCTGGAAGTCGATTCCAAAACGCTGGTCGGCCTTCTCGGCATCGTCGTTATTGAAACTCAGTGCCGCGCCAGCGCCGAGGAAGGCGTAGAGATCATAAACGCGCTCGATGTCGCGACCCATGAAAATGTTCGACAGATTAGCTCTGACATCAACTGCCGGCTGTATGAAGTTCCACTTGTACTTAGCCTCGGGATAGGCATACTCATTTCTTGCCCAAAATCCGCTTACACCAGCCCTCGCTCCTACATACTCGTTGAACTCGTAACCGATGGTGGCCTGTAGGGCAGGCGAGAGAAGTTTGATAAACTTGGCTTCGCCGATGTCGTATGCACCGCCTGCCTGTATATTAATATACCAGTGTGGTACAAAGAAATCAATGGCTGGGGCTACCAACTCCCGCATCGGCCGTTCTACTTGTTGTGAATAAGCACTGACATGACCCAAAAGGAGCATGGCCAGAAGTGTGATTTTCCAAGTTGTAAATTTCATGTTGGCTTTTATCTTACGTTAACTTTTTCGCAAAGTTAACAAAAATTAGTCAAAGAAACGCAACAAAAAGAGTTAAAAAAACATAACTGCTATAGTTTTCCTTGTTCGTGGAATGAAAAATAGCTCCCGTCAGTAATAATTACGTGGTCCAGGAAGTGTATGCGCATCAATTCACAGGCGCGTTTGATAGTCTGTGTCAGTTGCTCATCGACGCGGCTGGGCTGGATGTTTCCCGAGGGGTGGTTATGGCAGACGGCGAGGATGGTTGTATTCGAAAGAACGGCCTCTCGGATGATGATGCGCACATCAACACTGACTTCGGAGATGCCGCCGTGGGCAAGCTGGAATTTCCTGATGAGTCTGTAGTTCTGGTTCATCAACAGCACCCAGAACTCTTCGACGTCAAGGTCCTGCATCAACGGGTGCATGTGACGGTAGATAAGTGTGGCTGTGCCTAAGTCAGGACGTTCTTCGCGATGGGATGCTTGTCGCCGTTTGCCCAGCTCGCAGGCGGCCAGGATGGTAATGGCCTTGGCAGGTCCTATGCCGTTGTACTGACAGAGGTCGTGGATGGTCATCTTCCCCAACGTGTTCAAGTTGTTGTTGCAGTCGGCGAGCATTCTTTTCATCAGCGACACAGCATCCTCCTTGGTTGAACCGCTGCCTACAAGGATTGCCAATAGCTCGGCATCGCTGAGTGCCGACGGCCCCAGCCGTTCCAGTCGTTCGCGAGGTCGGTCGTCCTCTGCCCATTGGCTGATGTTCAGCTTGTCGTTCATTTGTAGAAAGTCTTCTCGAATGCTGTAAACTCGTCTTGTTTCAGCACGTAGCGTTTCCACCAGGACTCGATAAAGCCCAGACCGTAGCCCATCAACTGGACAAAGGCGGCTGGAACACTGAGCAGCCCTACCTGAAGACTTCGGTTTCTGAGACAGGAGTCTGTGAAGATGATAAGGCTATATAATATAATAGGTATCCACGGAGCGAAACACATCCAATAGAACTGGTCGTAGTCGATGTAGTGCATCAAGGCGCGGCCGACGGCAGAGATGAGTATCAGCCCGATGACACCGATGGTAAAAACCGTTGGTAGCAGGTGGACTAGTTTCATGGTGCCGGGGTGACGCTTCTCCAGGTTGATGCGGGCAATGCCACTGTTATAGACCTGGCGGAAGAACTTGCGTAGGTCTGTGCGGCGTTTGTGCCATACCCAGGCCTCAGGGATAAGAGCCGTCTTGTAACCGGCCTCGACGATGCGGTAGGAGAAGTCGATGTCCTCGCCAAAGCGCATCCGCGAGAAGCCGCCCAGCTCGCTGTAGACCTCGCGCCTGATGCCCATGTTATAGGAGCGTGGGAAGAACTTGTCTAACTTCGTCTTTCCGCCGCGGATGCCACCCGTGGTGAAGAACGACGTCATGGCGTAGGAGATGGCCTTCTGTACCGGCGTGAACGACTCATGGGCGCGGTCGGGGCCGCCCCATGCGGAGATATCCTCAGAGTGCTCTATACTCTCGAGATAGCCGTCGGGCAGCACCACGTCGCTGTCGAGCACGATGAGCCACTGGCCCTTGGCGCGCTCGGCACCGTAGTTGCGGCTCTGGCCGGGGCCGCTGTTCTCCTTATAGTAATAATGTAAGTCAAGGATGCCTGCGTACTTGTCGCAGACATCCTTGCATGGTGTTTCCGATCCGTCTTCCACGATGATGACCTCGAAGTCCTTCAGCGTCTGGTGCGCCAGGCTCCCGAGCAACTCGTCCACCTCGTCGGGGCGGTTAAAGACGGGGACGATGACAGAGTATTTCAATTGTCAATTATCAATTGTCAATTATCGATTGTCAATTCCCAATTGGATTTACTCCTTGGCACGAGCCAGGTAAGAGCCGTCGCGGGTGTCGACCTGGATGAGGTCGCCCTCGTTGATGAACAGGGGTACGCGAATCTCTACGCCGGTCTCGAGCGTGGCGGGCTTCAGCGTGTTGGTGGCGGTGTCGCCCTTGATGCCCGGCTCTGAGTGGGTCACGCGCAGCACGGTCTTCACCGGCATCTCGGCGTAGAGGATGGTGCCGTCGGTCGTGTCGCTCACCACTGATACGGTGTCGCCCTCCTTCATGAACTCATGGCCGATGACGAGGTCGTTGGCAATGGGAATCTGCTCGAAGGTCTCGTTGTTCATGAAGATGCGGCCCGAGGGGTCCTCATAGAGGTACTGGTAGTCGCGGTGCTCGATGACGACGTCCTCCAGCTTCTCGCCGATGTTGTAGCGGCGCTCTAATACTCGGCCGTCGCTGACGTTCTTCACCTTAATGTTCATGATGGTGTTACCCTTACCCGGCTTGCGGTGCTGAAAATCGATGCAAACCCAAATGCCGCCGTCCATGCGAATGGCGGTTCCTTTCTTGATGTCTTGTGAGTTAATCATAACTATAAATAATGTGTAATATTGGAATTTGGGTGCAAAGGTACGAAAAAAAGTGAAAAGTCAGAAGTGAAACGTGAAAAAATTAGCAAGAAACTTGCGTAATTCAAAAGAAATGAGTACTTTTGCACCCCAAATCGGTAAATATACAACAAATAAACAAGAATAATAGCAATGAAAAGAACGTTTCAGCCGCACAATCGCCGTCGCGTCAACAAGCACGGCTTCCGTGAGAGAATGGCCACAAAGAATGGTCGCCGCGTGTTGGCTTCACGCCGCGCAAAGGGTCGTAAGAAGTTAACGGTTTCTGATGAGCATCACGGTAAGTAATACAACCGTCTCGGATTGAAAATTAAGGTTAAAACGGAAAGAAGTGAAGAGAATTCTTTGCTTCTTTCTGTTTTTTTATTACTTTTGTACGCGAAAAGAAGTTCATCAATGAAGACAAGACAATTCTTTGGTAAGTTTTTGAGCCTTTACCTCTGGGGAAACCTGTTGGCAATGGCACTTGTTGTCGTGGGGTTGTGCTTCGGCGTGAAGTATGGGCTGGAGTTATACACACATCATGGTGAGGGTATCAAGGTGCCCAAGCTTGTGAATATGACTTGTGACAACGCCCGTCTGCTTCTGGCGCAGAATGGGCTGGAGCTGGTAGTCACCGACTCAGGCTACAACAAGCGACTGCCGGCTGACTGCATTCTGGCTCAGTCGCCGGGTGAGGGCATGGAGGTGAAGGCGGGGCATGTGATTTATGTGACGGTGAACTCACCCTCGTCGCCTTCGTTCGCCATTCCCGACTTGATTGACAACAGTAGTTATCGCGAGGCCGAGGCAAAGCTCAGGGCCTTGGGCTTCAAGCTGCTCCCCCCGAAGCGCATTCTGGGTGAGCGCGACTGGGTCTATGGCATTATCAGCCGAGGACGCCATGTGAGTACGGGTGAACATGTGTCTATAGGCGATCCGTTAACATTGCTGATAGGCAATGGCCAGTACGGCGATGACGAGGATATTGACTATACCGAGCCTGACATCGTATATCCGGAAGAGCAGCTTGAAGGCGGCTTTGACGACTTTGAGGAGATGGACGAGTCCCGTCCGACGGGACAGCCGGAAAGTGGCGAGACGGTTGAATAGCGGAAGATGGACAGTACGGAGTTGATACAGAACGACCTCGATCTGGAGGATGAGGGCCCGCAGCTTTATGAGCACTTCCGTATGGAGGTGGACCGCGGACAAGAACCGTTGCGCATAGACAGGTTCTTGACCGAACATATACCCCATGCCACCCGGAACCGCATCCAGCAGGCTGCCGACGCGGGGTTTATCCATGTGGGCGACCGTTCGGTGAAGAGCAACTACAAAGTGCGCCCCGGCGACGTCATCACACTGATGCTCGACCGTCCCCATTATGATACGACAATCGAACCGGAGGATATGCCGCTTGACGTGGTCTATGAGGACGATCAGCTGATGGTGGTCAACAAACCCGCTGGACTGGTGGTTCATCCCGGAGTGGGAAACTTCCACGGCACACTGGTCAATGCCATTGCCTGGCATCTACGGGGTTTGCCCACCTACGATCCCAACGACCCCAGCGTGGGACTGGTCCACCGCATCGACAAGGACACCAGTGGACTGCTCGTTGTGGCCAAGACGCCCGAGGCGAAGACCAGTCTGGGCAAGCAGTTCTTCGACCACGACACCCACCGCTCCTATAACGCTTTGGTGTGGGGACACTTCACCGAGGACGAGGGGCGCATCGAGGGTAACATAGGCCGCGACCCCCGCGACCGCCAGCGTATGGCGGTGTTCCCGCCAGACTCCGACACGGGCAAGCCAGCCATCACTCATTACAAGGTCATCGAGCGTTTCGGCTACACAACATTAGTGGAGTGCCGTTTGGAAACGGGCAGGACCCATCAGATACGTGCCCACATGAAGCACATCGGTCACCCGCTGTTCTGCGACGAACGCTATGGTGGTACTGAAATCCTGCGGGGCGAGCGGTCATCAACGTATAAGGCGTTTGTCCAGAACTGCTTCAGCCTCTGCCCGAGGCAGGTGCTACATGCACGCACCCTTGGCTTCGTCCATCCATTAACAGGCCAACAGATGGACTTCACTTCCGATCTTCCTGATGACATGGCTGCCGTCATCGATAAATGGCGTAAATATATCAGAAACATCGCAATAACGTAATATTGTAATATAGCTAAAAAAGATAAGATGAAGAATTTGAAGAGAAACATTGCCATCGTTTGCGGTGGTGACTCCTCCGAGCACGATGTCTCGCTGCGCTCGGCACAAGGACTTTATTCCTTTTTCGACAAGGAACGCTATAACGTCTATATCGTTGATATCAAGGGCCAGGACTGGCATGTCGAACTGCCTGGCGGACTGACGGCCAGAATTGACCGCAACGACTTCTCGTTCATCGAGGACGGCAAGGCACAGTTGTTCGACTATGCCTATATCACCATCCACGGCACCCCCGGCGAGAACGGACTCCTGCAGGGCTACTTCGACCTCATCGGACTGCCTTATTCTACAAGCGGCGTGCTTGTCGAGGCCATGACCTTCGACAAGTTCGTACTCAACCAGTACCTGCGTGGCTATGGCATCAGCGTGGCTGAGTCACTGCTCATCCGTAAGGGTTATGAGGAACTGGTCAGTGATGACGAGATAGAGGAGCGCATCGGCATGCCATGTTTCGTGAAGCCCGCCGCCGATGGCTCCAGCTTCGGTGTGACCAAGGTGAAGAATGCCGACCAGCTGGCACCTGCCATCCGCAAGGCGATGATGGAGAGTCCAGAGGTGATGGTCGAGAGCTTCCTTGAGGGTACTGAGATTACGCAGGGGTGTTATAAAACACGTCAGAAGTCGGTGCTCTTCCCCATTACCGAGGTTGTCACCAGTAATGAGTTCTTCGACTACGACGCCAAGTACAACGGTCAGGTACAGGAGATAACGCCGGCACGTATTAGTCCCGAGATTGCCGAGCGTGTGGGGAAGATTACCAGCCATATCTACGATATCCTGCACTGTAATGGCATCATCCGTATTGACTACATCATCTCGCCAGAGGGGAAAATCTCAATGCTCGAAGTGAACACCACACCAGGTATGACTGCCACCAGCTTTATTCCCCAGCAGGTGCGTGCCGCAGGACTGTCCATGGCTGATGTGCTGAGCGACATCGTTGAAAACCAGTTTTCTTAGACAATGAAGATTCCCAAACAGTTTGACGAGATTCGTCCTTACGAGCCGGAGGAGATGCGGCAGGCTTTCGAGGATTTGCTCAACGACCGCCAGTTCAATGTTGTCATAAAGGGACTGGTGCCGTGGTTGCCGAAGTCTGTCCGTAACGGTTTGTTGCGTTTGGCTTTCAAGGGGGTGAAGACACCGCTCGACTTCCAGAAACGCTTTATGAAGCCTGTGGTGCAGTTTGTCATCTACAAGTGTACCAAAGGCTGTTTCTTTGATGACGAGGCGCTTACGTCGGGCGGTGGGGCGCATAGGTCCAGTGGGACTCGTGGGGCTAATAGTGCACGTGACGCTCGTTATACTTTTGTCTCCAATCACCGCGACATCGTACTCGACTCTGCCTTCCTTGATGTCTTGCTCATCAAGTGCGGTTATCCCACGACGGTCGAGATAGGCATCGGCGACAACCTGCTCATCTATCCCTGGATTAAACGGCTTGTGCGTATGAACAAGGCGTTCACCGTGCGCCGGGGACTTTCGATGAGAGAGACACTGCAGGCCAGTCAGCTTATGAGCCAGTACATCCATTATGCTGTCACCCGGAAGAAGGAGAACATCTGGATAGCCCAGCGCGAAGGCCGTGCCAAGGATAGCAGCGACCGCACCCAGGAGGCCGTTCTCAAGATGCTCGCCATGGGGATGTCTGACCGTGTCGATTCACTTCCCGGTCAGTTACGCGACCTGAATATCGTACCCCTGACCATCAGCTACGAATACGATCCCTGTGACTACTTGAAAGCACAGGAGATGCAGCTGAAGCGTGACAACCCGCAGTTCAAGAAAAGCCGGCAGGACGACCTCGACAACATGAAGACGGGTATCCTCGGTTACAAAGGCAGGGTCGTCTATAGGGCTGCTGCACCGGTTAACACATGGATAGACGAACTTGCCGACCTGCCCAAACAGGAGTTCTTTGCGGAGATGAGCCGACGAATGGACCGTGAGATCCATCGCGGTTATCAGCTCTATCCCAATAACTACATTGCTGCTGACTTGCTGTCGGGGAACCGTGACAATTCTGACCATTACACAATTGGTGAGGAGCATGACTTCTGCGATTACCTTCAGTGTCAGCTGGAAAAGATTACGATTCCCGACAGGGATGATGCGTTCCTCCGTGAGTGCATCCTGACAATGTATGCTAACCCCCTGAAAAACTATTTGTCAGCATGAAGAGAAGACTCCTGTATTTCCCCGTTTTCCTTCTGGCTTTTCTTGCTGCCTGTGAACAGGATTTCTATGATAAGGGTGATGGCCAGTATTCCTATCTGCGGGCTGACTTTGTCGAGGCATTCGTTGACAATGACAAACAGGTTGATTACGTGGTGACAGACGATGGCGTGAAGCTACAGCTGACACCGCCCTATGCTGCGAAATGGATACAACGTCCGGACACGGTTTACCGTGCCGTCTTGTTCTATAATTATAAGGACGGCCAGACCGAGGCGTTGAGCCTGGCTCGTGTTTCTACGCTTTCCTTTAAACAGGACTCTGCGGCAGTCATTAACTGGAAACCTGATCCCGTGGGCGTGGAGACAGCTTGGCTGAGCGGCAGCAAGAAGTACTTGAACCTGGGACTGGTCCTAATGACGGGGGCCGTTGACAAGGATGCCAAACCGCAGTCGGTGGGTGTGCTCCTCAGCGGTGTCACCCTCAATGCCGACAGTACGACGACGGCACACCTGTTGCTGAATCACCGTCAGGGTGATGAACCTGAATACTATTCGCAACGAACCTACCTTAGCATCCCCCTTCAGGGGTTAGAGGTAGATTCGTTGCGTCTTTCTATCCGTACTTACGACGGTGTCATCGAACGCGCTTTTCGCGTGAAAAAACCAGAGAGGTAACCAGCTATGCTTTCGGAGCTGGGATGAACGCAGTATGTGGGACTGTCGTGGGCTGTCTCATCAAGTCGATAAGGATGTCATCGCGTTCGCCGTTGGCGATGATGACGCGGATGCCGGCCTGCTGCACTTTCTGTGCGGTGGTGTATTTTGAGTGCATGCCGCCGCGCCCGAAAGCACTCTTCTCTTCCTTGATATATTGTGAGAGATCTGTGCCAGGTTCTACGGTCGGAATAATGCGCGATGACGGGTTATCAGGATGACCGTCGTAAATGCCGTCGATGTTGGATAGCAGGATGAGGGTATCGGCCTGCATCATTTGGGCGATGAGTCCGCTCAGCTCGTCATTATCAGTGAACATCAGCTCGGTGACGCTCACCGTGTCGTTCTCGTTGACAATGGGCAGTACATCGTTTTCCAGCATCACCGTCATACAGGCCTGCTGGTTGCGGTATTGTTCGCCGGGCTGGAAGTTCTCCTTCATCGTCAGCACCTGGCCCACATGGATGCCGAACTCACGGAAGAGGTCGTAGTACAATCCTACGAGCTTCACTTGGCCCACTGCCGAGAACAGCTGGCGCTGTTCCACGGAGTCCAGAGAGTGGTCAACCGTTAGTTCCCGCCGACCGCAGGCCACGGCACCCGACGAGACGAGTATCACTTCGTAGTTTTCGCGGCGTAACCATGCTATCTGGTCAACCAGTGCCGACATGCGTGTCACGTCAAGCTTGCCGTCTGGTCGTGTCAGCACGTTAGAGCCTACTTTGATGACAATCCTGCGCTTCATTTGGCATCCTTTCGTCTGATTTCCACTCGGCGTATCTTGCCGCTGATGGTCTTCGGTAGTTCATCGACAAATTCCACGATGCGCGGATACTTATACGGTGCCGTCACTTTCTTGACGTGCTGCTGCAGTTCCTTGACGAGATCCTCGCCGGCCTTGTCCTTCCACTCCTTGCCGAGTACGACGGTGGCTTTGACCACCATGCCGCGAATGTCGTCGGGAACGCCAGTGATGGCACACTCTACCACGGCGGGGTGAGTCATCAGAGCACTCTCCACCTCGAACGGGCCGATACGGTAGCCGCTGGACTTGATGACGTCATCAATGCGGCCCTCGAACCAGTAGTAGCCGTCCTCGTCACGCCAGGCCATATCGCCAGTATGGTAAAGTCCGTCATGCCAGGCCTCGCGGGTCAGTTCCTCGTCGCGGTAATAGTACTTGAACAGGCCGATGGGCTTGCGGTCGCCCACGCGGACAACGATCTCTCCCTTCTCACCGTCCTCGCACGAGGTGCCGTCGGCACGGATAAGGTCGATGTTGTATTGTGCGTTGGGCATTCCCATCGAACCGGGTTTCGGCGTCATCCAGGGGAAGGTGCCGAGGGTCATCGTGGTCTCCGTCTGTCCGAAGCCTTCCATAATGGTGAGGCCAGTCTTCTCCTTCAGCTTGTCGAAGACGGCGGGGTTCAGAGCCTCGCCGGCTGTGCAGCAGTATTCGAGGCTCGACAGGTCGTACTTCGACAGGTCTTCGCGAATCATGAAGCGGTAGATGGTCGGAGGCGCGCAGAACGAGGTCACGTGGTACTTCTCTATTTGGCGCAGCAGGGTGTCGGCGTTGAACTTCTCGTGGTCGAACACAAATACCGTAGCTCCGGCAAACCATTGTCCGTAGAACTTACCCCAGACGGCCTTTCCCCAACCCGTATCGGCAACGGTAAGATGGAGCGAACCCTCGTGCAGGTTGTGCCAGAAGACGCCCGTCGTCAGGTGCCCCATAGCATAGAGGTAGTCGTGAGCCACCATCTTCGGCTCGCCACTGGTACCTGAAGTAAAGTACATCAGCATCGTATCATCGTTCTCGTTGACAAAGGCGGGACGCACGAACTTCGGAGCTTGCTTCCACTCGCTCTGCCAGTCGCGGAATCCTTCGGGGATGGGCTTGCCGTGATCCGTTACGGTGATGTATTGCTTCACCGTGGGGCTCTCAGGCATTGCCAGTTGTATCTGGCTGGTGACGTAAGCATCGTCCACACAGATGATAGCTTTCACCGAGGCACGGGTATTTCTATAAATAATGTCTTTCTTCGTCAGCATGTGGGTGGCGGGGATGACAATGGCGCCAATCTTGCACAGGGCCAGCATAATGACCCACCACTCGTAGCGGCGCTTCAGAATCAGCATCACGGGGTCGTTCTTGCCGATGCCGAGCGACATCAGGTAGGAGGCGGCCTGGTCGGTCTGCTCCTTCAGTTCTGCGAATGTCGTGCGTATCTCCTCGCCCTGGTCGTTGGTCCACAGGATGGCCAGTCCCTCGGGCTTCTCCTCGGCCCAGACGTCCATCACGTCGTAGGCGAAGTTGAAGTTCTCGGGGATGATGAACTCCAGGTTCTTGTTGTAATCCTCTACAGACGTAAACGTCGTCTGCTTCAAAAATCTTTCTACCATAGTTTAGTTTTATTCTACTGTAAATGCTAAGAATTTCACGGCTTTGTCGCCAACGGCGAGCATACCGTGGGGCTTGGTGGAGTCGAAATAAATGCTGTCGCCCTCTTCCAGGATGATTGTCTTGCCGCCGATATACAGCTCCATCTTGCCTTCCAAGACGAGGTTGAACTCCTGACCTGGGTGCGAGTTCTTATAAATGGTATGTACGTCAGGCTTCGGCTCAACAGTCACGATAAAGACGTCGGCCTTGTGACCCACAAAGCCGCCCACGAGCGACTGGTATTTATAAGCCTTCGTGCGCTCGATGGACATGCCCTGCCCCTTACGCGTCACGTAGTATGACTTCATGTGCGGCGACTCAGCGAAGATAAGCTCCTCTGTCGAAACGCCGTACTTGTGGGCTATCTTCATCAGGTTCGAGATGGTGATGTCCAGTTCACCATTCTCAATCTTCTCATACTTCTCCGGGTCGATGCCGATGGTCTCAGCCATCTCGCTCACCGGAATGTCGAGCACGTCGCGTAGTCCGCGCAGCCGCTCACCAATTTGCTTCAGTTGTTCGTCCATATATGTTTTTATTTACGACAATTTGGACAACTACAACAACTTATTCTCATCGTGATGAAAATGGAAGTTTGTTGTCCTTGTTGTCTTTGTTGTCGTTTTATTTTGCGCCAGCTTTTAAGCCGCGGATGACGGCTGAGGTAAATCCAGCGTGCTCCATTTCGTTCAGCCCCTTGATAGTCACACCGCCAGGCGTAGTCACCAAGTCGATGGCAGCCTCGGGATGCAGGCCGGTAGCTTGCAACAGCTCCACGGCGCCCTTCATGGTCTGCATCACAATCTTCTTCGCATCGTCGGCCTTGAAGCCCAGCTCCACACCGCCCTCAGAGGCAGCACGGATATATCGCATGGCGTAGGCAATACCGCAGGAGGCCAGTGTCGTACCAGCCGCCAAGTGCGCCTCGTCGGTAATCAGCGTCTCGCCCATCTCGCCGAACATCTGCTCCACCAGCAGTGTGTGTGACGGTTCCCCCGTCACAGGAACGACGAACGTCATCGAAGCCATCTCGGCAATCGCGATATTCGGAATAACCAAGAACAGCGGCGGGCACTGTTCACCTAACCACTCCTGGATATTGGCAGACTTCACGCCAGCGGCAATCACAATCAATATCTGCTTCTTCGGATCCAGCTCAGGCTTGATGTCCTTCAGCACGCGCTCCACGAGCCACGGCTTAACGACAACGCACACCACATCGGCCGTCTCGGCGGCCAGTTTGTTGTCGGTCGTCACGCAGACCCCCATATTCTCAAACTTGTCAAGCACAGCCGCAGACGGGTCGCTGACGGTGATATCTTCGTTTTTGAACATCTGGCCCTTGATGAGGCCTTCGACGGTGGCGCCACCCATGGCACCAGCGCCTATCATTGCTATCTTCATATACAATTATTGATAATCTTTGTTCTTGCGGTGCAAAAGTACTCATTTTTTCCGACTTCGCAAAGAATAGTTGGCAAAAAGAACGCATTGTATCGCAAATTTTTGTTACCTTTGCAACCAAGATTTCACTGATAATTATTAACTTAGTTATTAACCTATATGATGAACAAACGACTTTTTACATTAGTCACGGCATTGTTCTTTTTCGTGACCACGCAGGCACAGTCATTCGAAACGGCAGCCGAGGCCGTCGGAAACATGGGCGTGGGCTGGAACTTAGGCAATACCCTCGATGCTAACAACGGACAGCCTTGTCCTGACATCGTCAGGTCAGAAACCATGTGGGGACAGCCCGTCACTAAGCCCGAACTGATGGACATGATGCGGCAGGCTGGTTTCGGGGCCATCCGCGTACCCGTGACGTGGTACCCGCATATGGATAATGATGGCAATGTTGACCCCGCATGGATGAAGCGCGTACACGAAGTGGTTGACTACGTCATCAACGCCGGCCTCTATTGTCTGCTCAACGTCCACCACGACACTGGCGACGGTTCGCAGTGGTTGCATGCCAGCATGGCCGACTACAACCGCAACCGCACACGCTACGAACTGTTGTGGCGCCAGATAGCCGAGGAGTTCCGCGACTACGGCCAGCAGCTGCTCTTTGAGAGCTACAACGAGATGCTCGACAAGTACAACTCCTGGTGCTTCGCCTCCTTTGCCGCCCCTGGCAGTTACGTTGCTGCCGATGCCACCGATGCCTATAACGCCATCAACAGCTATGCCCAGAGTTTTGTCACTACCGTTCGCTCCACAGGTGGCAACAACGCCCACCGCAACCTCGTGGTCAACACCTACGGCGCCTGTAGCGGTAGCGGTACGTGGAACAGCCACTTGAAAGACCCTCTCAAACAGATGAAACTGCCCAATGACAGCGAGCAGGGGCACATCGCCTTTCAGGTACACTGCTATGTCAGCGTCAACAACCTCGCCAATGCCAAAAATGAGGTCAACGATATGTTCAGTGCCCTCAAAACCCATCTTGCCGCCAAGGGCGCACCCGTCATCATTGGCGAATGGGGAACAGCGAACAACAACGAAGACGACTACAACGTGCGCCGGCAAAACGTACTCGACTTCGCCGACTATTTCGTCAAAAAGGCCGTGCAATACGGTTTCGGTACTTTCTGGTGGATGGGTATTTCTGATGGCTCCTCACGCTCACTGCCAGCCTTCACCCAGCCCGATCTGGCACGCACCATCCTCAAGGCCTATCACGGCGACGGCTACACACCTCAGCTGTTGACCAACGATGACTACGATATCACCTACACCGTGAACTATAACGGACAGTGGCAGGAGCTGAACCTCTGCGGCCACAGCATCAGCCTCAACGACTACAGCGCTGTTAGGGTCGAGTTGGGCAGTATTCCCACTAACGGATACCTGAGCGTCAAAGTCTATGGCGAGTCCGACGGCAAGGAACAGTACGTCTCGTTCCCGCAGGCCGCTACGGCTACCGTCACCTTCAATCGCAACACACTTGGAGCCAAATCCAACCGCATCACCCTGCAGTACTGCAAAAGCGGCAGTTACTCCATCAACGTGCTCCGTGCCTTCCTCATCCGCACCGACGGTACCGAGGAACCTGCCACCATCAGTCCTTTCTGGGGATGCACCGTCGATACGAAGGCCACTCGCAAGCCCACCGCCGTCAGCCCTGTTTTCCACACGGCTCCTGCTTCCTCGGCAGTTTACACCCTCACCGGCCGTCGTGCCACCACAACTAAGAAGGGACAGATATACATTAAAAACGGAAAGAAGGTTCTAAAGTAGAACCTTCTTAAATCGTTCAACAAACTCGTCGCCGTCTTCCTTCGTCAGACACAGCGGCGGCAACAGTCGGAGGATGTTCGTACCGGCACAGCCTGTAAAGCAGTGCTCCTGCTGAATCAGTGGCACGCGCACCTCCTTATGCGGAATGTCGAGGTCGATGCCAATCATCAGACCGCGACCGCGGATGTCCTTGATATGTGGGCTGTCGATAGCTTTTAGTTTCTCCATCAGATAGGTGCCAACAGCATTGGCATTCTCCACCAAATTCTCCTGCTCGAAGACGTCGAGTACGGCTAATGCCGCTGCACAGGCTAAATGGTTGCCACCGAAGGTCGTGCCGAGCTGTCCATATACCGGCTTGAACTCCGGCGAGATGAGAACGCCGCCCATCGGGAAACCGTTGGCAATGCCCTTGGCCACGGTGATGATGTCGGGACGAATGCCCAACCACTGGTGGGCGAAAAACTTACCACTACGACCATAGCCGCACTGAATCTCGTCGCAGATGAGCACCGTGCCGTACTTCTTGCAGGCAGCCAGCAGTCCCTGCGCAAACTCTGGGGTAGCTAACTGGATGCCGCCCACGCCCTGGATGCACTCCAGGATAACTGCGCAGACATCGCCTTTCTGCAACTCGGCCTCCCAGGCTGGCAGGTCGTTCAGTGGCAGGTAGGTCACGTGGGCATTATCGTTGATGGGGGCAATAATCTTCGGGTTGTTCGTCACCTCAACGGCTAACGAGGTACGTCCGTGGAAGGCCTTCTCACAACTGAGCACCCTCGTACGCCCGTTGGTGAACGACGCCAGCTTCAGCGCGTTCTCATTGGCCTCGGCACCGCTGTTGATCAAGAAGAGCTGGTAGTCGTCGTAGCCACAGACTTTGCCGAGCCTTTCGGCCAGCTCTACCTGCAGCTTGTTAATCACTGAGTTTGAGTAGAACCCTATCTTCTGGAGCTGCTCCGTCACCTTTTCAATATAGTGCGGATGCGAGTGGCCTATCGAGATGACGGCGTGTCCGCCGTAAAGGTCCAAGTACTCCTGACCCTTGTCGTCCCACACCTTGCAGCCCTTGCCCTTGACGATGTTCACGTCGAAGAGGGGATATACGTCGAATAGTTTCATGTTGCTTTGCTTTTAATCGCCTGCAAAGGTACGGTAAAAAACTGAAAAAACGTCACTTTTTCCCGCCTTTTTGCATAAAAGGCAAATAATAGCCGTTTTCTTGGTAGTGCCATGCGGGGCAGAAGGCCGTAGCAAACTGGGTAAATGGCGGCGCCAAGCAGGGTGAAAGGCGGCAGCAATCTCGTTCCTGCCTACCGCTACGAATATGCCGACCCCGGGCTCCGTATATGTGGAGGTCGGGCTCGGCATGTGAGGGGCTCGGGGCCGATACCTATTTTTCTACCGTATTACTTTTCTTCTTCAGGGAGTAAATGTAGCCCTTGCCGTTCTGTACCCTTATCAGCCGTGCGTCCTCGCCCTTGCAGAGTCCGTCAAGAAACTTCTGGGCGGAGTCGCGCTTCAGGCCGCTGAAGTACATGAAAGTCTTAATCGATGTGTAGCCTAAGGCGAGGCTCCTGCGCAGCGCCTCTTCCATTGCCTGAGGGTCGTACATCTGGTTGTTGCCTACGGTGCCGTCCTTCTTGCGGTAGCCTTCGTGGTTGTTGCCGGCCAGGGTGACAAGTTCCTTTGAGGGCGTGAATTCTACGCCGTTATAGATGATGTCGCGGCCCGTCACCCTGTCGGGGTCGCTATGGTCGCCTGTCAGCTTCAGTTTCAGGGCAAACGAGCCGATGGGCGTCTCTACGCGATAGCCCTGCGACAGCCAACGGCCGGCTACGTCGAGGAAGAGATTAAAGAGCCGCTCCATCTCGCCCTTCTGCAGGTTGCGGTATTCGGCGCAGAAGTCGTCGAGTTGCTTCATCGTCTTCTTCCGTCCCGAGGCAGGTCGGGCGTATAGCAGCGGCCTGCCCTCCTCGTCGTGCTTCGGGCCGGGGTGCAGTTCAAACTCTATTCCGTTGGTCTTGCGTGGCATGATGATGGTTTTGAATTCTGTAGATTCTTATTTCAGCGTTTTCTCTATGGCCTCCTTAAAGGGCTCAAGCCCCGAGAAGCCAATGGCTTTGAAGGTCTGGTTGCCGTCCTCGTCGTAGATGGCGTATGTGGGGATGCCCTCCGACTCGTACTTGTTGAGGATGTAGTCGTACTGTTCCTTCGTCAGGTAGTAGTGGTGGCCGTCGATGTCCTTAATCATCTCCTGCCAGGTTTTCAGCGGCGATGAGGGCGAGGTGATATAGACAAACTGGACGTTCTTGCCCTTCAGTTCCTGCTTCCACGGCTTCATGGCCTGATGACCTGCACGGCAGGGGCCGCACCACGTGGCCCAGATGTCGATGAGCACCACCTTGCCCTTGTAACGGTCGAGGATGGTCTGCAGGATGTTCTCTGGGGCTACGTCGTCGAGCTTCTGATAGAAGACGCTCTCCTGACTGGCCAGCTCGTCGGCAATGCGCTTCTGCTCGGCCTTATACTCAAGGAGGACGTTCTTGCAGTCCTCATGTTTCATCACCTCGAGATACAGATCCATCAGGTTCGCCTGCCCGGGGTCCATGGCGGATTGTATGCATCTAAGCTCGTTGTTATAGACATTCTTCTCAGCGGCTTTTTTGTCGAATATGCTCAGCGGGGCATCCCAGAACTCCTGGCTGCAGGGCGATGTTGGCTCATTCAGGTACTTCCACGAGTAGGCCTCTTCCTCCTCTGAAAGCGGAAGCAGGTCCTTGTTCTTCTCCATCTTCTCAAAGAGATCGCGTTGAGACCAGACCACCGTTCCGTCTTCGTCCACATAATAACAGCTATACGTGAATGCGAACTGGCGCGTCCATTTCACGTAGTTCGACTCTGCCATCATGCACAGCAGGTCCTGGGCTGCTGTGGTGTATTTCGATTTCCTGATAGTGGCCACGCGCTGGTCGAAAATGTCCTGCAGGCACTGCAGGCGCTCCTCCTTCGTCTTGCACTCCTTGACCTTCAGGAATACCTTGTCATCATTACCGACGAGATCGACGGCTTCGTTGGCTTTCTTCGCATTCACCAGGTCCATGTTGGTCTTGGCCATGTAGCCCTTGAAGGCGAGGAACGGCTTGTTGTCGCTACAGATTTTCATGAGAATCTCCGTTTCCTGACCTGGGGCGATGACGATGTTGCCGAAAGCCAATCCACGCACGCCAACAGTCACCTCGCGCGTCAGTCGTAGGGGAACCTCTATCTTCACCGTGCCATCATCGGCAAAGCGGAAGGTCTTGTCGAAACGTTCTTTTGAGGCTAAAGGAACAAAGGTGCCCACAAAGAACTCCAAATCCATGCCTGGCTTGTAGCCCAGCATCTTCACCTTGATGGTGGCCACACCTTTATTAATCTTGGCGACGGGCAGGATCTCGTCCTTGGCGTATTTCACGTTCTTCCAGTCGGCAGGAATCTCCACCTTCTGTTTCGCCTTCGAGTCGCTGATGTTGAAGAATCGGAAGGCCCCGTCAGAGTCGCCCTCCGAGAAGTCCAACTCCTTTGTGTCCAGAGGCACAGGCTTGAAGTGCAGCGCCAGATGGGCCATACCGCTTTCAGGCATCCAGAAGAGCGAGTCGGGGGTGAGGTCCGATTCCTTCTCGCTGGTCTTGGCACCACCCGTAAAGGCGTACTTCGTGCCGTCGGGCGTCTGCACGAACGACTCCTTGGCAAAGCGAATCCAACTGCCCGGATGGTAGTTGGCCAGGATGTGGAGCACCGTTTCCGTCTGCTTCAACTCTACCTGGTTGATGACGAACTCCGAGTTATACGCTCCCATAAAGGCCGATGGCTCGTCCCAAACAACCTCTTTCTTCTGAGCAGCCTGTGCTGCGATTACTACGAGGGCAGCCAGGACTTCGGTGATGGCTTCTTTCATATTGTTTCTGTTCTTCTCTTTTCTTATTTGCTGCAAAGTTACTACTTTTTCGCCGATAATGGTCCTGTAGGCAGCATTTTTCACATTCTATAAGCTCTTTTCTCATAATTCGCCTCCCAAAGTTGTGCGTTATTGGTAACTTTTCGTTATCTTTGCACTCTAATCAAACAAAGAGAAGAATATGAATAAGCGACTCATCATCCTGCTTTTCTTCTTTTCCATTCTGTCTTGCCGTGGAGAGGATGAGACGACTATTCCAGCGAGTTTAAGAGATGTGACCATCAGCAACTTTCCGGTGATAGATGGTTCAAACTCTACAAGCCCGCTGCGATATATACTAATGTGCAAGCTTCTGGGCTTTGATTACGAGTGGCAGTCAAGCCCGTTTATCCAAAATCCGGAAGAAGCCCCCAAACAAGTTGAGCCAAAGTTTACTTGTACTGAGGATGAGAGGCGGGAATTATTGACAAAGCGCTTGCTGAATTCCAATACGCACCAGTCGTTTGTCAATCTGATTGATGACAAAGTCGAGATGATCATTACGGCAAGGAGTATCTCCCGTGACGAGAAGGTTTATGCCGAAGAACAGGGGGTAACGCTGATAGAGAAGCCTATTGCAAGAGATGCTCTTGCCTTCATGGTTAATCTGAAGAACCCGGTCAACAACCTTTCCATCGAACAAATCCAGGATATCTATACTGGGAACATCGTGAACTGGGCAGAGGTTGGAGGACTGGATTGCGAGATGAAACCTTATGTAAGAGACAGAAACTCTGGCAGTCAGGAGAAGTTCGAGATGATGGTAATGAAAGGACTGACCATCAAGGACTTCCCTGAAATGCAGATAGGCAGAACCATGATGACGCCCTATTACCAAATCGAACAGGACACAGCGGGCATATCTTTTACGCCTTTTTACTATTACAAGGTTATGGTTGGAAGTGGCAGTACAAAGGCAATCGGTGTGAACGGCGTGGCAATGACCAAGGAGAATGTCATAAACGGCACCTATCCATATACGTCGAATATATATACAGCCGTGCGTTCCGATATTGACAAGTCTTCTGTGGCTTACAGATTATTCGAATTTCTTACAAGCGAAGAGGGACAGGCCATCGTTGATGAAAGCGGCTACGTGCCCTTGCAGACAACAACAGGAATACGGGCGTTGGGGCGTGAAACAGCAGAATTGGAATACAGCAATCACGCCATCAACATCTCTTCTTCAACCTTGCCCCAAAGAATAGAAATAGTTGATTTGAGCGGGAAGACCGTTTTCCGGAGTGTGATAAGCTCACACAGCCTAAGCATACCGCTTGAGTTGTGCGGTTTACATATCCTAAAGGTGTGGCTGGACAATAACCTCATTCTGCACAGGAAGATTGTGTTTTGATTCAAAGAAAAAGCCCAGCATGGTTGCCGGGCTTTTCCTTGTTGTATTGCTTAGAATGCTGATGCCTTCAGCTTTAGTCCTGCTGTCTCGTCGATGCCAAACATGAGGTTCATGTTCTGCACGGCCTGACCGACGGCTCCCTTCAGCAGGTTGTCGATACACGAAGTGACGAGCAGCTTGTTGTCGAAAGCATCGATATGCACCAGACACTTGTTGGTGTTCACCACCTGCTTCAGGTCTATCGGTTTGTCGCTGTAGTGCGTAAAGGCAGCATCGGCATAGAAGTCCTTGTAGGCTTGGATGACCTCGTCGGCAGGAGCCTTCGTGCGGATGACCTCCGTACAGAAGATGCCACGGGCGAAGTCGCCGCGATAGGGTATGAAGTCAATGTCAACGTCCAAGTGGCCCTGCACCTGCGCCAAGCTCTGCCGAATCTCAGCAATGTGCTGGTGCTGGAAAGGCTTGTAGATGCTCAGGTTGTTGTTGCGCCATGAGAAGTGGGTGGTAGCGCCGGGCTTCTGACCAGCACCCGTAGAGCCTGTGATAGCGTTCACGCTGACGTCGCTTTTCAGCAGGTTGAGGTTGGCGGCAGGCAGCAGTCCAAGCTGAATGCAGGTGGCAAAGCAGCCAGGGTTGGCCACATGCTGGGCCTTCTGAATCTCCGCCTTGTTAATCTCAGGCAGACCGTAGACGTAGTCGTGGTCGCCCTTGATGCGGAAGTCCTGGGCCAAGTCGATAATCTTAACGTTGGCAGGAATCGTATGCTCCTTCAGAAACTGTTCGCTCTTGCCATGACCGAAGCAGAAGAACACCACATCGACTTGGTCGAAGGGCATTTCATCGGTGAACCGCAAGTCGGTTTCCCCGACCAGTCCCTCATGCACATCGCTTATTAGGTTTCCCGCATTGCTCTCCGAATTGGCAAACACGATTTCTGCCTCGGGGTGGTTCAGCAGCAGACGGATGAGTTCACCGCCTGTATAGCCTGCCGCACCAAGTATGCCGACTGAAAGCCTACCCAAGCCCTCCCGAAGGGAGGGATGCTTGGTTACATTCTTATTGTCTTTTATCATAGATTTCTTTTATTTCTTTATCTATCTAAACATCCCCTCCTTGGGAGGGGCTTGGGGAGGCTCTTACCTCTTCTCGTCTTTGTGAATGCCGTAGTAAACGCGCAGAGGCGTAGAGCTGACCTTGATGAAGCCCTTGGCCTCGTCGGCAGTCCAGCCTGTCTGTGTCTCGCCATACTCGCCGAGCTTCGACTTCGTCAGGTCGTTGTCAGAGTCAATGCCTACAGTCTCAAAGCCATAGGGGCGCAGCTTCAGGATAGCGGTACCCGTCACATTGCGCTGTGAAGAAGTCAGCATAGCCTCAATATCGGGCATCACAGGCTCTAAGTACTGGCTCTCGTGCAGGAACATGCCGTACCAGTTGGCCACCTGGTCCTTCCAGTACTGCTGCCACTTCGACAGCGTCGACTTCTCTAACAGACGGTGAGCCTCGATGATGAGCTTCGGAGCAGCAGCCTCAAAGCCTACGCGGCCCTTGATGCCGATAATCGTGTCGCCCACGTTAGCATCGCGGCCGATGGCGTATGAGGCTCCTATCTCTTCAATCTTCTGGATGGCCTTCACACGGTCATCGAACTGCTCGCCATTGACGGCCATAATCTCGCCCTTGTCGAAGGTGATCTTCAGTAGCGACTCCTGCTCCTTGGCGGTGACGTGCTTCAGATAGGCATCCTCAGGAAGTCCCTGTGTGGGATCGAGCAGCTCGCCGCCGCAGATAGAGGTGCCCCAGATGCCGACGTTATAGCTGTACTTCAGCTTCGTGAAGTCGGCAAAGAATCCGTGCTCATTAAGGAAGTCCACCTCCTCCTTACGCGTCAGCTTCTTGTCACGGGTCAATGTGATAATCTCCACGCCGGGAGCCATCACGAGGAAGGTCATGTCGAAGCGAATCTGGTCATTGCCGGCACCCGTCGAACCGTGGGCGATGGCATCGGCACCTATCTCTTTCGCGTAGCGCGCGATGGCGATGGCCTGGAAAATGCGCTCACTGCTGACCGATATCGGGTAGCAGTTATTACGCAGCACGTTACCGAAAATCATATATTTCAGCGACTTGGCGTAATATTCCTGTGTCACGTCAAGCGTCACATACTGAACGGCGCCCAGTTTGTAGGCGTTCTCCTCGTTCGTCTTCAACTGCTCAGCCGAGAAACCGCCGGTATTGGCGCAGGCTGCATAGACGTCCCAGCCGTCCTGGGCCAGTTTCATTACGGTGTAACTGGTGTCAAGCCCACCAGAAAAGGCTACTACTACTTTCTT
>CAMHNI010000009.1 GCA_946186505.1 uncultured Prevotellaceae bacterium | reverse complement strand
CTTGGAGTAGGCTGCCGGACCGTTGGTCTTCGGGTCGGCATAGATACGGAAGACGCTGAAGTCGCACGTCTGGCGCGGCCACATCCAGTTGTCGGTCTCGCCGCCGAACTTTCCCATCGACTTGGGAATGGCAAACACCAGACGCAGATCGGTGAAATCACGGTAGGTCGTGGCGAAGTAGCGGTTGCCCTCATAGAAGGGCTTAATCTCTAAGCGCAGGGTAGAGTCCTGGGCCTTGGCCTGCTTGGAGAGGGCGTTTTCGATAGAGTCGAGAAATACGGTACGTTCAGCGTCACTCATGTGGGCATAGCGGGGTGTGAGAATCTGTTCGGTGATGTCTTTCTGTTCGACCATGAACGAGACGAACATGTTCTCGTTGGGCAGCTCCTCGTCGAACGACTTGGCGATGAAGCCGTTGAGCATGTAGTCGTGCTCGACGGTGGAGTGCGAGCGGATGGACTCGAAGCCGCAGTGGTGGTTGGTAAAGACGAGTCCGTCGGGAGAGACGACCACGCCCGAGCAGTAGCCCGAGAAGTTGACGACGGCCTTCATGATGGCATCGTCGGCTTGGTACAGTTTGTCGTAGGGCAGCTGGTAGCCTTCCAACTTCATAGTCTCATACACAGCCTGCGGCAGGTTGTAGAGTGTCCACATGCCTTCGTCGGCATGGGCGGTGGTGATGGCCAGTTGGACCAATAGGGATAATAATAGCTTTTTCATCATAAATATTTCTGTTTTCTTACTTAATCATAATCTTACGTCCGCGTTCGACGCCATTAGCTCGTTGATGACAAGGACGATGCTTAAAAGACTTGACAACATGGACGTTCGGTGGGAACTCTATTATTTCTTTCTGAATTTCTTGCCAATGACGGGGAGACTGCTCAGCGGAAGGTCGCTCTTGATGATGTATGCAACAAAGAGGACGATAAGTACAGTGTTAAAGGTCAGTGAACCTACCATAGGCCACTTGCCGGTTACCAGCATCAGACAGAAAAGGCAACCTGCCAATAACACGTAATAACTTATTTCCTTCATGGGATAGGGGATAGGGTTCTTGCGCTGGCCAACGAAATAGCTCAGCAGCATAGCTGTACCATAGCCGGCAACGCCGCCCCAGGCACAGGCCCAATAGCCATACTTCGGGATAAACAGGATATTGACGGCAAAGAGCACCACACAGCCTGCCAACGAGAACCAGGCGCCGTAGATGGTCTTGTCGATGAGCTTATACCAGAACGACAGGTTGAAGTAGATGCCCATCATGATTTCGGCGGCCATGACGATAGGAACCACACCAAGGCCCTCGCGGTAGTCTTCGCCGATGATGTATTGCAGCACAGGCATCCAGCCGACGACACAGAGGAAGGCCAGCAGCGTGAAGATGAGGAAGTACTTCATGGCGGCGGCATAGTATTCGGCCTTGTCGCCATCCTTCGACTTGGCAAAGACGATGGGTTCATAGGCATAGCGGAAGGCTTGGGTAATCATCGCCATAATCATTGCTATCTTCACACAAGAGCCGTAGATGCCAAGCTGTACGTTTGCCTCGGCCTCGTCGGGATAGACCAACGGGAACAGTATCTTGTCGGCCACCTGGTTCAGAATGCCGGCAATGCCGAGGATGAGGATGGGCCACGAGTAACTGAGCATCTTCCTAAGCAGCTGTCCGTCGAAGTGCCAGTGGATCTTGAAAAGGTCGGGAATGAAGAACAGCGTGATGAAGCCCGTGCAGAGCAGGTTGATGAAGAATACGTAGAATACCGATGTCTTGCCCAACCACATGAAGTAGATGAGGTTCAGCCCGATATTCAAGAAGATAAAGAGCAGCTTCAGCGAGGCAAAGCGGATAGGCCGCTTTTGGAAGCGCAGGAAGCTGAAGGGGATGGCCTGCAGGGCATCGAGGGCCACGACGACGGCCATCATCGTCAGGTAGTCGGGGTGCTCGGCATAGCCAAGGGCCGTGCTGATGGGCGTGATAAAGCCAAAGACCAACAGCAGGAACACTGCCGTGAGCGAGCCCACGACAGCCATGACCGTAGAGAAGACGGTATCGGGCTTCGCCTTCTCGTCGTTGGCAAAGCGGAACAGCGTGGTCTCCATACCGAAAGTCAGCAGTACAAGGATGAGCGCCGTGTAGGCATAGATATTGGTGCTGATGCCGTAGTCGCCGGAGTCCTTGGGCATATAGTGTGTGTAGAGCGGTACGAGCAGGTAGTTAAGGAACCTGCCGACGATGCTCGAAAGGCCGTAGATGGCCGTGTCCTTTGCGAGGGATTTGAGGTTTGCCATGATTTTTTGAATTATGGGGCTAATGGGGCGGGTTATCCGAAGAACATATAACAGATGGCGATGGCCGAGATGATGCCGGCCAGATCAGCCAAAAGGCCACAGGCCACGGCGTGGCGTGTATAACGGATGCCGACGGAACCGAAATAGACGGCGAGAATGTAGAATGTGGTGTCGGTAGAGCCCTGGAAGACGCACGACAGACGTCCCACGAATGAGTCGGCACCATAGGCGGTCATCGCATCGACCATCATACCGCGGGCGCCGCTGCCCGAGAGGGGCTTCATCAGCGCTGTAGGCAAGGCGGCGACGAAGTCGCTGTCAAATCCAACTGCTTCCACTGACCACTTTATGCCATCCACCAAATAGTCCATAGCTCCAGAGGCACGGAACACGCCGATGCCCACGAGGATGGCTATCAGATAGGGAATGATGCGCACAGCAGTAGTAAAGCCGTCCTTGGCACCCTCGATGAAGGCGTCATAGACGTTCACCTTCTTCCGCATACCGGCCAGGATGAATCCGATGATGATGGTCATCAGCAGGATATTGGCCACTGTGGTGCTCACGCGGTTCATCGTGTCGGGCGGCAACTGGGAGAAACCCCAAATGATGCCAGCCACCAAGGCGCAGGCACCGCCCAAGGTGAGCAGCAGGGTGCGACTGAAGAGATTGATGCGCTGGTAGAGCGAAGTGACGATGATGCCAGCAATGGTCGAGAAGAACGTAGCCAGCAGGATGGGAATAAAGACGTCGGTAGGCTGGGCAGCACCCATCTGGGCACGATAGACGAGAATGCTGACGGGAATGAGCGTCAGCCCCGAGGTGTTCAGCACGAGGAACATTATCATCGCGTTCGAGGCCGTCACCTTTAGCTTCTGGTATTCATGCTCGCTGATCTCGCCCGTTTCTCTTTTCTCCTTTAACTTTTCACTTTTCACTTCCTCCATCTGCTCCATCGCTTTCAGGCCGAGGGGTGTAGCCGCATTGTCGAGGCCCAGCATGTTGGCCGCGACATTCATAAAGATGCTGCCCGTGACGGGATGTCCCTTGGGAATCTCTGGAAACAGTTTCACGAATATGGGCGAGAGCACGCGAGCCAGCACATTGACCACACCGCCCCGCTCGCCAATCTTCATAATGCCAAGCCAGAGGGCCAGTACACCCGTCAGGCCGAGCGAAATCTCAAACGCCGTCTTCGATGACGAGAACGTGGAGTCCATCATTGCCGGGAACACATCGAAGTCGCCGAAAAACACTAACTTCACCAATGCGATGACAAACGCAATGACGAAAAAGGCTATCCAAATATAATTCAGTACCATACAAGGGGCAAAGGTACTGCTTTTTTTTCTGATTGGCAAAATATTAGCAACAAAAAAAGAGCAGCTGCATCACGCAGCCACCCTTTTCAATGAATTAGTATGTAAGTATTTGATGATTTTGTCATTCGTTGACCCACCATTGCGAAGTGAAGCCAGTACCGTCAGCCCATGAAACGAACAGCGGATAGGAGGCCTTGATGCTAGTACGCTCGTCAAGCCATCCATAGCCAACTCCCACGGCCAGCTTTGAGGCAGGCTCGCCCTTGGGAGCCGTCAGTTCCTGCCAGACATCATTCTTGAAGACCTCGAGTTTGATGGATTTCGCCTCGGCAGCACTGTTGATGCCACGGCCAAGCTTGAATACAACGGGTTCAATATCACGGCGGTTACCCTTCAGCCCTTTGGCTAATGCATTGGTGTTGACCATATAGTCAGTATCGACGTCGAACAGTTTGTGAACTTCCCAGGCATCCTTGCCGTCAATGCGCAGGGGCAACGTTCCACCGGCAGCCCGCAGGCAGATGGTGGCGTTGGCTGCATCGAACTTCACATCGAGCACAATATCGTTGAAGTCGAAGTCGGTAGCACTGGAGGCACTCAAGTCCTCAGCGATAATGCGGAGGTTATAGACGACTGCAGGCGTACCTCTCCATGTAGCAGCGCACTGGCCTTCCGTGAGGGAGAAACCGGTTGAGGCAAAATCAGAGCCCGTGATGAGCTTGGTCACGTTATTGAGGCTCCATGTTGTCCTGCCATCGTTATTACTCTCAAGTTCTTCTTTGGTTATCGGTGTGGAGTAGCTGATGCTGGCGTATGCCGTCTTGTTGTTCATTGTGGTCTCATTGAGGCCAATCTGATTTTGGTCGAAACTGTCGTAGAACGTGATGTTGTTGTAAGCCAGTGTCAGGTTGGCACCCTGGAGCTGGAAAGCAGAACCGTTATGAGCAGGAACCATCGTCTGGCCTGCCAGGCGTACGTAAGCCTTGGCATTGTCGTTCGTGGCAAAGAATCCCTGGCTGATGCCGGCGCCCTGGCGTCCCCACTTGCTGCTACCCTTCACGTTGAAACCGGCGTTGTCGCCCATGTTGACAGAGAAGTTGTTGAATATGGCGGTATTGAACTCAGCATAGCTGTTGTCCATCAGGTTAAAATTACCATCCAGGAAGTCGCAGTGATTCTCGACGATGAGTTGGCAGAAATTATAGAATTGGGTGTTTTTGGCGCTGAATGTCATTGTGTTGGTGACATAATGCCCCTTGTTAATCCAATAGATGCCCTGCTGGGTAACAGCAGTCTTGCCATCTACATCGGCAGTTCCTTCATTGTAGAAGTTGGTGCAGGAATTCATAATCATGTCACCGGAAAGGTCTAAGTTGCCAAAGTTGTACAGGAATGATTTGTTGCCATCGCCAGGTTTGCTAGTGATGCTGGTACCGATGATGTCGCCTTCGTTATAGAAGATTGCATTTTGATTTAGTTCAAAATTATCCTTTTGCAGATTTACCGTACCCCGACTGTATATCTTTCCACCTCCTGTCTGTTTGTACAGCGACTCGGCATTATAGTTCAGAGTAGCGTTTTCTGCAACATAGATTTCCAAGTTGTTGATATAGAAATCCATGTTCAGATTCAGTGTGGTCTGAGGAAGCAGGTAGATACGTGCCTGGTTGAGGCTTGTCTGGTCACCCAAAACGTTCAGTGTCACGTTTTCGCCACTCACATAGATGTCGCGGGTGCCATACCAGCAGTGCAGTGAGTAGGTGCCGTTAGGCAGTTCAAACTCCGTGATGTCGTTCATCTTGTTGTAATTGACGTTTGACCCCCATTCATAGACTTCCGTGCAATACTCCATAGCCTCGTCATACGTCTTGGCTGTTTCGGGCACAGCCGTCTTGTAATAGCTGTCAGTGTTCTCGAAAGTGAAGGGGTCACCTGTTACAACGGCATCTGAACGTGTTGTCCGTGCGTTTGCTACATCACCAAAGCCCCAGACCTGATTGGGGGAAATGCTGCCAACGTAGGCAAGGAAAGCCTGGTCGTACTTTGATTTGTCAATCTGAGCCTGTGTCATCGGCTCGAAGTCATTGTTTGAACAATTTGTGAATCCAGCACACAGTGTCAATGCTGCAATTCCCGTCATCAAATACTTTTTCATGCTAAAAGAAATTGAATAAATAAACGTTTATTGTTGATAACTGCTGCAAAGATACAAATAACTGTTCGAATTCAAAAGTTTTTCCTCAAAAAAAACACGTAAAAAATACGTAAACGTTTACATCGTAAACGTTTTTCCGTCGTCAGACGAACACTGCAATTGTCGATGTCTGAACTTATTTCTTAATGGGGTAGATGTATGTAAGTCCGATCATGATGACGGCGATGCAAGCAGGGAACAACGAGAAAAGCGACCATACCATCGAGAGCACCGAGTCGGTGATTGAAGCAGGGTCAACCATCGTGTTGCCCATCTCGTCGGTCATCATGCTGGCACCAGCCAGACTGAGGAACAGAGCCACAAGCGAGCCCGAGATGGCTGTGCCGAACTTCTGGGCCATGGTACCGCTCGAGAAGATGAGGCCTGTCGAGGAGGTGCCGTTCTTCTTGGTGGCATAGTCGGCAACGTCGGCATACATAGACCACAGCAGGGGCGAGTAGAGACCGATGCCCACGCTGGTGAGGATGACCAGTGCCACCATCACCCAGATGTAGTCGGGACTCATGGGGATGAAGAAGAAGCCGACGGAGAAGACGAGGCAGATAACGGCAGCGGCGATAAAAGCCCCGCGCTTGGAGCCCACCCACTGTGTGAACTTGGGCGAGACACCACCGAAGATCATGCATGTCAGTTCGCCGAAGGTCATGAAGACGGTGTAGTTGATGATGAGTCCGCTGACGGTGACGTCGCCCTTCAGGCAGTACTCGAACATATAGCCGGCCACGGCGTAACGGAAGCCGTTGAAGAAGTTGGTGCAGATGCCTATGAGTGTCAGGATAATCCAAGGCTTGTTGTGGATGAGGTCAGCGAAAGGCTTAAACGAGAACTTCTCGGCCCTTACCGGCTTCAGCCGCTCCTTGGTCAGCAGACCGCAGGCCAGCGTCATCACTGTTGCTATCAGTCCGAAGCAGGCGCCGAGGACGGCATACTGGTGCTGGTCGGTGCCGCCCACCATTTTCTGCAGATAGGGGAAGGACAGCAGTGTGATGAAACCCATGGCGTATGCGCCGACCATGCGGAACGACGAAAACTGGTTCTTCTCGTTGTCATCGTCGGTCATCACGCCTAACAGTGAGCCGTAGGGCACGTTGACGGCAGTATAGACGGCCATCATTAGCAGGTAGAGTGAGTAGGCCCAGATGCGTTTGCCCACCGGACCAAAGTCGGGGGTGTATAGCAGCAGGGCGAAGATAAGGCCCAAGGGGACGGCGCCAAAGATGAGCCACGGGCGGTAGGTACCCCAGCGCGACTGCGTGCGGTCTGCCAGTGAACCCATCAGGGGATCTGTCACCACATCGAACATGCGGGCAATCAGCATCAGTGTAGCCGCATCGGCGAATGTAAGTCCAAAAACATTGGTGAAAAACAGGGGAAAGGCTATTGACATGACCTTCCATGTAATACCTCCGGCAGCCGCGTCACCTAAAGCGTAGCCGATTTTTTCTCTCAGTGTTGCCATTTATTCAAGTTTATTGTTTTTATTCTCATCAGAACACCATGTTGATGGCAGGATAACCATACCAGTCGGTGGATTTGCTGTGGTTAGCTGCCCATTCTCCAAATCCGTGTCCGGAAGCCATATAGGCTCCGAACATGGCTCCGTCCTTGTAGAAGCCTATGTTCTGTCCGTCCAACGGATATCGGAACGAACCGGAGGGTACCACTAGTGCCCACGGCAGGATGGTGGCATTGGCCGGTTGCGTATATTCATGCAGTACGGGTGTTGTCCTGTATTGGTAAACGGCGTGCTCTTCCATCAGGATGCCGTTGTACTCGCAGATGACGAAAGGATCGAGCTGGTTGAGGGTGAAATAATCCAGTAGTGCCGTATTCCTGAAAGTGACAACGTAGGAGATGGTGCGGGGGGCGATGATCTCATGGCTGGCGTCAGTGGTCTTTGAAACGTTGTACTTGTAGCGCGGGATATAGCCCTCGCTGGTATAGGCGGTGGCACCCGTTGCCCAATGGGCATCCTCAAAAAGGTTAACGACGGGTACATCGCCGATGCCTTTCAGCAGGAAGTTGTCGCCTTCGATATACGGCAGGACAGATTTCTTGTAGCCTTGGTCGAAAGACTCGCCGTCAAGGGTCGTCACGCTTTCGATGTCGTCATACGTGAAATCCACCAAGCGTATGCCTGCTGCCACCTGGACCAGCGAACCTACCGCCGCCAGGGTGACGTTCAGTGTTATCTGGTTATCAGCTGTCCGCTCCTGCGAGATACGCAATACGACATCGTTGAAATCATAATCGCCCGGTTTTGGTATCTCATCCTCGAAACAATAAGAGAAAGCTTGTAAGCCGACCAGCCTGGTGTCAATCTTGACTTTCGTGGCTATTGGCTCCAGGAAATTGATGCTGCGCTCATTTGACCGGAAAGAAGTGATGGTATAGGTGCCGGCAGCGTCAGCCAGTGCTGCATAGAACTGCCGCTGTGTACTCGGAGCGGCAAATGCCAGATACTTGGTCTCGTCGTCGGTCATCGTTAGCTGGGCGAGGATTTCAGCACCCTCGCCTTGGGTGGGGTTGCCGCTGAGTATCATCACATGCTGGGTGCCCATGCTGACACCGACCGTGGAAACTGAGACATAATAGGTCGAAGTCAGTTCCCAGGTATGACTTTTGTCTATGTTTTCCACCGGCTGGGCCTTTTCCACAATCTCCTTGTAATCATCCGCATCGAAGACGTTCCTGTGGCACGAAGCCAACAATATCGCCGACAATGTAAACACCCATCCGGCAGGCCAGTTTCTTGTAAACATCTTATTGACACAATTTGAGGCCAAAATTACAAAATTATCCTTACAAAAGGTGAACAATTCCACCTATTTTAATTATTTTAACGGATGGCAGGCGTAACTTTATGGATATTTATATTAATTTTGCAGCATCAATACGAATTTTCAACAAAGTTACGTAACATTATGAAAAAGCAAATATTGAGAGGAGCTGTTACGCTCGTCCTTGGTGGGTGCTTTGCGGGTTGCTCGCATGATGACATCGACAACTCGTCCATCATAGACAGCAAGTTGCAAGCCTATCAGGAAGTGTTTGTGGATGCCTATGGAAAGATTGACCCGAACCAAAGTTGGGGTTTCGGATCTGTTCAGGAAAGAACCCGCAAGGTGACACGCGCCATCAGCATGAGTTTCTCCGATCCGTTTGTTTTTCCCGGTGATGCCGATGCCAGCAAGTTCCTGGCCGATGTGCCGGAGGGTGTTGAGAAACTGTCCCAGACGCAGATTGGCAGGGCCAACCATTGGATTGACGAATCCTGGACTGATGACGTGAACATCTATGGTGCTGCCACTGAGGCTGGCAATTGGCAGGACAGGTCAGGTGGTAAGCTCTATATCAAGGGCAACTGCGACTTCTCAAACAGGAGATTCTATTTTGACGGAAACTCAGAGCTTTTTCTGCTCGAGGGAGCTACGCTGACGCTGAACAGTACTGACGCAGCCAATCTGCAGGTGAATACGAATATCTACATTGCAGAGGGAGCCAGCATCGTCACCACCAGTGAACTGAAGCTGAACAACGGTCTGCATATTTACAACCATGGTACTATTGAGGCAGGCATTATTTCGACCAATAGCAACAGCGTGCTTATCAATACGGGAATTGTTACAGTTGCAGGAAAGATTTCTGTTGAGAATGACCTGTCGGTAGTGGTAAATGACGGCGACCTCATAGCGGCCGAGTTGAACACGGCTGGCAGCGGCAAGTTCCAGAACAACGGAAATGCGACAATCAGCGGGAACACCACTGTGAACAGTAATGGTAATACATGGGTTAACAATGGACAATATCATACAGGCTATTTTATATATAATGCAGCTAGTGATCAGGTCATCAACAATTGCCGATTGACAGTGGATGAGGATTTTGACATCAACCTGGGCGACAATCCAGGCAACGGTTGTTTCCGTATGGATGCTGGTTCGGGTGTTGTGACGAAGAATTTTAATGGTGGAGGTAATTTTACTTACGCAGGTGTTACTTTCAATGGAGGTCCGTTCTATATTTTTATGGGTAGCGGTTCTGTGTTTAAAGTGACGGAGACAGCCACGATGAACGCTACCAAGGCCGATTATGGCGTTTACAACCTAGGCGATGACTGGTCGGTATTTCTGGCCAAGGATATCGTTGCTGGCACTGCTGAACAAGGCTACGAAGTGACTTATGGTGGTAAGTTAGGCATCGTAGCAGAGACACATTTCGCACAAGGTTATTCTGGTGCATATCCATATATCGATTTCAAGTATGGCTGTTCGCCGGACAATATCTATGCTGAGGGATTCAACGGTGGCACGCCAACCATCACGGTGAGTGGCTCCACCTGTAATCCCGGCTATGGAACACTCACGATTCCCATTGACCAGAGCGAGACCTCAGAGGACAGGGTGACCATCGTGACCACCAGAGAGTATTACGAGACGACCGAATTGATTGAACAGGGACGCGTGTTCTGTGAGGACTTGGGACGCATCAGTACCAACGACCTGGACTTCAATGATGTCGTCTTCGATGCTTACGTTTACAGGACTGTACCCAGCACGCGCACTATTATTACTGAGGATGGTGTCAAGACGACTGACGAAACCGTCATGGGCGAGGCCATCTATAAGACCACCATCATCCTGCTTGCGGCCGGCGGCACGCTGCCTCTCTCCGTTGCCGAGAGCTATGAAGTGCATAATGTCCTTGGAGGTAATCCCACAAGTACCATCATCAACACCATCGGTGTGGGTGACGAGTCTTATGGGAACTCATATGTAACTCATGCCCCTGTCACCATCGGAACGGACTTCAATTATTCCAGCATCGTGGAGATTCCTATCTGGGTGAGGTATGGCAATGGCGAAGTGCTGAAACTGACGGCAGAACAGGGATGGGCACCCCATAAGATACTTGTTCCCATCGGCACGAAGTGGGCCAAGGAGCGTGTCAAGATAGACAGTGCTTACGGCGACTTCATGAATTACGTGTCCTATTCGGAAGACTGTTGGAAGAACAATATCTCAGAAGACAATGTCTATACGCATCCGATGGACACCTATAAGCCACGCTCAACAGAGGCCGTGACTGTCCGTACCAATATTGAGGGACCAACCACAACCTATCGTAATAAGGGTACGTCCACTACTACCGGCGGCTACGAGGGTGAGGAAATACTTTCGCGTAAAGTGTCAACGATTAACGATTAGAGGAGGAGAGAGCTATGAAGATAAAGACTATTCTCAGGATGTTGCTCATGGCATTGATGTTGTTGGGCACAAATAAAATGAATGCTGCAGACCCTGTCACGATGTGGCCGGAAAATGGCACTTCTGGCAGTCATGCTATTGACACATATGGTAATGCCTTGAAATTCTCAACGGCAGCACTGGCTACAGAAGGAGCTGGATTTGGTGATGTGATACGCATTGTTGGTACATCAAATGGAGACTGGGGTATCTATCTTCAGGCAACTCCTGACTATGATTGGACCAGAAAAGAAGTTTACTCTGCAAATGGCGGGCCAATATCCAGTGGTGAAATAGATATTCCGCTGACAGAAAGTATGATTTCGGAACTTACTGAAGGTCGGCAAATGGCATTCCTTGCCGGTTATAATCTTACAGTAGCGAACATATTTCTTATCAAGATTGACGGTAGCTTTGTTAACATCACGCAAACAACAGGTGGAACCGTTACTTCAGACAAACTAAAAGTGTCATCTGGAGAGACTGTTACATTGACTGTTGTACCAGCTGATGATTACCAGTTTGAATCTATCTCCGTTCAGAGTAACGGGAATAGTGTTACGACAGAAAGGACAGGTTACCAAGACTATTCATTTTTGATGCCATCTGCCGATGTTGATGTTCAGGCAGTCTTTACTGCTATCAATTATGATATTATTGGGCGGACAACAGTTTGGGATAATCCTTATGGAAAAGCAATTAACTGGTGGGGGAATCATATTGAGCTTTCAACAAGGTATTTTGAAAATGCATCATCAGGTTGGACAATTCGCGTCTATGGATCAGGTAATCAGATGATTTTGAAAGCTCCCCAGGGCAATGAGAACAATTGGCAGCCCTTAACGGGAGAGACGACAAATGAGAATGGATATATCGACCTTGTTATAGATGCGGCTTCTTTGGAGCGGCTACAGGCATTTACGAAATATATCGTTACCGGTAGCGACTTTACGGTCACAAAGATTGATATTATTCCAAGCGCTCCTGATACGCCAGCTCATGTCGTAACTTACATTGTTGATAACGAACAGTGGAATAGGAAACAGGTCGAAGAAGGAGCCGACATACCGCAGCTTACACCTACCAAGACGGGATATACATTTGCAGGCTGGAGCAACTGGCCTGAAGATGGGAAAATGGGTACTGAGGACATTGAACTTACAGCTCAGTTCACTGTTAATAGTTACACACTGACTTTCAAGATTGACGGGCAGGCCGATCAGACCTCAACGGTTCAGTACGGTACTGCAATCAGCTATCCCACAGATCCGGTCAAAGAAGGCTATACGTTTACTGGATGGGATAATACCATTACCACCATGCCTGCAAACGACGTGACCATCACAGCACAGTTCAAGAAAGCTTTCACTCTGCGTGAGGGCGAAACTGTTGTCTGGGACGGCAATCCTGCCATTGTCTATGGTGGAGAAAACAATCTTTTTATCTATAACACAGACAACTGGGTGGCAGACACTGAAAAAGACGGAACATTGCGTATATATGCAGACATTGACAATCCAAACGACTGGAAGCTGTGGACGGGTGGTGGCAACTGGACTCACCCGACATTTGTCAATGTAAATGATAACTTGTACCAGACTTCCACTTTCAATGGGTATAATGCTTCGGCAGGCTGTTTTGAGTTTGTTTTCAACCAGAACACGTCAACCAACTTGCAGAACTATCTCAGTGAAGGTAAGGCAATGTCTATCTCTTTCCGTAATATCACCATCTACTTAGTAACCTATGAGCCACCAGTTGCCGTTCCAACTCACACACTGACCATCACGATTGACGGAGAATCGAATGACGTGTTGGTAGAAGAGGGCGCAGATTTGTCAGACGTACTGCCAACACTGACAAAGGAAGGTTACACATTCACGGGGTGGAAGGACAATGAAGGAAATGATTTGCCTGCTACTATGCCTGCCTCCGATCTGAGTGTCGTGGCGCAGTTCACTGTAAATTCGTACATTCTGTCATATAAGGTTGATGGAGCTGCTTATGGAGAATCTCAGGAAGTGGAGTATGGCACTGCTATTTCGTCCATTGACGAGCCAGAGAGGACTGGATATACTTTCTCTGGATGGCTTAACATGCCGGCCACAATGCCTGCTCATGATGTGACAATAGAAGGATACTTTACCAAGAATAAAGTATATACCACCCTCGCTGTTGGTAGTTCACGCTATGCCACTTATTGCACGTCGCAACCACTTTATTTCATGGGCAGTGAAACTGTGAAGGCATATATTGCCAAGGCAAAAAATGAGACAACGGTCACGTTGGTACAAGTGGTTGGAACAGTGGCAGCTGGGACAGGACTTGTGTTGGTGGGTTCAGAGGCAAACGCTTCAGCCCGTATAGAGGTGGTCGAAACGGGCAATACACTGAGCTCCAACTTGATGGTTGGCGTTTCTGGTACTGCTTATACAGCCAATTCTTCCAATCAGTATGTTTTGGTTGAAAAGGATGGCACCGTCAAGTTTGCTGATACTGCCAACCGAGCAGCTACGGTACCAGTGGGGAAGGCCTATCTGCAGGCACCCGAAACTGATGGCAGCCGTGTTCTCAGTATCATCTTTGAAGACGACGAGACAACGGGTATTGAAATCGTCGGGAACAGCGGGCTTGACAGGTCGCAGGCTGTCCCATACAATCTGCGTGGTCAGCGTGTCCAGCATCCCACAAAAGGACTCTATATCATTCGCGGCAAGAAGTTTTTCATCAAATAACGACAAGGTGTAACAATGAAGAATAAGTATTTCATCACCGCCATGGCAGCTCTCTCTTTGGGGGCATCATTTACAGGCTGCTCGCACGATATCGACTCGATGTCGCCGGGTGAACAGGCCACCGATACCTATAACCGTATATTCGTCGATGTCTTCGGACAGCCTGCGGCTGAACAGACATGGGGATTTGGTGTCCAGGCCACACCCTCGCGACTGACAAGGACCATAGTTCCTGATCACGACTTTACTGCCGACATACCCGACAAACCGACCACTACGGAGATGAGCGCTGACAATTTCCTGGAAGAGGTTCCTGAGGGAGTGGAGCCCTATCCTGCCGACGGCTATGCCATAGGTACCAGCTATATTGACGAGGACATCGTCAGTTCAATAGACGGGGTTAACATCTGGGGCGGCGGAGGCACTGAGGAAAATGGCTGGCAACGTAGTGGAGGAACACTCTACGTAAGCGGCAACTGCGATTTTTCCGAGAAGAGCTTCATTGTGTCAGACAATATGCTGATTTATCTGCTGAAAGATGCAACCCTGACGATCAACAATGGTTTTCAGGGAGGAACGAAAGTCTATATTGCCCCTGGTGCCAGACTACAGATAAGAGCCAATGTTGCCACGGGGAATGTAAGCTACTACAACAATGGCGGCTCCATTGATGTGACGGGGAACATGGTTGTCAACGGCGGAAATGAGCTGTTCTGTGAAGGCGGCAGCATCAGTGTCGGCGGTTTCATGCAGTTGCAGGCTGCAGACCTCTACGCCCACAACTCGGATGTCACGGTCTTCAACTACATTGACGTGAACCATGCCCTGGTCGATGGCAGCGACCGTCAGGCCGTCTATTATCAGGAGGGCGGCACCTTCAGGTGTGATGCCAACCTGGTAGCGAACAGCGGCAAGTTCTACATAGACGTGAACAGCAGTTTCACCTCTATCGAAGTCAACACCAACGGTGTGGTTGTCAACAAGACAGGAACCATGACCTCCGTAGGCATCATCAAGGTCTATAACAACACGGACGGCAGTAGGGGTTCAACCCTCATCAACGACGGTGACCTGTACGGAGCCTATCTTGGAACGGAGGGAAGTGCTTTCTTCCAGAACAATGGTGTCACGACCATCTACGGCAACACCATCGTCAACAGCAATGGCAACACTTGGGTGAACAACGGCACCTTTAACACCCGGGATTTTATCTATACGGCCGGCAGCAGTCAGGTCATCAACAATTGTCGCATGAATGTGGAAGAAAACTTCAACATGAACCTGGGCGACAATGACGGCAGCAGCAGTTTCCGTATGGATGCCGAGTCGGGCGTTGTGACCAAATACTTCAACGGAGGCGGAAACTTTACCGATGACGACGCGACTTATACCGGCGGTCCGTTCTATATCTATATGGGTGGCAAGTCTGTGTTCAAGGTGACGGAGACGGCCACCATGAATGCCACCAAGGCCAATTATGGCATCTACGGCCCCACGGAAGGAACAGACTACGCCGTGTTCCAGGCCAGGCGGATTATCAAGACGGAGACGGGCGAGGGTAACGTCACTTACAGTGGGAAACTCTATGTGTCGGCTGACGAGCATTTCGCACAGGGCTATAGCGGCCAGTATCCGTTCATCCACTTCAAGAACGGCTGTGACATGAGTAACATTTATGCTTCCGGCGATGAGGCGTTCTCCATAGGCAAGCCCAACATCACGATTGCGGAGACCACCTGTAATCCCGGTTTCACAGGCGATGATACTGGCACCGATACCTGGGGTGACTGGATTCGTGTCATTGCCGAAGACCTGAGCGTCACGCAGCGTACGGACTTTGACTTCAATGACGTGGTGTTTGACGTGCGTATCAATTCAACCAATACCAAGGCACAGGTCAGGCTGAAAGCCGCTGGCGGCACACTGCCGCTGACTGTAGGTTGGAACGGTGAGACGGGAACGAGCTATAACGACTACGAGGTACACAACCTGTATGGCGTAGCTACCAATGTCATGGTGAATACGCAGGCCAAGAATGGGGTTGATGGCAGGGCCGACGTGGTAAAAACGCTGACGGGCACCTTCAACAACCCGAATGATGTCACTGTGATGGTGCAGAAGCGTGGCGAGTGGGTGGAACTGACAGCCCATCAGGGCGAACCCGCCTCAAAACTGGCTGTCAGCGCCGACTACGTCTGGTGTACGGAGCGAGAGGAAATCCTGACGCGCTATCCCAGTTTCAAGACATACGTTCAGGAAAACTCGCTGACGGAATGGTGGGATGCCGAGTAACGCGGTTATCGTTTTTTCATAAACCTTAGCAACAGCTCGATGGGATGTACGGCTTTAACGCCGGTCCCATCGAGTATTTGCTGTCGGCATGACGTACCAGGGGCAGCAACGAATGTGAGGAAACCGTCCGACGCTTTCACCACCTTTCGGACAGCAGGGAAAAGGACCATCTCACCAATAGCCAGTGAGGTCTTGTAATGCTCCTTTTCATATCCGAACGAGCCGGCCATGCCACAGCAGCCACTGGGAATGACGTTGACCTTTGCTCCCGACAGCAATCGCTGTAAGACCTGTGCGGTTTTGTCAACACCAACCAGTGCCTTTTGATGACAATTGGCTTCATAGACGGCCTGGTTGCTCCATGCGCTATAGAACAGGCGTTCATCGCCGGCTTCCTTACAGGCATCCTTCAGCTGTTCTGATATATTGTAAAAGGAGTCCCTGTTGTTGGAGCTGATATATTTTAGCATATCAGCCTCCATGCGTTTGAGCTCGTCGTCAGAAACAGCCCACAGCCCAATGGAGCAGATCAGGCATGCCAATAATGTAATGAGTCTATTTTGCATTTTTTATTTCCCTTCTATTATAATCGTCCGTCAATGACGTCGCGTGGCAGGACACCTTTTACGTCGAAGATGACGCTTACGTCCTTGGCTAATGCCTTGACATCCATTGTAGTAAACTGGTTATGTGCCACAGCGAGAATAATAGCGTCAAACTGCCCCGTAGGCTGTTGGTTTGTAATATCAACACCATATTCCTTCTTCACATGTTCAGCATTCGCCCAAGGATCATAGATGGTAATGTTTTTGGTGTATTCTTCAAGTGTATAGACAATATCTACCACCTTTGTATTACGGATATCGGGGCAGTTCTCTTTGAATGTCACGCCGAGGATGAGGATATTGGCATCTTTGACCATGACCCCTTTCTTGTTCATCAGTTTGATGACCTGATTGCCCACATACTCACCCATCGTATCATTGAGTCGGCGGGCATTCATCATGATACGGGGCCACACGCCATAGACTTGAGCTTTCTGTATTAAGTAGTACGGATCGACACTGATGCAGTGGCCGCCTACCAGTCCTGGTGACAGCTTGATGAAGTTCCATTTTGATGCGGCGGCTTCAATGACGTCGTGTGTGTCAATGCCCATCATATTGAAGATTCTGGCCAGTTCGTTCATGAATGCAATATTCACGTCGCGCTGCGAGTTCTCAATAATCTTTGATGCCTCTGCCACCTTGATGCTCGAAGCCTTGTGTGTTCCGTTCACCAGCACCGAGTTATACACAGCATCTACATAGTCGGCAATCTCAGGTGTGGAACCTGATGTCACTTTCTTGATCTTCTCAACAGTATGCTGCTTGTCGCCCGGATTGATACGCTCCGGTGAATAGCCGGCAAAGAAATCTTCATTGAACTTCAATCCACTGACGCGTTCCACGACGGGAAGACACTCCTCTTCGGTCACGCCTGGATAGACGGTGCTCTCATACACCACGACGTCGCCTTTGGAGATAACCTTGCCTACGGTCTCGCTGGCTCCTACCAGGGGGCGCAAGTCGGGGAAGTCGTCCTCATCGACGGGTGTCGGGACGGCAACCACATAGAAATTGCACTCCTTGATGTCATCGATGTTTGTTGTACATTTGAATCCGTTGCTGTTGATGGCTTCCTGCAGCAAGTTGTCATCAACCTCTAATGTCGCATCATGCCCTTCCATCAGAGCATCCACACGTGCTTTGTTCAAGTCAAAGCCAACAGTCTTGAATTTTGTGGAAAACAGACGTGCCAACGGCAGTCCGACGTAACCTAATCCGATTACACAGATTTTTGTCTCTTTCATGTTTCTTATTCTATTATTATTCTATTGTTTTCTAATTTCCAGTTGACGCTTCCCTCCATGGCCTTGATGACATTGCCAACATAATTTGCTTGCCTTGTGGTGCCAGCTTTTTCGAGATATTTCTTTGCATCTACCAAGCGTTTGGTCATGACGCAACCACAGGCAGCATTGAGATTGGCTGTCTCGTTGTCTGGGAATTGGTTGACAGCTATAAGCAGTGCGTCAAGCCAGTTCTCCGAACCTTCCTTGTAGCTCGTCGCCACCTTGTACATCTCTTCTAAGCTCAAAGCCTCGGGGTGGGTATAGATAAGCTTACGGCCCTTTTCGACGGAGAAAGCCCTTATCTTGTATTCGATGATGTAGTCAGTATGGCGAAGCCCCGGATAGACGTGTTCCAGCAGCCAGCGGTAAGGCTCGCCACCAGCCACCTTCTTCAGGAGTTCCTCCTTGGCATCAGGATCCATGTTCCTGCCAATGATGCGAAGCATCTCGTCGCGGTGTTTCAGGACAAACTCAGGAGCCTCCGGCGTTTCCGTGTAGTTCTTGTTCTCGTACCAGAAATCGCCCTTCACCTTCCGTGTGTGAGTGTCAATCAGGAAGCCTTGCAGGTTCTCCCAATCCTCTGGTGTGAAGTTGGTTTGGAACACCTGTGAATTGAAGTTGTAGTTACGTATCAGGTAACTCTTCAGTGCTTCGGTACGTCCTTTTGCCAGACGAGTGTTATTGCTGTAGGGACTCTCGGGTGAAGCATAGCCATGCAGGATGATGCGTGTCACGACAACCGATTTGTCGAACATCGCACTGTCAATCGACTTGTGGATTCTTGCCAACTCCTCTGGGTTCCTGCGGTAATCGGGATAGATGACCGTCTCGTTGACTGGGAAGTCGAGGAAAGCATGTCCTGCTATCTGTCGCAGTTTGGTCTCCTCCGGGTCTGGCATGATGAACGGCAGTAGCGGACACTCTTTCAACTTGTTCAGGCGAATAACGGGTTTGGTAAACCTCTTCTTCTTTATCAGGAGATAGGTTAACCCCACTTTCAAGTTTGTTCGTGTGTCCAAAGGTGTATCGTATGCTACGCCATTGAAATGGTCCTCAAATAATGTTTGGCTCAGTTCTGCACCAATGTGCCATCTGTTTGAAAGTTTCCATGTGGCAGTCACACCGGCCCGTATGGCAGGCAGCAGTTTGCTGGAACGTGAGTAGGGATGAGTATAGGACAATGGTACTTTGTCGAAACTCCACGTATATGCCGCCCCTATGCCTGCAAAGGCTTTCAGATTGAAACGGTGCGACAGGATGTTGTGTGCAGAATCCTTCGGTATGAATTCTGGTTTTCGAAACACATCTGTTACGTCAAAGGTGGCATCTGCGAATACGCTCGTATTGTTCCATGCCCATACTTCTTTCGATTCACAGACCGGTACATTACGGCTTTTGTTGCGGTTGATGCGCAATGCTACACGCCAGCCCCACAAAGGAGTTATCTCACGGCCAATAGCAAAAAACATACCTGTTGACCAAGGATATCCCGAGAACTCTGTCCATGGCAGATTCTCATTGGCCGACTTGTTGACGCCAAGGTAGAGTTGCAGATAAAAGGGGGCTTTATCCGTCAATATGCTGTCGGTGGTCGCTTGAGTTTGTGTCGTTTGCGCACGCATGGCTGCCGAAAGCAACACGAAGGACCATAACACAAATTCTCTCATTATCGGTTCTACTGGATTTAGTGTGAGTTAACTTAACGTATTTAACAATAGATGGTCTCTATGCAAGACAAGTCCTCCGTGGAAGAACAGTATGGCGGTTCTGAAATGCTCAGCATCCTTATACCCCCTTCCGATAGTCTTCAGCTCCTGAATGGAGCCGTTGAGCCTTTCGGCTTTACCATTGTTTCTCCCAGTTCTGAGAGCATTGAGGATACCTGTGGAATGGCTTGCAAACATGTCGAGTACTTTGCCTATCTCTGGTATATGTGCCTTTGTGGATTCGATGAACCACATGTTGTAGAGCGCAAAAGCCCCTTCCCGATTAGCTGTGCGAATAATATCCCTGAAGTTCTCCTTGATTCTCCATGCTCGCGACACCTCATAATTGGCCTTGCTGATGGCATCGAACTTCATCTGCTGCTTGTCCGTGAAACTGGCCGTGTCTTTGAGGAAGAGATACTTGGTGTTCTTCAGCTCATTCTGTGTCTTCACCTCCCGAATCCTCGTCTTGTCAACGGCCTTGTTCAGATGCTGGACGAGATGGTAGGGGTCATGGCAGATCTTGGCATTGGGAAACAGCTTTTTGGCAACATTGATGAAAGCCTGCCACATGTCCATGGAGATAGTCTCGACGGCGGCCCGCTGGATAGGGGTCAAGTTCTTCTCTATCAACTTCTTGGCATTCTCCTCTGCACGGCCATTTGCAACGTCAATCACAAAGCCAGTGTCACCATCGCTAAGAATAGTGACATACTCACGTTTGCTCCTTGCCTTTTCGTCAATACACAGATGGTGGTATATCTTGATTTTGCTCCTAATGCTCAGGCCAAACTCCACGCTGCGTTCCATGACGTGACGCACCTGGTCGGGAGTGAGCCGCAAAAGGCGGGACGTCCTGACCTGGCTCTTCGTCTGGAGCAAGGTGTCTATCGTTTTTTTTCGAGCAGTTCGGTCATGCGCTCTCCGGCATCCGCCCAAGGCACTTCTACACTGGCATATTTCCCGTCCGGCAGTTTGCAGCGGGGTATACGTGCCTTGATGAATGTCTTGTACTGCCACATGTCCAGATGTCTCCAGACACGCTCTGGCCGAAAATCGTATATAGGAAAGTGCTTGCCAGCCACTACAATGTCCGGCTTGCAGTATTCCACCTCTACATATATGCTCTCGTTCGGATCGTCCGAATGGACATCCTTTATTCTCCAGTCGCTCCCACGTGGAAGCAGAAGGGATGCAAGTATTTCGTCTGTACTCTTGGCCATACGGCTGCAAAGGTACGAAGAATATTTGACTTGTAGGCATATATTATTGTTAAACGATTTAACGAATCGAAATGTTAACTCACACTAAATCCAGTAGAACCATTTTTTTATTGTCTTATGATTCGCTTGTTACCGTTTTGTATGTATATACCCTTTCCTACTGGTGTTGTCACCCTGTGGCCTTGCAAGTCAAACAGGTTGCCGTCACAGAACCGGTGACGCACAACATCACCAATACCCGTTGGGTCATCACCCGCGCGATAGCCCCACACCGTCACGCCGCTCTTGGCCAGTGCGGTGAATGCTATGGTTGAGTTCTTAGCATTGACCGTGAAGGTGGTGGTGGGCCATTGGGTCGTGTTCGACTCCATCACCTGGTTTACCATCACCCCCTTATATTGAGTGCTACCAATGGTCAGGTTCAGGTAAGATGTGCCTTCCACGACCTCCCACGTACCTGTATAGGCTCCGATAATCGTTCCGTCGGAACACAGTGTAATATCTGTTGGCGTGACTGTTTCCTGGTTGCCCCATGTATAATTAAGTCCATATTTGTGTATCATGAACTTGTATGCACCGGGTATCTGGCCGGTAGCCACCTGCTGTGTACTGGCAATGTCGGCACTCTTCACGGTCTCGCCTGTATATTCAAATGGAGCTGCCACCAGCCATCCATCCTGGTTTTGAAACACCTGGTGTACACGCACGGCATGCCCTTGGGTCTCATCCTGGAAACGGGTATGGTAAACCAGATAGGTGCGCCCGTCTTCAGCAGCAATGATGGAGTTGTGACCCTGTTCACGCTCTCCGAGACTCATGTTACCCCAGTCGCTGTATGCGCCGAAGATATTGACACCACGTGTGGAAGCGGCCTTAGGACCATAGTTCATCTGGTAGCTTGTATAGACGGCACTGTTCCCGCGGCAGTCTTTGTAGGGACCGTTGGGAGATTCCGAGCGGAACACACGCATCTGGTAGCCGCCGGCAGTGGGGTCGTTGGGCAGCGCCGACAGCATGAAGCCATAGGTGACGAAAAGATAATAGTAGCCGCCGATATACTCAATATACGACCCTTCGCCCGAAACATAGCAGCCACCGGCTATTTTCTTGCCGAAATAGGGGTCGCTGCTGACGGCATCAGTAGAGCCGCCCGTAGAGGGATAGCTCACGTTGTAATCGCGCAGACCTGTTTCCTCGTCGAGTTCCAGCATCCAGATGCCACCGCTCCATGAACCGTATGACATCCAGAGTTTGCCTTCTTCATCGAAGAACACGCAGGGGTCAATGCAGTTGGGCCATCGGTTGCCCCAAGTGGTCTCACCTTTGCTGTTCCGTGGATTGTAACGTGACGGAAGCGAATTCTGTGTGCCCAGTGCCAGCTCCAAGTCTGTGTTCTTATAAGATAGTTCTGCTACTGATGTATTGTAGAAGCCGGAGAAGACCACCGGTCCCTGATAGACATAAGGACCGTTAATGCGGTCGGCAGTGAGCAGTACGATGCTGGAAGCCCAGTTGTCACCATTGATGCTGAAGTACATACACCATTTGCCCATTTTCTCATTATAGACAATATCGGGAGCCCACATGTTGCCGTCCATGTCGTAGTTGTTGCTGCCGACATTCGACCATGCCCAGACGTCAAAGTTGCCAAACGTCAGCGTTTCATCTCCCTTCTTGACGGTCTTGGTCATGTTGGTCCGGAAGAACTTGCTGTATGTGTTGGGAGTATTGCCGGTTTTCTGGCTGGAGAGCCTGCTGGTGATATTGCCGTCGTCGTCAGACAGGCCAAAGGTGAAGGGGGCTTCTGTCCAGCTCATCATGTCCTTCGAGCGGGCTGCCCCTCTATGGGTACCGAAGATATAGTAGAACTTGCCGGTAGGCTCCCACACGACGCTCGGATCGTGTACACTGACACGTTTCAAGGTGATGGCGTCAGACTGTGTGGCTGCTGTGGTCATCAATACGGCGAACAATAAATACAAGGTCTTCTTCATCATTATAATAGCGAGTTAGTAAGTTTCCGGCTGCAAATTTACGCCATTTTTTTGGAATAACCTTGCGGAATTCTTTTTTTCTTTCATTAAAAGCATATACAGTATTGAAAAACAACAAATCGTTTGGAGGTTTCAGAAATTATTCATAACTTTGCATAATAATTGAATGGCGTTATGGAAATCCTGTTGCACTATACTTGGAAACACAAATTGCTGCCTTTCACAGAACTCACAACCACAGACGGTCGAGAGGTGGAGGTTATCGATACGGGACTGCATAACCGCAATGCAGGGCCGGACTTCTTCAATGCCAAGGTAAAGATTGGCGGAACACTGTGGGTGGGCAATGTCGAGATACACACCAAGGCCAGTGACTGGTATCAGCACGGCCATGACCACGACCCACATTATGACAACGTGGTGCTCCACGTCTGTGAGACCATCGATACTGAGGTACAGAACAGCCGTGGGCAATATATTCCCCAGATGCAGGTCAGCGTTCCAGCGCAAGTCCGTGAACACTATGAGGAACTGCTGAAGACCGACCAGTACCCGCCGTGCTACCAGATTATTCCAGACTTGTCACGGCTGACGGTACACGCCTGGATGGCTGCCCTGCAGACAGAGCGACTGGAACGTAAAACCGAAGACATCAGGCGACGGGCCGAACTGTGCGGCGGTTCATGGGAGGAAGCCTATTTCGTGACCCTGGCCCGCAGCTATGGCTTTGGCATCAACAGCGATGCCTTCGAGCAGTGGGCGCTCGGCGTGCCCCTCTCTGCCGTCGGCCACCATCGTGACGACCTTTTCCAGATAGAGGCCATTTTCATGGGTCAGGCAGGCCTCCTGGAGTTGGACACCGTACCTAAACATTACCAGCAGGATGCGCTGAACGACGGCTATTTTGCCAAGCTGCGCAATGAGTACCTCTACCTGGCCCACAAATTCGGGCTGAAGCCGATGGATGCTGCCCGCTGGAACTTCCTCCGCCTGCGCCCCCAGAACTTCCCTCATATCCGGCTGTCGCAGTTGGCCAGCCTCTACTATGAGCGCAAGGCGGGACTGAGCCAGCTGTTAGAGTGCAAGACTGTAGATCAGCTGAAGACGCTGCTCTCATCGCATGTCACCCCCTATTGGGAGACCCATTACACCTTTGGCTCGCTCAGTGCCAAAAACGAAAAGCACCTCAGCTACGGTTCGCTGAATCTGCTTATCATCAATACGGCCGTCCCCATGATTTTCGCCATGGGGCGCCATCGCCAGAAAGAGGAGTACTGTGACCGGGCCTTTGACCTGATGGAGCAGCTTCGCCCAGAGAACAACCACATTATCCGCCTCTGGCTACAGTGCGGGCTCCCGGTAGAGTCGGCAGGCGACTCACAGGCACTCATCCAGCTGAAACGTGAATACTGTGACCGCCGCGACTGCCTGCGATGCCGTTTCGGCTACGAATATTTGCGCGCTGCGCGCTAAAAGTGAGAAGTGAGAAGTGAAAAGTGAAGAGTGAAAAGTGATATGAAATACTGTTTTGAAACCCGTATGGCGGTACGCGACTACGAGTGTGACATAGAGGGCATCGTCAACAATGCCATCTACCTGCACTATTGTGAGCATACCCGCCACCTGTTCCTGAAAACGTGCGGACTGAGTTTCGCCGAGATGCACCAGAAGGGTGTCGATGCCGTCGTCGCCCGTATGTCACTACAGTACAAGGTTCCCCTGCGCCCTGACGATGAGTTCGACTCGCGGTTGGCACTGACTAAAGAGGGCATCAAATACGTGTTCCATCACGACCTTTTCCGTGTTGCAGACGGTCAGCTGTGCTTCCGTGGCAAGGTGGAACTGGTGTGCATCGTCGGCGGGCGGCTCGCCCAAAGCGAGGATTACGACCGAGCCTTTGCGAAATACATACAGCCATGAACGAACAAGAAGTATTCTATACCATTGCGCTGACCCGTATGACGGGCTTCAACGGCCAGATGGCGCTGCAGCTCTATCAGGAGTTAGGCGGCGGACAACAGGTCTATGAGCACCGCCATGACATCGGCGACATTTTGCCCGACAGCCTGCCCCGATTGGTTGAGTCGCTCAAGAACTGGGATGAAGCCCTGCAGCGGGCGGCGGTCGAGATGGAGTTTATCACCAAGCACACCATTTCCGCTCTGACACTCAACAGCGAGGACTATCCTGCCAGGCTACGTGAATGTCCCGATGCACCTATTATTATTTATTATAAGGGAAATGCCGACCTGAACCAACGTCGTGTCATCAACATCGTGGGCACCCGCCACTGCACCACTTACGGCCAAGACATGGTACACCGTTTCGTCACCAGACTCCGGGAACTGTGTCCCGAGGTGCTCATCGTCAGCGGCCTGGCCTACGGCGTCGATATCTGTGCCCATCGCCAGGCGTTGAGCGTTGGTTACCAGACAGTTGCCGTGCTGGCACATGGACTGGACACCATCTACCCCCATCACCATCGCCAGACAGCTGCAGAGATGGTTGGCCAGGGCGGACTGCTGACGGAATACACGACACAGACAGAGCCACTGCCCAACAACTTCCGCCAGCGCAACCGCATCGTGGCCGGTATGTCCGATGCTACATTGGTTGTGGAGTCAGCTTACAAGGGCGGTGCGCTTATCACCGCTCGCATAGCGCAGGACTATGGGCGCGACGTGCTGGCATTCCCCGGTCCAGTCGGTGCTCCCTATAGCGAGGGTTGCAACAACCTGATACGCGACAACAAGGCGGGACTTATCACATCAGCAGATGATTTTGTCAATGCTGTAGGCTGGCAGGTTGACTCTATGCACCTCAAGGCTGAGGCCGACGGTATTGAGCGTCAATTGTTCCCCGACCTTACGGATGAGGAGCAGCTGGTTGTCAGCCTGCTCCGCCAGACGAATGACTTGCCGCAAAACATTCTTTCGGTGAAAGCCAATATTCCCATCGGCCGTCTCACAGGACTTCTGTTCCAACTGGAGCTGAAAGGTGTTGTGAAGTTGCTGGCCGGAGCGGTCTGTCACCTCATAGTCTAATCATCAGCGGAAAGTCATGGCAACGGCGAAACCAACGGTTCTGGTGTCAGGGGCGTATGTGGGCAAGGCGCTGACGGAGATGTCCTTCTTGTCCCAACCGAAAATCCGGCGCTCAAGAGGCAGTACCCAGTAGGCCAGACGGGCGGAGAGCACACCGACGGCGGCTCCTGCCAGAACATCGTGGGTATAATGATGGTCGCCGGCGACGCGCAACACGCCTACTCCCGTGGCCAAGGCGTAAGCCCCGAGCCCCCATCCCCAGCCATATTCTGAGCGCACCAGTTCGGCTCCCGCAAATGCACGGGCGGCATGACCCGATGGAAATGAGCGGCAATCGCTGCCATCGGGACGACGCTCGCTGACGGTCAACTTCATACCTCCTGCCACGGCGGTCAGCGTTGCGTAGGCTGTAGCCGTCAAGGCTATCCGTTCGCGTAGGGTATGGCGTGCCTCCACTCCGCAGTAGTCCAGTCCTATGGTGGCAGCAAGAGGTACATACTGCAGACCATCATCAACCACCTGTGCCTGCAGGCGCAGGGAGAACAGAACCAAAAGAAATAACACCTTCGCTTTCACGGTGGCAAAGGTACAAATTATTCTTAATTCTTCGCTCCTAATTCATTATTATTTTCTAACTTTGCAGCCGTAATGCGAAAATCATGGTTAAAAAACAAAAGGTTCTAACAGCATGAGAACCCCTGCAAGCCTTTTTCAGTCTGCCCCTCTGTTCGTACCATGTCTGCTATTTGTGGCTGGTATTATTGCTGGTGACAGCATCGGGGCTGTTGGCTGGTGGTGGTCGGCATTGGCCTTGTTCATGATTGTCACGCTTGCTCTTTACCGCAAGCCTCTGCTTTCGTCGTTGGGCATCATGCTTTGCATGGTGACCTTGGGAGGGGTGCGCTCATCGACGGTGCGCTCCCAACATGACCGGGTGGCCTGGCCCGACGGCAAGGTCCGCTATGAAGCCGTAGTGTTTTCGGAAGTGGCAGAAAAACCGAGGACGATGGGCATGGATATCATTCTGACTGGCACCGGTCAGAAGTTGAAGTGCTACGTGGGGAAAGACGGGCGCAGCCGTTCGTTGCAGATAGGCGACCGATTGCAGGTGACTTCGCACATTGAAGGCAATAGGGAATGGCGGCAGGGGACGTTCGACTACCGCCGGTATATGGAAGTACACGGTTTCGACGGACAGACATATGTGCCGGCGAAGGGCTGGCAGTTGCTGCCGACGTCGTGGCAGGGACTCAGTGTGTGGCAGCAGGCCAGGTTGCGCTTTCTCTGCTACCGCCACACGCTGTTGGAACGTTACCGCCGTATGGGAAATGACGATGACCGGTATGCCGTTGTGGCTGCGATGACGCTGGGCGACAAGTCGGCCATGACCCGTGAACTGCGCGATACCTACGCCGTCGCAGGGGCATCTCACGTGCTGGCACTCAGCGGTCTGCACTTAGGAATCGTCTATATAATGCTGTCGCTGATAGTCATGGGACGCCGTTTCCGTTTGGTGTCGCAGATATTGGCTGTGGCGGGTATCTGGGCTTTCGTCCTGTTGGCGGGCATGCCGGCCAGTGTGGTACGCGCCGCAGTCATGGTCACCACTTATGCGCTGGTGGCGCTGGCAGGACATGAACGTATGTCGGTCAACGTCCTGGCATTGGCAGCTCTCTACATTCTTATCTTCAGTCCAGACAGTCTGTTCGATGTCGGCTTCCAGCTGTCTTTCCTGTCAATGCTGGCCATCCTTTTTCTGCAGCCTCTCTTCGAGAGTCTGGTGTCTCGCAGATGGCTGATGGATCGTCCTGTGTGGCGGTGGCTATGGGGACTGACCACTGTCTCAGTGTCGGCACAGTTGGGTGTCGCCCCGTTAGTGGCTTACTACTTCGGACGTTTTTCAACCTATTTTATCTTGACCAATTTGGTGGCCATCCCTATGGCAACCCTCATCTTATGGATTGCCCCAGTGTCACTGCTGTTGCCGGTAGTGGGTACGACGGTGCTTATGCGTGTCGTGGGTTGGCTAAACAGTATTCTCACTTTCATGTCCGCCAGCCTGCCATGTGCCAGCATTGAGGGACTGCACCCCTCGGCCCTTCAGACGGCCTTGGTCTATGTCATTATGGTTTCCACTTATTGCATCTTGAGAATATATGATAAGCGTATTTGATCTTTTTCTGTTGTCCGTGGCACTGGCCATGGACTGTTTTACGGTAAGTATCATGGGTGGTGTCATCTTGCGCCGTCCTATCGGCAACGCCATCGTGCGCATGGCTGTGCTCTTCGGTCTTTTCCAGGCCGCCATGCCTTTTTTCGGCTGGCTCGGCACGGCCAATTTCAGCCACTACATAGAGGCGGTTGATCACTGGATAGCCTTCGGTCTGTTGGCATTCATTGGAGGGAAAATGGTGTGGGAGTCGTTTGGCGAGGAAGAGCAGCAGTCTTTCAACCCCCTCTCGTTGCGCACACAGCTCCTTTTGGCCGTGGCTACAAGCATCGATGCCTTGGCTATTGGCATCAGTATGGCCTGTCTGGGTTACGAGCGACTGTCACAGTTGTCATTGCCTCTGCTGATGATTGGCGTAGTGTCGCTGCTGTTCAGTCTGTTGGGCTATTGGCTTGGCGTCCGTTTTGGCCGTATGATTGCCCGACGTCTGAAGCCTGGGCTGGTAGGAGGTGTCGTCCTGCTGTTTATCGGCGTGAAGGTACTGGTTTCTCATCTGTTGGGATAAAATCAGAATTTCCAGCGTATCTGCAGGTCAAGGTCTGTTGCCGAGGAGCTGTTGATTTCCTGTAGGCCACTGCCTATAGTACTTCGGTCGAAATAGTGAGTCAAACCAGCTTTGGCAGTCAGTGTTAATCGCTGGCTGAGTGCCGACTGTACCATCAATGCCGCCCGTATGCCCTCGCCGTAGTAGGCAGGAAACGAGAAGTTGTATAGCGGACTGCGTTCGTAAACGTAGAGTCGGCTGTTGTATCCGCCGGTATGGAAGTAGCCGGCATTGAGGTGGATTTTCGTCTGTCTCCATTGGCAGCTGACGGTTTCGCTCAACATACACCCCGTTTCGCCTTCACCGGCATTGGTGCGGACAACATCTGCCTGAGTGGTGGTACCGACAAGTCTCCCTTGCCTGTTGATAGTTATTCTGGCACGGTGCTCTGCCTGGTCGGCAAGGGCTTTCTTCGTTTCATCGTCTTTTTGTCGGAGGTGCAGGCGATAGCGGCCGGCAAGGGTCCAGCTGCCACGGGTATAGGTTGCCGAGAACAGGTTGTCCCAGGCGCGTGATGATTGTGAAACCTGATAACGTGCCCAGGCAAAGTAGGCATAGTCGGTATAGGCCTGCAAGCGAAGCCTGGGTGATAGCTGCCACGAGGCTCCGAGGTATAGGGCACTTTCATTTTGCACATGACCTCCTTCGGACAGTGAGCGGGCGTACAAGGCTGTATAACGATAGCTGTAGAAACGTTGTAGAGCCATCAGGCTCAGTCCGTCTGCTGCCCTCAGACTGAGACTGTTGATGGTGGCTAAGGCACCGTGGCGGTTGACGGCAGTTTCGCCGTTGAGGCTTAGCCGATGGTGCAGGTAACCGTAGTCAGCACTGAGGTTCAGGAAGTCGTTACCTTGGGCGTTATGCCGTTGGTAAAGAATGGTAGTCTGAGGAGACAAGTTGCGGTCAAGGTGTGTATAGAGCATGGTGGCACCGACGTGGAATCCGCCCTGTCTGAAACCGAGGTGTGTACCGAGGTCTGCAGCATGGCTGTTGTTCTTTTTCTCCATTTCGGTGGGTGTGCGGTGATAGCCGTCAGTGACGATGGTGCGGATGGTGCCGTCCGTGTTGAGCGTGGCATCGAACGGACGATAGGAGGCAAAGGCAGTCAGCATCCACCTAGGTGCTAGACGGATGGTAGCAGCCGCTCCCTGCATATAGCCCGACTGCGAACGAGAGGAATGTGCTCGCAGAATATTGGTATGACGTCCTAATTGCTGTAGCATGGCCAGCTTCCCCAATCCGAAGCTGTTGTTCAGAACCAGTCCCATGCCCACGGACAGCTTGTACTTGCCCACGACGGCACTCTCAATACGGCCCAGGTGCCTGACTTGGAGGTAATAGGAATAGAAGTCGTACCCTGCTTTGTTGCGGTTGGCGAAGAATGGTTCACCGGCATCCTGTGACCCTACGACACCCATCTTCACATAGTCTTTGTAGCCGAACTGGTAGCGCAACCAGTGGCGGTAGCGATAGCCAAGATAGCCGTTCTCATCGCCTTTCCGGGTGTAGAGAGGTACGCGGGCATTGGCCATCACTTCATGCCTTCCGTATTTCAGAATGTTTTCCAGTGAGGGGAAATCGCTTTCGCTGCGCTCTTCTCCGATATAGGTGAAATAAGGTAGCAATTCTATCTGAATATAGTCCAAGGAGCGTATCATCCGCAATTCGTTCATAGACTTGATGGAGCCATAACGATAAAGATACTCCATGATATCTTCCACCTGCACGTCAGAGAGAAATGGCAGAGCCTCGAGTTCCTCACGGCTGGCGGTGTTCAGGTCCAGAGGCTCCTGCTCCAGTTCGCAAAGCATCTCGTAGGTGTTTTCCCACGCCGCAGACTCCATGTCTTCGGCTGTCATGTCGGCAGTCAGGATTTCTACCCACGGGCGAAGTGACTGGCTGTTTACATTCAGGGTAAATAGCAACAAGAGGAGTGCCGTTGTTCGTTTCATTTTGCAAACATACACAAAAAAACCGAATTATCTCCTATTTTGGCAAAATATTTAATAATCGGGCTAAAAATGAATTGTTATTCACAAGAATTACGAAAAAAGGGGCTTGAAAAGCATTTTTATTCAGAAACGTTTTGTGGTCTCACAAAAAATAGGTACTTTTGCACCCGATTTTGCAAAACGTAGTTTAAACGATAATAGAAAATGGCAGAGAAATTGGAAGTGAAGGAGCTGGACCAGGTTGTTGTCCGCTTCTCAGGTGACTCCGGCGACGGCATGCAGCTGGCCGGAAACATCTTTTCTACGGTCAGTGCCACCGTTGGTAACGGCATTTCGACATTCCCCGACTATCCTGCGGACATCCGCGCCCCGCAAGGTTCGCTGACGGGTGTGTCGGGTTTTCAGGTACACATCGGCGCGGGCAAGGTCTATACGCCGGGTGACAAGTGCGACGTCTTGGTGGCTATGAACGCAGCAGCACTTAAGACGCAGTATCGCTATGCCAAGCCTGGCGCCACGATTATCATCGACACTGACTCCTTCGGTCCGAAGGACTTAGAGAAGGCTCTGTTCAAGACTGAGGACTATCTGGGCGAGATGGGCATTGACCCCGACCGTGTCATCCAGTGCCCGCTGACCACGATGGTGAAAGACTGTCTGGCCGACACGGGCATGGACATGAAGGCGATGATGAAGTGTAGAAATATGTTCGCCCTCGGACTTGTCTGCTGGCTCTTCGACCGCGACCTGGAGCTGGTGAACAACTTCCTCCGTGACAAGTTTGCCAAGAAGCCCGCTATCGCCGAGGCCAACATCAAGGTGATTCAGGCTGGTTGGGACTACGGCCACAACACCCACTCTTCGACCACCAGCGTCTATCGCGTGGAGTCGAAGGAGAAGGAGCCCGGCCGCTATATGGACATCACAGGTAACAAGGCTACGGCCTACGGCTTCATTGCCGCCGCCGAGAAGGCTGGGCTGAAGCTGTACCTCGGTTCCTATCCTATTACTCCTGCTACCGACGTGCTACATGAACTGTCGAAGCACAAGTCGTGCGGCGTCATCACCGTGCAGTGCGAGGACGAGATTGCAGGCTGCTCGTCGGCCCTCGGCGCTTCGTTTGCCGGTGCCCTCGGCGTGACCTCAACCTCTGGCCCTGGCATCTGCCTGAAGTCGGAGGCCATGAACCTTGCCGTCATTATGGAGCTGCCCTTGGTGGTGCTCGACGTTCAGCGCGGCGGCCCCGCCACGGGACTTCCCACGAAGTCGGAGCAGACCGACCTGCTGCAGGCCCTCTTCGGCCGTAACGGCGAGAGTCCGATGCCGGTGATGGCTGCCACCAGTCCCACCGACTGCTTCGATGCAGCCTATCAGGCTTGTAAGATTGCCCTCGAGCACATGACGCCTGTCGTGCTGCTGACCGATGCCTTCGTGGCCAACGGAAGCGGTGCCTTCAAGTTGCCCGAGATGGATAAGCTCGACGCTATCAATCCTCCCTACGTTTCCGAGGAGTTGAAGGGCAAATGGACGCCCTACATGCGTGCTGAGAACGGTACCCGCTACTGGGCTGTTCCCGGACGTGAGGGCTTTGCTCACATCCTTGGCGGACTGGAGAAGGACTCGCAGACGGGCGCCATCTCCACGAATCCAGAGAACCACGACCTGATGACGCGCCTGCGCCAGCAGAAGATAGCCAATATCGAAGTGCCCGACTTGGAGGTCAGTGGCGATGTCGATGATGCCGACCTGCTCATCGTGGGCTTCGGCTCTACCTACGGACACCTGCATTCGGCGATGGACGAGCTGCGTGCGAAGGGCTACAAGGTGGCTCAGGCTCACTTCAAATACCTGAACCCGCTGCCTAAGAACACCGCCGCCGTGCTCTCTAAATATAAGAAGGTGGTAGTGGCCGAACAGAACATGGGTCAGCTCGCCGCCTACCTGCGCATGAAGGTCGATAACTTCGTTCCCTTCCAGTTCAACCAGGTCAAAGGCCAACCGTTCGTAGTAGAAGAGTTAGTCAACGCATTCGAGGACATTTTAAAGTAACCGCTTTAGCGCTTTTACAAAGCGTAGCGACTAAAAGAAGTAAACTATTATGAGTTATACAGCACAAGATTATAAGAAAGGACAACCACGTTGGTGTCCGGGATGTGGCGACCACTTCTTCCTGGCATCGCTCCATAAGGCTATGGCCGAGATTGGCGTGGCCCCTGAGAATATAGCAGTCATCAGCGGTATCGGCTGCTCCAGCCGACTGCCGCACTACATGGCCACCTACGGCATGAACACCATTCATGGTCGTGCTGCCGCCATCGCTACCGGCGCCAAGGTCGCCAATCCCGACCTCACCGTCTGGCAGATCAGCGGCGACGGCGACGGACTGGCCATCGGCGGTAACCACTTCATTCACGCCAATCGTCGTAACATCGACCTGAACATGATTTTGCTCAACAACCGCATCTACGGCCTGACCAAAGGCCAGTACTCGCCGACGTCGCCCCGCGGCTTCGTCTCAAAGTCCAGCCCTTACGGCACTGTCGAGGATCCGTTCCGTCCCGCCGAGCTGTGCTTCGGTGCCCGAGGACACTTCTTCGCACGTTGCGTGGCTACTGACGCCAAGGGCACCGTCGAGGTGCTGCTGGCTGCCTATAAGCACAAGGGTGCAAGCGTTACCGAGGTGCTGCAGAACTGCGTCATCTTCAATGACCATTGCCACGACGTAGTCTATAACAACGAGGGCCGCAAGAAGAACGCCATCTACGTGCGCCATGGCGAGAAGCTCGTCTTTGGCGAGAACAATGAGTTCGGACTCGTACAGCAGGGCTTCGGCCTGAAGGTTGTCGAGATTGGCAAGGACGGCTACACGTTGGACGACGTGCTCGTTCACGATGCACACTGTCAGGACAACACCCTGCAGCTGAAGCTCGCCTTGATGTCGCCTGAAGACGGGTTCCCCATTGCCCTCGGTGTCATCCGCGATGTCGATGCTCCCACCTACAACGATGCTGTCTATGCACAGCTCGCTGAGATTTCGGCACAGAAGAAATACCACAACTTCGCCGAGCTGCTGGAGACCAACGACATTTGGGAAGTGAAGGAGTGAGAGAAGTGAGGAGTGAAAAGTGAGAAGTGAAAAAAGGAGTCCCCACGACCAAGCGTCGTGGGGACTCCTTTTTTCACTCCGTGTAGTATTTGATGAGGCGGATGATGAGGTTGTTGAGCTGTTCCACCTCGTAGTCGCCGACGGTGGCCCTGATGTGCCTAAGCCCCACGCCGCTATCGTTGGTCAGGAACACGTAGGTGCCACCGGTGGCTACCGCAAAGAAGCGAAGCATAAACTCGGTGTTCTTGTCAACACCGCTGGCGGCGACGGGAATCAGTCGGATGCCGCGACGGGCACACTCCTGTACTGATGCCTGCAGCGACCTGATGACATTGGTCTCGTGGTGGGCAGGAGCATCGAGAATGAGGAAGACGATGCGGGTGCGTGCCGCAGCGTCCCATGACATTTTTATCAGCGTTTGCTCCAAGGCCGTGTGTACGGCTTCCGGATAGTCGTTGCCGCCGTCAGCCTGTTGTTCGTTCACGAAGTCGGCGGTGTTGTTCACGTCGGCAGTGAAGTCTGTGTAGCGTGTCAGGTATACGTCACCCTCGTCGCGATAGAACAGTGCCGATGTGCGTATCTTCATACCAGGTCGCAGCTCCGACACCTTACTGATTATATCCACCAAGTCGCTCTTCAGGAAGTCTATCTCGTCCATCATCGAACCTGTGGCATCTACCACAAAGGCGATGTCGGCTTGCTGTTGGACGGCGACGGAAGCATTGTCGCAGACATATTTGTTGGTTGTCAGCTGCCCCAGCGAGTCCCAGCCGCAGACGACGGGCTGCTTGTCCATCAACTGACCACCGACATCGATACGCAGGGTGGAAGCATCGGCGCTCTCACTTTTCTGCCAGATACTGAGCCAGCAGTCGGCTCGTCCGTGACAGTCGGTGACGGCTTCCCATACTGTCGTCTGACTGTCGTCTGCCATACGTACCAGTTTCACCGGTATTCCTGCCAGCGTGGTGCCCGCCTCATCGGTCACTTGCACTGCCACACGGTGGTTGGTGTAGCACTCCCAGTAGCTGCTCTTGTCGGCATAGTCGTCGCCAGTCATCAGCTTCGACCAGAAATCCCAGTGGTCGAGGTCGTTCCACTCGCCCGCTGTCACCACACCCGCCTGAGTGTTGCCGTTTTGGCTATTGCCGCCATTACTATCTCCGCTAATACTCATATCAGCCCCCGCGCCATCAGATTTGTCTCCATCTCCACCCACTGAAGAGTATGCTTCTGAAGCACTTAGTTCTTTTAACTCATCCTCTCCGTCACCAGTTGAACACGATGAGACGGTTGCTCCTGCAGCCAGCATCATCAGACCAGCCAATACAGGGAAAAACTTGTTTCTTTTCATTTTGATTGTTCTTTTATTGTTCATACTTTTGTTGCTGTTTCTATCTCTATAAACATCGCAAAGGAAGAAACCTTGCACGGAGGGACAGACTGTTTAACCGTTATTAACGCTTTGGCAAAAAAACTCAAATCATTCTTTTATTTGGAAATTTATGTCTAATTTTGCCGCTTGATAAAAACATTGTATTTTTGCAGAAATATGAACCGGATTCTATTATTGTTGTTCGCGCTCGTCTCGCTGTCTGTTTCAGCTCAAGACACCACGGCTGTTGTTCAGTTACCTGTGCTGAAGTTTGGATACCTCAGCTACGACTCAGCCATACACGCCGTGCCTGGTTATGCACTTGTGCAACAGTCGATGAACGATTTGCGTGCCCAGTACGAAGCTGAGCAGAAGAGAGCAGAACAGGATTTTAATCTGAAGTACGAGGAATTTCTTGAGGGTCAGCGCGACTTTCCGGAGACCATTCTCCGCAAACGCCAGACAGAACTGAAGGAACTGCTGGAACGCAACGTCGCCTTCAAGGCTGAGAGCAGGCGGGAACTGCAGAAGGCTGAAGCCGAGGCGATGGCTCCGCTGAAAGCACGTCTGGCCGAGGTGCTTGCTGCCATCGGCCATCAATATGGCTATGCTTTTATCCTCAACACCGATGTCAATGCTGTGCCTTTTATCCATTCCGAAATGGGAGAGGATGTCAGCGGACGGGTTGTTGAACTATTGGAAAACAAAGAGTGAGTCATGGATAACGGTCTCCAATCTTCGCCAGGACCCATAGGTGTTTTCGATAGCGGTTACGGTGGACTGACTATCCTGCATGGCATCCGACAGTTACTGCCCCAATATGACTATCTCTATCTGGGTGACAATGCCCGTGCGCCATACGGTCCCCGGTCGTTTGACGTGGTCTATGAATTCACGCGGCAGGCCGTCGTCCGGTTGTTCGAGATGGGATGCCACCTCGTCATTCTTGGTTGCAACACTGCTTCTGCAAAGGCCCTGCGCACCATACAGGAGAACGACCTACCCAGCATTGACCCCCAGCGCCGTGTGCTCGGCATCATCCGCCCCACGGCTGAGGTCATCGGGACGCTTACCCGTAGCCGACATGTCGGTGTGCTGGCTACCGAGGGAACCATCCGTAGCGAGAGCTATACACTGGAGATACAGAAGCTGCACCCCGACATCATGGTGTCGGGGGTAGCTTGTCCTTTTTGGGTGCCGTTGGTAGAATACAATGAAGCCGACTCTCCTGGAGCCGACTATTTCGTGAAGAAACGCATTGATGAAATTATGCGTAAGGATCCGGCCATCGACGCGCTGATCTTGGGATGCACCCATTACCCGCTACTCATGCCCAAGATACTGAAGTACCTGCCCAACGGTGTACGTGTGGTTCCCCAAGGAGAATATGTGGCCGAATCACTACAGCAGTATCTGCTGCGCCATCCTCAGATTGAGCAGAAATGCTCGAAAAATGCTACCACCCGCTACCTGACTACCGAAAACCCCGAGAAGTTCAAGGAGCAAGCCCAAATATTCCTCCACGAACCCGTGGAGGTAGAGAACATCACGCTGGGCTGACAGACTGACTGGCAGCCAACCCCCACGCCAACACCTTATTTATAATAGGCACTACCAGCTGATGACGTTCTGCCTGCTGTCGGATGATACGCAGGCCGTAGGGGAAGTCTTCGGTAAAGTAACGGCTCTGGAAGTCGGGAATAAAACCGCCTTCCACTGGTTTCATAGGAGACAGAATGCCTTTGAAAGCCTGAATGGAGCGGAGCTTACGAGTCAGCGACGGGGCATCCTTACTCTCATAATAGTCCAGAATCGAAGGAATGCTGCCCTCTCTGACTGGCAGGAGCTTCAGCAACTGGAAGAACTCACGGTCCATAGCTATCAGAAGCTCCGAGGCTTCATTCGTCCATTCCTCATAAAACAGGGACTGAGAGGGATAGACAATGTCCTCGTGCCAATCCTTCCACATGGTGTAAAGACGTGAAGGATGCAAAAGGGGGTTACTATTGGTAAGGCTCACCTCGTAGTGACTGGCCAATAGAACCACTGGTACATCCAACAACTGTTCAACAGTAGCCCGCAGCGACTCCTTGTCATCCGTCTGTTCAACAGCCATGAAGAGTTTCGGCTTATAGCCTAGTAGGGCAGCCGAGTGGCCATACTCCTGGAGACGGGCTATGAAGGGCACACGCTGGAAACCGAACAAGGGTGTCGTCTCCGGCAGCAAATCCATAGCCTCAAAGAAAAATCCTGTACTACTGACAACACTGCCCACAGCTGTCCCTGAGCGCAGCAGGGGGCCTATCTTCAACAGTTCCTCACGGAGAGCAAAGCCCGGCAGACAAAGCAAAACCAAATCAGCATTTGGAACCACCTCTGCAGGGTTTGCAGTGATTCTACCTACCACACCCTCCAACTTACGCCCCTCTGGCGTAGTAACAACCAACCGTTGCTGCCAACAATCCGGATGACGCGTCAGCAGGCTGACCTCACAATCGCCCCGGGCTGCCAAAACCCCAGTAACGACATGGCCCAGGTTTCCACCTCCACAAACACATACCTTTATCATGCCAGTTCTTTCAGTGCCGCTATCAACTGATTATTGTCCTTCTCGTCACGGATGGAGATGCGTATATAGTTCTGTCCTTTCAAACCGCTCTTCGTGTCGCAGTCCTTGATGATGATGTTATAGTTGACCAACAGGAACCTGGCCAACTCGTCAGACGTGTATTTATCCGTCAGCTTGATACAAAAGTAATTCGCCTGCGTCGGCAGGACATGCATGTAGGGAATCTCCTTAAGCAACGCCTCAAAGCGCCGTCGCTCGGCAATAAACCGATGACAAGCTTTCTTATAGTCTTTCTCGTATTTACCGAAGATTTGCATGTAGAACTCAGCAAACGAATTGATGTTCCAGATAGAAATATCCCGACTAACGGCATGAATAAGCTCTGTGTCGGCACTGGCCAGCACGCCAAGGCGCAATCCCGGCACACCATATGACTTCGAGATACTCTTCATTACGACAAGGTGAGGATTGGCTGCCAGCGTTTCGTTACGCAGGAGTGTGTTGTTTTCAAAATCCTCACTGAAGTCAACAAATGACTCATCGACAATCAGCCTGATACCTTTTTGCGCGGACCATGCCATCAGCTTCTGCAAACCTGCCACACCGATAAAGTTACCCGTCGGGTTATCCGGATTAATGAGTAGCAGACTCTTGATGTCCTTGCCCGTGAAGAAATTGATAAGGTCGTCCTCAGTATATTTCAAGTCACTGTCAGCAGGTATAAAAGCCACAATATCGCTAGGCTTCAGACGATGCGGATACTCCTCAAACGTAGGATAGACAACTCCGATGCGCCCTTCCGATATCTCCATCAGACTCTTTATCAGTTCTGCAGCACCGTTACCCACTACAACATACTCCTGACGGATGCCAAAATACTTACCGGCGAGCAGAGAGTTGACGAACATGCCCGAAGGATATTCAGTCAGCAGGACATCAAAACTGCTGCGCAGCTCATCCTTCATGCGACGGGTGGGGAAATAGGGATTCACCAGATAGCAGTAGTCCAGCATCTTTGGGAAACGCCAGTGCCCACCATAACGGTAGTTAAAGCGTCGCTGCATCTCTTCTGGCATAGCGAAGATGGTCTCGGCAATATCCAGATCCTGGATGTCGTCTATCTCATACCACTTCTCATCACCGATAGGCAGTGCCTTCAAGTCGGAATTGTCGAGTAGAGTGATGACACGCAACACTTGCTCATAATATTCGTTGTTGCCTAAGGCATGACAGTAAGCTTCAAGAAAGGGGACATACTTGTGACAGCTGAACTCCTTGGAGAATTTATAGATATTGACCGTCTTGTAATACTGGTCAATATCATCGTATTTGAATGCCTGCTTCGGTACAAAGTTCACAATGTTGTTCTCTGCATCGATACGCACCATCGTGCCGTCCATCCACGACTCGTACTTGGCTACCAGCGCAACGTTGGGATGGGGACAATCCACTATCATAGGGAAGAGACGGTCGCTGAAGATCAGGTCGCTCTCAATGAGCAGCGTGTCGTCCTCCTGCATCTTGTCCTTCACCAGCGAAAGCGAATAGATGTTGTTGGTCTTGTCATAGATGGGGTTCTCGGTGAACTCTATCTTCAGCCTTCCGTCGTAGCGGTGACCGATGTGGTCGGCGAGCTTGCGGCCTTGATAGCCGATGACAATAATAACGCGGGTCAGGTTCAGTTCAGAGAGTTGTCCCAGCAGCCGGTCTATCAGCCGCTCCCCGTTAACCTCGACCATGCACTTGGTATTGTCCTTCGTATATTCGCCAAGTCGGCGGCCCATACCAGCCGCCAGAATAATTGCTTGCATAGTTTCCTGATTTTTGCACAAAGGTACGCCAAAAAGATGTAACGACAAAATAAATAGAAGCCAAAAAGGTTAAATTATCATAAATCTTAGGTCTAAGAAACCCTATAAGCCATTAATAATGAAGAAAAAGCAGTACCTTTGCAGTCCGATTATTGGGGAGAGACTTAGAATCCCCGTGAATCAGAGTGTGAATAGCGGTGTCTTTGGCCGGGCGCAGTGGTTCGTGAATCGCTGGTTCAGTACCTGTTAGGGAAAACTCCCCTTTCAGGACATGCGTTAGACTTGCAGCCGGGAGCGACATCTCGGATGTGGGTTTATGTGCGTAATAATAATGTATAACTGTTTTTTAGTATTAAAATTAAAATGAACACTTTAAGTTACAAGACTATTTCCGTCAATAAGGAAACAGCTAAAAAGGAGTGGGTGGTGATTGATGCCACAGACCAGGTTGTTGGTCGTCTCTGCTCGAAGGTAGCTAAGCTGATTCGCGGAAAGTACAAGCCAACTTTCACTCCGCATGTCGATTGCGGCGACAACGTCATCCTTATCAATGCCTCCAAGGTGGTATTTACTGGTAAGAAGGAAACTGACAAAGTCTATACCCGCTACACTGGTTACCCCGGTGGTCAGCGTTTTAACACCCCCGCACAGCTCCGTCAGCGCAAGGACGGTATCGACAAGATTTTACGTCATGCTGTAAAGGGTATGCTGCCGAAGGGTCCCCTTGGCCGTTCGCTGATGAACAACCTCTACATCTATGAGGGTACCGAACATCCCCATGAGGCCCAGAAGCCCAAGACAATTGATATTAACCAGTATAAATAAGAATAAGGTAAGATGGAAGTAATAAATGCAATCGGTCGTCGCAAGAGTTCGGTAGCTCGTGTGTATCTTCAGGAAGGTTCTGGTAAGATTACGATCAATAAGAAGGATTTGGAAGTTTATTTCCCCTCTGCCATCCTGCAGTACGTGGTTAAGCAGCCGCTGAATCTGCTCGAAGTGGCTGAGAAGTATGATATCAAGGTAAACCTCGACGGTGGTGGCTTCACCGGTCAGAGCCAGGCCCTTCGCATGGCTATCGCCCGTGCCCTCGTCAAGGTGAACGAAGAGGATAAGAAAAAGCTGAAGGACGCTGGTTTCCTGACACGCGACAGCCGTGAGGTTGAGCGTAAGAAGCCGGGACAGCCGAAGGCTCGCCGTCGCTTCCAGTTCAGTAAGCGTTAAACAGACTGGACTACGTTTAGTATCTAAACTCCTGAGATTCCTTCTGGACTACTTGGGAGCTGATCTAACAAAGATTCAACAGAAAGTAAACAATTAAAAAAGAAAAAGACAATGTCAAGAACAAATTTTGATCAATTGCTCCAGGCTGGTTGCCACTTCGGCCACCTGAAGCGTAAGTGGAATCCTGCCATGGCTCCTTACATCTATACTGAGCGCAATGGTATCCATATCATCGACCTGCACAAGACGGTGGCCAAGATTGACGAGGCTGCCGAAGCACTGAAGCAGATAGCCAAGAGTGGAAAGAAAATCCTCTTCGTAGGTACTAAAAAACAGACTAAGGAAGTCATTGCCGAGAAGGCTGCCAGCGTCAACATGCCGTACGTTATCGAGCGTTGGCCGGGTGGCATGCTTACCAACTTCCCCACCATCCGTAAGGCTGTGAAGAAGATGTCCAATATCGACAAGCTGATGAACGACGGTACATTTGGTAACCTGTCTAAGCGCGAGCTCCTGCAGATTACCCGTCAGCGCGCCAAACTCGAGAAGAACCTCGGTTCTATTGCCGACCTGACCCGCCTGCCCAGCGCACTGTTTGTCGTGGACGTGCTGAAGGAGCAGATTGCCGTCAAGGAGGCTAACCGTCTGGGCATTCCCGTGTTCGGTATCGTTGATACCAACTCAGAGCCTAAGAACATCGACTTCGTGATTCCCGCCAATGATGATGCTAAGGACAGCGTGGAGGCCATCCTCAATGCTTGTTGTGCCGCTATCGCCGAGGGTGTTGAAGAGCGTAAGGTGGAGAAGGCCGACGAGAAGGCTGCTGAAGCTCAGGACGAGGCTGAGGCTGAGGAGAAGGCAGAACGCCGCCCCGCCCGCAAGGCTCGTAAGGAAGAAGAAGCCCCGGTAGAAGAGGAAGAGGCTCCCGCAGCAGAGTAATAAAGTCGTAATAACGGCATATCGTAATAACGTAATAACGAAAAAACAAAGTAAAAATAATGGCAATTTCAATTGACGATATCAAGAAGCTTCGCACTATGACTGGCGCTGGTCTGGCTGACGTTAAGAAGGCTCTGACCGAGGCTGAGGGCGACTTCGACAAGGCTAAGGAACTGCTCCGCGAGCGTGGACTGGCCATCGCTGCCAAGCGTAGCGACCGTGAAACTTCCAATGGTTGTGTACTGGTAAAGAGTGTTGACGGCTTTGCCGCTATGATTGCCCTGAAGTGCGAGACCGACTTCGTGGCTAACGGTGCCGACTTCATCGCTCTGACCCAGAGCATCCTCGATGCCGCCATCGCCGCCAAGGCTCAGGATATCGAGGCTGTGAAGACCCTCGACATTAACGGTCAGACCGCCCAAGAGGCTGTCACACAGCGTTCGGGTATCACTGGTGAGAAGATGGAGCTGGACGGCTACCTCGTGCTCGAAGGTGAGAATATTGAGGTTTACGACCACATGGGTAAGCACACGCTGTGCACTATGGTCCAGACCAACAAGCCGGCCCAGGAGGCTGGTCACAAGCTGGCCATGCAGGTGGCTGCCATGAAGCCCGTGGCTCTCGACGCTCAGAGCGTTGACCAGAAGATTTTGGACGAGGAGTACAAGACCGCTGTCGAGAAGACCAAGCTCGAGCAGGTGGAGAAGTTTGTTGAGATGAAGCTCAAGAAGGCCGGTATCAATCCGAACCTCGTTGACTCTGAGGATCATATTGAGAGCAACATGGCCAAGGGCTGGCTCACTCAGGAGCAGGCTGACGAGGCCCGCAAAGTCATCGCCGAGGCTAAGGTAGAAGGCGAGGCTCAGCTGAAGATGCCGATGATTGAGAACATCGCCAAGGGCCGCGTGCAGAAATTCCTGAAGGAGAACTGCCTCGTTGACCAGGAGTTCCAGTTCGGCGACGGCGACAAGGCTACTGTTGCACAGTGGCTCGCCGCTCAGGACAAGGAGCTGAAGATTGTTGCTTTCAAGCGCTTCACACTTGTTGCTGAGTAATTTGACTATTAGCAGCAAACATAACCCGACAGGCGTATCCCGACTTTGGGGTGCGCCTGTTTTTTATATTCATACGATGAACAGGCGAGCACTGACCCTTTTGCTTTCAATACTTGTTCTACTGACAGACGCCCTGTCACAGGAACGACAGGCTTTCCAACGACTGACGGTCGAGGACGAACTGCCGTCCAATACTGTGCGCAACATCATTCAGGACCAACAGGGTTTCATCTGGCTGGGGACTGACAACGGTCTGTGCCGCTACGACGGAACGACAGTCCGTCTGTTTCGCATCGCGGAGAACGGCATGGATCAGTACGTCACGGCCTTACAAGCCAATGGCGACTCGCTGACGGTAAGCACGAACAGTGGTGTGTACAGTTTTTCACCACGTACTGAAAAGTTCAGACGCCTGCCAGGTGCCAAACAGCAAAAGACGGGGCGTGGCGACCAGCTGCAGACAAGTGATGGTCAACAGTGGACAGGCACTTGGGAGAACGGTCTGATGCTTACCAAACAGGGCGGGCAGCCCCAGCAAGTGCTTAATCCACAGCGCGACGGCCTGGGGCACCACATCCACAAACTCTACGAATACGACGACCGCTACCTGCTTATTGGCTGCGATGAGGGGCTGGTAGCCTATGACCGTCAGAATGGGAGTGCCGCATTGTGGAAGACCCCGAAGTTTGTCTATGCCATCGAGGGTGACCACGAAGGAGGTCTTTGGATTGGAACCTTTTATGACGGTGTTTATTACCTGAACGTCATCGCACAAAGGTTGGAGCGTACCCCCGGCCACGTCATATCAAGATTCTGCGAAGATGGTGAAGGCCGTCTGTGGATTGCCAGTGATGACGCCGGTCTGAACTGCCTGAAGGACGACATCCCCCAGAGTTTTACCAATCAGGCCATACTCCAGCGTGGGAACATCCATGCCCTGCTTGCCGACGGCGAACGCCTCTGGGTTGGCACCTATTCGGACGGCATCTATTGTCTGGCGGGAGACAGGACACGCCATTACACAACAGCCGACGGACTGTACGACAACAGCAGCTACGTTATCTATCAAGACAGGCAACAGAGACTATGGGCTGCCACCATGGACGGTCTCTGCCGCTACGACGAACCCATCGACCGTTTCTTGCCTGTCAGGAAACTGGGAGCCGTGGCCATTAGCATGGCCAGCGAGAGAAACAGTCTGTGGATTGCCACCCAAGGGGCCGGCCTCTACCGTTTCGACGGCAAGACATGGCAACAGTACCGTCATAGCACCGACACCACCTCTATAAACGATGATCAGGTAAACTGTGTCTTGCTGACACGAGGCGGTCAGCTGTGGGTTGCCACACAGAGCGGTCTCTGCCTGTACCAGCATGACAGCAACTGCTTTAAACGCGTAGGCGACATAGCCGTCAACGCCATCGTTGAGGATGCCGACGGCGATGACCTATGGCTCTCGGCGGCTACTGGCGTGCTGAAATTTTCACCGAAGACAGGCCGGTCAGTACTTTTCACCCGCGAAGACGGGCTTATCAGTACCCAGTTCCAGCCTAATGCCGGCTTCAGGGACTCACAGGGATACGTCTATTTCGGCACGACCAATGGCTACAGCAGGTTCCTGCCGTCCACCATCCATACCAACAAGCTTCAGCCAAGAGTATATATCACAGGCTTAGAGGTCTTCAACCGTGCGGCCAGCGTCGGCGACGAACTGATGCCCGAGGCATTGGCTTACAGCGGACACTTGGAACTCAGTTACAGCGACCGGATGTTCAGTCTCCATTACACGGCACTAAGCTACGCTTCGCCCTCAAAGAACCAGTATGCCTACCGCTTAGACGGCTTTGACCATGATTGGAACTACGTCGGTTCACAGACGAAGGCCACCTATACCAACCTGCCGCCGGGCAAGTACACCTTCCGTGTAAAAGCTACCAATAACGACGGTCTATGGTCGGAAGAGGAAGCAGTACTGACCGTGGTCGTCAGGCCACCATTCTGGCTGACTTGGTGGGCCAAGACACTCTATGTGCTTTTGGTCGCCGGTGCCCTATGGTGGCTCATGCGCCTAAGACTACGCCGGGTGGAGCACCGCCGTCACCGCGAGGAGTTGGACCGTATTGCAGGCATTGCAGGCAACCCGTCCAACAATGAATTCCTGGTGCGCATGAACAGCATCATCGAGCAAAACTTCGCCAATCCAGAATTAAACGTCAATTTCTTGGCCGAACAAATGGCCATCTCGCGTAGCGGACTTTTCGCCAAGACCAAGACTCTGGCAGACGTCACACCCAATGAGATGATTCAGATTGTCCGGCTGAAGCAGGCTGCCCAGTTGCTCTCCAAGGGAGGTCTGACGGTCAGTGAGGTATGCTACCGTGTAGGTTTCAGCAGTCCCAGTTACTTTACGAAATGTTTTACAAAACAATTTGGTGTCAAGCCTACTGAATGGAAAGAAGGCGGAAAAACAAATGCCAGCGATTAAACTTTTGTTTCTAATATACGTCAAAGGTTTATCATGACTAAACGATACTTAATTACTTTTTTTTGCATGGTGCTTTGCGCCATGGGCGCAGCGGCGCAAGGGTCTGTAAAAGGCCACGTATTAGACAAGCAGACGAACGAAGCCTTACAGTTTGTAAATGTCCGGGTGTTGCAGGGTGAAAAGCTGGTAAAAGGGGCTATTACCGATGTCAGCGGCTCATTCACCATCACAGGGCTGGCCAACGGGCAGTACACGCTCAGCGTCACGTTCATGGGCTACAAGCCTGCTACTCGTCAGTTCAATATCACATCGCAAAACCATCGTCACACCTTTCCGACCATCTATCTGGGTGAGGACACCAAGACGCTGAAGGAAGTGCAGGTTACCGGCCAGCGCTCACAGATGAAGCTTGAGGTAGATCGCAAGACTTTCACCGTGGATAATGTACTGGCCGCCGCTGGTGGCAACGCCTCGGAACTGTTAGAACAGATTCCTTCCATAGAGGTAACCACCGACGGCGAGATATCACTGCGTGGCAACTCGAGCGTCGAAGTATGGATTAACGGCAAGGCTTCGGGGCTGACCTCCGACAACCGCTACGACGTGCTACAGCAGATTCCTGCCGAGAGCATCGAGCGTGTGGAGGTCATCGACAATCCCTCGGCAAAGTTCTCGGCGGAAGGTTCGGCAGGTATCATCAACATCATCCTCAAACGCGACCGTAAGGCAGGCTACTACGGCTCACTACGGGCAGGTATCGACACCAAGGGCGGATGGAACACAGGGGCCAACCTTAACTACTCCAGCGGCGTGCTAGAAGCCTTCGGCAACTTGGGCTATCGTGCCCGTCGTGGAGGCGGTGGCTCGGAGAGCGAACAGCAGTACCTGCAGACGCAGCAGTACCAGCGTTATCGCAGCGAGGATTCTGGCCGTGGTGGCGGTCTCTTCGGACGTGCCGGACTGACATGGCATCTCACCAAGAAAGACGATTTATCCCTAAGTGGCATGACCATGCAGGGCAACCGCAAGAACGAGAATACGACACCTTACCACTATGGAGTCATCGGAGCCACACAGGACACCTACCTGATGACACGTAACACAGGTGGCGACGGCACCAATCAGATGTATCACGGTGAGGTGGGCTACGACCACAACTGGAGCGATGTACATAAACTGAAGTTCATCTTCTCGGCCGACAAATGGAAGAGCGACAACAAGAGCACTTTCCAGGATCGCATCGTCTTTATGGACGGATCACTTGACAGTGCCAGCTTCCAGTACCGACCGGCCTTCATCAACAACCGGAGCTTTGAGACCAAGCTGGAATACGAGAACCAGATTACCGACAATATGAAGATTGAGGCGGGATACAACGGCGAGTTCTCGCATGAGAACACCCCGCAGGAGTCGTGGATTGACCCTTACAGCTGGGACGGGAAAAACCAGCGGGAGGACAAGATCTACTACAACCGTTTCATCTATGATAACGATATCCATGCACTCTACCTGACACTCAACACCAAGCTATGGCAGAAACTTGGCGTCATGGCTGGAATGCGCGGCGAGTATTGGCGGGTGAACACCGAAAGCTACGACTGGGACCAGGAGCACGGGCTGGTCGGGAAAGACCCTGCCTTCAAGAAAGACTACTTCCAACTGTTTCCCTCACTCTTCCTCAGCTACGAACTGACCGAGACGGCCCAGCTACAACTGAACTACACCCGCCGTCTGCGCCGTCCGTGGGGTGGACAGCTCAACTCGTTCAAGAATACCAGAGATGCCACGATGGTAGAGTTCGGAAACCCTGAACTGACACCAGAGTTCTCAAACTCCTTCTCACTGAATTTCCTCAAGACATGGGACAACCACACCCTCTCCATCAGCAGCTACTACCGCCCTACTACCGATGTCATTCAGCGTATCCGCTATCAGGGTAACGACGGCGTTATGTACTCTACCAGCGAGAATGTGGCCAAGAACCAGCGCGCCGGCATGGAGCTCATTATGAAGGACAAGCTCTTCCGCATCCTCGACCTCACGACTACAATCAACGGCTACTACTACAAGCTCGACGGCTTCAAATATGTCATTGCGGGCCAGTCCATCACAGGCCAGAGCGACGAAAACTTCTCGTGGGATGCACGTGTTCTGGCCTCGTTCATATTGCCTTACGACATCTCGCTACAGGCTACGGGCAATTACCGCTCTCGCGGCGTCATCACCCAGGGATACAGGCGTGCCAATGGCTCACTAGATCTGGGCATGCGCAAGACGTTCCTCAACAAGAAACTGGCCTTAGCCATCAATTGGCGCGACGTCTTCAATACCCGCCACTGGAAGACCTACACATCCAGCGAGACGTTCACCCGCTATCAGGAAAACTGGCGTGACCCACGCGTGAACTTCACCCTGACGTGGAACTTCGGCAACATGAACCAGCCTAAGAAGAAACGGAATGACGGACAAGGGGAAGACGATCAGCAGGGCGGCTTCGACAACAACGGCTATAATGGCGGCGGCGACATGAATTAAAATAAGAGGGCAAAAGTTTTGCCCTTTTATTTTTTTGTTGTACCTTTGCACCCGCAATTATTGCTCAGGCAAGCCTGCTTAAGATACAAATTCAAGGGGTGCTCGCTGTTGCGGGCTGAGATGATACCCTCTAAACCTGATACGGATAATGCCGGCGTAGGGATGGATAGTAGTTTTATCAACACAGAATTCCCCTTTACATTATTTATTAATTAAAGGTACTACAAAGTATGAAAAAGATTGTTTTGGCAGCTGCCGCTGTATCGTTGGCAGCTGGAGCGAGTGCCCAGAACCGGGCTGCACTTTATGACTCCACACAGGTGGAAAAACTCTCCGAGGTGGTGGTTCGTGGCGTGCGGGCGCAGAAGAATGCACCTTATGCCATCAGCAACATCAAGAAAAAGCAACTGAGTGATTTCTCGAAGACGGGCAAGGAGTTGCCCTTCCTCTTCTCCCAGACCCCGGGCGTGGTGGCGTGGAGCGAGAACGGCGTGGGCACGGGTACGACCTATATGCGTATACGCGGTGCCGGCGACTCCCGCATCAACGTGACGCTCGACGGTGTGCCCCTTAACTCTCCCGAAGACCAGTGCGTGTTCTGGGCCAACATGAACTCATACGGTTCACTGCTTGGTTCGGTACAGATTCAGCGCGGTGTAGGCACATCGACTAACGGTGACGGAGCTTTTGGCGGAACGGTGGCCCTGCAGTCGGCCACTCCCTCCCAGACGCCTGGCCTTGAGCTGACCACCAGCTACGGCTCGTTCAACACCCTGAACGTCGGCGGCAATTTTTCAACCGGTCTGCTTTGGGACCACTGGATTCTTGACGGTGCCTACCACCAGACCACAACCGACGGTTTTATTCACGGCACAAGCGGCCGCTCTGGTTCCTACTACGGCGGCCTCACCTATATCGCGTCTGACGATTTCGTCGTCAGATACAAGAACATCGGCAACTTCGAACGCACCGGCCAGGCTTGGAACGGCGTCACCGCCGGCACCAACGACCTGAGCATCATGGACGGTACCTACGGCTCCAAGACGGGCATCAAGACCTATAAGGATATGTGGGATGCCGGAATCGGCAAGTTCAACTCGCTCTACGAGAGTCTGACCATTGGCGACAATAACACCTACATAACGGAGCGTTATAAGATGGCCGACGGTTCGTTCTGGGACAAGACCACCGACAACTTCTGGCAGAACCATAACATTCTTTCTGCCGCTTGGAACGTCAATACCCACTGGACGACAACCGCTTCGCTGCACTACACCTACGGTTACGGCTACTACGAGGAGTTCCGCCCGGAGAATAAGCTGAAGAAGTTCGGCCTTGTCTATGACGGCGTGAAGAAAACCGACTTCGTGCGCAAGAAGGGCCTGACACAGCACACCTACGGACTGGTGTGGAATGCCAACTACAAGGACGAGTCGTGGGACATCATCGGCGGTCTGTCGCTGCAGAACTTCGACGGCAACCACTTCGGACGCATCAACTATATCGCCAACAACGATGTACGCCAGAAATACCTGGCCAATGGCGATTACACCTATTACGACAGCGACGCCCACAAGCTCGACGGTAGTGCCTTCGTGAAGGCAGCCTACCACCTCACCGACCAGTGGGACGTATTCGCCGACCTGCAGTACCGCCATGTGGGCTACAAGACCGACGGCATCAACGACAAGTTCTACGAGGAGGAGAGCGGCTACTACAACCAGCGCCTCGACATCGACCAGAAGTATGACTTCCTCAATCCCAAGGCCGGTTTCTCGTGGAGCCTCGGCGGTCATCGTGCCTACGGCTCTGTGGCCATGAGCCACCGTGAGCCTGAGCGCAACAATTTTACCGACAACGGCTCATACCCTGCTCCCAAGGCTGAGCAACTGCTCGACTATGAGGTGGGCTATACCTACACGAACGACCTTTGGCGCGCAGGTGTGAACCTTTATTATATGGACTACAAGGACCAGTTCGTGCAGACGGGTTTGCTGAGCGACATCGGCGAGAAACTGACCACCAACATCAAGGACTCGTACCGCATGGGTGTGGAGCTGCAGGCTGGCATCGACCCCACCTCATGGCTCACCATCGAGGGTAACGCCGCCCTGAGCAAGAACCAGATCAAGGACTTCGACGAGGTGGTGGAAGACTGGGACAACGGCACCACGACCATCCACTACGACAACTCCACGCTGGCCTTCTCGCCCTCGACCATCCTCAACGGCTTCGTCAACCTGCACTACATGGGCGCCCAGCTGACGTGGCACACCAACTTCGTCGGCCGCCAGTACTTAGACAACACCGAAAATGCAGACCGCTCGCTGCCCTGCTACTCGACGTCGAACATCAACCTGAGCTACACGCTGAAGCCCAAGAAAGTGCTGCGCGAGGTCATCTTCGGACTGAACTTCTCGAACATCTTCAATCGTCGCTATGCCGCCAACGGCTGGGTTTATTCTGCCGTCTGCGACAGCTACGGCCACCCCGCCGACAACCGCTACTACCAGATTGGCTTCATCCCTATGGCGGGATTCACTATGATGGGCAACGTCACGCTACGCTTCTAAACTATGGATTTTATCACAGCTCATTGGCTCGATATTGTCACGACAATCCTCGGACTGGCCTATATTCTCTTAGAGTATAGGGCCAGTCTATGGATGTGGCTCGTTGGCTTCCTTATGCAGGCACTTGGCATCGTGCTCTATTATCAAAAGGGACTCTATGCCGACTGTGGAATGGAGTTCTACTATCTGTCGATGACCATCTATGGATATTGGCGGTGGGTTCGAGGGGGCGTAGCAAAGAAAGCACTGCCTATACGCCATTTCCCAAAGAATTTAATTCTTCCTTGGTTGCTGATCATCGCTGCTGTTTGGGCCGTCATCTATTGGTTGCTGGTGACGTTTACCAACTCCAACGTACCCCTGGCCGACTCGTTCACCACGGCCCTGAGTATCGTTGGCATCTGGGCACTGGCGCATAAGTACTTGGAACAGTGGTTCATCTGGATTGCCGTCGATGTCGTTACTTCCGTGCTATACTTCTACAAAGACATCCCTTTCAAGGCTTCGCTTTACGCTCTTTACGTGGTCATAGCCATTTTTGGCTACCTGAAATGGCGGAAAATGGTTGTGTCAGATTAATGACTTCAGCAGAAACCAGACGACAGGGACCAGCAGGGAGGGTAGCAGGTTCAGTGTCTTGCAGTCTTTCAGACTGAGCAGTGCCAGTCCGCTACCAGTAATCATCAAACCACCCACAATGAGTAGTTCGGCCATCAGCGCTTCGCTGATGGCTGTACTCGAAAGCATGGCTATAAGATAGAACATACCCTGCCAGCAAAACAGCACTGGTGCTGCCAGTACCATGCCAAGTCCGTAGGTGGAGGCAAAAATCGTACTACTGACAAAGTCAAGCGTGGCATTTGTAAACAGGAAGGTATGGTCGCCTTTCAGTGCCGATATTACCGGTCCTAACATTGACAGCGGTCCGATGCAATAGAGCAGGATTGCTGTCGCCAATCCGTCACCGAGACGTACTTCCGTTTCACCCTTTGAACGTTTGTTTACCAATCGCTTGAAATGCCCGTCAATGTCGAGCCACGTGCCGAAGACACCTCCCACAGCTAAAGCTACAATGAACAGCACAGGATATTCGCTCTTAGGGAAGTTGGTGATGGTAGCATTCAGGCCGATGGCCAATGAGGCCAGTCCAAGCCCATTGTAGAGCACGGTCTTGTATTTCTCCTTGACACCCCTGTGCAGCCAGGCTCCTATAAGGGTTCCGGCAATGATAGTACAAGTATTGACGATGGTGCCTGTCATTGATTCTATTTATGTCTGTTAAAATTTTGGTGTGCAAAGATAATACTTTTTTGGGAAATACAGCACATTAGCAAGAAGAAAAGCAAAAAAAAATTAAAGTCAGGAAGAGTATTAAACCTTTTGTTCCCCGCTGCGTCAAAGAATTGAAAATCAAGCAAAAAGGATAACCAAAAGCGAATAAAAAGTATGAAAAGGATTGTTTTAATGGTAGTAGCCATGATGAGTCTGAGCATGGGCTTTGCCAAGACAGGAAACCACAGTGAAGTGAACGATGCTGACCGCTATGACATGACGATAGATATGCGTCGGCTGGCAGCAACCCTGGATTTGGATGAAAACCAAATGGACGCAGTCCAGGTGATTCACGAAATTTTCACCAATGAGATGCAGTCGGCATCTGCGGTCCGGTATTTTGAGCGTCCTAAAATGGTACACGAGGCAGTACGCAAGGACGTACACCACATGCACAGTGTGCTTAACGACAAGCAGTTTCGCACTTACATGGTTCTGCTGATGACCACACTCCGCAACAGAGGGCTATAACCTGGCTGCATTTTTGGACAACGGCCTGTTCCTGAGCAATCAGAAACAGGCCGTTGGCAATTTTCCGAAGAAATCTTCAGGTGGATATGCTGAGATTCGGAAAAAATATGTATCTTTGCCACGAATATGAAAACATTTGAAGAATTAGGCGTCAGCGAAGAGATTCGCCATGCCATCGAAGAACTGGGATTTGTGAGTCCGATGCCAGTGCAGGAAGCGGTCATTCCGTTTCTGATAGAAGGACGACAGGACGTGATAGCTCTGGCCCAGACGGGTACGGGCAAGACGGCGGCCTTTGGTATCCCATTGCTTCAGCGCATAGACTCTCGTCTGCGTGAGACACAGGCGCTCGTTCTCTCTCCAACCCGTGAGTTGTGCCTGCAGATAGCAGACGACTTGCGCGACTTCTCGAAATATATGGACGGCATTCATGTCGAGGCTGTCTATGGAGGTGCCGCCATAGAACCCCAGATGCGCGCACTCCGCAAGGGGGTACAGATTATCGTGGCAACGCCAGGACGTCTGTTAGATCTGAAGAACCGTGGATATGCTCACTTGGATGAGGTGACAAATATTGTGCTTGACGAGGCCGACGAGATGCTGAACATGGGTTTCTCTGAGGCTATCAATGAGATTTTCGAGTCGCTGCCCGACGAGCATTCCACACTGATGTTCTCGGCTACCATGAGCCGGGAGGTGGAGCGGGTGGCAAAGCGTTATCTGACGGACTATGAGACTATTGTCGTGGGCAGCCGCAACGAGGGGGCGGAGAATGTGAACCATATCTACTATATGGTGCAAGCAAAGGACAAGTATTTGGCTCTGAAGCGTATCGTGGACTTCTATCCGAAAATCTTCGCCATCATTTTCTGCCGCACAAAGTTGGAAACTCAGGAAGTGGCCGACAAGCTCATTAAGGACGGCTACAACGCTGAGGCTCTGCATGGCGACCTCTCGCAGCAGCAGCGCGACCTGACCATGCAGAAGTTCCGCCAGCACACCGTCCAACTGCTGGTGGCTACTGACGTGGCAGCACGCGGTCTGGACGTGGATGATCTGACGCACGTCATTAACTTCGGTCTGCCAGATGACATAGAGAACTATACCCATCGCTCTGGACGCACAGGACGTGCTGGCAAGAAAGGAACGAGCATCTCCATCGTCCACTCGAAGGAGAAACACAAAATACGCAACATTGAGAAGGAAATAGGCAAGCAGTTCGTTGAGGCCGACATTCCCAGCGCCGAGGAAATCTGCAAGAAACAGCTATACAAGGTCATGGATCAGATTGTGAAGACCGATGTTGACGACAATGAGATAGCGCCGTTCATGCAGGACATCAATCGCTACTTTGAGTACATTGATAAGGAGGAAATCATCAAGAAGATTGTCTCGCTGGAGTTCGGCAAGTTCCTCTCCTACTACGCCGACGCGCCAGAAATCGAGAAGCCAGAGGTGGGCAATAAGAAAGGCAAGGGCGGACAGTGGAAGACTGACGGCAGCGGTAGCCAGTGGCAGACCGACCGCCAGAAGCTGCAAAACAAGGCGCAGAAGGGCTATCGACGTCTGTTCATCAACTTGGGTAAACGCGACGGTTTCTTCCCCGGTGTGCTGATGCAGACACTAAACCGCTATGTCGGCGGCCGACAAGAAGTGGGTCACATTGATCTGTTGGACACCATTTCATATTTCGAGGTGCCCGAACGGGACGCCCGCAAGGTGATGACTCAGTTGACAGGCATTCGCTACAAAGGGCGACAGGTACGCTGTAACGATGCCGACGAGGGCGGCAGGAATGACGGACACAACAAGGACGTCAGAAACGACGGATACAACAAGAACGACAGGGAAGGCTGGGCACGCCGACGGCCGAAAAAGAAGTGACCTGCTACCGTGCCTTCTTCAGCCGCAGGTTCAGCTGGTAGAGAGCGGGCAGGAGGATGAAGAGAGAAAAGAGTACAGCGGCTGCCACTGTGCGCTGGCTGCCAAAGAGATCTGGTAGCTTGAGCGACGGGTCGGGGTAAAGATTGTACATCACATAGGCAATACTATTGTTCACCCAGTGATAAACCACGCCGGGAACGACACTGTCAGTACGATAGTACAACCAGCCCAAGAGCAGCCCTATCAAAAAGGCATGGGGCATCTGGGCAGGGTTGGCATGGATGAGGGCAAACAACAAGGCAGAAACGGCTATGGCCATCCAGTGGTGGTGAGTCCAACGCAGCAGCGCCCTAAGGACGGCACCACGGAAAACAATCTCCTCACAGACCGGAGCCAACAGGCCTACGGCAAAGTAACCCCAACGGTCTTTTAGAATCATGTCAAACTCCTGCTCGACGATGTTGGGCAGTTCCGGCATCTGCTCCTGCAGCCACATGGAGGGAATAACGGCTCCTATGGCTGCCAGACCACACCAGAAAAGGGCCCCCCATGGTTTGGATCTTACATAACTGCGCGACACGACGGCCCACCGTTGCCAGAGAAACAAGGCGAGGACAGCCACACTACTGGCCGTCATTATGATAATCAAAAACCTAGCATCCTGCTGAGGCTCAGTGCCGGTTATGATACGCAGGGTTTGCTTTATCAAGAACGGCATAATCAGCTCGATGGCTGCAAAAACCAGGGTATAGACAATAGCTTTCTTCATCTTTCACTTTTTCTTTTCCAATAGTATTTCTATCTGACGGGCATCTGACTCCAGTTGCGACACCAATGCCTCACGACTGTCAAATTTCATCTCTGAACGCAGACGACTGACAAAACTGACACACATGCGCTGACCATAGAGATTACCCTCAAAATGGAAAACGTGGGTCTCCAGAGTCTGATGGCTACCTCCGAAAGTAGGACGGTGCCCGATATTCATCATACCTTGCCTCAGTTCCGGTGAATCTTGCAAGCGCACGTTGACGGCATAAACTCCGGATGCCGGTATCAGCTTTTCGGAATCGTCTAACTGCAGATTAGCCGTCGGGAAGCCCATGCCCGTACCGATGTGATAGCCGCTGACAACCGTGCCTTCCAACTGATACGGGTGGCCTAAGCACAGAGCCGCCTCCTCAACATGACCATTGAGTAGGAACTGACGAATCTTAGAAGAGCTGACGCGGACTGACCCCGCATCGAACGGGTCGCCCTGGACAACAGCCATGCCCATATCGCGCCCATACCTTACATAATTGTCAAAACCCTCGGTACTTCCTGGCTCACGATGGCCGAAACGATTGTCATAGCCGATGACCAGCGTGCGCACCCCTAACTGTCGAAGTAGCACGTCGCGCATGAAGTCATAAGCCGACAGAGCCGCCGTCGCCTCGGTAAACTGCAGCACCACCAACTGGTCGATGCCGGTCTGCGATAGCAGTGCCGACTTCTCCTCAAGCGTGGACAGCAACAGCGGATGCCAGTCTGTATGGAGCACTTGACGGGGATGTCGGGCAAAGGTAATGACCGTTGAGGCCAATCCCTCACGATGAGCCATAGTCACCACCTTGTTAATAAGGTGGCAGTGCCCCAGGTGTACACCGTCGAAAAAACCGATGGTTGCTACACTCGGCAATAGCCTTTCTGTCTGTCCAGTCAAGAAAAATGTCTTCATTGGGACTGCAAAGGTAAGAATAATTTGCTATTTTAGCAAAAAAATTTGGTGATTTAATATTTTTAGTGTACCTTTGCATCCGCAAAATCGGACTTGTAGCTCAGTTGGTTAGAGCAACAGACTCATAATCTGGAGGTCCCAGGTTCAAGCCCTGGCTGGTCCACAAAATCAAGTTGGTGATTTTGAGAGAGTTACGCAAGAAGCGTGACTCTCTTTTTTTGCCCTTATATATACTTTGGGAACAAACAGGGAACAAAGACTCATTTTCTAATAGTAATAAAATTGAACGTTTTTAGCGTTCTTTAGCTATCATGTGATACTCTATTTGAAGATTAAGACTTCCCAAAATGCCTTGAATCAGTGTTGTTAAATTTTCAAAAACGTCCATTCCGACGGCCTTTCTGTTTGTCGGATTGTTATCTCGGCTTGACAAATTTACTATACTTTTATTACTAGCACTCGACTTTTGAAAAGTAAAAGAATTAAACACAAAGAAGCCCGTCAACTGACCTCGAACTTTTAACTAATGCCATAAGCGGTCTGCTTTCGAGCGTGACGGGTACTTCTTCTGTCAAATATGACGCAAAGGATAACTTATATCTACATGCAGAATAAATCCTGCTGTATAGACTTCTGTTTGCGTTTTGTTGGTGCATTCATTGGCTCCAATGACCATCCGAACTCCTTCAGATTGACTCTGAGCGCATACTTGATGATGCTATTCCGGCGGTATGCATCGGTGCCGCTTTTGAATTTCGGCTGCTTTTCCTTGTCTTGGATTACCTGGATCACCTGCATGTAACTATCGTAGCTCCTGCCAGCCTTCAAGCGGATTTGTTTCATGTAATATAGCACTTCATCTTCATGCAGATAATGGCCGAGCAGCGTCTGCAGGGCAACCTCTTGGGCATCTTTGCCTGCATTGTACCAAACATTCTCCCTCATTCGCTGATGGATGTCGGTGTGTTCTACAGGCTCCGCATACTCTTCAAATGGAGAAAGTGGCTCGTCACCCTTCTGCCAGGGCTTTTCAAGTCCTTCCTTGGGGAAATCCTTGGTGTAGATGAAGATAAATATCGATGAAACCTTACCTCCACGCCCCTTCCGAGGCCCTTCTTGGAAGTCGAACCAGAGATTCGAGTGTTTGGCAGCATACAGTTCAAACAGCTCCATCTGGGTTGCTTCCAGTATAAACTGGCGTACTTCCTTGAAACTGGTGTAGATGGCAGGTGTGATAATCTTCTTGGTTCTTGGGTCGCGCACCTCATCGAGGTTGAAGATGCGCCGGAAGTCCTCCATCTGAATCGGCACTACTCTCTTCTTATAGACATGTCCCAATGCCTTCTCTCCACTGTCGAGGAATCGGAAATCGCCACAGAACTGGCTGCACAGCTCATACATCTTCTGCGAATACTTCGACCTGAGCAGCATGGCCGTTCCGAGGTCGAAGGTCGTGAAACTCTTGGATATGTCTATCAGGTACGGCATAATCTCTGGCGATACACGCACGTCGTACAAGCCTGTTTCCGTATTATAGAAGAACGAGTCCACCCAGTGAACCTCTCCCCTGATTAGCTGTCCCTGCTCATTCTTGAACGTCACGGGAACCAGCTTCTTTGCGAGTTCTCGCAGCGCAGCATAGGTACGAGGAACATTCTTCTGACCACCGATAAGCCCCAGGTCATCGTCAGTCAGATGGAAGTAGAGATCCTTCCAGCTGTCCGGCACACCAAGGTTCTTCTCAGTGTACTTGTGCTTCACCTCGCCTGTAATGAAATAGAGCGTCCTCCGTTCTATCAGTCCATAGACGACGGGCGAATTGACGATTGCATTACTCCAGCGCACCTGCTCATGGGTTATCTTACCAACCGCAGGATAGCGAAGTGTTATGTTCATCGGCTCTGAAAGGTTCAGGCAGCTGACTTCGTTTTCTATCTTCTGTTTCATTTTAAAGATCATTTCTGTTAAACGTTTGCCTTATGACTTGAATTTCTCGATGCAAAGTTACTACAACTATTCAGTAATGATAATAATAAGAATGTTAATTTTCCAAGTCACGATTTCTTATTTAGACAAGCGCAAAACCTCCTAAGTTCGATTTCTGTTCTCATAGAATATCACATCCCGCCGCTCTTGGGTCAACGTCTGGGACAACCATTTAGCGCATTTTCTCCTAAGTTCAGCGCAAAATCTCCTAACTTCCAGCGCAAAACCTCCTAAGTTCAGCGCATTTTCTCCTGAAAAAACTCCTGAAAACCCTGTAAATACACATAATTCGGCTTCCTTTAAATAAAGCTATAATAAATAATTTAATAAATAAAGCTTTATACGCGCACGAGAGAGGCGGCTGGGCTTAAAGGGAAAAAGATGAAGGTCTATGATACGATGGATTTACCAAAGGGAAAAGAAAATCGAGGCTTTCAGGCACATTTCAGCGCATTTTCTCCTAAGTTCGATGTTCTATGCAATTCTATGATAGAGTGCCAAGACTTCTTTTCCCTTTTAGCCTGATGCAACTTTTTTGCCGAAAAACCAGCTCAAAAAGCGAAAGCACCTCGTCTTGCCATCTTTTGAGCATGTGAGTAAAGTCCCCTTTTTTTGTCCATTTCATCGAGCGAAAGGCACACTATTATTGACCAGGCTCCAAGCGTCGAAACTTGAAATCTGGTTCTCAGCAGTCGATGGCCACTACCCTTAGCAGTGAACTCCGCCAGCCAATTCGTCGACTACACGGCACAGAAACATCGCCAGAAGCCATCCGAGTTTGGCGATGCATGCGAGTATCTTGAATATTCCAAGTACAATGCCGTAGCCGAGCATAAAGAACAGTACAAATATCTGCATACTACTTACGTTTTGTTTATGTAAAGGTACACAAAATCCGCGAGACCACCAAGGCTTCCAGCCTCTATCTGCCGCCTCATCCATTCATTTCCCTCGATGCAGAAAGACATATTTTCAGAGATTCATAAACTTAGAAACTTTGTAATTCTATCTTTCAGCAATTCTATCTTTCAGTAAATATGAAATACATAAATTCAGCAACTCAGTTTTTATGAAATACAGAAAATAAGAGTTTCAGTAATTCGGTAAATTAAGAAATTAAGAAAGACAGAGTTTAAGAAAATCTATCATTCAAAGTTTATGAAATACAGAAATTCATATTTTCAAAAAATCAGTAATTCAGATATTCAGAGAATAAGAAATACAGAAAATCAGTAATTCAGAAAGATAGTAAATCAGAAACTCTATCTTTCAGAAACGGCCGATTTTATCGTAACTTTCGGCACGTAATGTTTGCCCACATCAACGAAAATCCGTACCTTTGTAGATGCGAGGCCAGCCCACCAAGGCAACACACGAGCAAGCCGCAAGGCGAGTCCTGCGGAAACAGAATAGCAAGTTGTACTTTTGTGGCCACAAACCCCGCTGACGGGATTTGCTGACCAAAAAGTCACCTTGCCAGAGCTGCCGCCCTGGGGATGCCGATACTCGCAACTCGTATCTTATATATAAGGAATAATGGACAAGAGAACTATCGTAAGAAAAGTGAGGCTCACTCCAGAGGAGGATGCCCTATTCATGAGGAAAGCAGCCCGCTATAAGGCTGTCAGCGCAATGATTCGCGATGCCGTCAGACAGTTCGACGACACCGCCACCCACGGCAAAGTCAAGGCTCTGAAGGAAATGACAGCCCTCTATCGCCAATACCAGCAGGAACTCAGCTGGCTTGGCGGTAACTTCAACCAGACTGTCAAGCGAGCCAATGAGCTGGCAATCGCTGAAGAACTCACTCCGCAGTTCTTCGAGCAGACCCTCTATCCCCAAGTTGCAGAAATTCAGAAACTCATCAACAGCATAAAGGGGGAACTACATGACATAGCCAAAGAAGTGTCAAAACTATGATTTTCATAAAATCTGAAATTCAGAGACAGAGCCGCTTTAAATTGTCTCTTTAATATTTTCTGTCTTTCTGAATTACTGTATTTCATAATTTCTATTTTTCAGTAATTCTGCAAATGATAGCAACAATTCTACCGTCGAGCACCACCTTCCATGCTGTCGATTACAACGAGCGAAAGGTCTCAGAGGGTGTTGCCGAGCTTCTGGAGATGAAAGGTTTCGACCTCATTGACCAGAACTATACACCCGAAGAGTTGAAACAAGCGTTCATCGATTACACTTATCAGTATAATGATCGCATCCAGAAACCCCAGTTCCACCTCGCCATTTCCTGCCGAGGAAACGAATATACCCATGAGCAACTGCTGGAGATAGCCCACAAATATCTCGATGAAATGGGCTATGGCGACCCCAACCAGCCTGTTCTGATCTATGCTCACCACGACACCGACAACAATCATCTGCACATCGTCACCAGCCGTGTGGCTCCCGATGGCCACAAGATAGACCACAATCAGGAACGCATCCGCTCTCAGGAAGTCATCAACCGCATTATGGGCGAGAACCAGGAGCAGCGGGCATCCGATGCCGTGAAGAAAGCCTTGGATTACCGCTTCTCCACCGTCAGCCAGTTCAAGGCCATCCTTGAATCCAGCGGCTATGAGTGCTACGAGAAGGATGACTGTCTCTGCATCAAGCGTGACGGACACGTCATCGACACCCTGCCGATGGCCACCGTCCAGTCGCACCTGAAATCTTTCGAGCCTGATGAGAAGCGACGTCGACAGCTCCGTGCCATCCTGAAGAAGTACCGCGACATGACCGCCGACAAAGACGAACTCCGCACCCTGATGAAAGAGAAGTTTGGCATCGACCTCGTTTTCCATGGTTCCAAGGACAAGCCCTACGGCTATACCATCATCGACCACCAGACCAAGACCGTCTTCAAAGGTGGCAACGTGTGGAAGCTCAGCGAACTCCTGCAATTCCAGTCAAAGGAGGAACGCCTGCACCGCATGGACGAGTTTATCGACGCGATGCTGGAGGACAATCCCGACCTGACCACCCGCGAGCTGAACCGTATGCTTCGCCGCCAGTTCGGTACTCATATCTCCAAAGGCCGTATCGCATACGGTGACGAATTTATAGACCTGCAGGACTATCAGGTAGAAACCCTTCGAGCCAACGACCGCAAGGCCTGGCAGCAGGAGCATCCCCTCGAACAGCATCCGACAGTCCATCACCACAACAAAGAGCCAAAGCCCGAGCGCTCAAACAATCCTCGTCTGCGCAAGCCCATTATTACCAAGGAAGGCTCACGGGATCAGAATCGTGAATGGGAAGTTGGTTACAACACTCGTTACAATGACATCGATGATGAGAACCAGTTGAAACGATAGTTCAGTGGTTTAGCAAAAACGCCAATCGCAATTGGCGTTTTTGTTTCCATATCCCTCAAAATGGCAAACCGCTTCCGTCATCGGCTACAGGTTCCGCATGTCCTTTTTCACTGTTTGCAATAAACCTTCTGATAACCTCTATAGCCTTCTGAATGTTATAGCACAATTCAAAGGCATCATTCTTGGCAAAGAAATCCATCGAGACCATGAGCCACTTGTAGACCTCATCATCCTCCAACTTCTTACCATTGAATGCCTCTATCCGATTGAACCAGTATTCTTCCAAACAATCGAATTTGTCCGTTGGGCTTTCCAAGCGGGAACTTTCCGGGTTAGCCAAGTCCTCCAATATTTCTGTGATGTGATTTCTTACTTCTTCATCTGGCTCGTGTTTCACCAACTCTTCTATCCAGCCAGGAGTCATCCAACTATATTCAGGCTGAATATGCTTAAATCCGTAATGTCTTTCGTTGTTATCCTTACTCATATTGAACCAGAAGGGAAAAGTATGACTCCATCAGAACAGAGTTACATACAGAAACACATTACTTATTATTATCTAATATGATAAAAGTAAGAAAATTAGACATTATTAAATATCAAAACTATAAATTTCTGAATAATTGTTTGGCGGTTCAAAATATTATGCGTAACTTTGCACCCGAAATCAATGGTTGACCACCCGAAAGTGGGTGTGTGATGACTGGTACATCGTCAACGAATACTTGTTCTGGGGCCCGACTCCTCGTAAGAATTGGCCTACAAAAAAGGGAGCCTGTCAGGACTGTCACCATCGGCAGCCACAGTGAGTGAAGAGAACAAGTATTCATCTTTAAATTGACGATTAATTATGAGCGAAGTAACAATCATCACGTTTGCCAACCAAAAAGGCGGCGTAGGCAAGACAACACTGTGTACCCTGTTTGCCAACTATCTGGTAAACCGAGGCAAGAGAACCATCGTTATTGACTGCGACGGACAGCAGACCATCTTTGAGAAGCGTAAGGCCGACTACAAGAAGTACCCAGACCAAAAGGAGAAGTACAAGGTACAGGCTTTCAGCATCGCAGACCCCGAGAATGTCAAGAACCTGATGAAGAATCTGCGCCAGCTTAATGGTGTGGTACTCATTGACGCGCCCGGCAACCTCGCCCAGCAGGGACTCATTCCCCTTTTCGTACAGACAGACTATATTGTTTGTCCGTATCAGTATGAGACCACCTCCATCAACTCCACCGTGACCTTCCTTGGCTTCATCCTACAGCTGAAGAAGCGTGTACAGTCGATGGCGACTAAGATATTCTTCATCGTCAACAAGCACGACAAGCGTTACGGCACCGAGAGGGAAAAAAAACTCTGGGCTGAGACCGATGAACAGTGGTCGAAGTTCGGCATCGTCACCCCCAAGATTGAACAGCGTGTGGAAATGCAGCGATATAACACGATGGGACTAATGGACACCCAAAAGTCCATTGTGACACCTGCCTTTGATTGCATCTATGACAACATCTTTGGAGAGAACGGCTATGGCAAAGAAGGTAAATGAAATGACCTCGGACGACCTGATGACGCTACCCGATGACATTGAGGGTATCGTTCTCGACGTACAGGGACGGCAGAAACAGAATGCCGCCCCCGTACAGAGGCCGCAGGAAGAGCCAGTTGCCGAACCGACTCCAAGGATAAATACTGAGCATAAGCCAACACCTACCGCCATGCCCAAGGAGGGTAACGAGTGGTGGAACACCTTTCTGAAATGTGGAGAGGGCTATGGCTACCGAGTGAAGAAGGACGGACGGAAGATGTACTGGATTGACGAGGACATCGTGACCGCACTGAAGGCTTGCGACATCAACCGCATGTCGGTCACCGACACCATAAACGCCATCCTTCGCTCCTTCATCATACTGAACAAGCAGGAACTTCGTGAGCGCATCAAGCAGCACGACAGCCTGATATGAGCATCTAAAATGACAAGGATATGAGCAAGAACGAATATGAAGAAACTGTAAGGGAACTCTATCCCACCTTCTCACAGGTTGAGATAGCAGAGGCGACACACACCTCAAAGAGCACTGTCAGGCGTGTTGTCATAGGACTCCACCTGACCCGCACCAAAGAAGAGGAAAAGGAAATACGCTCCAGAATCCGCAGGAAACTGATAAAGAAGGAACGTGCGCGTATCGTCTTTGGCTTGGACCAGCATACCAATATCAAGCTGGTCACCAATCCCAGGAAGGTAAAGTACCGCACCAAGCTGAAGAATGACGGCTATATCGTAATGCGAGGCAGCAACACCATTTACTACACTCCAGAACAGAAGCGCCATCGCCACCGTGAAGAGAATGCGCGTAAGGCAGGACTGGACTTCGCCCCCTGGAGCGTACCGGCAGTGATTTACAAGCAAACGTGGCTGGGTGCGTGACCATCCGGCACAAGTAATAAATATCAAAAGTAATCAAGCAAATGGAAATTCAAGGTAAGATTATCGCAGTGTTGCCGGAGAAGAGCGGCACCTCTGCACGAGGAGGTTGGAAGAGCCAGCAGTATGTGCTGGAAACTGAGGAACAGTACCCCAAGCGTTGTCTCTTTGACGTTTTCGGGGAGGACAAGATCAAACAGTATGCCCTTCAGGAGCAGATGCGCGTGAAGGTCAGCTACGACCCTCGCGCCGACGAGAAGGACGGTCACTGGTATGGCAGCAACAGAGCTTGGAACGTGGAGAGTCTTGACGCACCCGCTCCTGCTGCAACTACATAAGCTCATTTTCTTCGCTCAGAGAATCCGCAGTCCCGTCCTGTCATTGGCAGGCAGGCTGTGGATTTGAGACGGAGGAAACAGGATAACAAACAATATGCACAGAGAAAAGTATGACATTCGGTAATTTACTTACGGTTGTTTTCTTCGGCTACATCCTTTACTATGCCGGGATGATTTCCTACGACCAGTTCTTCAAGAAGGACGAGCTGCCTTTGGAGGCCGCTGTCGAGGAAGAGGAAATCGACATCAGCAGCGAGGCTGCCGAGTTCCATCCCAAGGACATTGTGAAGGACAAGAAGAAGGAACTGACCAAGGAAGAAGAATCAGAACAAGAAGTTATGAGTGGAGGTATTGAAATCGAAGAGCTGATACCCAAGGTGGACGAACTTGCAGAAAAAGGCAAGGATTGTCCTTTCGGTAAGCTCCTTGCCGACTGGAACGAGGTTCCAGAGGCCGCATAAGCTGGCAGACAGCTTTGATATTGTACTTTAACTTGTTAGCGGCTATAGTGGGAATGATGCCGCAGTTCGGCCAGAGGGCTGATGCTCCGAAGTCCTGTTAAGACTCCCTTCCCACACTACACGTGGTGCTTTAAATTGTAACATAGAATTTAAAATTAAAACATTTACAAACAATTATGTTACAAGTAGTTAACCCCATTAAGAACGCCCTTCAGCAGGGCTGGAAGAATCTCCCCAAGAAGCGCATCGCCTCATTCGTAGGCATGTTCCTCTTCTGTGCCGTCGCAACCTATGCAAGCAGCAAGGGTGCAGGTGGCTTCACCAAGGCCACGACGGAAATCTCGTCGTATCAGACCCCTGTAGCCAACCTGATGAAGGCCATCGCAGCCGTCATCGTGCTGGTGGGTGCCTTCAACGTCTATTTCAAGATGCAGAACGGTGACCAGGATGTGAAGAAGACCATTATGATGACCATCGGCGGATGCGTGGCATTCATCGCCATGTCGGAGGCTCTTCCCATGTTCTTCAAGTAAAGCAGGACGTGACAGAAGGAGATGCCCTCGCCATCGTCTTTCGACAGCAGGGCATTTCCTTCCTTTGTTTTTAAGAATCACTATCATGCAAGGTAATTACAACGGCTATCCCGTATTCAAAGGGCTTCAGCGTCCTTTGGAGTTCATGGGAATCAGAGGCAGGTTCCTTTCCTATGCTGCCGGAGCCATAGGATTGTCGTTCATCGGCTTTATTGTGTTCTCCATCCTCATTGGCAAGCTGGCAGGCTTCATCGCTATGATTGTTCTGGCCATCGCAGGACTGATCACGATATACGTCAAGCAGCGCAGCGGACTCCATGCCAAGCGGCACGACAGGGGAATCTTCGTCTATCAAGGCCTGTACAATCATTAAAGCGACTGTCAATGGCAAACAAGAAAAGACCGTTTGACAAGCTCTTTGCCCAGCTTCAGGACATCAACGACGAGCGCGGCAGGCATCTGAACACCGTACTCTGGTCGAAGCAAGGCGACTGCTCTGTCATTCTCGAAATAAAGAACCCTGTGCCTCGCTTCAGCACCGATGCAGAGCTGTATATGCAGTTCTGTGACGTGTTGAGCAATATCGTCCAGACGCTTGGTGAGGGCTATGCCCTCCAGAAGCAGGACATCTTCTGCAAGCGAGGCTATCATCATGACATCCCGCCCGAAATGGAGTTCCTCTCTCAGAGTTACTTCCGCTATTTCGAGGGCAGGGAGTATACTGACATCCGCACCTTTCTCATCATCACACAGGAAGCAGGAAAAAACATGTTCGTCAAGTACGACCCGAAAAAGTGGCTGGACTTCCATGCAAAGGTGACGAAGGTGTGCGACATCCTCTCAGACAAAAACATCTGGTATTACAAGCTGAACAAGAACGATGTGTCCGACTATCTGCACCGTTTCATGACCATCAACTTCAAGGATGGTGCTTTCAGCGTCAACAACTTCAAGGCCAGTGATGAGTTCCTGACCATCGGCGACCGTGCCGTGCGCTCTTTCTCACTAGTTGATGTGGACGTTATCGACATGCCGACAGTGGTAAAGCCCTATCTGCCGGTTCCAATCAATGGCTACCGCATCGCCACCGATCTGTTTGGTTTCATGACCAATGTTCCCTTTGCAGACTGCATCATCTACAATCAGGTCATCCAGATTCCTGCACAGCAGAAACTGAAGCGCAAGCTGGAGAGCAAGTCGAAACGTCACGGATCCATGCCTGACCCTTCCAACAAGATTGCCAAGGCAGACATTGACGCTGTTCTGGATATGCTGGCAGCAGATAACAAATTGCTGGTCAACACCAACTATAACATTATCGTCAGCTGTCCGTTGAACAAGGTCACACCTGTATCATCGTTCATCGAGACAAAACTCTATGGCTGTGGTATTATGCCGTCACGCACAGCCTATAACCAATTGGAGTTGTTTCAGGCATCCTTCCCCGGCAATGCCTACACCTTCAATCCTGACTATGACCTCTTCCTGACACTTTCGGATGCTGCCGTCTGCCTCTTTTTCAAGGAGCATACCAAGCAGACGGAACTGTCACCCCTTTTGGTCTATTATACTGACCGTGACGGACTGCCCATCGGTATCGACTTCACGGGTAAGGAGGGTAAGGTCAAGCATACCAACAATGCCAACTTCCTTTGTATCGGGCCATCTGGTAGTGGTAAGTCGTTTCATATGAACAGTGTGGTTCGTCAGCTACTGATCCAGGACACCGACATTGTGTTGGTCGATACAGGTGACTCCTATGAAGGCATCTGCCGATATTACAAAGGAACCTATATCACCTACTCCAAGGAACGGCCAATCTCCATGAATCCGTTCAAGATTACCCGTCAGGAGTATGACGATAACTTCGGAGAGAAGAAGAACTTCCTTAAAACCCTCATCTTCCTCATCTATATCGGTGAGAAAGCCCCGGATGACGTGGAGGAACTTGTAGTGAACCAGGTCATCGTGGAATATTACGAGGCTTACTTCCATCCCTTCGAGAAGTACACCGAGCAGGAACGTCAGGACATCATCCATCTGCTGACCCTGAAGCACAAGATGAATGGTGAATACGACAAGTTTGAGAAAGAGTTGGAGAAGAAGTATGCAGAGCAGGAGAAGCAACAAGAGGTAGTTGAACCTGTCGAGCAGACTGAGCCATCAGATGAAACTGAGGAGAAAATGCGCAGGGAGAAGGAGAAGAAACGCCGTTGGGTGGAGAAACTTCAGAATCTGGCCAACGACAAGGCCGCATCAGCTGGAGAGGTTGCTGCAGCAGAGAACCAGCTTTCCCGTCTGACTCCTGAAGTGATGGAAGGAACCTACCTCATGAAACTCAACGAGGAGGTTGACCGTATGGAGGAACGCCGCCGTAAGCTGAAGGTAACTACGCTATCCTTCAACTCCTTCTATGACTTTGCCATCGAGCGCATCCCACAGATCTGCAAGGATAAGGATGTGAAGTTCAGAATTGCCGACTTCTCGGCTTTGCTCAGTCGCTTCTACAAGGGTGGTGAGCTGGAATACACACTGAATAACGATGCCGATGCCTCGCTCTTTGAACAGAAGTTCGTCGTATTCGAGATAGACAAGATTAAAGAGGATCCTGTCCTTTTCCCTATCGTCGTGCTTATCATCATGGATGTGTTCCTTCAGAAGATGCGCCTGAAGAAAGGTCGCAAGGCCATCATCATCGAAGAGGCATGGAAGGCCGTTGCCACACCCCGTATGGCTGCCTACTTGCAGTTCCTATTCAAGACTGTCCGTAAGTTCAATGGTATCGCAGGCGTGGTGACACAGGAGTTGGAGGACTTGCTTTCATCGGACATCCTGAAGAAGGCCGTCGTAGCCAATGCCGACGTGACCATCCTTCTCGACCAGTCGAAGTTCAAGGACAACTATCAGGATGTGGCCGACCAACTCGGACTGACACAGGTACAGCTTCAGCAGATCTTCACTATCAACAGTCTGAAGAACAAGGAAGGCCGTGCCTATTTCCGTGAGGTATGGATTCGCCGTGGTGACACCTGGGACGTATTCGGAGTGGAAGAACCGCCAGAGTGCTACTGGGCTTATACCACCGAACGTCTGGAGAAGGAAGCCCTGAAAATCTATGAGCATCATTTCGGAAATATCCAACAGGCCATCATAGAAATCGAGAAAGACCGTAAGAAGGCAAATGTAGGGAAGTACCTCGACTTTGCCAGACAAATCAATAATCATCAAAACATTATGTCACTATGGTAAGAGCAAGATTAGCAATCGTATTAGGCGCAGTCCTGCTGTCCGTACAGGCACACGCAGGATGGAAGGTGGTGTTTGACCCTTGGACGACTGGAGCCGTTACCGCTAATGCCGCCTCACAGGAGTTGATAGAGAGTCAGCATAACACAAGGCTTGACTCCATTAATTCCAAACAGCAGAAGATTATGCAGTACACGGCAACGATGGCCACCATCAAGGAACTCTACAAGATGTCGATGGAGAATGTCAGCGGTTTCGGAGCAGAGTCACAGTATTATGTGGAGATTGGGTCTTGTGTGGCCGAGATCTTCAAGGATGTGCCGGTCGTACTGAAATACATGAACAAGTCGCCCGGCAAGAACTATGTCATCTGCCTCAAAGAGGTGACGGACATTGTACTGGAAACAGAGTCGCTGGTCAAGGACTTCGTGGATATTGTCAACAACGGCAAGGTGAAGAACCCTATCAAGAAGAGCAAAGATGTTCCCAATGTAGGTACAGCCGCCAGTGGCAACGGAGACGGCTATAACTTCATTGACCGCTATGAGCGTCTGACACTGGCCAACCGAATCTACACCCATCTGTTGGAGATACGCTACAAGATGGAGGCCATTACGATGATGTGCCAGTATTGCAGCGACATGAACAACCTCCTGCTGGCTATTGACTGTCAGTCGTGGGCTGCATTCTTCTCTGGCAAGAACATGGTTGAAGGACTGATTAACGACTGGGAGGGTCTGGACGCATGAGAAGGATCATTCTGATAATGATGGCCTTCTTCTTAATACAGGGAAAGGCGTTAGCTATTGAATGGCCGCAGGATTTCCCGACCATCGAGGCACTGATCAGTCTTCACAAGATGATAAAGGGTGAAGAGGATTCTGCAAGGGATAAGATTGCCGTCAGTTTCGGAGAGCAGTCTTTGGTGACCAAGGGTGCAAACAAGTTCAATGATGCCCGTACCACTTTGGACTCCAAGCTCTCCAACGGCTACTCTTATGTCCTGCTGGCTGCAAGTCTTAGCTATACGGCCAGCAGCATGTATAAGCTCATTCAGGAGTACTCCGAGTTTGCCCAATTGTCAGTTCAGTATTCCACAAAGAAACCGATGGTAGCCTGGTATTTCGCAGAAGCAAACCTTGCCTGTTCCCGTGAGATCAAGAACATCAAAGCACTTTACCTGACGATGACTGCCAGCGGCCTGAACGTGATGAAGGCTTCCATGGACGAGAAACTGAATCTTGTGAACTCCATCAAGACAAGTATAGACACCATGCGAGGCATCATAGACAGTGCCTATTGCTGGGCAAGTATTGTGGCTGTCGGAGGCTTTCATTATGATTATATCTGGGACATCCTGAACAGCGAGGTCACGGATGAGATTGCAACAGGACTAATCAATCAATGGAATAAAGTATGAGAAAGAAACTATTAATCTTTTCCCTTTTGGCACTATTGCCGATGGGAATGTCAGCACAGTGGGTACAGATTTCTCACGATGACCAGAAGGAGAAACAATGGAAGTCGATGGAGAACGGCCCCTGGGACTTTGCTCCCGACTGGTATTATTATCTGTTTCACAAGAACTACAGCGGGGCATCGCTCCACTGGAGATGGAGAGGCTTCCATAGCGGACTTTATGTCGAATTCGAAGAGGAAGACTCCAATGTAAAGCGTATCATGCCTGTGCGTGTTATCTCGGAAGAGACGCAACGGCAGAAGATGAAGAAGGTAGAGGATGAACGACAGTACATCGAGGAACTTCACAAGGAGGATGTGCTTCGTCAGGCTGACCGCAACGTCGATCTGGTCTATAAGTCCTTCAAGGATGACTTCAACCGTATGCAGAACAGCATTTCTGAGGGTTTGGTATTCTGCATGACCAGGAGCAAGGGCAAGATGAAAGCGCAGGTCGATGAACTGTCACGCCAGAACAATATCATCTGCCAGAACATTGCCTATCTGCATAAGACGGGCATCGGTTACGAACTGGAGAATGCCAAGCGTCAGAAGGGTTACATTGATGCCAAGAAACAGATGGAAGAACTGGTGAGCCGTACCGCCCATCTGGTAGGCATGGCACAGAACTATTACAAGTAAGGAGGAACAGAAGATGACAACGGATTTATTATTAAGCGTATCGGACTTGTTCCTCACCATGGGACTGCCATCCATCGATGAGAGTCTTGACAAATTGCTCGTGGCGATGGAGTCGTTCCCGAAATCAGCCATCCTCGGTGATACGGTAGGCTATGCCCGTGTCCTCGGCCTGTTGCTGGCTCTGTGTGTCGGCTCCTACGAATGCTGGATGATGATGCTCGGACGCAGGGCGATGGATGTCATGAAACTGGCCCGAATCATTGCATTGTCGATGTGTATCACGTCAAGCGGTTGGATATGTTCTGAGCTTCAGGTGCCTGGCAAGGCTCTGGAGAACACCACCAAAGCAATGGCCAAGGCAAAGAACAAACAAGTTGCCGCTATGGAACTCAAAGTAGCCCAGAAGCAAGCAGAGTATCTGAAACGGCTCCGTGAGGTGCAGGACAGCGTAGAGACGGCCAAGCAGATTCAGGAGATCGGACAGGATGCCCACTGGTGGGACAAACTTATCTACAGTATGGAAAACCTTGGCTCTACTATCAACAAGTATGCGCAGCAGGCAGCGGTCGCAGCAGAAACCAAGGTGTCGGAATGGATTAATGATGTCATTAGGTTTATCGGTGAGCTTATCTTCCAGATGACCTACTACGGTATCTTGGTGGCGCAGCGTATCTTTATGACCATCCTTGCGATGTTCGCACCAATCATGTTTGCACTCTCGATAGTGCCGCCTTGGAGTAATGCCTGGTCACAATGGATCTCAAAGTACCTGTCTCTTTCCCTTTGGGGATTCGTGACCTATATGTGCCTGTACTATATTGACTTCATCCTGCTTTACAATCTTCAGGAGGATATAACCGCCTATTCCAAGTTGTTGCAGGGACAGGTGAACACATGGAGTCAGATTGGTGCACTCGGTCTTCAGGGCATCGGTTCAAACTGCATGTATGCAATGGGTATGCTCGTCGGTGCCTTTATCCTACGCTTTGTACCAGAGGTTGCCTCATGGCTTATTCCCGGTGGTGTCAGCTCCAGTGCAGGAAGTGCAGCAGGCTCAGTGGCTACGGCAGGTGTTGCAGGTGGTATCTATGGTGGTATTGCTGGTGGTGCTATGGTTCTGTCCGGCGGTGCAGCTGCTGCAGGAGTAGTAGGAAGTCTGGGTGAGAGAGGGCTGAACGGCCCCGTCATCAACAGCAAGACTGAGGGAGGCAAGGTCTATGAGCAGCATGCGAGCGGACGGGTAACTGTCCGTGATGAGTCTGCGAAGGAGGCTTTCAACAGAATATAAACATTTTATTTATACGATTCACATTATGTTAATACAGAGTTTAGAACAAAAGACCAGGCTGGCGCTGATGACAGTCTTTGCCACCATTGCAGGATGCACGGTGATATGTGCCTTCACCGTGTTCTACTGTGCCAAGCTGGTCACTGATGAGAGGGAACAGATCTATGTCATCGACGGTGACATTCCTTTTCTGGCCGAACGCGCCAAGCAGGAGGCCAACTTCGTGATGGAAGCCAAGGCACATATCCAGCTCTTCCATCAGTATTTCTTCAACCTGCCCCCGGATGATGACTATATCAAGTGGACAGTAGGCAAGGCACTTTACATGGCAGACGGAACGGCCATGAAGCAGAAGCAGGCTATGGACGAAAACGGCTTCTATTCCGACATCATTTCGTCATCGGCTGTCTGTACCATTATCTGTGACTCCATCAATCTGGACGAGCATGAACGCAAATTCAAGTATTACGGTACGCAGATTATCAAACGTCGCTCCCGTGATGTCAAACGCTCCATCGTTACGGTGGGGGGCATTGAGACCGTACCAAGGACACAGAACAATCCACATGGCTTGCTCGTGACCAACTGGCGTACATTGGAGAACAAGGATCTTGACTATTGATGGCTATGAGACTGTTTAGAAAAGACAAGAAAGCCAGGAAAGAGTCGAGGGCTACACGGTGTTTCAGGATTCTGCTCTGGAGGCTCTTTGTGAAATGGAAAGTCCGTGAGCGAGTAGCCAAGGCAAACAAGTGGGCAGATGAGAATAGGGGTGATACCATGCTGATTACCGTCGGATGCCTCCTGTTCTCCCTTATCATCGGCGCATTCCTCACCTTGGGTACGGATTCTGACAAGACTGACAACTTCATGACAGGTGTAGAGCCTGTAGAACCCATGTTCATCGGTATGCAGCAGATCCAGAATGCCAAGGCTTATCATGTGAGTCAGGTGGAGGAGATGGCAAGGAAAGGCCAGGCATTGAAGCATGAACTGGATTCTTTGGTGAGGATGCCCCGCAAGACGCATGATGACTCCCTGCAGATTGTCATCAAGTACAAGCAATTGGAACTGATAGTAAACAACTTAGAGAAAGGACAATAAGATGAAGAAACTTAATTTGAAACAGCCGAAGTACATCTTCCCGCTGGTCATCCTCCTTCCCATCGTATTCCTGGCCTACGAAATATCGCAGTTTACCAAGGGAAGTGACGACCCGAAGAAGGGCGTGGTGACGGACAACATCAACATGTCGCTGCCTGATGCCGCCAACGAGGAGATGGGCAACAAGATGACTGAAATGAACAAGCATTTCAGCGAGGATGGCGCCTATACCGCTATCGGTGCATTGGGTGATGACAAGGAGGAAGCTGACAGTACGATGAGCGGCTACTCCGAGAGTGAACTGAACGACATCGATGCCGAGAATGCCAAGCGAACACGTAAGCAGAAAGAACTCGAAGACCTGGAGCGCAGTCTGGCAGAGTCGCGCAAGCACATCAATTCCTACGGATATGATGGCGGTTCCGGCTATGGAGGTAGTGGTGCCTATGGTGGCAGAGGTGCTGGCAGCCGTAACGGACGCAACGCCGAAATGGATGACTATGCCCGTGAACTGGAGGAGATACAGCAGCGCAGCCTTGAACGGCAGCGGGTACTGGAACGAACTTTCGGTGCTGATGAGGAAGAGAAAGAGCGTAAGGCAGAGGAAGAACGAAAGCGTCTGGCTGAGGAACGTAAGAAGAACGAGGTGAAGCCAGAGGTTGTGAAGAAAGCCGATGATGCCAGTGCCTCGATGTTCAATACCATCAATGACCAGCAGGCGGCTGATGCTCCGCTGATTAAGGCGATGATTGACAAGACCACCAAGGCGCATGAGGGTACACGACTCCGCTTCAAACTCCTCGATGATGTCATCATCAAGGATGTACGACTCAAAAAGGGAACTTACCTCTATGGCATTGTCACTGGCTTCGGACAGCAGCGTGTCATGGCCAGTATCACCAGCATTCTTGTGGGGGACAAGTTCATCAAGGTCAGCCTCTCTGTCTTTGACAACGACGGCATGGAAGGCTTTTATGTGCCTGAGTCCGCTTTCCGAGATATGATGAAGGATGCAGGAGCGCAGGCCATGCAGAGCAATATCAGCTTGGATGGTGGCTATGGTGGCGGTCTTAGTGGCGAGGCAGTAGCATTACAAGCTCTACAAAACATGTATCAGTCCGCATCTACAGCCATTTCGGGCAATATACGCAAGAACAAGGCACGTATCAAGTACAACACCATCGTCTATCTGATCAACAAGGATGCGCAGAAAGACTGAAATTAAGAAAGACAGAAATACAGAAAATCAGAAATTATGAATTACAGTAAAACAGAAAATCAGAAATTCAGTATGAAGAGAATTGTTTTGGCCGTCATGGGCTTGGTAGCCCTGTCGGCAGGGGCTAATGCCCAGGAGAATACGGAAACGAAGAAGGATTCCGTCAAGGTAAGGTATATCTATACCATGCAGACAGACGACAACTGTATGCCGGGTATGGAGCGTAACCATGTCATCTTTGTCAATGAGAACGTGACTACGCATGTTATCATGCTGGAGAATATCAAGTTGGTGGATATGTCAACGGACAAGATTGTCGGCAACCAGTGTTCTGACAACATCGTGCGGATAAAGCCATCTGCAAGGATGCGTGACCATGAACTGGTAGGTACGATAACCGTCATCGGTGAGCGGCATCTGGCTCAGTACGATGTGGTATATACGGCTGGGCCTGCCTGTGCCAACAGCATCTACCGCATTCAGTTGGACGAGATGAGACGCTACAAGAACCCTGACGTGCTGATGCCTGAGAGCGAGATGGCCGCATACGCCTGGGCCATCTATGGCAGCCAGCCCAACTATAACAACATCCACTATACCGCCAACGGCATCCGTGCGGTGGTGAATAACATCTACACAGTCAATGACTACTATTTCATTGACTATTCGCTCTACAACCGCACGAAGATCAAGTATGACATCGACGAAGTACGCATCAAACTGACAGACAAGAAAGAGGCCAAGGCCACCAACTCACAGACGATTGAACTGACTCCGACTTACTCCTTGAATAGTGCGCATAGCTTCAAGAAGGCTTATCGTAACGTTATTGTCCTGCCTAAGCTGACATTCCCGGACGAGAAGGTTCTGAGGATTGAGATAGCTGAGCGTCAGATTTCAGGACGTGTCATCTATATCCCCATTGAGTACGAAGATATCCTCAATGCCGATGGCTTCGACAAGGGATTGCTTCGCCGTCTTCCGTTTAACATCAACAGATAAACGTCATGAAGAAGATATTATTTGTGATGCTGTCCTTTCTGGTGGGTACTGGAGCGATGGCAGGTGAGAAAGACGAGTATTTTACGTTTAATGCAGGCTTCCTATTCAATAGCACACTCAATGCCACATTGGGCTATGAGCATGAGCTGACCTATGGTAATGCCGTTGAACTGACGGCAGAGATAGGCAACCAGTGGCAGCGTGACCCTGTGTGTGGCAAGATCTGCAAGGATGTGTTCTGGAAAGGCTACTACTGGGATGGCGGTTTGCTTTATAAGTACTGTCTGAAGAAGTTCAAGAACAGTAACCTAAGACTGCGTTTCGGCCCTGAGTTTGGAGCATATAAGGGCGACTACTTCTTTGCTGTGGAGGGTGGACTGGAATACAATTATGTCTTTCCCTCTGGTGTTCAGCTTTCATTGATTCAGAAGAACCAGGTTAATTTCCTGCATGGCGATTCTTTCCGTAACGGTCTTCTGATAGGTCTGAAGATTCCATTCTAATCATGAGCGATATGAAGAAATATAACAAGAATTATGCGGCTATGCTGATGATGGCTGTAGCCGTAATGGGAGGCATGACCTCCTGCGAGGAACATACTGATGAGTTTGACGGAAGCCTGAGAGTCGGGAATATCCTGTTGGCTGATAACTCCGTCGTTTCACCACAGGGCTATGATGCGGATGGTCAGCAAGCCGTCGGTGTCATCTTCTATTGCAACCGCGACACGGCTCTGGTCATCTCTACCCATGAGCTGGGCAGTTATGCCTATGCTGACTCTTTAGGTACTGTCGGTAGCGTGGATAGTGACAGCCGTACTCTGTGCGGTGCAGAGAACACGGCAGCCTTGCTGGTATCGGAGATTCCCACTCCTGCAGCCGAGGCTGTGGCCGATTTCCGTTCGCCTATGGCAAGCTGGGCTTTGCCGTCGGCAGGAGAGCTGAGAGCATTGGCATCTATGCTGCCTGTTGTGGAGAACTCTATGCGCATGATCAGTGGCGAACCCTTTTCCGATGGCCAGTATGTCAGTTCAACTCAGGATGGCAGCTCGTCGGAGAGTGAGCAGATGTACTACCTGAGTGTGGCTGTGCGAAGCGGCTTTGTGACTTCGACCATCAAGACAACACCCGGCAGGGTACGCCCTGTATTGAGGATCAGATAACACTTATACCTTTCATAATCGATGGAGAGGGGGCTATTTACAATAGTGGTAGTCCCCTCTCTTATAAAGACATAAGCAATGGGAACAGAAGAGACAAAGGAACAGCAGCAGATGTATAACATCTTTCGTAGCTGCATCTATATCTTTTTGATTATCGAGCTGGTAATGAACCTGCCTATCACCTCTGAGAGCCGTGCCACGCAGTTCGTGCTGGAGCTGATAGGTCGATTCCAGATATTCAACAGTGTATCATCCTGCAAGTTCATTGAACTGGTCTGCATCGCCGTTACCTGTATCGGTACAAGGGCGAAGGTGAGTCTGAGATTCAATGTCAAGACGATGGTGATATACCCTATCGTCATGGGATTCTCACTGATTATCCTCTGTATCGTGTTACAGCATGGCCTGTGGGGAGGCGAGCTTGGCGGTTTTGCCACCAACCGCGTACTCTATGCTCTGGCAAGTATCGTGGGAACCATGCTCGTACATCAGGGAGGTGACGGTATCGCCCGTTACTACAACTACAAGCTTGGTGAGGATCGCTTCAACTTCGAGAATGAGTCCTTTGAGCAGTCCGAGGACTTGAATGCTAACGAGTATTCTGTAAATATCCCGATGGTGTACTACTTCAAACGTCGTATGCATAAGGGCTGGATCAACATTATCAATCCTTTTCGTGGTACGATTGTGCTTGGTACACCTGGATCTGGTAAGTCATTCGGCATTATCGATCCTTTCATCCGGCAACATGCCGCGAAGGGCTTTGCGATGATGGTCTATGACTACAAGTTTCCGACGCTTGGGAAAACATTGTTCTACCAGTACTGCAAGAATAAACGATATGGTCATTTGCCTGAGAACTGCGGTTTCCATATCGTCAACTTCTCAGATGTGGAGTATTCCAACCGCGTGAATCCTATCCAACGTAAGTATATCCCCGATTTGGCAGGAGCATCCGAGACTGCCGCCACGCTGCTGGAGGCTCTGAATAAGGGAAGCGAGAAGAAAGGCGGCTCAGAGGCTTTCTTCCAGAACTCAGCCGAAAACTTCCTCGCAAGCATCATCTACTTCTTCATCAACTTCCACCCGACAGGCTATAAGAATGGCAAGAAGCTGACCCGTTACATTCTCTATAATGGCAAACGGCTGAAACTGGTGACCCGTTATTGGACGGACTATAACGCTGTCGATGAGAACGGCAAGGTTGTCCTTGACTTCCTTGACGAGCATAGCCGGAATGTGGCCACCGATGAAGATGGCATGTTCGTGGACTTGAACGGATTCATGTATAAGGACATGAACGGTGACCTGATTATCATTGACAAGGCTTGGTATGAGGATGATGAGGGAAATATCGTTGAGCCGGACACCATCACAGGGGAGTTTTCTGACATGCCCCATGTGCTGTCATTTCTGGGCCGACCCTATAGCGAGGTCTTTGACATCTTGATGCAGGACGAGAAGATTATGTCGCTGATGGCTCCGTTCCAGTCTGCCTATAAGAACAAGGCCAACGACCAGTTGGAAGGAATGGTCGGTACGCTCCGTGTCAACGCTGCCCGTCTGGTATCGCCCGAAGCCTATTGGGTGTTTACGGGTGATGACTTCGACCTGAAAATCTCAGACCCGGCACATCCTTCCTATCTTGTCATAGCCAACGACCCTGAGAAGGAACAGGTTATCGGCTCATTGAACGCACTGATCCTGAACCGTCTCGTGACTCGTGTGAACAGCAAGGGTAACATCCCTGTCTCTATCATCGTCGATGAGCTGCCGACTCTCTACTTCCACAAGATAGACCGTCTGATAGGTACGGCAAGAAGCAATAAGGTTGCCGTTACCTTGGGCTTTCAGGAACTGCCGCAGCTCGAAGCCGACTATGGTAAGGTCGGAATGCAGAAAATACTGACAACGTGCGGAAACATCTTCATGGGTGCCGCCCGTAACAAGGAAACGCTGGAATGGGCACAGAATGACGTGTTCGGCAAGGCCAAGCAGACCTCCAAGTCTGTCACCATCAATGAGCAGCGGGTATCAACCTCCATTCAGGAGAAGATGGACTATCTCGTTCCTGCCGCCAAGATTGCTGACATGGCTACAGGATGGCTTGCAGGTCAGGCCGCCCGTGACTTCACACCGACAGACAAGGCATCACTTGACGTGTTCAATATCGAGGAATCTGAGGAGTTCAAGACCACCAAATACTTCTGCAAGACAAATTTTGATATGGAAAAGATCAAAAAGGAAGAGAAATACTACCAAAATTTGCCGAAAATGTATAACTTTGCAAGCGATAAGGAAAAAGAAATTATGCTTAACCGCAATTTCAAGCGTATAAATGATGAAGTGGACGCTATGATTTCCGAGCTTCTTGGTATAACCCCTCAAACACCGTAAGGTATGAATGAATTAGTAGAGAAGTTGGATGTGAAGGTTCTGGGTGAGAGACTCCAGAAGGTTAGACAGCACCTGAAGATGACACAGGCGGATGTCGCCAAAGAGATAGGTTGCGCACCTCTTACTATTTCGCGTATGGAGAGGGGTGAGATTACGACTTCTACGGTTGCCGCTCTTGTCTTTTACTCCATCAGCGTTGATATGAACAGATTGCTAAGTAAGAACTTTGATCCAGACGATGATGAAAACTACGATAAGAATCCTGCTCTGCAAAGCCATGTCAAGGCTCGCCTGCAATTGTTGGAGCAAAACTCCAAGGGCTATATAGCCAATATGCAGCAGGATTTCAAAGATAACGTAAAGATCATTATTGAGAAGCATACGGAAGACATGTTTCAGGATTTGAATAAACGCATGATGGAAGCCACCAAGCAACAGTCAGAAGATTTATTAAAGTCACTGGAGAAAACCATCGAACTTCTCTAAGATATGAATGGGCTGTCGGTTTTTTCTGACAGCCTTTTTTGAATACTTTTTAGGATAACGAAATGACAAAAGATCTTAGTGGGAGCTGGCTGAAGATTATCGCCATGCTCTCAATGACTATAGACCATGTGGCCTATTACTATGGTTGTTCCAACCCGTATCTCTATGAACTGATGCGGACTGTCGGACGTATTGCTTTCCCGACATTCGCCTTCCTGCTGGCAGAGGGCTTTGTCTATTCAAGGAACAGACAGAAGTATATGCTGAGCCTCTTTGCTTTTGCCCTGGTATCGGAGATTCCCTGGCTGATGCTGAACCATGATGGCAGTCATAATGTCCTGTTTACGCTGTTGGCTGGACTCTTAGGATTGTATGCCATTGAAAATCTGAAACAACATTGGGCAATAGTAGTTTCTGTTGCACTCCTTGGACTTGTCACCTTGCTCGTTGACACGGACTACTCTTGGAAAGGGTTTGGGCTGGTGCTTATCTTCTATATGTTCCGTGGCAGACCTGACATACAGACGCTTTTCGGCATACCGCTGATGTATGAATACGGCATCATCGGTATCATGATGGCTTTTGCCGTCATCTGGCTCTACAACGGTGAACGGGGATTTATAAGGGGGAAGGCCATGAAATATGCTTTCTATGCCTTCTACCCCTTACACATGATGCTGATATACTGGCTCAGATAGCCGTTATAAGGTCTTGGCAATCTGGCGCACCTTCAGGACATACGACTTATCCTCTGCATAGCCGATACGGTTGAGGAACTGGAGATAGTCACCGCCTTTGTACTTATACTGCACATAGTCACGGTAGGCTTTCACGCTGTCCTCCCATCGGTCGAACTTATAGTAGCTGCCATCACTTGGACGGCGCAGGCCAAAAAGGTTCTTGCACTCCCAGCAAACCCGCGACGTGTAGTAGCCCGTTTCCAAGAGGGACTGGGCAATAACTATCTTGGGATATTTGACATGGTATTGCTCCAGCACTCTGGCAAGGTTCTCGATATTCAGTTCCCTGTCAGGCTTTCCACCGAACTTCAAGGTCGCTATCCTGTCCTGAAGGTCATCGATGTAGTCATTCAGATAGTTGACAAAGTGCTGCGGGTCGATGCTTTTCCCTCCTTTCCTCAGCCGCAAATGAAGGTGTGGCCCTGTCGATTTTCCTGTATTTCCAGAGATCGCTACGATGTCGCCTGCCTCTACCACATCATTCTCATTAACGGCAATGACGCTCAGATGCCCATACAGACACTCGATGCTTCCATGCTGGAGAATGACATAGTTCCCATAGCCTCTGTTGCCACGATGAACCTCCTTGACGATACCTGGCATCATGGCATAGACATTACCATAGTTGCATTTCAAGTCTATGCCGTCATGGAAACGCTCACATCTATATACAGGATCCTTTCGGTAGCCGTATCTGGAGTTGACAGTCATGTAATCCAAGGGGAGGCAGACCGTCACCCGTTGTTCGAGAAGCTGCAAAAGGGGGTTGTTTCTCACGTGTCCAAATACCGGCACTCTCTTTTCTATTGAGATAGGAAGGCCTTTGGTTGACGGAAACAGGTTTTCTTCCCTTTTAGCCATCATCAGACTGTCTGCTTCTGTCCTTATAGTGTCTGAATGCAGGACTAAAGGGATGTTTACACTGTCACCATAGGCAGTTTCATCGGCCAATCTCGTTGATTGACCAGAATCGGGCATAATGGTGAAAAACTGGGCATAACTCTTGATATATGCCAATTCTAGTAATAAAAACATAAAAAATACTCTACTCATATTGCTTTTCTGATAAAATGTCCGTAACTTTGCAGCAAAGTTAATCAATATTTAACAAATATGATAAGTAAATATTCTTTTTTAGAGGAAGAAATTCCTTATGAGAAGTTGGAGAAGCTTGGCATCAGCAGGGATGCATTCCTATCGATGCCCAAGAATTTGGTTGATCCGATCATCAATGGAAGGGTGTCACCCATTATCGAAGCCCGCATCAAGGCCAAGAACGGTAAGACGATTGCCATTCCTATGAAGATTCAGCTCAGCCGTGATGATGACGGCAGCGTCAAGTTGCTTACCTACCAGCGTACAAAGGAAATTCAGAACGACTATTGTCTGACTCCACGCGAACTGAATCGTGTGAAGAACGGTGAGGTTATCCGTAAGGAACTGGAAGAGAACGGCATCCGAAAGATGAAGTTCATCCAGCTCGACAAAGAGACCAATGCTCTTATCCCTCGCAGTGTCGCCCATGTCCGTATTGCTGAAAAGCTTAAAGACATGGAGAAGATCAACCACATTGAGCTGGGTGCGAACCAGAAACAGCAGGCACAGGAAGGCAAGCCTATTGAACTGAATGTCGGTGACCAGAAGGTCGTTGTCGGTGTTGACCTCCGTGAGCAGCAGGGCTTTAAGGTGGTCAATGGCGATATGGATGAATGGAACCGTCAGATGAAGATCAAGTACGACCTTGAACATGACGACTACATGGGCTATGTCCAGACGGACGAGAACCGCTGGGAATACCAGAAGTGTGTCAATGAGCAGAGTAAGAAGGATAACGTAAAGAATACCGTTAAGAAAGAAGAGAAGAACAGCTCCGGACTGAAGCTGTAATCAACCCACTGTAATATATATAATAAGGTAAGAGAGATTATATAAGATATCAGTTGCACCATTTGATGGGTCGCTTTAATATTATAACCACCGTAACCCGAATCCGAGTACCATAAGGTGGGGACTTTAAATTGTATTCCCTGATTGCCTAAAGATAGGCGATGGCGCATTTTCACTTGAAGATATGCCTGAATACAATGTTGCCATTCTATTTATATTCCCCCTTGCCAGGCCTTGAAATAAGGTCTGGTAAGGTTCTAACAACCACGTTGCAAAACGATTGGTGTAGGGTGGCAACACCTTGCTTCCAAGCATAATCGATGGGAAAATACGCCTGATGAGCAGGTGAGTAACAACCCAGTTTTTGAGTGAAGTTTACCTTTCATAAACTTTTAATAAAAACGATTATGGCAAAGAAAAAGGATCAAGAGGTTAAGCAGCAACCCGTCGAGGCCGTGGCAGAAACCCAGCCAAAGAAAAAGTCTGCAAGTAAGAATAAGGCCGCATCCGCATCAGAGGAGGAGCCGAAAGAGTCATCCACCAAGACTGAGAAGAAGGCCGACGGCAAGCAGCAGTCTGCCGCTGAAGCTCCCAAGAAGGAAGAGCTGCAGGGTCAGAAGCAGCACCGTGAGCCGCAGATGGTGACTGTCAATGGTGGCAAGGTCACTCATGCCCATGCCTACCAGTCGAACAAGAACCCGGAGGACTGGTTCTTTACCGCCAAGATTGACGGCAAGGAACTGCATCCGCAGAAGATGACTCCAGAGGATGTTGCCGCCTACAGTAAGAAGGAACGCACAGTGGAACAGCTGATGCAGTCCTACTACCCAACCAAGCTGATGAAGCAGATTCACGCTGAGGAATACAAGGCTTCCAACACGCTTTCCGATGGTCGTGTCATCGACAAGATGAACGTCTATAAGGAGGCTAACGAACAGAGCCAGAACTTCGGAAAGTGGATGCTCTATGCCCAGGTGGGTGAGCAGAAGATGTCAACGACGCTCCCCAACCATGACCTGAACGCTTATTTCGACCGTGTGACCACTCCTTCCCAGCTTGTGGAGAAGAATTTTGGTCAGCGTCTTCACCTCGCTTCACACTACGAACAGTTCAAACTGCCCGAAGGAGCAGAAATCAAGGATATCCGTGTCTCAAAGGACGCGGACAACAAGTGGCGTATCTCTGCCGATATGGGCGATCGTGGCATCACGGCCAAGAAGGAACTGAGCTTCGATGACGGCTATGCGCTGTTCCATACCAAGACGGCTACCCGTCAGCAGCTGGCAGCCAAGTACCTCACTCCCGAAATCAACGAGAAAATGGGGGTGAAGCAGGAAACCAGTCTGGGACTGAAGCTATAAAGAGAATCATCAACAGGTTTAATCATTAAAGCAAGAACACAATGGAACAGAATAAAAGTTATGATGAACTGGTGCAGATGAAGCAGGATGGTAAGATTGGCTGGCTCGACTTCGTAATGAAAGGCGACGATGCCGATGAGTACAAACAGTGGTGCCAGGATCATGGTGAAGAACCCACTGAAGAAAATGCCGAGTTATTTGTTGAAATGACAGACGCAAAGACTATAGAGTTATTGGCAACAGCTTAATCAGTTATGCAGAACGGAAAGAATTATCATAAGCATAGCGACAGCAAGCCGCAGACACAGCTTGCCATCGAGAAGTTTGCCGACATGATGATTGCCCGGATGGAGGAAATGAAGGAGAGTCACTGGAAAAAGGGCTGGATTGATGGTACGGGAGGCTACGGTCTTCCTCAGAACATCGCCAGCGGAACCCTGAACGGTGGTAACTCCTTCTTCCTCCAGCTCGACACCGCCATGAACGGCTACAAGATGCCGCTCTATATGACTTTCCTGCAGGCACAGAACATGGGACTTCGCATCAATAAGGGTGCGGAGTCCATGCCTGTCATCTTCTGGGACATGCTCTATAAGGACCAGAACGGCAAGAAGGTTGACCGCAGCGACATCGATATGATGACCAAGGAGGAACGTAATGCACTGACATCTACGCCCATCCTCCGTGTATATAAGGAGTTCAATGTCGATCAGACGAATCTTGCAGAAGTCAATCCAGAGAAATATGCAAAGCTTCAGGAGCGTTTCAAGGCTCCCGAACTGCGTGATGACAAGGGAATGTACGTCAATGCAGCCATTGACCGTATGCTCCAACGTCAGGAATGGCTCTGCCCGGTGCAGTTTGACCAGATGGCTTCTGGTGCATCCTTCTCTCCCTCGAAAGACCGCATCGTCATTCCGATGAAGTCACAGTTCAACATCAGTAGTACGCCGGAGGAGATCTATAAGGATGGTATGGAATACTACTCAACGTTTCTCCATGAGGCCACTCACTCGACGGGTACGCCTGAGCGCCTGAACCGTGTCAAGGGTAAGCAGTTCGGAGATACCCAGTATGGCCATGAGGAATATGTGGCGGAAATGACTGCCGCTGTTGTCGGTAACTCTCTCGGCTTCGACAAGCGCATCCTCGATAACAACACCGCCTATATCCAAGGGTGGATTCAGAACCTGCGGGAGAACCCAAAGATCATTCTTAGTATTCTCTCTGATGTGAACAAGGCTTCAAACATGTTGTTGGAAAAGATTGATGAGCAGAAGATTGCCATCGGTGAGACTACAATCCTTAACCGGAAAGGTTCGAATTTGGAGCCTGTGGGTGCCAACTTTGAGAACGCTGCCATCGTGAAGCAGAAGAATGGTGAGTTTGCAGCCCGTGCCTCACTGAACGGTACGGAACTGGAGATGAAGCCTGTAGCCCGTGAGATAGGCATCCGCTATTTCTCACTGCCAGATGGCAAGGAGAAGGAACGTCTGCTGACCACGACACTGAACAGCAGCTATGCCGCTGACATCAGTAAGCTGAATCTGCATCAGACAAGAGGTTATAAAGTAGGTTAACTGAAATTTGGAGGAGTATGACAAATGCAAGTTTCAAGGCCCTCAAAGAGAAGGTAGGCGTGGATGACATCGCCTATTCCCTGGGCTACCGACTGAAAAGAGAGGCTGGCGTAGGCAAGTATATCGAGATGGCCTTGCCAGACGGCAGGGGTGGTAACACTGACACCTTGGTCATCAGTAATCCGAAATCAAAGGTCAGCCAGCTCTATTTCCATCGGAGTGGAGCAAAAGGCGGTGATGTTGTAGACTTGATCATGGAGAATATCAACAGTTTTTCAGAATCTGGGAAGGACAAATGGGAAAAAGCCCAGAAGGTGATGGCAAAATTTGCCAATGAGCCTATTCCCGACTATGGTGACAGTAAGTATCTGGAGAAAGCTGGCTACAAGGATAATCAGCCGTTTGACCCGAATCGCTGGGAGGTGACTCCTGCAACGGAACACATGCATCATGTGATGAGCTACTTCGAGCCTCGCGGCATCCGTCAGGAAACGGTGGAGGTGTTCGCTCCGTTCCTTGTCCGTGTCAAAGACCTTCAGGCCAAGAACTACGACAACTTCAATCTGGGCTTCCCATACAAGGAGCCTGGATCTGATGAAGTGGCAGGTTACGAGATTCGAGGCTATAAAGGCTATAAGAGCAAGGCCGCCGGAACAAATTCTTCCTCTGCCGCATGGATCGTGGATATGTCAGATGGTAATCCCGATAGCGTGAAGAACGTATTTTTCGGGGAGAGTGGCTACGACATCATGGCTTTCTATCAGCTCAACCGACAGAAAATCGAGAAGGAGAGTTCCGTTTTTGTGTCGCTTGGGGGTTCGTTCTCCAATCAGCAGTTCACGGGTATCATGCGCCACTATGGTCAAGCCAAGGCTGTTGACTGCTGTGATAACGACCTGAACGGACGTATCTATGGCATCCGTATGGCAGGACTGTTGGACGGGGTTCATTTTAATATTTCAAAGACAAATGAGGAGGTTCATCTGACTGTCAAAGGCCAGGAGCATGTGATGGATGCAGCAACGGCATCGATACATGAGCTGACCAAGTTCATGGAGGTGAACCCTCGTGTGGCTGAGTGGAAGCCAGCCAAGGCTTTCAAGGACTGGAACGACCAAGCAATGAACAAACCAATGGAACCACTGGCTCTGGCCAACAAGTACCAGCGCAACGAGAAGCTGGCAGAGGACAGGGCTAAAGGTATGAAACTTTAAAAACGGAAAGACGATGAAAAGACAACTGATTTGTTTCATTTCCCTTCTGGTACTCTCGAATGATTGCTTTGCACAGCAGACCGACCCTACCCTGACGGCAGCGGTTGGCGCACAAAGTGCCATGTTGAACAGTCTGTTCAGCAAGCGTGAGAAGACACAGAAGAAGATTATTGCTGCAGAGACGGCTGTAACTGTAGCAATGGACAGGATGCACAAGGTGGAGGATCAGATGCTCGACTACCTGTCGAATGCGCAGGGAGCCATGCAGAACCTCTACCAGATAAAACGCGCTGCAGAACTGGTGACTACTGAGATTCCGCAGAACATGAATCTTGTGAAGAAGTCACTGCCTGGTCATCTGAAGGGTACGGCTATCGCCCTGCTGGTATCTGACGAGCTGACTGATGCTGCTACGCAAATGGCAAGTCTCTATCCGTTTATGAAGCAACTGGTGACCAGTGGCAGCTATAACGTATCGGATTACGACGAGAAGGGCAATCCTGTGAACAAGAAACACAAGGTGAACCTGCTGAACTCGGCTGAACGGTACTATGTTGCCAACGAGGTAGTCACTAAGTTGGAAAGCATCAATACCGACCTATGGCTGTTGGCATGGCAGATCAGAACGTACTCTTGGAATGACCTCTGGTATGGGCTTGACCCTGTAGGATGGGCATCGGTCATGTCAGGCAAGGCTATCGTGGAAGGTCTGATATACGATTGGCAGTATCTGTAAAGGATGGAAGAAGAAACTAACAATATGACAAGAGAAAAGACAGAAATGACAGAAAAAAAGGTAATTGGAAAATGTCCCGTATGTGGCGGCGACGTAATGGAGTCGCCGTTGGGATTCTGTTGCAACGGCACGACCAAGGAGGGTCGGCGTTGCCAGTTCGTCATCCACCGCAAGATGCATGGGGTGGAAATGACGGAGGAGATTTGCCGTCAGTTGCTCAGTGAGGGTAGGACGGGCATCATGGAGATGAAGAACAAGAAGAACCAGCCATTCCTGGCCATGTTCATCATCGAGGATGGTAAAGTGCATCTTGATTTCGTATCTCACTATATGGAAGGCAGCTGCCCTATATGCGGTGGAAGGGTGAAGAAAACGAGTAAGGGCTATGCCTGTGAAAATCATGTCGGGCCGAATCCCACCTGCGACTTCTATATGATGGGTATCATCTGCAACCGTAAGATTACGGACGAGGAAGTGGAGAGATTCCTCAGTGGTGAGCGGTTGACACTTGACGGCTTTTCTACGAACGACGGACATATGTTCTCCTCTACGCTTCAGCTGAATGAGAAAGGAAGTGTGTCCTTGGAGTCGAAGATAACCAAATGTCCTGTCTGCGGAGGTGAGATACATGTGGGCATGAAAGCCTACAACTGCAGTAACTACAAGGATAAGGATCATCCATGTAACTTCTCCATCTGGCGGAACATTTCGGGTCACGAGGTGACTGTGGAGGAAGCCAGACAGATATGTGAGGATGGACAGACCAAGGAAGTGCTGGAACTATTTAAGGAGGACGGCACGATTTACTACAAGCGCCTTGGATTGAACAAGGAGAATCAGGTAATCAGAATTTAAATTGCAGAATAATGAAGAAACTCATGATAGCAGTGGCTGTCCTGCTTGGAATGACAGCATGCTCAGACAAGAAACAGCAGATGAAGGATTTGGCGGAGATCAGTCTCTGCCAATCCCTGGGTGAGAGTATGGAAATGAAAATCCTCGGTGTGTCTGAGCCTGACTCCACTTTCGGGACAAGTTATCTGTCACCGGAAGAGAAGAAAGCAGTGATGGCCACAATGCAGAAGGTGACGAAGCAGATAATGAGCCGCACGAACAACATGGAAACCTTTGACCCCAGTGATGATTATGTCATCAACCTGGCTGAACGTCAGATGAGGGCTAATGCAGACCTGAGAGGAATGCTGTTCGAGTGCGACAAGAAAGGCGAATGGAACGGATGGAAGGTGAAGATTGACTACGAGGCAAAAGGCGGGCACGAAATGGACTACCGCGCTGAACGCTGGTTCTTCTTCGACAAGGAAGGTGGTGTGATTATCAAGACTATCGAGTTTCCGTTACCATAACGACTATGACACAGGAAAGAATGAATACCGTCGATTATGATGAGACCTTCTCGGATGACATCCGGGCTTTGAGAAAAGAGCGCGCGAGAATAAAGAATTGGCGTGATGACATTGTTATTTTCCCGAATGGTGACAATTGGTTTGTCTTTGACGATGATGCCAACAGAATTTTTGAAGTGCTGGGGTGGCAGACGAGTGAGAAGCTGATGGACGAAGGTGCCATCAGTTGGATGAGTCTTAGTGATGAGGGCAGAGAAGCATTGTTGCTCACAGACTTGAATCCCATCAGTCTCTGGAAACACGCTGAAATCAATGTTGCCGGATGGTCATCGGAAGAGGATTATAAGGCCGACAGGCTTTCTTTGGCTCAGCAGACCTTGGACTATCTGCTTCAGTTTAACCGCAATGATCATGCCATCGTGAATCTTGGGAAGTTCCCCATCTACTCGAAAGACGGAGACATTGACACCACAGAGAATATATGCTTCGTCGATTTCGATGGTCGCGGAAGCGTCAATCTGTTCACAGAAAGCGGCAAGACCATCAATCTGGTTTACGGCCAGGAATGGAACATGATGGGTGGTGGAGATTATATCATCAGTACGGGTAACATGCTGAATACTCAGCTCGAAGATGTGAAGCACACGCTGTTAAACTACAATTCGGTGGAGATGCAACGGCAGCTGAAGACGGATGATATCATGGAGGAGTACAACTCTTTCCTCAGCAAGTATCGCTACGACCATGTGCTGACGGAGCAGCAGGACTTCTACGAGGCTCTTGGCGACGATGCTGTGTCGATGGCCAGCAAGTATCATCTGAAGCTTTGGGACAGGGACGCTGGTAACGGTCTCGTCGTGCCGATGGTGATGCTGAACATCAATCAGGTGGACAAGGTTCTATCCGAGGCGGACGACGTACTGATTGAGGAAAGCCGAATCATGGAGTCGAGGGATGAACTGGCCCTGAAGCCGAGTCCGCTGAACGAAGGACTGAACGAGACACTACACTTCAACGAGAGTGGAATCAAGAAAACCCGCAATGGCGACTACATGGTGTGGGCTCGCCTGAATGGAGTGGCCTTGCCCGACAAGGAAATCTCGCCAGAAATGGGTGTCAGATACCTACGACTGACAGGTGGGGCTGAGAAAGAGGTGCTACTAAGATCAGCACTCCACCAGAGTTATGGCACGGAGATAGGCCAGCTTGCCAGTCGCAGCCAGTCGGCTATGGTCAAGATATAATAGGTTAGTATTAAGGTACTAAGATTATTCAGGATAATATCTTTTAGTTCATACGATTAATCAAATTATGCATTCCCTCACCTCCTGTGAAGGCCGTGAGGTTTTTTACTTCAAAAGTTATCATTAAAAATACAATATTGCATATGAATAAATCAAATGAGAATAGGCAGGAAGAGCTGCTACATGTTGGTACTTGTACCAAGAGATCGCTGGAGCGACTTATTCGAAGGGCTGCTTTGAATACAGGGACACCCGGCTTGCACTCAGGTTTCTATAGATTGGATGAAGCGGTGTGTGGATTTCAAGAAGGTGAACTGATAACGATAGCAGGCAGGTCAAATATGGGTAGGTTGTCATTGGAGATGTCCATAATGAGGAATATGGCTGTGGAGAATAAAATCCCCGTGTTGTTCTACTCATTAAGATACGTCAAGGAAGCAAGTGTTGACCGGTTGATTGCATTGCAAGCAGGATTGCCGCTTAGGAACCTTCTTAATGGAGATATAAATGACAGGCAATGGTCAATTCTTAATGACAAGATGGATAAACTAGTACAAGCTCCCATTATTATTGAAGATTCCCTTCATTTTGAAGAAGGACCAATCTGCGATATGTGCAAGAATGCTGTGGAAAAGCATCATCTCAAAGCAATTTTCCTTGATGGCATAGAATTGGTATATCATCATCATTTTGAAACATCAATGGTCGGCAGAGTGAAACAACTTGCTCGCGAATTGAACGTTCCTATCTTCATTACAGCCTATATGAATGGTGTTGTTGGTGAATCTAATTATGAGAAGATGCACCCAACTATTAAAGAACTCAATGACAGAGAAAGCATAGATGGCTACTCTGATGTGCTTATGATAGTCAACCGTCCGTCTGTTTATAAAATCTATGAGGATGGCTACGGGCGAGATCTCCATAATAAGGCTCAGATCTTCATTACAAAGAACGTAAGAGGACCTGTCGGTGATTTCTTGCTGGATTTTCGTGAGGATTGTGGTGCATTTGCAAATGAAGGAATGATTGATTTTTCAGAAATGGATAATTATGAGATTCCTATAGAAGACAATTTATCGAGTCTTCCTCTATAAAAGAAAAGTCTGAAAAACATGTAGAGACAGTTATCTTCGATATTCATTCCCACTTCGTAACTGGAGTGGGTTTTTTGTTTCCTGTTTGTCTTTGAACACCTTGGCCGTCGGCGGTGCCAGATTTTCCGATGCAAAGGTAAATGGCTGTCGTCGAATGGCCTCGGTATTCATTGCCAGCAGACAGAAATCTTCCTTTCCCCGTTGGTGAACGAGTATTTCGGGCTGTTGGCAACGTAATCTTCCGACTGCCTTATCGCTGACGGCCACCTTTTGTGAGCATCGTAAAAACAAGTCCCGCAGACGGCAAGGAGCAAAAGCTCCAAACCAAAGGGAAAAGATTAAAACTCAGATACAAGATGCTCAAAATTGCACTTTTAGACTACGTTCCGCAGCGGTACATGCGCAAGGCGAACTTCGAGACGCAAGAGACCGACCGATTTCTGCTTGGGTTCAAGGCAGGGCAGAGATTTGCTACCCATTGGGCTACGAAGCTTGTGAGCAAGGCTCTCTCGCAGATGGACTTGACAAATACCATCATCGTTTGCATCCCTGCCAGTTGCAAGCGCACGAACGACCGCAGATATAAGCGGTTCTCGGCTGACGTATGCGCCAAGTGCGGAGCCATCAACGGCTTTGAGCATATCCAAGTGGTAGGAAAGCGCGAAAAGGTGCATATCAGCCGCAAGCACGGCAAGCAGACGGAGAGCAACGTGCAGATAGACAGCGACTACTTCCAAGGCAAGCGGGTGTTGCTGATTGATGACATTTGTACGACCTGTCAGACCGCCAACGCTTTCATCGAGCAGATGCAGGCAGCAGGGGCAGACGTGCGCATGACGCTCTTCCTCGCCAAGACAAAGAATTATCGTAGAACCAAACAATATTTTAACTGATTATGAATGCAGCATTAAGACTTAGCATTAAGCAGTGGGCACCACAAGACCGCCCAAGTGACAAACTACAGAACCTCGGCGCAGAGCAGATGAGCGATGCAGAGCTGATTTCCCTGCTGGTGGGATGCGGCACGGCTCAGCAGAGTGCCGTTGACGTGGCCAACAACATCCTGCGCAAATTCGGCAATAATCTAAATGCGCTTGGCAAGGCTCGTTTCGACGAGTTGGAGGACATCGAGGGCGTGGGCGTGCAGACGGCTTGTAAAATTATGGCAGCGGTGGAACTCGGCAGGCGCAGGCAGATGGCAGCAGCGGAGCCGAAGCCCGACATGGGAACCGCAGTGAGGATTTACAACTATATGTTTCCAAGGATGCGCGACCTGCAGACGGAGGAGTTTCATATCCTGCTGATGAATCAGAACTACCGGCTGATAAAGTCGGTACGTATCAGCCAGGGAGGTATTACCGAAACGTGTGCCGACATCCGCGTGATGATGCGCGAGGCGGTGCTGTCGAATGCAACGATTCTCGCAGCTGTGCATAACCACCCGTCGGGTTGCCTGACTCCGAGCAAGTGCGACGATACGCTGACGATGGCCATCAAGAAGGCATGTGAGGTGATGCGCATTCATTTCCTCGACCATGTGATAGTGACCGATGGGGCTTATTACAGTTATCATGAGGTGGGGAAGCTTTAGGGCTTCTCCATCCTTTTCCTCGTCGGGTCGGTTGCTCCCTATGGGTCGCAACCTTCGGGTCGAACCGTTCTGCTTCGCCCGTAAAGAGGTATCGCCGATGGTCGATTGTTCTTTGCCCTTATCATTGGGAGGACTACGGATGGCTTGGGAGGATGTTGGACGGAACCACTACCCACTGCCGCTGCCGTAGGCTGTCAGTCAGCACGCTCCTTACGCTGTCTATGCAGTACAAGTATTGCATGGGCAACTGATCAGTCGGTACTGACTGACGGCTTACGGCTTGCTGGCAGCAGGCAAAGGTTCCGTCCAAGGGAAGCCAAATTGCACAGGGCAATTTCAGAGTCAGCGGACGAGCCGCAGACACTGCTTCGGGACATAGGTATCTCCGATGGTCATACTGCACTGTGCCTTTATCCCTGGAATACTGGAGTTCCCCGAAAGCCGTGTCGGTAATCATGTCCGCAGGTGTGCGAACGTCACTACTGACACCGCTTTCGCCTTCCGTTCAGGGACGGACGAAAGTGAGGGTCATCGAGCCATTGTCAGACAGTCGGCAAATTTCCGCACGGGCTGCACTCCCGATGGTCGATGACTCAGCCTGTGACAGAAATCCGCTGACTGCTGGCAGAGGCTCTGCTGGCGGTTCTGTCATCGTTCCGCTTGCCCTTTCCGTCGTGCCATAAGCTGCTCCGCAAGGTGTTCCGATGTTCTTGCCAGCCACTCCTTGTCATTCAGGAGATGAATTTCCGATGCAAAGGTATGAAGCCGTCGTCGGATGGCCTCGGTTTTCATTGCCAACAGGCGAAAATCTTCCTCATTATTTCATGATGAGCGTATTTTCGGCAGTTGGCAACACACCTTCCGATTGTCATGCGCCGCACGGCTACCTTTTGCGGGCATCGTAAAATCAATTCCCGAACGGCAAGGAGCAAAGGCTCCAAACCAAAGGGAAAAAGTTAAACCCTCAAACAGATAGCAAATATGAGACATTGCGACACGTATCAAATTCCTGCTTATGCAGTACCCTACATCGCCAACGACGACCCGACAGGGCTGAGTGACCTCGAAATCGAGCTGATTGACGGCTTTATGGCATCTACTTTCCCTCGTGGATGTTCCGTTGATTGGGACACATGCCAAGAACCGCATTTCTCCAGTACGCCAGAGTTCGGCCAGCCTTGCGAGGTGTACGACGCAGTGATGTACGGCTATTGATTGAACTTTTCTGTCTGCACATCAATTTGTGCATATTGTTAGGCGGCCTCTCGGTTCGTGAGAATAGGGAGGCCATTTTCAAAGAGACGATAGACTACAAGATATAAAATCTACACTATGAAACATCAGCCCGGCACTGTTATCAATCGGAGTAGCGGTGTCGGGCATTTCTTTCCCTTACAGTCCGTCGGCTGCTCCCGTCATTGGTCGCAGCCTTGAAAAATATGGAAAGACAAGCTGATTTGATGTTTAGAAACGCATTTCAGGTTCAAATCCCAAATTGATTAGTACAACGAGAGCCGGGGCGCTTTGCCTCGGCTCTCGAAGTAGATAGAGGATTAAGATGCATCAGAACGTGTAGCCGTTCACGCTGTCCCAATCTGGATCGGCGGTGAGGCGGAAGGTGCCGTCGGAGGTCTGGCCGCTGCCGCCATTACCGAAAAAACTGCCTGTGTAGCGGGTAATCTGGTTGCGGGTGACAGGAACGTTCTCGAAGACGCGCTCCTTCACAGTGTTGTCGTTGGCATCGAGGGCAGTGACGGTAAGCTTCGTCAATACATCTTCCTCGGTATGAGGCAGGGTGAAGATGTCGAAAGTGGTCACACCGTCAGCAACCGTGCGGATTTCCGTCTGCTTCGAGTTTACACAGCCATAGCCAGCCGATGGCGAGAATGTCGAAGAACCGCCCTTATAGTAGAACTTGAACTTTGTCACCGTGGACGGGATTTCATCGTCGGTCAACACCAGCACCGCCAGGACTGACACAATCACTAAATCTTTCTTCATTGTTTTATTAAATTTGAATTGATTCGGGACTATTCCCGATTACAAAAAACAGCAAAGTTACAAAACAACCAAGCAATAAGTCCTTTGCAAATCTAAAATGTGGGCATCGAAATGAAAGTCTGAACAAATGTTCATGCCTTCAGTTCATTTTTCACTATTCATGACGATGATTCATACCAGAATTTGCATAAATAACATTAAATCCGCTATCAAACATGAAGTTTTTCCTTAATTATTTGTCCGTTTGAAAGTATTTCCGTAATTTTGCAAAAATTTCGGTGCGAATAAATGTTAATTCAAATAATAAGATGACTATATCTCAGATAGTTGAAAAGAAGTTCAAACGTACAAAGGACAAGTCGTTACTGTTTGCGTCAGACTTCCCGGAATATGACCAAGATTACATTGGCGACCTGCTCTCCATCTATGTCAGGGAAGGCAAACTTGTCCGTCTGGCTAACGGCGTCTATCTGAAGACGACCGTCACCAAGTTTGGCCCCGTGTTCCCCAGTCCAACGGAGATAGCGGAGGCCATAGCCAGGCGTGACCATGCCCAAGTATTGATGTCGGGACTTGCCGCAGAGAACTACTTCGGCCTTTCTACGCAGGTTCCCATGAAAATCGTTTTCCTGACAAACGGCTCTGCCAGGAAACTGACAGCAGGAAACACCACCATTGAGTTTAAGCGTGGGGTTCCCAAGAACTTCGCTTTTAAGGACAAGACGATGGCAACCCTCTGTCTGGCCCTGAAAAGCATCGGCAACGGCCATGTGACAGACGAGCAGAAGAATGTGTTAAGGAACTTTCTGAACGACTACATCCAAGAGCATGACATCAAAAGTGACCTGAAACTCATGCCGCAGTGGATTCAGAAAATGTTGAACGAGATTATAAACAAAGAATCATGATAAACTGGAGAGAACTGACAAAAGATGAACAGATAGCCGCCTTGCAGAATGTGGCTGGAGCGAAACATATACCGCCACAAGCCGTTGAAAAGGATTTGTGGGTAACAACAATCCTGCAAATCGTCTTTTCCCTGCCCTTTGCCGACAGTCTGGTTTTCAAGGGTGGCACCTCGTTGAGCAAGGTCTTTGGTAAAATCGAGCGCTTTTCTGAAGATATTGACCTGGCCATCGACCGTACTTACTTCGGCTTGGAGGGGGATCTGACCAAAAAGCAACTGAAGAAGTTGAGGAAACAGTCCTCTACATTCGTGCGTGATACCTTCCTCGGCGAGTTGCAAGAGGCATTCCGCCAGCATGGACTTACGGAACTTTCAGCCACTGCCGAGCCAGACGGAGAAGGTGATGCCACATACCCGGAGCCGCGAAAAATCTTCATCGAATACCCAAGCCTCTTCCGCGACTCTCTCGACTACATCAAGCCGCGAGTCATGTTAGAGATTGGCGCACGGTCACTGATAGAGCCAACGACCTCGGTACAAGTGAAGAGCCTCGTGGAAACGTCATTCCCCGACGTTTGCACAGCCTCCGTCAATCCGTTCATCCCTACGGCTGTCATCGAAAAGACCTTCTTGGAAAAAGTATTCCTGCTGCACGAACTGTTCACCACCAATGCAGGATGGCACGCCAACAGGAAGTCCAGACACCTGTATGACTTGGAGAAGATGATGGACGAGCCGTTTGCCGAGCCGACTATCCACAACGATGAACTTTGGGAGTCCATCAGTCATCACCGCCAGGTATTCACCAGTATGAGGGATGTTGACTATACGCCAGATGTCAGGAAACGCATCGTTCTTGTGCCACCGGCAGACTTCATGAAAGATTGGAGAGACGATTACGAGGCCATGCGCAGCACGATGGTGTTTGGCCCCTCCCTCGCATTTGACGCACTCATTGAGAGGCTGCATCTGCTTGAAGAGCGTTTTCGCCAATAATAACAATGAGGACTAAATCACAACATATAATCAAGCGACGATATGGAACAGAAATTCGGGAAAAATAGCATTGACATCAAGGCGCTGCGTGAGTTTTGCGAGCGCAAGGGCAAGGAGGTAACTTACCGTAAGGGCGAACAGCTGGAGCGCGAGGGCGACCCCGCACGGTGGTTCGGCTTCGTGGCCGAAGGGTGCTTCAAGTACGTGACTTACGGCATCAGCGACGACAAGGAACACATCACATGGTTCTCGTTCGAAGGCGAATTTGCGGGCGACTATCCCGCCTGTCTCGACGGTGGCCCCGCACTGACCACGATCGAGGCGATGGTGCCCACCCGCATCATCCGTGTCAGCGGCGAACAGCTGGTGAAGCGGTTCAGTCAGGATAAGAAGTCGATGGATCTGCGCTGCCTCGTTGCCGAGCACCTGCTCAGTCAGGCCCGTGCCCGCTACACCGACCTCCACCGCGCCACGCCCCTCGAACGCTACGAGTTGCTGCTCCGCCGCTGCCCGGGCATCGCCCGCCATCTTCCCCTGAATGCCATCGCCTCGTTCCTCTGCGTCACTCCCCAACAGTTGTCACGCATCCGCAAGGCCGTCACGTTTTCGGAGAAATAATTCCAAATATTCACTAAACCTCTGAACATTTGTTCAGACTTTCACCTTGGCAGATATTTTTTCGGTCTTGTCGGGGGCTTTTTCGTGGGTCTTTCTGTAATTTTGTGGCTCAAAATGAATAAAGACAACTTCATTTCCGCAGCAGGATAACCCTCCGCATGGATATAGGATATTTCTTTCAGC
>CAMHNI010000008.1 GCA_946186505.1 uncultured Prevotellaceae bacterium | reverse complement strand
AAAGCTGTGGCCAACGCCATTATGATGTACAACACGGCCCGTCCACACAGTGCCTAATCACGGGGGGACGGTTCTTGCGATCATTTTTCATTTGCTACAATTTTAGTATTACTCCGAAAGAGACACCCGTCAGTCTTGCAAGCTGTCGAATACCAGCGCCGAAGCCTTTGACGGATTCCATTACCACTAACCTTTCTTGCTTGTCGTGGCATCGTATGTCGTTTTCTTGTTAGACCATGCGAAAGTAATACATATTCTTAAATAGCCAAATTGCTCGGACGAAAAATGATTGGTAGTCCCCGAGATTCTTTATAGTATAATTTATTGGAGTTACATAATCAGACCTATTGTAAAGGCACCTGTGCTATTGCAGGGAAAGGTCTTGTTGTCAAGGGCAGGTTCCTTCTTGTGAATCGGAATGAAGCCCATGTCCCAGTTCATACCCATAAACACCCGCTTGTACTCGAACAGTACTTGGGCATTCAATCCGGCATCGAATCGCCTCATTGGGCTCTTCCCGCTGAAACTGCCATTAGTGGTGTGAAGGCGAGAACTCTTTACTTCTGTGTCACCCCCGATGCCATAGGCAAAGTAGGGACCTGCGGCCAGCTTTGCCTGCCAATTGTCACTGATGGTAGCGCGGTATGTGACATCCAGTGGCATTTCCAAGTATACGAGGTGGATGTTGGTCTCTATATTGTCGTTCTTCGAAGGAGGTGCATCGGCACCTTTCGATACCAACATTAACGCGGGTTGAATCCCAAATTGATTCTTGACGGGAATCTCAACTCCTGCACCTACGAGGTAGGAGAATCGCGCTTCTGTCCCCTCGGCATTCTGTAGCCAGAACTCACTGCCGCCAATTCCTGCCTGAATGAACGGGCGCACCTGTGCCGTAGCGGTCATCGTAACCGCTATAGCTACAAAAATAAATAGAATTCGTTTCATAGTTTCATTATTATTAAATGTACACACGAAGTCGGTTCTTGGCAAGCGAGCGAGCTCGAACACCGGTGTGTACTCCGGTTACTCTTTGTCCTCCTTCGTAGCTTCCTTCTGTACTTTTGGCTTGGGCGTTATGGTGAACTCCGTCTGCGCAGGTTTACTGACGCAGTTCGTACCGAGGTCGTCGCCACTGTTGCCGCAATACCGAATGTCTTTACAAGTCTTTTCATTTGATTTTTATGTATAATTCTTCTGAACCTTAGAAATACACCCGCAACCCCGGCATAAATCCTAGTTGCTGGAAACCGTAGAACTCGTCATCCGCCAGATTGAAGCCCTCGGGCTTTGTTAGCAGCAGGCGCTGACTGACCAGATCAAGACCGATACCGATTTTGTGCGACACCATATACTCCAAACCCACGGTCGAACGAAATGCCACGCCAGCCTCGCTGTCACCGCTATTGGTATGGATGCCAAGCCCCAGACCAATGGAGGCGTTTATGCGCAACCTGTCGGCCAGTTGGCCACCAATGACCAATGCCAAGCCTATATAGAACTGGGTGAAGTCAAACGTTTCCTGACGCCCACCCGTCTTCCTGCCCTCCATTGTCGCATGGTAGCCATAGAAGTCGAAACCATATCCGTACCAGCCCCCACCCATATTGGCTATTGATGCATCAAAGGCCACACCGCTGACACCTCGTTTGAAATCACCATTGTCGCTGTAATATATTTTGGAGGTGTTCCACATAGGGCCGACATTGAACTTCAGACAGCCGGACGGTTGCGACGTGTGTGACTGGCTGCTTCCTTGTTTTCCCGTTTTAAGGTTCTGTGTGCTGGCCGTGTGTCTGTCGGAAGCTTCTGCCAGACTGCTGAACGACGGGGCAGTAACTGTCCTGACAGGTTTTGAACTACGGGCAATGGTTGCCCAGGTCCCCTGCTTTCCATTGGCAGGGGCCAGCTGTTCTACAACGAGCAGGTTGCCGCCGTAGCGTGCGGCTTCGTCTATGGCCCGGAAGAGCACGCGGTCATACTGTTGCTGTGTGCCGACTGCAGTATGGCTGACAATGACCTTGCCGATAACCAAGGCATTGTCAATAGTGCTGTCGCCGGCTGCAACCACAGCCACCGAGTCCCTCGGCAGCGGGTCATACTCATAGGTATATAAATCAGAATACACCTGTGATGAGCAGCCTGTAAGAACAGCCACCATGCTGCATAGGGCTGCTGTCAGCTTAATCCCCAAATCATGGGAGCGGCTCTTCGCATAGCGAAGCTGCATTGCACAAAGCTTTCTTGCCTGTCGTGGCATCTTACGTCGTTTTCTTGTTAGACTATGCAAAAGTAATAACATATTCTTAAACTGCCAAATTATTCGAATGAAAAATGATCACTAGAACCGTCCCCGTGACTCTAGAGGTATACCATCTGTTAACGGTTTTTAACGGTAAACGCTCAGCATCCTGACGTCGTACCTGAAACTGGGGGGCGCATATTGGCCGTTCTCATGGCCTCGCCACGATTTTCCGTCCGCCTGTTATCATGATTCCGGGCCGCTGTGGTTGTCCGCTGATTCGGCGGCCCTGCAGGTCGTATTGTCGGGGAGCCGTCCTGGAGTCTCCGACGTAAGGCTTTTGGACGGACTGTGTGACAAAGAAGTCGGAGGCGCTGAAAATCCGCTCACCGTCCTGGCTGCATGAGATGAAGCGGTGAACGGGCGTAGCCCAGCCATTACGCCAATAGGGCAGGGGGCCGTCCATGCTGCCGATGCCCTCCACCCAGATGTCGGCCAGCATGCCATAGTCCGTATAGAGCATCTGCCGTAGCCTGGCAACACCGTCCACGACGACCTGGTCCACGGCCTCCACGTCTATGCCGTAGCCGGTGGCCTCCGTCTTCTGCACAACCGCCGAGCCCTGCCCGAGGCTGAAGTCGAAGGCCAGCTTCTCGTCCGTTTCGCCGTCGGCCACCAGTGTCACCCTCTGTCCCTCCTGCCTCATGGCGCAGAGGTACTGTCCGTTTCTGAGCATCCTCTTATAGGTGTTCCCGGCTATGGCCGTGTCGCCACAGAGCCGGTAGGTGCAGTGTACCACGTACACCGACTTGCTCTCGTCGAAATACGCCTGCTCTGCGCCTGCGGGGGGTGAAGGGTAAAGGTCTTCGCAGTTCCACGTCCGCCCCTCCTCTATCATGGTCCTCTGTGCATGGGCGGTCAGGCAGGCGAGGGCCAATAGCGAAAAATACAATCTCATCTTTTCCATAGTTGTTATTATGTTGCAAAAATACTATAAAAGAGGGAGTGTTCCAAAAGAATTAACACTAATTAATTGGTGCAACGTCCAGCATCGCACCTTTTTTCAGTAAAAAACCATTTTTTATTATCACGCTGTTATTGAAATTTATCGTTGTCTTTCCTTTGCTAATTTCAACAACCCCCTCAAGCCTGTCTGTAGTGACATTTTTCCCGATATTGACAGTGTCTGCAAATACACTTAAGTCATAGTCAATATTTTCTTTCTGCAAAACGACTGAATTTCCAATTCTTGCGACAAAAGGGATATAGCCTGGCTTACTAACACATACTATACAGTCATCCTCAATACCACTGAATGAATAGTTGTTACAGTTATTTGCGACTTCGTAGTTGTTTGTGCCACCATCAAGCGCACTTGACACACAAATCCTGCAACTATCAACCGCTGTAGATACATTCAAAATACCATTTGAAAAATCGAGTTCCACATTCGTGAAATGCAATGGTTCTGACGTGTAAATAGACATCTCCGGGTCACCCATGGGGTTTAATGACATATGCATACCTTTAAGGTAACTTGAGGTTGCTAATAATCCCGCTATTGCGTTTTGAGTGTCATAGATTGCTCTTCCAAATTGTTTATCCTTATTCGACAGCAGGCAGTGATACAATTGATTACTAATAGTATACAGAGTTGGAAACCACCCTTCTCGCGATAGTCCCACGTATGCAAGAATACCACTATTGGGATTTCTAAGAAAAGCTTCACTCATACAGATTTCAGGCTTGTCAAAAGCATTACTATAGCAAGAAAAAGTTGTTATAATACTATAGCTTCGATTATTCAATGACATTGCATCAGTATTATCAAATGACCACCAATTTTCTAGCCATCCCCATCTTGTTGTCCAAGCATGATTCATAATATCCACAAATGTGTAGCCTTTTTCTAATTCTATTCGCAGATGATCCTTGCTGTATTCATAATCAGCACCATAAGGGTGGTCTGAATATGTGTCGTATAATCTAAACCTTGCCCCATACGGCCAAATTGGATGTATGACATTATCGTACATCATCTCACTATAAATCTGTGCATCGCTCTGACTTGGCATAGGTAGGATTCCATTATAGTATTGATCATAATCTCTAATCTGAGCACCACACATTAGAATGCTGTTAGACCAATTGTCTGTTAGTGGATTCCTTTCATAACTTATAATCCTGTCAACAAAAGTCTCAGCTTCACTGTCATTGGACAATGAAGCCCTTGTTAGGATAATGTTTGGGGCTAAATCAACATTGTCACTTTCTTCACCATATATGCCATTTCCATTGGCATCCCACTCAAAGTCGTTGTCAAAACAAGAATAGTATAAGTCAACAGGCATATCATTTGTGTCTGATGTTATGAATGGCGATTTACATATTCTTGCAGGGACAATATTTATATCTCCTCCAAGTAGAGCATATTCCATACCATTTAAATAATAGTTATATAATGCATTCTTTATTTTATGCTGCAAAGATTTGCCTGAGTAAGTGCTGTCAATTTGCTCAATTGTAAGCACTTTAGATTTTACTCCTTTAATGCTTTTCCATAAAGCCAGTTTTTGAAATGCTGTTTTGAGATTATTGGTAGTTATAATAACATATTTGTAAGTGTCAGGAAGAAAAAGGGTTCTGTTTGCTTCTTTTTTTAACTCCTTTTGTTCTGAAAGAGATGTCTTTATGACTAAATTTATCTCTTCCCTTAGATACAGAATCTTATTTAATTCATCATATCTAAACGGGCATATTACAAACGAGAGATGTTTCTCCTTGTTGGTAATGTGGGTTCCTGTATATTGAATATTTTCCTTAATATTTTTCTTACCACCTACTTGATTAGAGATTTGATAATAATTATCACATAAAGCTATTGGAGTGATTTTTTTGTTATGCACTATATCAATGTTTCGAAAAACTACACTTTCACATTCTTCATAAGACACATTCAAAAACTCCTCTTCTTCACTGATTTCTATATCAAGACATATATAGGGTAGCGCTGGTTGGGTTTCATCATCTATATAGATATACGGATATCTCTTAGGGATTATTGAATATTCTCCGTAACCGTTTTTTAGTATAAAATCGTCCATACTGAATTTAACAGTAACATCTTTAGTTGTTTGCCCGAGCATTACCATTGACACAAAAAACATGAGGCCAAGAAGGGAAAAATGTTTCATACTTAAATCCATTTTACACATACCATGGAACGTCATTTTGTAATAATCATACGTTTGGTGTCAACTTCATGTCCACCTACCACGAGAGAGTAGAGGAACATACCTTCTCCGAGTTCCCACCCATTGACGGTGACACTGTGTTCACTAGCCGTCACGGGTATATGTTTGAGCATCTTGCCTGTCATGTCAAAGACACAGATGGTAGCGTTTGTAGTGTTTTCTGCAAGTGAAAAGCGGATGATGGTCTGCTCTTTGAAGGGGTTCGGCGTGTTCTGATAGAGGATGTTTCGGTTCTCTGATATGTGTGACTCTTCTACACTCTCTTTATTGTCTATCGAGCGGGTAAGGCTTGCTTTCTCCTTGGTCAGTTGTTCAATTTTGCCATTCAGTTCATTGATAGACTGGACGAGTATAGGTATCATCTCCACATAGTTTACACCTTTAGTACCATCTTCTCGCTCATATACCAGATCGGGAAAGACCTCTTCCAGCTTTTCGGCAGACAAGGTGAAATGTTTCTTTCCATAGTATTGCTTTTCTATAATACCAGGTTCGTACTCTTCTTCAGTTTCCCCGCTCAGACTCTCGTCAACTCCAGGCAATGGTTCTGTTTCAGTTTTATATTGCGGCTCTTTAAGCTGAATCGTGTAGGGATAAAGGCCCTTTATCATTTCACAGGCTGGCAATGTCGCAAAATGCTGACTTGAGTTAGTTGCACGGGTAGCTTGGGCTGACTCTCCCAAAATGACGCCGCTAATACCGCCGCTGACCATGAGGTCGCCTGTGACTTTAGCATCACCATGGAAGTAACCTGCATATAGGTGTGAATCCGTCAAACTGTTACCAAAATCGGCGAATGTTGTGCCATAGATAGCGGCTCCTTTAGAGGCGTTCTGGACTTTCCCGAATATGCCGAAAGACCTGGTCGCATTGTCGGCACATCCGACGATGCCAAAATGTCGGCCTGAATGCTCCTCTGGAAGAAATCGTCCGACATCAGTCCTAATACCCATATTGACGGCGCAGAAATATGACGTATCTGTGGCCTCATTGTCAATCTTAAGCCCATGTAGTCCATCAGTCTTTAAGTAAACGCCATTTTGGGTTTGTGCCTTAAAGTAAGCACCATATAAGGTATCGCCAGCACAATTGACAGAAATAAGCGATTTTGGTGTTGCTGTCGTATTAATAGCTATATTTCCATTATCAACTATTCTAAACTGAGGAAATCCAACCTGTGGAACCAGGGCGAGCAGTAACACACATAAGGAATAATACTTTTTCATAGCCTTAATCTTATTAATATTTTTTTTAGCGTTAGGCTGTGCCCGTCAGGGCACAGCCTGAGAGAGATTGTTTTACAGAGTTATGTATCCATAATAATAATAGGTGTCGGCCACGAAGCGGATTTCGTAGTCGCCGCTGAGTGTAGCGGGCAGCGTCACCATGGTGGTGGCGGCGGGCAGGACGGCAGTGTAGGCCACGACGCCAGCCTCGTCGCAGAGCACGAGGGTGTAGGCGCACGGGGTGGCTGACATGGTGAGCACGCTCGCGTCCTGAGAGATGTACCACGGACGGGCGGGAGCCTTGCCATTACCTTCATGGGTGGAGCCGTTAGGTTGATGGGTTAATGGTACTGAGTTTCCTGCAAAAGCAATAGTGCTAATGCATAAGAGCATCGAGATGCATAAAAATAGCTGTTTCATAACTGTACTTTTGTTTGACATAAATGATGCCCCAAAGATACCTCAAATCTTGATATTGAGCAAAAAAACTTCACTTAAATGATTTTAGTAAATATATTTAAGTGAGTGCAGAAAAATGACAGAAAAGCGAAAAGTAACGATGAAACCGGCAATTTTTGATATTATGACAACGAAAGGACGTAGTCATCTAAATCGTCTGCACGCCCTTCTTTTTGGAAAAGCTTTTTGTATATGCCCTTGCGAATCTGGGTAATATAAGAGGGTGTGCATCTCTTCAACTTAGCAATATTGGTAGGTGAGAATTGCAGTCTGAGGAGTACACAGACATCGTACTCGAAACTGTTTAGCTTGTTGTCTTTGACGAGGGTGTCGTAGAAGGATGGTATTTCGTGGTTGATGAGAACTTTCAGGTCTCTCCAATCTTCGAAGGCAGGAAGCTGGTTGGGGTCATGCTTCAAGTACTGCTGCAACCTGAGTGTGACAGGAGCTTTCTGTAGCCGCTCGTTGATGGCATAGCTCTGTAGCGTATGTATCTTGTGGCGGTATTGCTCGGTTGTGTCCTGTAAGGATTTTATCTCCTGCTCTTTCTGGCAGAGCAATGCTTGAGACACTGTTTGTTCTGACCGTAACGCCAACAAGTCGGTCTGTGCCTGAGCCATTTTTTCCATCTCTGCCTGGTATTTGCTTTGAAGCAGTCTCTGAGCGTTCTGGTGACGGATAAAGACAATGATGGAGAGTAATGTGAGGATTATGCTGAGCGAAACGAGAATGACAAGAACGTAACGCAACCTGTCAGCTTCGCGGCTTTTTTGGATTGCAATCAGTTCGCTGCGTGTATAGTCGTACAAGGCCTGTACCTGGAGGGTCTTCTGTATTTCAATGTCATTGTGCGCTATGCTACAGATGCTGTCCCTGAGATAACTATATTTTATAAGTGAGTCCTTATCATGATATTTGGCATAAAACTGCTGAAGGCCATTAAGAGCGGCAATCTTCAAGTCGTAATTGTTGGCAACGCCAAGCAGTTTTCGGAAATAGTGTTCTGCATTGTCTTTGTCAGAATTATCGAGGCAGAGATGGCCTTTGCAAGAATAATACATTTCCTTGCCAGGATTTATGTCACCATTTTTATTAAAGTATCCGGTTTGACTTTCATACTTCAGCATATAAATTCCTGCCTGTGCATAGTCTTTGAGCTGCCTGTAGATGTCTGCCATAGAGCAGCAAAGTGAAGCAGCGTGTTTATCACATCCTGCATTTTCATATAATGTATATGCCTCTGACAGAATAATTAGTGCGGAGTCAGGCATATTTTTCATCTCATATCCTTCCGCCAACATTCCATGACAATAGAGGTATTGCATCGTGTCCTTCGCCACCTTCGCATACTTCATGGCAAGACGCTCATGGCGTATCATATTATCGGGCAACAGCTGACTGTAGTAGAGCTGGGCGGTCTGGGCATGGACGCGGCTCAGCGTGCGGAAGTCGCAGTCGGCGGAAGAAGTGTCGGCCCGGTCGGCGGCATCCTTGTAGGCTTCAAGAGCCTGGGGCAGTTCACCGCGGTCGTAGTGGGTGCGGCCGAGGATGTAGTGGGCACGCATCTGCTCGTTGGGCGTGCCGTAACGGTCGAACCAGAGGACGAGGTCGCGAGCCAGCGAGTCGTTGGTCATCAGGCTGTCGGCACGGTTCTGCCGCTCCAGTTCCTCCAGCTGGAGCCGCCGCTCAGTCCCGTCAGTACAGCCCGCCAACAGGACTATAGCGAAGAGTAAGAAACAAATCCTGTGCAACATGGCGTCGAAAAAGACTTGTTAGACTTTGCAAAAGTAATAACATATTCTTAAACTACCAAATTAGTTGGACGAAAAATGATCGGCAGCGCTCGAGCTCGCTTGCTTTGCCGCTCGGCGACGATAGGAGACGCTTGCCAGAGCAAGAAAGCAAAGAACCCTCTTGATCTTTTTCGGCATCGGACTACAGGACTTAAGGATTTTTCTTATTTGGCACCGGACAGAACGGACGGGCACGGACTTTGTGCTGCTGTGATTTTTTTGATTACCAGAACCGACGATTTGGCCCTGCCAATTATTTATGCGTGACATTATCCTGCACTTCCTGCACTGACTACTGTTTTTCAGATGGTTAGATACCTTTCGGCATCAAGTGCAGGTGTTTTCAGGATTCAGTGCAGGTATTTTCAGGATTCAGTGCAGGATAATTCTCGCTTTTTTTACCTAACTGTCTGACACTCAGTAGTCAGTGCAGGAAAATGGACTTCGGATGGCTGAAAATACATGATGTGGCGGGCTTTTGAAAAAAGGTTCAGGAAATTTGTCTGTCCGTGCTTGTGTCTCGTGAAAAAGTTGTAACTTTGCAGTCTGATTGCAAGAAGATGAAAACGACGTTGTATTTGGTGCGTCACGGCGAGACGGTGGATAATGCCAACCAGGTGATGCAGGGACAGACTCAGGGACGGCTGAACGACGTGGGCATCAGGCAGGCCCAGCAGTTGCGTGACAAAATGGCGGCAGTCCCCATTGATGCCTTTGTGGCCAGCGACTTGAAACGTTCTGCGGACACGGCGCGTATCCTGGCAGAGCCCCACGGCCTCGGCGTGGATACCACTCCACTACTGAGGGAGCGCGACTGGGGGGCGTTCACCGGTCGCTACATCCCTGACTTGAAGGGCGTAGCCTGGTCAGATGATATTGAGTCGCTTGATGCTTTGATGGCCAGAGCCGGAGCGTTTCTGGATTTTGTGCGCAAGAACTATGCAGGAAAAACAGTGCTTGCCGTAGGACACGGTATCATCAACAAGGCGATACAAGCGGTGTACTACGGCAAGCAAATGCGTGAGGTGGAGCGCATGACTAACTGCGAGGTGCGCATCCTGGAACTTTAGCGGCGACCGCCGAAGTGGCCGTGGCTGTTTGAACTGCTGCCAGAGGAGCGGCTGCCAGCGCTGGATCCACCTGAGGAATGGGTTCCCCTGCTAATGCTACCGGACGAACGGCTTCCCATGCTGCTTCCAGACGGACGGCTTCCCATGCTGCTTCCAGACGGACGGTTTCCCATGCTGCTACCAGACGGACGGTTTCCCATATTGCTGCCAGACGGACGGTTTCCCATATTGCTGCCAGATGGACGGTTGTCACCGTTGTTTCCAGACGGACGGTTACCCATGTTGCTCTCCCGGTTGACTTTTCCTGACGGACGGCCGCTGTTGCTGCCAAAGCGTCCGCTGCGGTTGTTGTCGTAGCTGCTGCTGTGATGACCGTTTCCGTTCATTCTTGAGTCGTGGTGACCTGTGACACGGGTTGAGCTGCCGTTACGTGCTCCCCGGTAGTCTCCCCGGTCATATCCGTTGCGCATTCCAAAGTGCTGACGGCTTGGGGGCAGGGCTGGGCGGAAGTGGCTGTCGCGTCCGTGATAGAAGCTGCGACCGCCGTTCATGTGCCAGCTGTGTCCGCCCCGATAAGTTGCATAGAAATGAGGACGTCCGAAGTAGAAGTAGTCACGGTGCGGATAGCGGGCGTAAATGCCGAAGTGCCAGTAGCCGGCATCCCAATAGAGCGGACGGTAGAAATAGGTGGCTGCACGGAATGCCTCCCACTGCCAGCTGTAGAGGATGTAGCTCAGGTCGAGGTTACGGCGCTCCCAGTAGGTGCCGAACACGTCGCCCTGACCTGTCACGCCCATTAGATAGTCGAGGTTGATTTCATAGGCTGCCTCGTACTGGGCATCTGTCAGATTCAGCTCATAGGCCATCTTGTCGGTGAGGAACAGGGCCTCGTTGCGAGCCTGCTCGTAGCTCATTGCACTTGCCGACACGCTTGCGGTCAGCATCATAATCAGTGCGAATATCATCTTTTTCATAATCGTAAAGTTTTATCGGTTCAACATGTTATTTCTTTTTTCTGTTGCAAAGAAACGACTTTTTCCTGACTTCTGCAAAGGATTTTCCCTAAACACATGGGGGAAAATCCCTACATCTTTGTTTTTCTCGTTTTTTTTGTGTACCTTTGCCGCCAAATGTTATCAACAATGAAGAAACTACTCGGACTGATGGCGTTGTGCCTGGGGGTGGGAGCCTGTGAGGTAAGGGTGTCAGAAAACGGCGACTTCGACGGTTTGTGGCAGTTGACGGCTATTGACTCGCTGCAGAGCGGGTACAAGGCCGATATGCATACCTCAGGTGAGTACTGGGCGGTACAGGTCCACCTCTTAGAGGTCAGAAACATGAAGGGCAAGCATGAGAATGTGTTGTTTCGCTTCAATTTCGTCGGTGACTCGCTGCTGCTCAGGTCTCCCTATTTTGACGAGAGCGGGGAAAACGGTGAACTGCCCGAACATGAAGTCGAGAACCTGAAACCTTACGGCATCGACCGGTCAGACCAGTCGTACAGAGTCTATAGGCTCGACAGCGACAATATGGTACTCGATAAAGAAGATGTGAGGTTAAGTTTCCGGAAGTATTAGAAAACCTTGCCAAAGGCTATCTTGGCAAACGTCAGGCCAAGAATCTTGAAGTCGAGCAGCCATGAGCGGTTCTCCAGATAGTAGAGATCCATCTCCAAACGCTTCAGCATCTTGTCCATAGTGTCTGTATAGCCATTATAAAGGGTGGCCATCGACGTGATGCCCGGACGTATCTGGTAGAGATACTTGTAGCGGTTATCGTGCTCCATAATCTGGTCGATAAAGAATTTCCGCTCAGGACGGGGACCTACGAAAGACATTTCACCCTTGAAGACGTTCCAGAACTGGGGCAGTTCGTCCAGATGGTGGTTACGAAGGAACTTCCCGATCTTGGTCAGTCGGGCATCCTCGTCGGTGTCGCATAACTGCGGTCCCTGATCTTCGGCCCCAACGACCATACTGCGGAACTTATAGATATAGAACGGACGTCCGAAACGGCCTATGCGCTCCTGCTTGTATATGACAGGCCCGTTATTCTCACGCCGTATGGCTATATAGCAATAAAGGAAAAGCGGAGAGAATATGATCAGACATATCATGGCAACAATCAAGTCGAACACACGCTTCACGTTGCGCTCAAATCCGTTCATACCGTCTATTACATATCCACTCTTGTGAACTGTCATATATATTGTTTTCGAAGTATTGTTCCGTTACTTATTATATCAACGGCACACCGTCCGTTTTATTGCAGCTAAATGCGTTTTTTTCTGCATTTTTCTGCAAAACGGGTGCAAAGGTACGAAAAAAACTTCATCGCACCAAGAGTTAGTGTGATTTTTTACTTTCGTGAAACCTTTGCGGTGTTGGGATAGAGTGACAGTAAACTCAGAACTGCCGGCGCAGGAAACGGCTGTAGATCCAACTGCGGACAGAGTTGGGAACGAGGCGGATGCCGTAGCGCAGGATGATGTTCTTCGTCATGCGCCATGCGGTGATATAGCCCATCTCATGGAGTGCCCGTTGGAAAAGAATCTCATTCTTGGCATAGCGCCATCCGCCCCGTCGATGCATCATCTGTGAAGAGCGGCGGAAGAGTAACAGCGGCTGTTGGATGTTGTGGAAGCGGTTCCCGCCGTTGAGCATCCGTGCCCACAGATAGTAGTCTTCGAACAATGGGAATGGCTGGTAGCTGCCAGCGTCAATGACGGCTTGTCGGCGGAACATGACGGCAGGATGGTTGATGGGGTTGCGTATTTTCCCGAACTCGTAGATGTCGGCATGTTCCTCTGGCAGGTCGCGGATGGCGATGATGTTATCAAGCGAGTCATAGAATTCGGCAATCCATGAACTGATGACATCGACATCGGGGTGGGCTTCCAGGTGTTGCATTTGCAACTCGAATCGTTGAGGCTGGCATATATCATCTGCATCCATGCGGGCAACAATGTCATAGTGACATACCTTCAATCCCTCTCGCAGAGCTGTCCCCAGCCCGCTGTTTCGTTCCAGTTTGACCCGTATGATATTGTTAAAGCGTTGTTGTTCTTGCTCAATGGCTTCGTTTATCTGTGGAGTCAGGGGTCCGTCTTCGACAAGTACAATTTCAGTAGGCTGCAAGGTCTGTTGGGCCACGCTGTCAAAACATTGCTTCAGGTGCTCCGCTTTCTCGTTCTTGTAAACGGAGATAAGCATGGAAAAATCTTTCATGGCTGCAAAGGTACGAAATATTTATCAATTCCGTAACAATCCTTGCATTTTTGTGCTTTGCTCAGTCTTTTTTTGCAGTGGAATGTCTGTCAGTAGTTGAAGATAATGCTGTCGCGCAGCGTACCATCTATCTTATGGCAGGCTCCAATACGCTTGATACAGAGCTGTCTGCGGATAAAGTTGACGGTGTTGAGATTGAAACAGTAGGAAGGGTTGCCAAACTTACCCTTTGGTGCATCGTCCAGGCCTTGGGTATGTCCGGTCTTTCCGCACTCAGTGATGAGTATTTGCAACTGACGCGGATAACCTGGCAGTGGTTCGGCTATATCGTAGTGAAGGTGTCCGCCAAAGTAGGCAATGAAGTTGTTGGCGGGCCGGGTGAAGTGTGTGGTAACGGTCAGCGTATCACAGGCGACGGTGGAGTTGGGGTATTTACGCTCTGTGAGGTTGTTGCCCGTGATGTATGCCTCTACAATGTCGGGAATCATCAGGGTGTTGCCCGTGCCGTAATAGCCGTAACCCTCGGTTGTGGTGGAGGCGAGAATGGATGTGAAAGGACCGGTGCGTGTGGTGTCCCGAACACCTACTTTGTCGTTTCCGAAACCGTTATGGATGGCAATGATGATGCCGTCGGCATCGGCCGAGTGCTCCAGCAGGTCTATGAACCAGTTGACCTGTCCCTGCGAATAGAGGTTTTGTATGTGGTCCCACGAGTCAATAGGATGTGCTACGCTCTGTGCCTCATACTGGTCGATACCGATGACACGCAGGGTGTGCCCTCCTTGGGTGAAATCGCTGTACCAGTAGTTATGGGCTTCATCAGCGAAATGAGCGTAACTCTCCTGCCCGATAGCATTGAGAATTGTTTTCCGGAAGGCCCATTGCCCCACGGAGCGCGCGTAAACCCTATAGATGTCGTGGTTGCCAGGTATGAGCAGACAGGGTTTGGGGGAGCTTTTTAGCGTATTGATGACGTTGTCGGCGATCATGATGTCGCCGGTCAGCAGTGCAAAGTTGCTGTCACTGCCAGTAAGATAATAGACCGCGGGTGCGAGGCTTGCCGTGCTGGCGTGGATGTCGGAGAGGTGGAGAAAGGCTATTTCATTGGCTGTATCGGTTTCTTCCTCGAACCTGAGTTCCCGGGTATAGGCGGGCAGATAGTCATCTTCTGTCGAGCAATTGGCTGAAAAAAGGGTTAGCAGCAGGCATGTGGTGATTGTTATATATAGATTTTTCATAGGCTTATGTGTTTGGGCTAATAGGGACCGAAATCGATGCTCTCCAAGTGCCCACAATGGCGTTGGTCTTCTGGTGGCAGCTGCATATAGTTGCCGAAGATGGTGGAGAGGTATTCGTCGTAATTGCCTGCCACAGGTAGTTGTGTGTCTTCAAAGGGCATGTAGCAGGTGGTGGCGACAGCCTCGGCCTTGACGATGCAGTGAGGGTATTTGGTCCTTTGCGTCAGCAGCCCGTAGTAGCCGGTCGGCCGATTGTTATAGCCGGTCTGCTGGCGTTCGAAGTATCGGCGGATGAAACCTATGCGCTGTGGCGCGGCCAAGAGCATCATGAGGCGTTTGGGTAACGTGGCACTGCGGTAGGTGCGTTTTGACAGCAGGTAGCACAGACGGTATTTGGCACAGACATATTGCCACAGTCTGCCTAAGCGGGTAGGGGCGGCATGGTCTATGCGGAAGACATCAACGAAGATGCCCTTGTGGCTTTCGTCATCAGCGTGTGACTCCAGTTCGCCGAAGCGCGTTCCTAACAGCTTTATTTTTGTGGAGTCCATTGGCCAGTCCTTGAGTCCCTCCTGCACGTAGTACTTGGCGGGATCGAGCTGCTGGCGGCAAACCTCGATGAAGCGGTAGTAGTTACTGGGAGTCATCTCGATATCATAGTCATCGTCCCAGGGAATGAATCCGTGATGTCGCACTGCCCCGATGGCCGACCCGCCATTCAGATGATAGCGTATGCCGTTATCGCGGCAGAGACGGTCAATGTCCTTGGCCATGCTGAGTAGTACTTGTTGAAGGTGTTGTAGTTCTGTCATTGTAAAATGGTATCTATAGATAGACTTCATTCTTATATCGTTCCCTGATAGCGGTCTGAGAAAAAATCTCTGTCACGCGTTGGCTGTCAACAGGCAGCGTGATAGTCTTGTCGATAGCCTTCACAAAACCGTCATAGTCACCGTAATGGAATATGCGGAAGCCAGCCACGCCATCTAAGTAGTCAGCAATACGCACACGGTCGGACATGAGGACGGGGGTACCACAGGCTAAGGCCTCAAGCGCGGCGTAAGAAAAGGCCTCGTACTTGGAGGGAATAACCAGCACGGATGCTTCGCGATAAAGGTGTGCCAACTCATCGGCGGGAATATTGCAGTGTTGCGTCATGTCGGTTCTCGATGGTTTGGGGCCATTACCCACAAGATGGATGTCGTAGCGGCCTTCTGGCAGTCGCTGCAAGTAGTCCACCCCCTTAACGGGGTCTGACAATCGTCCGACAAACAACACCATGTTGCTTCGTTTCCGGATATCACCTCCATCGGAAAGCGGTGCATACCAGTGGGGAATTTGCACTACATGACGGTGAAAGGTCTGGAAAAAGCGGGTGTCTTCGTTATTGATGGTCGTGACGACATCTGCGCAGCACTTGATGGCGGGCTTTACGAAGAGGTTGAAGAATAGTTTTCCGCCCGTTGGGTGACTCAGGTTTTCAAAGGGGTGCCAGTGGGCGGTATATACGGTCTTCTTCCCCATCCACTTTGCCATGAGGAGTGCCTGTGCGGCTCCCAGTTCCGTGTAGCCGTTGACGTGGACGATGTCAGCTTGCCGGATAGCCTGGTAGAGCGGTTTGAGACGGTAATAGAAGTGGAACAGTGCAGAGTGGCGTGCAGGATAGTCCACGATGTCAAGCGGCTGCAGTTCGGAGTCGCCACTGAACATAGCGTACAGCGCACGGCAGTAGTTGGCAATACCGCTATACTTGTTCTTGGGTGTCCGTCTGATGAACAGTATCCGTTTCTTCTCCTCCATGTCGTTCTGTTTTTATTTCTTGATGAGGAAGGTATGCAGCTCTGGGCGGCAGTAGTGATAGAGGCTTTTCACAAACATAGCGTAACGCCGATAGCCCATAAGTCGGTAAAGGGTTCCGAAGAGCAGGCCGATAAGGCGGCGTTTACGGTCGAGTCCCTCAATATTACGGCGGTTCAGGTTGTCGAAACGTTGTTTGGTCAGTAAGTTTTTCTTCCGGAGCCTGTCATAGTAGGTGCCTTTGCCTGTAGTGAAAGGGGCTGGTATGGTTTCGCCTTGAAGAGTCAGTCCGTGGTAGAGTCGGCGGTGGAAATTGTCAATGGGCAGGCCGTTGTCGAAGGTGGCATAGGAATAATGCTGGCCGATGAAACGGTCGAACAGGTCGTGGCTGTTGACCATGGCCTGGCGGTAGATGTCGGTGGCCAGTGCCAGGTCTTCATACTCCTGCAGGTTCTCTATGCGCTTGCGCTCAACGATGCCCTGCTTAAGCTTCTGATAGTCGTAGCCAGCGAAATGGATGAACAGCAGCGGGTCTTCACGCTGTGTGCAGTCGTCTGTGCGGTAGCGCACCATGAGGCGACCGTCGCTCTGGAACAGCTGCCGTTCAAAGAAGTTCCAGGGTGCCATGTTCATGCCCAGTTCGTGGAACACGTAGAGGTGATCGTTGCCCAGGAGTCCGGGCATCCAGTCCATCCACTTCTGGTCGGTGAAGTTGCCGGTGCTGCGGTCGGCGAAGGCGTTGTCAGTCAATCGTCGCCTCCACCAGCAGAGCACCCTCGCTGTGAGTTCAGAGCGGCGCATGGCACAGAAACCGAGGTTGAAGATGCCGTTGACGTTCATGGCCCACTCCGGATGCTCACCTTGATAATCAACATGCAGGCCGGCCACCTGTGGTGTCAGTGCTACGTCGTATTGCTCGAGCTGGAGGAAAACACGGTCTATGGACGAGAATACAAAGATGTCAGGGTCAAAGTAAATAGCAGCCTCGTAACCCAGTTTGAATACGTGCTGGAAACAGGCAGGCTTGATGGCCGTACAGAATTCTGTCAGGTTGTACTTGAAGGTCATGTCCGTCCACTCCGTTCCTGTGTAATCAGTCACGTCCCGGGCCTTCAGTACGCAGTCGGGCAGGTCGGCAGGTTCGGTATCGAACTCGTCAGCCATGAAAATATAGAAGTCCACATCGGGGTTGTGCTTTCGGAGCGATAGTCCGAGAATCTGTCCCAAGCCTATGTAGTTTTTGGCAACGATGGTAAAAGCGCATTTCTTGTTCATAGTCTTAACATGCTTTAATGACGTGGGCGGGATTGCCCGCAGCAACAGTGTAGGCTGGAATGTCCTTAGTGACGACGCTGTTGGCGGCGATGACGGCCCCGTCGCCGATGGTGACTCCACTGAGAATGGTGGCCTTGTCACCAATCCAGACGTTTGAACCGATAGTGACCGGACCTTTGACATGCAACGGACGGTCGGCTGGGGGAGTGTCCAGCTGTTCGCGGATAACCTCGCCATGGTCGTTGTCTGAGATGGTGACCCAGCGGCCAGTGAGTACGCCGTTGCCAATGCTTATACGCTCGACACAAGTGATGTGTATGTATTCGCCGAAATCGCAGTGCTCACCTATTTCTATCCTGGGAGCGAACGTCTCGCCACGATAGTGTTCCCAAGTAGTAAGCGTACCATGGGCGCCAATCACAGACATGTTGCCAATTGAGATGTGGTGACCACCGACAATCTTGACAGGACGGTAGATGAGGCAACCCTTGCCGACCGTTGCCAGACTGGGAGCTAACCACTGGGTATAGAGATAGCTTCGCAAAAGTGCCAAGCGGCGGTTGGCATTGTAGCTGTAAAGCAGGCCAAACAGTCTGCACGGCATTTTCACGAGCGGTTCAGTCCATAGTCGGAGTCTTCGGGTCAGTGTCATGTTCTTCTTATGGAGTTAGCAGGTCATTGATGAGTTGTTTCAAGTCGTCATCCTGTCGTTGGTGTATCTCCGCAAGTCTGCGCCTCATCTTGTCGATTTTGACATCGGGATGATCCAGCACTTCGTGAAGAGCCCTATACAGGTCAGCAGGGTAGAACGGTGAGAAGTAGAATGCGGCATCGCCCAATATCTCGGGAATGCTGGTGACGTTCGACGCCACTACAGGTGTGCCGTACTCCATTGCCTCGACAGGAGGATAGCCAAAACCCTCAAAATAAGAAGGAAACACCAGTGCAAGAGCGTGCTCGTAGGCGTAGCAGAGGTCGCTGTCTGACAAGAAAGCGATGTCTGTATGTTGTGGAGATATCTTGCGTCCCATCTTCAGTGTTAACAAGTGGAGGTCTGTTCGCTCATCGTTCAGACGTTTGAATACCTTGGCCAAGGTATGGGGGTTCTTGTATAGTCTGTTGGCCGAGACCATCAGCAGGTAACGCTTCCCGCTTCTGACTATTTCCTGTAATTGGGGATTCTCAATAGTATGGTTCCTTGTTACTTGCCTGAGTGGCGAGTAGCACACTTTGATTTCCTTCTTGATAGCGGGAAAATGATAGCAAAGGGCGTGGCGAGAATAGTCGGAAACCGTATAAGGCACTGTCTTTGGGGCTGTATAAAGGGGCATCAGACTGGCATAGCATTGGCGGGCCAGCCTTTGGCTGCGGCCAGAGAAAATGTTGACGAGGCGTTTGCAACGACTCCAACGGCTTTCCAGTCCCGTGTCGTGGATGGTGGCATCGACGTAGTTGTCGGCACGCTCTGCATCGAATATGTCGTGAATGAACATCACCGTCTTGCACCTGATGCCGTTCAGATTGTAGTGCTTGTAGAGTTGGGCGATAGCCATGAAGAACACATCGATGGCGTGGTGGCTGACGATGTCGGCCAGGGTGGCTTGCCTGATGTCAATCAGCTTGATGTTGTTGTGTTCTGCCATTTCGTGGCAATGATAGCGCCCTGTTACAGGAAGCGTGGAGTCATAGACGGCAAAGAGATGTGTACCCACTGGCCTATGTCGGATGACCTCGTCAGTGACGGCCTTTGTGAAACTGGCAGCACCACTGACACCGCCTATATGTTGGAAAGGTATGAAGTCTAACAGGATGTTCATGTCAGTAAAGGGTTATGAGAGGTTAAGCCACGTGAGGCCAGACTGCCTTTCCTCCTTTCTGGAGTGATAGATTGAGCGCAGATGTAGCAGTAGCCAAGTTATACCAGAGAAAAAGGAAACAGACAAGCCATGGCGAAATAAGACACGCAGATAGTCGGCGACCCGTTGAGCCAAAGAGTGATTGATATTACAGGCAGCCAGCGTCAACTCACGTCTGACAAGGCCGTGGTCATGGGCTTTCTGATTACCAAACAGTTTCCTGTCGTGGTACATATAGGCATGAGGTACAATAAGGGTCCTGATGTGGTGATAGACCAGCCGGTGGTAATAGTTGTTGTCTTCGCTATAATGGAAGAAGAGGGGATTGAAACCGCCGACGCATTGTAGCAAGGCAGCAGGCATGAGCCAGCACGCGGCACAGACCTCGCCCGTCTCGTAGCAGTCGGCTAAAGTGTGGTGTATCAGCAGGTCGTCATTCATCAGGTTATGGGCATCCTTCAGTGTGATGCGGAACAGTTCGTCGAGACGGGTGCCGTCGCCGTTAAGGTGAAGTGGCGACAACAGCGACTTGCCGTCACTAACAGCCAACATCTGCTGGATGGCGTCAGGAGAGATGGCTGCGTCTTGATTGAGCAGCAGTACATAGTCGGCCTGATGTTCTAAGGCGTAACACAGTCCCAGGTTATTGGCCTGCCCGAAGCCCAAATTGTTTTCCTGAGGCATCCATACGGCTTCGGGGTAGGCAGAGGGGACATGTTCGCGGGTGCCGTCGCAGGAGCCATTATCGACAATAATGGCTGTGACGGGGACGGTGCTCTCGCTCAGACTCTTCATGCAGCGATCTATCCAACCCCGGTACATGGCATTATAGGTGACAATAACGGCGAATATTTTCATAGGTCTATCGTAAGGATGTTATATTTTGAATGCATATCTGAAGAGGTAGGTGTTCATGAGTACCAGCACAAGTGCCATGCTTGTAACATGCCCAGTGAACGGCCATGCGAAGAGTCCCCGTGTGAAGAAAGCGATGATGATGACTAACGGGAAGATACGGTAGAAAGAGATTTCCTGCCAATTATACCTGACATAAAGTGTGAGAACTATCCATCCAAAGAAGAAAAGGATATAGGCTATCCACCCTAAATCCAGAAAAATCTCGCCGCCGAAAGTGTCAAAGACATTGACCAGAACGTCAGTGTGTTTCCTCAGTGTGTCATAGTGCTCCACCATGTCATAAGGATGTCCCATCAGACGTGAGGTAAACGGGAAGATACGGTCGTAGAGTGGTTCTGGATTGCTGCCATTGACAAACATCGTACAGAAGTTGTTAACGTGCTGTCCGGCGTATCCGTATAGTGAGTCGAACGGGGTGGACTTGCTGCCTGCTTCGTCGAAACGTGATATAGTGATGGCCATAAAGAGCACACCAATGATGGAAACCATGACTAAGGCGGCCATGTTGATGCGGTGTTTGGCTTTCTTCGACAGATAGCGGTAGAACAAGCTGTATAGGATGTAGAAGTCGAAAAGCCAGAACACGATAGCCGAACGTCCAGCCACGATGATTGCCGTAATGGCCTGGACAATGGAGGCTATCAGTATGCCTGTGCGCAGGAATATCGAGAATTTCGTGAAGGCTTTTGTGTAGAACCAGAAGCACAAGGCAAGGGTAGGGAATGGGGTGGATATGAAGATGGTGGGGATGATAAGCAGGGGATTCGCCTGCCCGCCTTCTCCCTCAACCAGGTCTTTGTAATGTTCATGACGGACGTCAATCATATCCATAAGCAGTGCGTCGCGGATATCGGAGACCTTCGAAAGAATTATGATAAAGGAAGAGACGACAATGATGACCATGTAAAGATAGAGCATGGTCTGCTTGACGGGGAAATGCTTTTCGAGTGGCAGTCTCGACAGATGGTGTATGGGAATCAATACCAAGGTCCACTGGAGACAGTAAAGCAGGACTGTGGGCAGAGTGATAGCATACTCGTTGATGCCGTATTCACCGTAGATGTCATTGATGTCAATCATGACGGCAGCCACCGATATAGCAATGAGTAGCGATGAGGCTGCCACGTCCATGCCCCAGCCCCGATTCTTGTAATAGAAGTAGGCGGCCAAAAAGGTAAAGTATAGTAGGGGAATGACAGTCATGGTAACAGGGGATTATTTGGACTTGAACAACGACTTCACTGTTAGCATGCTTTTCCAACCCATGAACAAAGCATGAGTTTGACGGAAGAACAAGTGCCGATAGGCAGGGATAAAGGCATCGGCCACATAGCCTGCAATGACATTACTGGCAATGGCTATCCACGCTGCGGCGATGATGCCGTAACGGGGTAATAGGAAATAGTTCAGGGCAATGCAGACAGTGCATCCTAAAAGGTCGCGGATAATAGCATAGCGTTGAAGCCCCTCGGCCACCAACATCGTGCCAGCCGTATTGGAGAGTGCCAGCCCCGCAGCTTTAAACGATAATATTTGTAATACGGCAACAGCCGGTAAATAAGCTTGTCCGAACGTAAGGATGATAATCCAATAGGAAGAGACCGACATAAGGGCTGACAGCAGCAGGGAACTCCACAGGGAAATGTTCATGAATTGCTGCCCTTTCCTGATATAGGTTGCTTCATCGTTTTCCCGGATATGGACAAGGACAGGCATGATGGTCTGGGCAAGCATCATCGGGATGTATATCAGAATCTCGACAAATTTGGAGGCAACGGAGAAATAGCCGACGGATTCCTTGTCGATCATCTGTCCTATCATCACCTGGTCTATGCGCTGATACAGGATGATGGCAGCACCGCTAATCATTAACGGGAACGACTCTTTGAGCATAAACTTGGCATACTGACAGTCAAAACGCCACTCCCTTATGCTACCTACCTTAGCATGGTAGGCCATGTAATAGCCGCTGGCCAGCAATACGGCATCGAACATCGAAGCAGCAACGAACCACACAAGTGGGGCATGCGCCAGAAGACAGGCAGACTTTATCAGGATTCCTATCAAAGTGCGACTAATCTCTGCCTTGACAACGTGCTTGTTCTGAACAATGGCCGTGAAATAGTTTCTGATGACGTTAGAGGAGTTGAGTATAATTGTCAGCACATAAATGGCTATAAGCAGCGTCGTGTCGGAATCGGCCTCCATATACCAGGACGTGCCCAATACCAATATTATGCACACTATGGCAGAGCATAATTTCAAGCCGAAGGCTGTTCCGATGATAGTCTGAAAGGGGTATTTGCCCCGTGACTCTTCTCTGATCTCAATGGAGTCAAGCCCTAACAAGGCAAATGTCTGGAACAATGTCACATAGCTGATGACATAACTCATCAGGCCATATTGGGCTGGCCCTAAATAGCGGGCAACGATAATGCCCACCAGAAGACCTCCCAAGAGGGCTACAATCTTACCAAGTACAGACCAGAACAAGTTTTCGGCGATAACCTCTTTTGTCTTGGAAATACCTAATCTGTTGGCCAGTGATTGCAGTATTATCATTCCCCCTCCTGTCTTTTAGAATTGGAAATGCAAGTCCTTGCGGACAATGTAAAGTGAAGTGGCGATGAAAGTGACGATAGTGATGGCCAGGACAAAAATCATGCGCTTGGGGCCTGATGGCTTGACGGGGACGGCAGCACCCTTGATGACGGTGAATACCGGCGTGCGTTCCTGAACCTTGGCCTTGGCTGCCTGTAGTTGTGTATTCATGGACGTATAGGTATTGAACTTCAATTGCATGTCGTTCTCCATGTCTTCCATTTTCAGTTCTACACTTTTCAGTGCTATGCGCGAGTTTGCGTCGGCCATGCTGCCATACATCTGCCGGGTTTTCTCATACTCGTGCTTGGCCTGTTCGGTCAGCTTCTTATAGTATTCGTAGTCGGTGCGCGATTTGTTGGTGCGATATTCAGTGATGAACAGCTGCAGACGTTCCTTGATGGAGTCAGCCATGGTCTTGCAGACAAGAGGGTCTTGTGCCTGCACATTAATGGTGATGACTCCGTTCTTCTTGTCCACGGAAATCTTGACATTGCCGCGGATAGCCTCTGCCACCTCATTTTCGATACGGGACAACTGGTAAGGATCAAACTTTGAGTCACCTCCTTTCCCAGAGGGCTTTAGGAGCTGCTTAACCCATATCATCGGCTTGCTCCAGACAGATGGTTGGGTGTATTTCTGCAGATAGTCGTGATAAGTGGTACTGACATCGCCGTCAAGCGTCTTGACATTGATACCGAACATACTGGTGACAAATCCGTTGTCCTCCATCAGGTCGGGGTAGAGTAGGGGAGTGATGGCATCGGTGGTCTGCATGTCGCCGAGGTCGAAACCGAACGACGAGGCAAGAGAACTCAAAGCACCACCAGCACCGGAATTCTCCATTTCGGGAGCCAGCTTGACCTCCGATGTATAAGTACGGGGTACACCTAATATATATATACATGCCAGAACAAAGGCGGTGGGCAGTGTCTTGTAGAACAGACGTCGGCTGGCCCATATTTTTCTGAACACTTGCCTCAGGTCGATGACCTCAGGTTGTTGCTGTGTCTTGTTTTCTTCCATACTGCTACTTACTTGATGAGGTTGGCAATAGTGGCTATCATCGTGGCTATTGAAGCGGTGCTGGAGCCGATACTCAGTATCTCGGGCAGCGTCAGGGCACGGCGTTTGGATTTCGTCGGAACCACAATCTGACATCCGGGGGCGGGACGGTGCTTACGGTCTGCCTTGGCTACCATACCGTTCATGTAGATGATGATGGTCTGGCTGCGTTTGCCTGACGAACTGACGCCACCTGCCAGGTCGATGTAGTAGTCTGCCTTCTCTCCTGCTTTGTAGCGTACGGTGTTGGGATAGAGCACCTCGCCGTTGATGCTCACTGTACTGGTGTAACGGGGTACGACGATGCGGTCGCCTTCACGCAGGAAGGGGTCGTCGTCACTCCTGGGGTTGGCCAATGCTTTGTCCAACTCGATGGCCACGGGAAAAGTGGTCATGGTCAGCAGTTTCTTGACGTCGATAGAGTCATTGCCCGAGTTGCGCTGGGCTGTACGGAGCATGGTTTCCATCTGCTCGCGCTCCTCCTGTGTCATCTTGCGCAGTAGCTTGGCTCCTTCGGGGAAGGCACGCTTGGTCAGTCCGCCGGCCTGCTCGATAATCTCGCTCAGACGCTGGCGACTGTTTGTCAGGGTGTAGTTGCCGCTGAACTGCACTTCACCTTCGACAAAGACGTTCTGTTGCTCATTGTATTTAGGACTCCGTCGGACGTAGATTTCATCGTAGGGCTGCAAGGTGAAGTGCTCACCTTCTTGAATCCGGTAGTCCTTGTCTATACTGAAGCTATAGGTAAAAGCCAGAGTGTCGCTGGCCTCTGTTGCCTCGGCGTCAATGATACGGCGGGCAACGTCAACCTTGGCCAGTGAGGCGGCGTTGGTCAGACCGCCGGCCTGTAATATGGCGTCCTCCACAGTCTGGTTGGCGGCATATTTGTAGATGCCGGGGTAGGGCACCTCGCCGTGGATGGTGATGGTCTTGTCTGACTCCCGCTCTTCGTTCGTGGCAATGTAGAGCACATCCTCGTTCTTGATGGGAATGTCGGGTACAGTACCTTCCAGTATGCCGCTGATGTCAATACTCAGAACCTCTAATGAGCGGTCGGGCTTTGTGCGGTGCATCACGGCATGCTGGCCTATGGCTTCCTCGGTAAGTCCGCCGCAGGCTTCAATGAGTGCCTTGACAGTACCAATGTGGCCTCCAGCCTGATACATGCCAGGACGGAAAACTGCACCGATGACTTCAACCATGTTCTGGTAGCGTACTATGGTAGAATCGACAGTGATAGAGTCCTCGTCCATCAACCGGAAGTCGTTGGTGTCAAACTCACCCACATTGAACACCGAATACTGTGCGCCGGCCTTGCGGTGGACGCGGATAGACTTGGTGAAGGCATCGCCTGTGAAGCCGCCGGCATAACGCAACAGGGTGGCTGCACTCTCGTTCTTCTTCATTTCGTAGTACATGGGGCGCTTCACCTTACCGGCAATGCACACCAACTGTTCATAAGGACCGACGGTGATGATGTCGTTGTCTTGAAGCCGCACGTCGCCTGTCAGGTTACCGTTCAGCAGAAAAGCATAGACATCGACACTCGAAATCTGCTTGCCGCCACGGAACACCTTAATGCTGCGCAATGTACCGATATTGTTGGGACCACCCGCCATGTAGAGGGCATTATAGACGGTTGCAAAGGCCGACATGGTGTATGTGCCCGGCATCTTTACTTCACCCGTCACACTGATAGTGATGGTACGGGTCTGCCCAAGGGTCAGTTCGATACGCGAATCCTGATAGCGTGGACCGATAACCTGGCGCAAACGGCTCTTGGCCTGACTCACCGTGAGTCCGCCTAACTGCACAACACCCACGCCTTCGACGGTTATGGTGCCGTCTGGCGAGACGGTCTCTGTGATACTCTCCTGCGATGCTCCCCAGATGTCGATGTTCACTACGTCACCTGCTCCGAGCCGGTAACTTTGGGGGGTGGCGATGTTCATAGAACTTTCAAAGGTCATGTTCTTGTTGTTGAATACATCATGGCCGAATATCTTGCGGCCAGTTTCTTCCTTTTCTTCCTCGTAGTAGTACTTCAGCGAGTCGGGCATCATAAAGTCCATGGCATCGTCCATCTCCAGGAACTCCTCGTCCTCCTCGTCATACGTGTGTTTCTTGGTTTTTTTGCGGTTGTCCTTTATGCGGTAGTTCGAGGCGTTACGTTTCTCACGTTCAATTTCATCGGCACGCCTCTCGCCGTTGGCTTCACGCATGCGGTTCTTCACCTCTTTGGAGCCCGCTGTAATGTCCTCGGCTCCTAAAGCACCGTTCTTCATCTGGCGCTGGTATTTTTTCTGGATGCGGCGTATCTGGTCAATCGTCACACCTCGCTGCATCAGTTGTGTCACTATCTGCTGGCGCGATACGCCTTTGGCGTTCTGCTCCACAACGAAGTCCATCACCTGGTTATCGGTCATGCTGGATTGTGCCCATGCCATGGTGGCAGTGAGCACGAAATACAGCAGAAAACTGACTAATCGTTTCATACCAATACTATCATATTATATATAATGTATAACCACCGACAGCACGAAATATTGTGCTAAAAGGGTAAAAACGGTGCAAAGGTAAGCATTTTTTTTAGAAAAGTTTTGCGGTATTTAGAAAAAAGTGTACCTTTGCGCCGAAATTACGTTTCCGTTCACGTTATCGTTATCGTTGACGTTATCGTTTGTTATCGGGGTTGACTGGATTTGACGGCGAGATGAAATGGTACGTAAGCACGCGGAGGCTCGTTGGTTTCCTCCTAAATCTGAGTCAGCGCAAATTTAATTGGCAACAATGAGTATGCTCTCGCTGCTTAATCGAAGTACAGTAGATTACGAGCTTAATTCTCTTACAAGGTAGGAGAACGAGACGTCGCTCCGAGGATGTTGTTCCGAATCCGGAGATCAAGCGGCGCAGGTTAAATCGGGAATAGCCTTGGCAGGCCTCGATGCCTTGGTGAAACTTTAGAGGATAAGGCTGTGATTGGTGGCCCGGGTCTTGTCACAGCTCGAAAATGAAGGCCGGGATAAGCGTGTAGAAAGCGTATGGTTTCCTTGTGCGGACGAGGGTTCGACTCCCTCCAGCTCCACAAAGTTTCGCAGGGGGGTCTCACTTTCGTGATGACCCTACGGTTCACCGAGGTATTTCACTATCAGCCTTACTGCCTGTGGCGAGAAGTATTTGGCGTGGCGACTCTGGTAGCATCCTGCGAGGGCTTCTAACAATGGCTGGCACCGTTTTATCCAACTGTTCAGGTGGTTCAATGCTACATGCGGGTCACTATCTGGAAAATAAAGCAGTGCCAGTTCACTTTTGGGATAACTTTTGATAATCATATGGTTTTTGTTGTCTAAGTATATTGTTTTCGTTGTCTAAGTATATTGTTTCCGTTGTCTAAGTATATTGTTTCCGTTGTCTAAGTATATTGTTTCCGTTGTCTAACTCTATGGTTTGTCTTTTCATTTTTCCTTTATCCAGTGACAGATGACGGATATGACAGATAATTCCAGGAAATATTTCCTGCGTACATACATGCGCGCAGGTACGCAGGAGGCTTTTTATGTTTTTTACCGTCACATCCGTCATTCCGTCATCCAATTCTTCACTCATCACTTTTCACTTTTCACTTTAAAAGGGTTCATCCGCACCGTAGGCCATGCCGCGCAAATGTGCCTGAATCTCCTCTGCCGACCGGCGCACTACCACATAGCCGCGCGAATGGGCCTGCCGCACCTGTCGGAAGCCCTGTTCCATGAAGGCACGGCCCAGCCGTACGGCACTGAGTTGCTGCACAGTGTTGCCGCCGATGATCTGAAGGGCACGGCTCACAGGCATGTACTCGCCAGGCTCCTGACCCTGAGGCCGACGGAAGTACACATCCACCAGCTCACTCTCTAATCGCGGTGTCTCGAACTGCCGGTTATGTTCCGCCAGCCGTTCTATCTCTGCCTTCGAGAACCAGAACTGGAAACCTTGCTCGTACAGCGCATATGCCTGCGCATAGATGCCCTCGTAGTCGAAGGGCACCTCGCGCGGCGACGTGATGCTCTCCACCTCGAAGGGCAGCCAGCGGCGGTTGCCCGTCGGGTCCGAGAGGAACTGCATGTTGTTGCCCGTGCCGCAGAACGACGCTATGTGCGGGCGGTGCTCGTGGTAGTGGGCGTAGGCCGCCCGCTCGTCTATCGACGGCATCGTCACCGCCGCCTTCAGCTGGTTCAGCTCCGACGGCCGCATCGTGTCCAGCTCCTCACAGCACACCAGCCCGTACTGCGCCAAGGTCAAGAGGTCGTCGCGCCCCATCTTATTTGAATTAGTTTTTGTGTAGAAGTACTGCCGCAGCTCGGGCGGCAGCAGGTAGTTGAACCACGTCGTCTTGTACGAGCCCTGCTCGCCTATCAGCACTAAGATGACGTTGTTCACCACCACCGGGTCTATCCATCCCGCCACCATCCCCACCAGCCACTTCTTCAGGTACTGCGCGAACAGCATCTGCTCCTCCATCTCCCCCTTCACCGATACGCTCACCGACATGGCTAAGATATAGTCCTCCCCGTTCCACGGAGGCAGGTGCTCCAGGTAGAACTGGAACGGGTTGAACTCCGGCACGAAGTCCGACTCCATGACGCGGTAGATGTCCTGCGCCCGCACCACCTTCTCGGCCGACAGTTCCGCCCATAGCGAGTTCACCACCCGGTCGGAGATTGGCTCCCACTCCGTGCCGGCGGTCGCCGCTCGACCTTGGTCGCTTGTTCCGAAGGTCTCAAGAATTTTTTCACTTATCACTCTTCGTTTTTCACTTTCCCAAAGGTCCCCTTCGGGAATACGGTACTCCACCCTCCTCGTGATCACATTATGCCGCAGCAGAATCCTGTCCATCAGGAAGTTCTGGATGTCCTCCACCGTGGCAGTATATTCCTTCCAGTTTGGCTTCCGCTCCCGCGACTCCCCACCCCTCTTAGGGGCGGGGTGGCCGGAGGCCGTGGCGGGGTCTCTCTCATCCTTCTTCATCTGCAAATGCTTTATACCCCAAGTAGTTCTCCGTCCGCTCAGCCATCTTGTCAACCACATCTTTGCGAAAACATTCTATAAAAGTCTCGTAGCACCAGTCGGGATGCTCAGCCTGCGCGATGGCCAGGGCTGCGCCGACATAGAGGTAATAATAGTCGTACTCGAAGTCGCTGAAACGCAGCAGATCGTTCAGCGTGAACTCCGCTTTCTCCACACAGTCGTCGTATGTCAGGAAGTCCGCTGACCACGCCTCGTTGTCCATCGCTTCCGTCAGACTTAACGGCAGACTATCTACGTTGAACAGGATGATGAACTCGCCCGAGCCCAGTCCGTCGAGCCGGTCTCTCTGCAGTTCCTCCTCTTCCTTGTATCCGATGTTGCGCATCACGGCTGCATCAATCATCGGTGCCGTCGTTTTATCGTACTTCACTAAGAAATGGTTCTGCTTGATGGCCTCAGCAACACAGATTGCCACTTCGTCCGTCCGCACATATCTGTGCTCTCCAAGTTCCAGACTCGAAGCAATCCCATAAAAACTCACATCATTCATGTTCGACAAATAATCTCTCTCCATTGTTCTTGTTGTTTAAAGGTTAGACTTTTTGCAGCTACATGGCAAAGTTACACAAAACAAAAGGCTCCGGCAAAAATTGTCGGAGCCTTAGAAGCATTATTAGAAGGTTTAGAATGTTTTTTAGAACATTCAGAAGTCAATTTAGAAGGTCGAGCAGCCGCTGAGCCAGTCGTTGCATCTGCTCCGGTGCACCGTCCTCCTTCCATTTGTCGATGCTGCCCGACAGTTTCCCGCTGACTATTGGTTTCTGTATGCTGTCATAAGTACAGGGAAATGCCAGCGTCTTCTGCCAAGGCCATTCCTGCACCTCACGCACAAACTGGCGGATGCTGCCTGTGAAGCCCTCCATCTGGTAGATGCGGAATGCCACGGCCCATGCCGTGCTGGCCCACCAGTAGCCTTCTTCCATCGTCCGCTCCAGTGCCTTTGCCATCACCTCGGGCTGAATGATGCTCTTGCCTGTCCGCCGGATGTGCTGGAAGCTGATGCCCCCGTCCTTATCCATCGAGAAGTTCACGGTGTCTGCGTTTTCGTTATGCTGCCCGACGGGGCCATTGAAACTGTTGAAATTGATAAATATCGGCGCATTGCCGCGCTGGCCATTGCCCAGACTCTCGCACAGGAGAGCCAATAAAGATTCTTCTTCATTGCTCATAATTGCATAGTATTAAATGGTGAATAAAAAAATATAGTAGACTCTAATAAAAAAAGGATGCGGGACAATAGCGGAACATCTCTTCTCTAGGTATAGCCGTACCTCGTATACAGGTGAAACCGCTAAAGCCCACATCCATATTGCTATGCGATGTGAGCTAACAGCAGTCTTTCTGTATACTATTTCTATTGGCTATTTAGGAGAAGTTCAGAAAGCTGTTGCTCTTTCTACTATATAATCGAGGTGCAAAGGTAGTGCAAATCGAGTAAAACACCAAAGAAATATCATTTTTTCTAAGTATTTTCCTGTTGCAACTTATCTTTCACGCATCCAAAACTTTTGCTTTTATTTATGGACTCATAGTATTTTTTGTTTAAAGGGTTCAACAATATGATATCTCTTTCGACTTAGATGTCAATCTGAGCAGGGCAGTACGGGTGAGTTTCAGACGTAGGATGCGTAGCCTTCACGACAACTTCGTTCAGGCACAATTCCCGCATCTTGCGCATCTCAATCTTCGGCACTTCCACCTCTGTCTCTTTGCCGATACTCACGCACTGTCATTCGTCATCGTAGCCTACCTTCCATGCATGAACGAGCAAGGCGTTTGCGTCCGTCTCCACCTTCGCCGAATACACGGCCAGAAACGGCTTGTCGTTGCGCATGTAGAGGGTCATCCTTAACTAATTGGCCAGCACTCTGCTGTCGGCTTTGCATATTGACACATGGGCATCGGTTAGCGGAGTCTTTAGGAATCCGTCCTTCACGTCGCCCGTGATGGTTATTTCTCTCTGAGTCTGCGTTCCTGCCGTGTCACGGAGTATTTAACGTGCCCCCATAGAGCGATGGTTCTCTCAGGGCGATTGGTGTTTTCCTTAACCTTTTCCTGCGCCTAGACACACATGGAGAAATCAACAGCAAGAAACAATGCAGATTTAATTTAATGTGTTTTAGGTTTGAAAACAGGAGGGAGCATCACTGCGGCCTCCTGTACGTCCCGGGTACTACTCGTTTTACTAACTTTACTATACTTTTTCTTAAAGCTTAATTCAATCTGTAAGTTACTGGGATGGTGTACTTCGCTCGCACGCTTTTGCCCCGTTGCTTGCCAGGGGTCCATTTAGGCATGGCTTTGACCACGCGGATGGCCTCGTCTTTCAGGGCTTGAACACCGGCCTTATAGTCTTTCTCGCTTACTGTGGCCTTGGTTACTACCACTTGGGGGTCATTTGCATCTTGAGATGTTTCCACAACCTTGGGTTTTGAAATACTACCGTCTTTCTCGACGATGAACTGCACTTTCACACGGCCTTGGACACCGTACTCTTCCGCCTGTTCGGGATACTTCACGTTTCTCATGAGGAATTCCATCAGCTTTGCATCGCCACCAGGGAAACTGGGCATCTGTTCGCAGATGTCAAACACACGCTCACCCTGTTGCTCTATTTCGACAAGGGGCTGTTCATTAGCTATGGTTTTTGCTGTGCCAGCCACGAGCACTATTGCTGCAGCAATGGCAATGATTGTGTACTTCTTCATATGTCGATCTGTTTTACTTAAACATGTTCTGCTTGATAAGCTGCTGAACATCGGCAGGCGTGTTCTTCGTCTTGCAGCAGTCCATGATGTACTTCACCACTTTGTCGGGCAGGGTGACCTTCTTCCAGATGTCATGGCGTTTCATCCACGTGCCTTTCGTCGTGGTCTTGTCAACCCAGACGATGGCATCCTTGATGGCCTCACGTCCCATCTCCGAGTACCAGCCGTCCTTGAACGTGTATTTACCATACTCATGGGGCATGACCACCACCTTGCCCTCCTTGGTCAGAGCCAATTCCGCACAAGCATACTCGCCATTGGCACCATAATACTTGAACTGCGTGTAGCCACTCTCCTTGCCACAGACAGTTTTCTTCTCTCCTTCCCACTGCATGGACTCCATGACCCAAGTACCGATGAGTTCCTTGTCGTCCACCTTCACATTCTGTGCACTCATCTGCATGGCTCCCATAAGTGCCATTGCCATAACTAAAAATACCTTTTTCATAAGTTTTACGTTTTTAAATTGGTTAGACATTGAGTGAATTACGTTTTCGGTTGCAAAAGTACATGCTTTACGCCATTCCACCAACCTTTTGAGTTTGCATTCACTTTGCAAAGTGTTTGCAAAATGTTTGCATGCCGTTTAAGTGCCGATGGAAAGGACGAATTCGTCCCATTCCTTAGCTCCGCCTTTTTGGCCGAACACCTTTTTATAGAGTCGGCTGCGCACGGTGCTGATGGTGCTTGCATCGCGAGCCAGTACAACAGCGATGTCCGACGGAGCAATCCTGAGTTTAATAAGTAGGCATACTTGATATTCCAGTTCAGACATCGCGTGGAGATTTCGCAATTGGCTGCTGAAGCCAGGATACACCTTCTTGATTTGACTCTCTATAGTGAGCCAATCGTTATCCTTCAGCATACTGCCTGTGGAAATGCGGCGTTGCAGGGCCTGGTACTCATCGGACACGAAATAGGCCGCCTCTACCGACTCAATGGCCTGTCTGACAACCTGCGGACGCTCTTGCTGCACCTCCTGAATCTGCCGTAGCTGCAGCTGTAGCTGTTGACGACGGCGACGACTGACGACATAGTTTGACACTGCAAGGGTGATGATGATGGCGATGGATGCAAGGAGCCACTGGATATAACTGGCCTGTCTACGCTCCTTGGGAGAAAGCATATAGCAACGTTGATCGCCTCTATTACCCTGCTGCATGTCTGCAGCCATAATCTCCCTGATTTCTGAGCTCCATTCATTCGCAATGTCATCAGCGCAATGCCAATAATGAAGAACGCCGTCTTGCTGGATGACGATGGTGGAATCATCTTTCACCGTCAACGGACATGGGGAGTCATCTTCCATATAAAGAAGCTCTCCGTTTCCTTTGTCAAACAGCACCACTCGCTGCTGTCCGATGGGCCTTATACTCAGCCCAGTCTCTGCTCTGGTCAGCCAGTATTGATACATCACGCTGTCGCCGTCGTATAGCCGGAGGAGCGTTTCCTCTGTTTCCGCAAACGTCTTAGTGCTTCCAGCGGGATGATCCATCTGCCGTAGCGTCCAAACTCCTTGGAGTAGATATTTCTTGCTGCTGTTGTCCGTGTTGGAAGTACATCCAAGAGCAAGACATGAACTCAATAATAATAGTATGTATTTCATTTTATTTGTTTTTAAGCTGCAAAATTACCAATAATAAAACATTGTTTCGTGAGTTATATTTTGCATTTTGTTTGCATTTTCATTGTGGTCTCCACTAAACCCTTGTTTTTGAATAATGTTCTTTGAATCCATATACTTCGCTGTTTTTTGTCGCAAAGTTACAGCAAAAGAAACAAAGAAGCCCTCGGCGAAGCCCGAAAACAGGTCGCCGAGGGTGCGTCTCTTTAACTAGTTAAAGAAATGAAGGTGATTTTTGGCTCATCCTGATGCTTTTTGAGCCAAAAACGTGATACAGGGCTTATCCTTGCCCGAAGGTAATTTGGCTTCGCCTTATTCCTCCTTACAAGGCATGGTGCAACCGACACATGAGTGAATGCAGAGTCGAACTTGTTCGGGCTATGCTGAGCGAAAAGGAGGAAAACGTAGTTAACAACGCTTTCCCTCTGCTCTTGTTTCGAACGTCATTTCTTTACGAAGTGTGCTAAGATAGCTTGGTGATATTTTAAGGAACGAGGCGATGTCCTTCAGCGAGAGCATCTGCACCACCTGCGGACAGCGGTCGAGCAGCCGACGGTAGCGGCCACGGGCAGTGTAGCGGTAGTGGTCAAGGTCGCGCCGATAGACCATCTTGAACAGGTTCTTCAGTATCTTCACGTCCATCTTCGCCATCGACGGGTCGTTGTCGAAGAGGTGTTGCAGCTCCGCGCCGCTGATGATGCGCACCAGACAGGGCATGTCCGCCTCGATGGTCACCTCCGACACATCACCATCCAGGCAGTAGGGGAAGTCGGCCACGAACTCGCCCTCGAAGGCAAAGCCTGTGCAGTAGTCCTTGCCCTCCTCATCGTTATGCACCATGTACTTGAAGCATCCGCGCTCCACGAACGCCACCCACTGAGCCGGCTCGCCCACGTCCTCCAGCGTCTCGCCCCGCTCGAACGTCCTCTCCTCGCCATGCTCCTCACAATATTTCCGCAGGACCTCCAAATCGAGTCCCTCCTTGTAGGTGTTAAAGTGCTTTTTCTGTTGGTGTGTCATATTGTTTTTCTTTTTTGTGGGTGCAAAGGTAGTGTAAATCGAATAAAAAGTAAATTCAGTGATTATAGTTTCTGTGAGGTCAAAAAGGCTTTGAACCTATTATAGCCAACAGTATATGCATAAATCGCAGACGGTATGAACTCTAATCTTACCGATCTTAATTGCTTTACACCACGTTTGGTTAACGACGTTACCAACGCTCTTTCCATATGATTATTCTCCATGAAATACAGGAGTGACTTTAACTCTGCCGGTCTATCGAAATAACGATCTGACCATTTTACCTCTACCGCCCAGTCGGCTTTTTGTTTTGCTATATCAATGCCTACGATATCGACTTCTCCAGGTGCTGTCCCCTTATTCCAATTGGCGTATTTTATGATAGATGTACGCGTTTGTAACCATTGTGCAAAGATAGCCGTTTCCACCATTCCTCCAATCGCCGGATCGGTCTCTGTAAGTGGTGAAAAGAGAGCACAACGGAGTGACGGATTAGTAAGATATATCTTAAACGATGTTATGCGCTGCATCGTTTTTGCATTTGCATCTACCTTATAAACTATGTTTATGAGGAATGCCGCTTCAAGATACATCAAATACTTCTTAAGCACGTCTTTCCTGATTTCCGATTCTCTGGATATGACTTCGTATGAGAATTCTTCTCCGGAATGATATGCGATATATATAAAAAGGCGGTTCAACTCTTGCGTGTCCTGGATACCGTACAAACTTGGAAGATCTCTAAGTAACACCTTATCTACAATGTCGTGACGGATATATTGGCCCGGATCTTGCCTCATCCTTTCTGAAAATACGATTTCCGGATAACCGCCAAAATTGATATAGTCAATAAAATAACTGTTAAGCTTACCGATATCCAGCGTGTCAACATAAGAACTCAACGGGTCATCAGCATCTTTAGACTTCTTTGTTATGATACTGTTAAGATTGAGCAAATGTATATATTCATTGAAAGTCAATGGAGGTAGCATAAAGTCGGTAAAACGTCCGGCACCACTTTCATTGCTTTTCATCTTCAGTGCTGCAGCTGCGGAACCTGAAGCGATAAACTTGGCGCTTCGGAATGTGTCTATCATTGATTTTAAATGGACTTCCCAGTCTTTCAGATATTGTATTTCATCATAAAACACATAATAGTCGTCTTGGGTATTGGCACTATTCAATGCTTCTTTTGCCAAAGAAAAGAGTTCTTCTAATGAAATATTATTGTAGATAGGAGTATCAATAGACAGATAGATAATACGTTGTGCGGACACACCATCATTAATTAGTCTTTCAATGACATGATATATCATGACCGTTTTTCCTATACGTCTCGGTCCCATCAATATGACTCCACGACGAACGTCTCTATTGGTTACTTCTTGATAAAAACTATCCAGATAGAGTCTATGTCGCATCTCATGGAAATCTTGAGGAATGGCATTTGTTTCCCACCACGGATTGTCATTCCTCATCCTTTTTATTATCTGTTCATTTAAATACGGTGCCCTATTATTCATACGCTTTTATGTTTATTGGCCACAAATGTACACAAAATAATCAGGAAATAAAAATAAAAATCAAAGAAATTGCACTTATTTCCCTAAATTTAACAGAAATAAGCATGAATTTACAGTCTTATTTCCTCATAATTACAGAAATAAGCATAAAACTGCATAAATAACCTGCTTATTTCTTAGCATATACGAACCCTCGGCGAAACCCAGAAAAAGGTCGCCGAGGGTGAAACTCTGAAACTAGTTTCAGTATTTTATATGAATTTTTGTAAAAATGCTATTTTGTGCTCCGAAAGAGATTTCTTTGTGGATTCGGGAGAGCATCTGCGGCGAGATGTTGAGGAACGAGGCGATGTCCTGCAGGTCGAGCAGATTAACGATGCCGGGGCAGCGCTGCATCAACTGGACGTAGCGCTCGCTGGCGGTGGCGCAGTGGAGGTCATGATAACGGTTCCTGTACTGGCTGAGAATGAGTTCGCCGATGTTGGCACGCAGTTCCATGTGCTCCAAGTCCCGACTGAAGAACTCCTTCATCTGTTCGCCAGTGACCCTCAACACGCGGCTGGGCAGCATGGCCTCGATGGTGGTCTGTGCCGGACGGTGGTAGAGGAACATGGGATAGTCGACCACAAACTCGCCCTCGAACGAGAACCACGTGATGTGCGGAAGGTCGTCGCTCACGCCATGATTGATATACTTGAAGCATCCTTCGGTGACGAAGCCGAACCACCGTGCGGGGTCACCCTCGCGCTCCAGCTGGTCGCCCTTGCGGTAAGCGACAGCCTCGCCCTCCTTCCTGCAGAACTCGCGCAGCGCCCGCAGGTCAATACCATTGTCTGTTTTCTTGAATCGTTGTTCCATGCCTGCAAAAGTAGTGCAAATCGAATAAAATGCAAAATAAATTAGATTTTATTTTCATTTTTGAGATACAGCCTACCTTCGCGACTTGTCGCAGAGTTATATAGATTCTACGAAATTACCCTCGGCGAAGCTAAAAAACTTATCGCCGAGGGTAAAAATCGCGATTAAGCGAGTGCCATGCAAGCTTGCTTACAGATGGCCGAGCGTGAGCGATTTATCCAAAGTCTGAAACAGTTTCAGAGATTTTATCCGAACAAGTCGGAATGTGTACCTGTACCAGTGAATAGCGACACCAGCTCCGTGTCATTCTGCTCCCATATCAGAAGCCAGTCTCCCTTCAGATGACATTCCCAGCAGCCGACATAGTCGCCCGACAGTTTATGAGGACGATATTCTGCTGGGAGTTTCCCATCTGCCTCAAGAATCCGGATGGCTGTCTTCAGCAGTTCCATGTCATAGCCCCGCTTGCGACAACGTTCCGTATCCTTTCGGAACGTCTTGGTCATTCTTACTTCATACATATGCTCAGATGCCTAACGACTTGAACATTTCTTCCGACGAGGAGAATTTCTCAATGCGCCCGGCCTTCTTGTCTTCTTGTGAACGCAAGTAACTGCTCTTGGCCTTGGGTGACACTTTATGCATCAATACGCCCAATGCCTGCAAGTAAGCCATCAATGCCTTACCGCTGGTGGTTCGCTCGTTCAATGTGATTGTGTAAGTTGCCATATCTATTCAATTTTTTGTTCTCTCGCTGCAAAGTTACAAAATCTTTTTGATATTATGCTCGCTTTCACATTATTTTAGGTGAAATGACCCGTTTTTGCCCTGTTGAAAACATTACTTTCACTCAGAAATCCCTTGTCCTACCACCCAGACGAGGGCAAGTAGTGCGGTGATGATGGTTTTCTTGTTCATTGTGATATAAGGCAGTGCCAGATTGATACTGATATCTGCCCTTATCGAGAGAGTATTTATGGTTTGTCATTTTGTCGTCACCATATAGACATCGTGGGTGTACGAAAAATAGACTTGATCAGATACTCTTATATACATGCGTGACAGGCCTTGCCTTTATCTTCCTCGACAAATAATTGTGGCAAGCTAGCATCAGTTGCATTTTCTCATTCTGATGTTGCTTCATACATGTCCAGTATCTTGGCCTTTATTTTTGCGGTAGTTCTGGTAGTTCGTCATGTTCGGTGCTATCCTCTGACTCAGAAAGAGAAGGAGGAAGGGCTATGGTTTCAGATTCGTCTAACAAGATGACGTTCTGAGTATCCTTAGGCTGCTCAATATCCATATTCTCCAGATTCCGTTTTATAAGTAATGAACGTTCAACGTTTCTGTCTCTGAAATCAGAGATGGCTTCAAGTACTTTTCTAAGCGTATCTCCCATATCTTCTGCCTCTACTCCTGCATCTAATCCGTTACTATTTATATTAATATGAGATTTACCACCTCTGATAACCATAAGTATTAATAGTACGATAACCAGGATCCAACCGCCTCCGTCTGGAATCATCAGTAAAATATCGCCTGGTGACTGGACATTGATTTTCATCTTTATCCTACTCAGATCTGCGCCCAGCTCTATCTCTTTCGAAAACTCTTTGAAGAATGCACCAAGTTCACCGATAAACATGAAATCCTCCCACGACAATTCCTTATCCTGATTCACCCTAAGCACTAGATAAGAGGCATCTCCCTTGGTGTATAGCTGATCCATCTTACGGTCGATATAGTCGGCATAGTCATCTATTGAGGACATAGTCTGCTGGTTACCGAAGGCAAGGATGGCCTTCGCGTCCAATTCGAGGCGCCACACCTCTTTTATCCACTTGACACTTCTTCTTTTTACGAACGGACATTCCGTCTCTCCATGCTTGCTGCTGTCCTCGTACATGTCACTTGCGATAACACCAATGGCAAACTTCCTGGACTGGCGGTCAGGAGCGACAATGATATCTCCTATATGAAGCTCTTTGTAGAATTTGACAATCTGACCTGCAGCTTTCGCTATCTGCGAGTCTGTCATCTCATTCTTCAACTCGTGAAGCCTGATTTTTATGAAAGCCCTGGCCATATAGTCCTGTTCTGGGAGATCCTTCAAGTCTTTCATCAGTATATCATCATATCCAATGGCAATAAAACCCATGGAAACGAATTCGTCGTAAAAGTGTCCTCCCATTGTGCGGAAGAACCAGTAGTGCTTGTCGGGGTTGACATTTTGAATCAACTGGCTAAGCTGTTCAATCTGCTCTTTTGAAATCATACTATACCTATTTTATTTTCTCCAATATATTCATTAGTTGTCCAAGTTCAGAGTAAGTATAATCTCTGCCACTCGCTTGCTTCTCATCCATAGAGTGATTGGCATTGGCTGTAGCAATCGTCAACGAACCACCATTGCGTTCAAAGTAATTATGCAAGCCCTTGCTCTTCATAAAGAAGTCGATAGTTTTTCGGTATTCCACACATTGGTTCAAATCTTTCAGCAAAGATTCTTGGTCATCGTAAGGACGCGATGTGTATCGGAAAAAGTAGAGGAAGAACAGTTCAGTGCAGCGGTGGGTCTCAAAGAACTCGACCTTACAGTAAATGCCTTTCCTTGGCTTGTTGATGGGGTTGGAATACTTCGCCTTCAACCTTTGATATTGGGTGCGCTCAGGCTCCTTGTCCTTCGTGTCCATATCAATGATGCAGAAGATATGGCTGTAGCCCATGGTAATGCCCTCTTCTATCTTGGTTTCAAGTTCCTTGAGGTTGGTGTGCTTGGGATAGTCTGGCTTGATGGTTAAACGCTTGAATACGTCGCATAGGGACTTGAAATAGAAGAATTCCGTTGGCCCTTCACCCAGGATGAGTGCTGTCTGTCGTAGTTTTCCCATATCAGTCCTCCAAATTTATAAAGATACTACCCAATTCTGGTTTTGCTCCCAGACGACCAATGCGATAAGAATTATATAGAGACAGATTTTTGTGCAAGCCAAATGAATCGCCACGAGAATACTCGGATGAGGCTGTCTCTTTGTTCTTATCCACAAACCACACAACGCCTCTGTTCTCATTGATCAAATCCTGAGACAGGAGCGTCGTCTCCTGGCTCGTGATAATCAACTGTGATTTATCTGAGTTGAAAATGAAGACGTTAAGATAATAATACAACAGGTCATTGTGCAAATCCTCGCCTAATTCATCAAGATAGTACACATGAGAATCGGTAATCATATCGTATAAAGCATCCAGGATGCGTATGTATTTTATCGTACCTTTTGACTGCCAATTGAGAGGAATATCAAAATTTCCATCTTCAGAATGATTGACAAACGCCACAGAATCAGCCGTCGGTTTAAGCAGAGCTTCCTTCATCTCATCGGGGATATTTTCCTTCTGAATGCGTTCACGATATTCCGTTGGTATTATACGATCTTCTACAACTGGCCGGAATTCCAGGATGTTCAGATCAGCCTTTTGTAGCATAGTGTTATAAAACTTACGCATCTTGGGATCGTTATATGCATTCTTCAAGATTTCAACGACCCCCTTGTTCCCATCGCCATCCACATCATGGTAATTGACCATAATCCACTTGTGAAGAATATTGAATGGGGCTATGTCTTCTTTCAAGGCTGCCTTGCTGCAAACAGACAGGACGCTATGGTTGTTCAAGGTGTTCTCACGAATGCTGTCCTGGGTCTTGACCTGTAGCTTAAGGCTTGTGCCAAACTTTACATCAGCCTGTATGTTTTCGCCAACAAATGAACGCTCATAGAATAAAGACTTTGACTTGTTGGGATAATAATATAAGACTTCATTCAAAATGTATTTCTCGTTGAACTTTACGTCATAATCATATCTGATGCCATTTGCATAGAATGACACGTGCATTTCAATAGGATCATCCTTTGTGAGTATGAAAGGAATACTACCATTGATTATTTTGTTTGCATTTGACTTGGGATGTACTAATATACTGAATACCTCATTTAAGGCAATCAGCATGTTTGATTTACCGGATGCATTGGAGCCGTATAGAATGCCTAACTTATACAAAAAAACTCCTTCGGTAACCTCGGTGACGAGTTCTGATGCAGGTCCTTTTGCTACGAAGTTCAATTCCTGCTTGTCTCGGATGGAAAGGTAATTCTTTACCCAAAAATCTCTTATCATAGATGGTCTCCTTTATATAATTCTTGTAATTTGGCTACAAAAATAGCGATTATTTTTCTTTTCTGCAAGAAAATCCTATTATTTTTCGTAGTTTTACTACGTTTTTGACATGTTTCCGTCGTTAGTAAAGAAAAAAAGGGTTCAAGAAGGACGTACACCGCATCATGGGCATCACCCAAGAGTCCATCCGCATTCTTGCGTCCCGCTGGTAGCAAGCGACCAAGGTCGAACGCCCGAGCAAGCTCGCCTACCCGTAGCCTTTCCACAAGGTACAGGATCTCACAAATGTTAGAAAGTAGGAAAAAGTCATACGAAAGACCCTCGGCGAAACCCTAAATTCGGGCGCCGAGGGTGAAAGTCTTCGCTCGGCTCTGCCGCTTTCTTGCGCTCCATGGGTGCTCAGGCGCTTTGCGGAGGTCTTGCAAAGAACCTAGGTAAAGAGTTTTTGGTGTTAAAGGGTTCAACTTCATGTTATTTTATGCGAATTATTTGATTGTCATCGAATTTTGTCACGACTCAATAATGAAAATAAATTTTCTCTATTTTCGCTGTTCCAAAATTTGATTATTCAGAAATTATTCGTAAATTTGCAGCCGAGAACAAAAAGATTACGATTATGACAGCAATAGAGTTGAATGCGCAGATATGGCGCGACATGGCCGAGATAGCCGACAGCGAGCCGCTGATGAAGCAGCTTGCAAAATATCTGAAGAAGCTGGTGGCCAAAAAGACTGACCAGACGCTGATGACGAAAGAGGAGTTCTTTGCCAAGTTGGACGAGGCAGAGCAGCAGATGGAACGCGGTGAGTATTCCGTAATGCTTCCTGGTGAAGATCTGACCACGCATCTGAAGAGACTGGGCTATGATATATGAAATTAGACTGTCCGACCAGGTAAAACTTGACTTGGTGCGGCTCGCCAAGAGTGAGCCCAAGGTATTCGCCAAGGCCAATCGATTCATCGAAGAGATGAAGGAACATCCCAAGACAGGTTTGGGCCACCCCGAACCGCTGAAGGGCAAACCCGAAGGACGCTGGAGCAGGGAGATTACGAAGAAGCACCGACTGATATATCGCATCTTTGAGACTGAGGTTTATGTGGATGTGCTTTCGGCCTACGGGCATTACGACGACAAGTAGCCCTCCTTTCCTCCCTGCCTCCTTAGACAATAACACCATCCCTTTCCCCCTCACCGGCGAGAGGGATGTTTCGTTTTGGCAATATGGTGTCAGATGTTTCATTTCAGTACTTTAAGAGAGGGCGAGCAATGCGATGATGACAAGTTTCTAGTTTATTGCATTTGACATCTATTCTGCATCTGCCTCTTTAATCTTTGCCAACAACTCCGCACGTTTATCCTCGCTCGTGCCGTGGACGGCATAGCGGACGATGCCCTCCTTATCGACTACGACGGTGAAGGGGAAACCCTCGGTGCCTATCCACGACATCATGTCCTTGGCCTCGACGAGGTGTGTCCACGTGAAGTGGTGCTTGTCGGTTATCCTCTTGGCCAGATCTGCATCGTGGTAGGTGGCAGAGAAGAACATCACATTGGGTAACTGCTCCTTCCACGTGGAGAGTTCGGGCATTTCGGCACGGCAGGGGCCGCAGCCGGAGTACCACAGGTTGAGCACCATCACGCGGCCTCGGACGCTGTCGTTCGTCCATACTTGCCCGTCAATATCCTTCTCGCTGAACTGAGGGAACGGCTCACCGGCCTTGGGCGAGTAGAATGTGCCGTCGGCCTTTACCTTCGCCTGTGTCAGTTCTTGCATCGTTGCCATCATGTTGACACCATTCAGGAACTGTTCGGCGTTGTGAACCTGCTCACGTGGGATAGCCTGACGGATGACCGACTTGGGCAAATCGACATTCAGCCCAATGGCTACCAGGCTATTTCCTTCCTTGTCCTTCAGTCGTGTCACGCTTGGCACAGCATCAGGAAGTTTCGGCATTTCGCGGAAGAAATAGCCGTTGATCAAATACTTCGGCACAATAGTATCTATTCGTGCCTCTTGAGCTTGCCCCGCCAATGCGACGAGGGCAAGTAGTGCGGTGATGATAATCTTTTTCATTGTTTTTCCCCTTTTTCTTGCATTATCTAATTAATTTGTTGTATCTTTGCCGCCGAGAACAAAAAGATTACGATTATGACAGCAATGCAGATGAATGCAGAGATTCTTCGCAATATGAGTATCATTGCTGAAGATGAAAACCTGCTGAAGCGAGCCGCCAAATATTTGCGGAAACTCGTTTCTGAGAAAGAAGTAGACCCAACTCTTCTCACCAAAGAGGAGTTCTTTGCCCGTGTAGATGAGGCAAGAGAACAAATCAAGCGTGGAGAAGGTGTTGAGATGTTGCCTGATGAGTCGTTAGATGAATTTCTACAAAGAGTGGGCTGATGTATAAGATTATCTATTCTCCAAAGGCTATTGAAGACCTTCAGAAACTGAAACGTTCTAAGCCTGCGGCCTACAAGAAAGCCGATAAGTTTATTAAGGAACTGAAAGAGCATCCCAAAACGGGCACTGGTCATCCTGAGCCACTGAAAGGCGACCGCAATGGCCAATGGAGCCGTACCATCACAAAGAAGCATCGCTTGATTTACGAAATCTTTGAGACTGAGGTTTATGTGGATGTGCTTTCGGCCTACGGGCATTACGACGACAAGTAGCCCTCCTTTCCTCCCTGCCTCCTTAGACAATAACACCATCCCTTTCCCCCTCACCAGCGAGAGGGATTTTTCGTTTTGGCGATATGGTGTCAGGTGTTTCATTTCAAAACCTTTCCATCTTGTTTGGTTCTACATTGCCCTATCGGGCGAAGTCAGGCTGCGCCTCGGCATAGCAAGCAAGCTTCTTGCGTCCCGTTGGTAGCAAGCGACCAGAGGTCGAGCGGGCTCTGCTCTTGCTTCGTTCGTCATTTCTGTTCCATGCCTGCAAAGTTACAAACAAAAAAACGATTTTTACATTGGTAATAACAAGAAAAAAGGCAGTGAGGGTGAAAGTCTGAAACTAGTTTCAGAGTCTGGGGCGCAAAACGTCATGATTTTGTCCCTAAAGGAATTTTCAAACCTGATATATCTGGCTCATGCCGTCGGACTCCATCGGTGCAATCTGCTGACGGAGCAGAACGAGGTAGAAGCGGGGGAAGGTCTCGACGGGCGGATGGTCGGCGATGTAGCGGTCTATCTTCTGGCGGGCTGCTTCGCGCAGGGCCTCGTCGTGGCAGGGCTGTAACTGCTTTTCATCCACAAAGGCAATGTGCCAGAAGGCTAGGTAGCCGATGACGTAATGCTCTACGGCAGCGGCCTCGTCCTTGTCGATGCCTGGGATATGAAACAAGAGGGGCTGGCGAGCATTCATTCCCGACCTTTGGTCGCCTACCCGTGGCCTTTCACAAATGCCCACCACGGCCCAAGAGAGATTTATGTATTTAAAACTGTTGTGCATAGTTGTTGCGGTTTAGAAGCGGTTCTTTTCTGCGTTACCTGCACCCTCGCCTTTGTACTTTGAGCGGGTGGTGTTGAACTTGTAGCGAAGAGTGACTACGAAACGGCGACGGTCGTAGTAATTCCCTTGATAAAGCTGTACCTGTTGATTATAGACTCTGTTCCCATCACGGCTGCGGTCAAGCAAATCCTCGCCAGCCAACTTGATACTCAGCCGGTCGTGGAAGAAGGTTTTGACTAAACTAACGTTAAGAACGGTCTGGTGGTAGTCCAAATAGATGTTCTGATAATGACCTGGGCCTTGATATCTGAAATCTACTTCACCTGTCAGCGTCTTGTTGAAGGCAAAAGTATTGCTGGCTTGAACTATCAGCATCGGCTTGCCAAGTGTGATGTCTCCTGCTGTCGTTTGCATTGTGAGCCATTGCTTGCGCATGCCTACAGATAACTGCGGGTGCCAGATGCCAACCGTTGGAGCGACAGTCACAAAGGGCACTATCCATTTCAGACTGCGGATGTTTTTGTACGTCACCAACGTTGTGCTTGAATTGTCAATCTGCTCCGTCCAGTGGATAATACGTCCGCGCTCGTCGGAATAGCTGATGGAGAACTGCAGGAATTTCCACATCCCTTGAAGGGAGATGTTGTGGATGATGGAATTGTCAAGCAATGGATTACCCCGCTGCATGCTGTAACGATTAACATAGAACACGTCGTTGCTCAACTGGCGGTAAGTGGGGCGTGTGGTCTTGGCAGAATAGGCTATCTGTGCCTGTACCTTGCCAAGACGTGTAGCAAAGGAGAGGGACGGATAGAGATTCCCATAACTGCGGCTCTGTTCTTCCACGAGGTTGTCACTTTCATAATAGTCGAACTTCACGTGTTCATAGCGAAGCCCAGCCCGCAACATACCAATCTTGGGTAACATCTTGGAATATTCCACATAGGGGCTGATGCTTTGCTCTTTCAGTGTGCTGTAACTGGAGGCGACAAAGTTCTGCGGATTCGCATAGTCATCCTGTCGGTCGGTATTGATGTATTCTGCGCCAAAGTCCAGAGAACCGCCAAACAGAGGATAGGTCATCGTGAGTTTCGATGCGAACATATTGTTTCTCACCCTGTTTTCGGCATCAATCAGACGATTGTCTTGTATTTGGCAAGTCTCTTCAATCTTACTTTGCTCGTCGTAGCCACTGCGCAGATAGTCAAAGTTCCAGTCAACGTCCAGCTTTCCAATCTTGCCTAAATAATAAGCATTCATTTTATGACCTGCAATTCCCTTGGTCTGCTTGTTGGTCAAGTTTTTCCATTTGTCGTAGAATTGGCCGTTTGCCATTACATCGCTTGTCAGTACGGTCATTTCATCAGAAGTGGATGGTAATGTCGCCTCGTACTTCATACCGAAACTGTGATGCTCGTTCAGCATGTAGTTGAAACCGCCTTCAATGCTATATTCACGGTTGACAATATCCGTCTGCATCTCATTCTTTTGCTGCCATAGCGTATCGCTCTGTACTTCTTGCGTGAGTGCCGACTGTTGCAGATACTTCCCTTTGCTGACCCATAGAGAGGTAAAGATGTCAAGTCCATTGTGACGATAATTCATGTCAAGCGAGGCGGACTTCTGGGCTTTGCGCCCCTGTCGCCAGCGCCCCCATGTATCTATACTGAAACCATCGCCAGCCCTACGAATAGTCTGAATCTTCACGATGGCTCCCACGGTTGCATCATACTTTGCACCAGGATTGGTGATAAGCTCTACGCTCTTGATGTCAGTGGATTTCAATTGCTCCAGTTCTTTTTTGTTGCGCATCTTCCTGCCATTGATGTAAATGATTGGCGAGCCTTTGCCGAAGACTTCGTAAACTCCGTCCTTGGCTATGATGCCAGGCACGTGTTTCAGCACATCGTCGGCAGTACCTATCTGGCTGAGCGGGGTGTTTGTGACGTTTGTCACGAATCCCTCGCTGCCCATTTGGAACTGGGGGACATGACCTTTCACAACGACCTCACTGAGTGTCTGCGTGTTAGGGTGCATCTGAATGTCACCTACGTTGCCCTGTCGTGCGTCGATATACTTTGTTATATATCCTATACTCGATACTTTCAGCAGACCATCTTGCTTATCGGTATTGATGCTGAAAGTTCCGTCATCCTTGGTCACGGTTCCCACGATGAAAGCGGAATCGGCACGATTGAGCAGTACGACATTGGCAAACGGCATCGGCTGGGCTTGCTCGTCGATCACCCGTCCGCTGACACCCTGTGCATTCGAGGCCATCGCCACAAGGCACACCATAGAAAATAGAATCAGTCTTTTCATATCCTTTACGAGTTTTTGCCTGCAAAGTAAATGAAACGGCCAAATAAATCCACTACCCAAATGGGTAATTCTGCATCGCGGGGATGAAAAATCACCCATTTGGGTAACAAAAGATGTTAAAATCGGGGGAATGGCGGGGACGTGAGGCTTACAAAAGGCCGTAGTTGGTGGCAAAGGCGATGGCCTCGGTGATGTTGGCGACGTCGAGTTTCTCGAACAATTGACGACGGTAGAACTTCACGGTGTCGAACGAGCGGCAGATATGGTCGCTGATTTCCTTCATCGTGTAGCCCTGTGCCGAGAGGGTGAGCACCTGTTTCTCCTCGGGGGTGAGCGTGATGCCCTCGCAGGGTTGCCAACGGTGGGCGGTGAGCGAATACTGGCGATAGCCGCTCTGCCCCAGAATGCGGAAACGAATCTGCCCGGCCTCCTTGTGCGATGAGAGCGAAACGGTGCAGAGGGCGAGCCAGGCACGACCAATTCCCGACGTACCGTCGCCTACCCGTTGCCTTTCAGCCGTGAGCACAAGGGGCGTAATCTTGTGGTTGATGAGCAGGGGACGGTCAGAGGTGAGGATGTGGAAGTCGTAGGACATCACGCAGCGTCGGCGGTCGGCCAGCGGCACGTCGTCGAAAGCACGGAAGCCCGCACGGTTCAGTTCGGTGAGCATCGGCTGTTCGTCGGCAGGCACGTTGTTGATGTAGAAACCGTAGCCCATCTGTCGCACCTCGTCGGCGGTGTGGCCGCAGAGGAAGAGAGGATTGTCCGACACATAGAGGAAGTTCTTGCGGAAGTAGTCGATGATATAGATGCTCTGGTAGGTGGACTGCGCGAAAGCCTGCGCCGCCTCGATGTAAGGCTGCGCTCGCTGGTAGTCGGCCTCGGTGATGCCCTCCACGCGGTTCGTGTCAAAGAAGAATTCGTCTATCTGTGCCATATCCGTATCTCGGTTGCAAAATTACAAAATTTCTACGAAATTACCCTCGGCGGAGCCGGAAAAATGGTCGCCGAGGGTGAAACTCTGAAACTAGTTTCATAATTTATATGACTTTTTCTCGCCAAGGCAGAGTCGAAGCGAGCTTCACTCTGCTCTTCTGGCTTGACGAAAAAGTTAATAGTTTATTTGACTTTTTCTCGCCAAGGCAGAGTCGAAGCGAGCTTCACTCTGCTCTTCTGGCTTATCGAAAAAGTTCAGTGAATTTTTGTAAAAATGCTATTTTTGTGCTCCGAAAGAGATTTCTTTGCGGATTCTGGAGAGCATCTGCGGCGTGCCGTTCACCGTCCTTTCTTGTTTGGTTCTACATTGCCCTATCGGGCGAAGTCAGGCTGCGCCTCGGCATAGCAAGCAAGCTTGACTCTGCTCTCGGCTTGCACTGACTTTCCTGTTATCTGTTGCGCCGGAATTATTGTTTTAGAACATGAATTTAGCGCCTGCGATAATATAACCGGGCAGTCTGTTTTCTGTGATAACCTCGTTGTAATCGTTTTGGGATTCTACCCGAAGTCGGCGGTAGTTTCGGGTGTGAAGCAGATTATGTCCTTCGACGGAGAAAGACCATCGTCTGAGGGAGAACATGGCAGACAGCCCCAGGTCAAAGTTTTGAAACTCATCCTGCCCTGAATGGTCAAGGACGAATGACACGGGGACATTCAGCTCAAAGGACTCCTTCCTGAAAAGTATGGGCTTGACATAAACCTCGTGTTGAGCGAAATTAATCGTTTGGTCGCTGATTCCTATCTTGCTTTGTTGCAATATGAGCTTATAGCCTACCTCAACGTTGAACAGGGACTTGAATTTACTGGCTATGGACAATGATCCATCCATTAGCGAGGAGCGGTTGTCACTGAGAACGTGCTGATAGGACGTCTGGTACAAGGAGTTGGTTGCGGTTGCCTTGAACGTCAGCACAAACGGCACGCGAAAGCCTTTCTTGATATTGAAATAGGCATGTTGAGTTCGGCTGTCGCGGTCTGTTCTCAACAAGTCAACCTTTACTCCGCTTCCAGTGTTCTGAAAGTCCGAGATATAAGGTTTGTCTGTAAAAGAGCATCCTACATTCATAATAAGAGTGAAGTCGTTTAGAATGTCGAAATAGTTCACGCCAAACTGCAACATGTCTTTTCGATGCAGGATGTTCTGCTGTCCACTGAAAACGGTATATTGCCGATAGTCATCCATCACCGTGCCGTTCATAAACACATCGTCGTCAGCCTCGTATGAACTACTATAGGATAACGACATGGAGTTGGTGGAATTGAACGCCAGTTCAAGACTGACATCTGGCAGCAGAACGATTCTGTTGTCATCATAACGGCTGTTTATGCTTGCCAAGGTCAGACCGCTATTCAGACGCAACAAGCCTTTCTTCTTTGAGAACGAGAGGGAATAGTCATAGACATTTGTCGTAAGGCTCTGAGCGATTACGTTGAAGCGTTCGATGGATGCGTCAGCCGAAACGACGTTACGAATCATGTTCCATCCGCCTGACATACCCATCTGCCAGACTTTGGAAAGTCTGTGAGACCATGAGACAGAGAGCAGTGCATCCAGCATTGAGTTTCTTTGCTCTTGGCTGACAAGGTGTATGTATTCCGGGAGGTCATAAAGTACGCTACCTGATTCCACCTGCAGGTGTCGTTGGCGATTGTGGTAGCCCAGTTCTCCACTCAGCGACAGCAGGTTTCTGTTGTTCCAATTCTTCACCAGCGACATACGATGGCTGATGTCCCATTCCTGCAACCTGTCCTCGGTGTTGTATTTGTCAATATGCCTATAACCTGTTTGCGGCATGGCCGTAATGGTGGTGCGGCTGTCAAAAGCCGCATTATTAGGCAGCATGTACTTCATATTCACTCCGAAGTGATGGAAGCTGCGCCTGGTGTCTGATGTCTCAGTAAACGACTCGGTCCTGCCGGTTTCCATATAAGTTCTGTCAGTGTCATACTGTCCCCTGCTGGCCTCGAAGTTATACATGTAGTAGGCATTGAGCTTCAACCGCTCATTGGGATTCCATGCGATGTTGGATGATATGAGTGCATTCCGTCTTTCGTAGGAATTGATGTTGTTTGACAAGAACGTCGGCAAGTTGACACCGTTGTCTATCACCCGGTCTTGCCCACCAAACGAGCGGGCATAGTCATTCACACTACCCAGCAGTTTGATGTAGTCCATAAGCGTCATGATTTCCTCGCCCGTGTTGAAGTATTTGGCATTGAAGCCCAGCATGGCCTTGTTGCCAAACGAATAGGCGTTCATGATTCCCCGATAGTTGCTTGGCCATCCGCCAAGCAGTTCTGCGTTGCCTGTCAAACGGCCACGGTGCAGGGAGTCTATCTTTACATTCAAGGCATTGGCCTTACGGGTGTTGAAACCACTGAGCAGTGAGAACTCGCTGTAGTTCTTCTGCAACTGAATCTTATCGACGATCTTGGCTGGGAGATTATTCGCAATCTGCTCGTTCTGATTGCCGAAGAAATCCTGGCCGTCAATAAGAATCTTCTTCACCGCCTCGCCATTGACCGTTACCTGCCCCTTCTCATCGACATCCATTCCCGGTAACTTGGCAAGAATATCTTTCAGGACTTTCTCGTTTCCTGTGGTGTATTTCCCGATGTTATAATCGATGGTGTCGCCGCTGACCTTGATGCTAGGGGAACGCCCTGTGACAACAACGGTTTCCAGCATCTTGCTGTCAGGCTCCAGCCTAATCTGCAGACTATCGGCTCCTGTCATTGTTGTAATGGACTGGCCTTTGAAGCCCAGACAAGAAACCTTAATGAACAAATCTTTAACGGATGGTGACGTGTCAACCGAGAAAGTCCCGTTGTCAGAAGAAATGGCATATCCCAGAAGTGTACTGTCAGGGAGGCTATAGGCCATAATGTTGGCAAAAGACACCGCGGAACCGTCATCAGCATTAACAACCGTTCCGCTTAACTTGATGCCTTCCGCATGACAGCTTGCAGCAAAGAGCATAAACAACGATATGAGAGCTATCGTCTTATCCTTCATGTTCCTATCTGCTGAATTCGCGTTTTCTCAACTCCTCAAACTCTTCAGCCGTAACCACCTTAGCTCTTTTGGGCTTTTCTACCTCGCGTGTGGAGTTGGTATTGATAGCTGTACATGAATAGATGGTCTGCCCGTCCTCCAAGTCGAGGATAAGACCAGGAAGCCCGCAGTACAAGCCCGGTCCGTCCTGCACGGGGATTGTCGGGCAGAACCATGCTGTAATTGAGTCGCCAATGGTGGCCTTGTGAGTTTCAAGCCCCATAATATTCTTCATCTCTGTGCTGACTTTCCACTGATAGCGGGGTAATGGATGCGTTATGGAATAAGTTCGTGCCAGAAAGTCCTTCAATTCCGTTACATTCATATCCGCAAGATTCTTATACACGGATACGCTTTCTTCACTGTAATCGGAACTCACAAGGATGATTTTCGGTCCGTGGTCGTCTGATAGTTCCTCCTCTGGCTCTATCTGTTCAAATGATGACATTCTACCTTTGACCACAAGGCAGAAAGAATCCTTTTTCTCTGCGGTCATTCCAGACAACAGCCCTTGATACCCCTGATTCTCCTTTGCACCTTTTATCTTGTTGATGGCTTCCACTCGTTTCTTGGAATACACGGAATACTTTACTTCTATGCTCTGTGCCTGCCCCGTCATTGCGACGAAGACGAGCAGTGCGTTGATGATAAGTTTCTTGTTCATAAAAATATTTCCTGTTTAGAATGATTATTTCGGATTATTTTCGTAATTTTGCCCCCGAGAACAAAAAGATTACGATTATGAATCCTACAATTGACACATATCGGTTGACAAGTATGGAGGAGCCTTCGGATGCTGTGCTTTCACAGTTGATGAAGGAGGCTGCCGAGGAGGCTAAACGTACAAATGAAGAGGCTACCACCCGCTTCTTTGAACAGATGCGAGAGGATGCGCAGAAGATTTCAGCCACATGGTAGCCACTGTTCACAAGCCCGTTCTTATTGTCATCGCCGGACCAAATGGTTCGGGCAAGACAACCATAACCACTCAAATATTGCATCATGAGTGGATGGAGAATGCCATATATATCAACCCAGACCAAATTGCCAACGATAAGTTTGGTGACTGGAACTCTCAAGAGGCTATCATGCAATCGGTGAATTATTGCGAGGCATTGCGTGAGGAGTGTCTGCTCGAGAAGAAAAGCCTGATCTTTGAAACCGTTCTTTCTGCTGATGATAAGATTGACTACATCCGTCGTGCCCATGAGGCGGGATTCTTTATTCGATTCTTCTTCGTAGCCACCAATCATCCTTCCATCAATGCTTCTCGTATTGCCAGACGGGTGATGAAAGGTGGTCACGACGTACCAATCACCAAAGTTATTTCCCGCTACTATAAGTCCATCCTTAATTGTAAGCGAGTAAGCAGACTTGTAGACCGAACTTATATTTATGACAACTCTGTTGATGACCAAGAAGCGCGTCTGCTCTTCCGCATGGTTGACGGTAAGGTGTTCAAACAATACGTTAAAGAATTGCCCAGTTGGGTTCATACGATAATCCCTTAATCCACCCCTATACACCATCCCTTTCCCCCTCACCGGCGAGAGGGATATTTCGTTTTGGCGATATCGTGTCTGGTGTTTCATTTCAGTAATTTAATCCGAGGGCGAGCAATGCGGTAATGATAGATTTCTTGTTCATATTCATTGTTTTTATAAAATTGATTTCAATCGAATCTTCTTCCGCTCGAAAGAGTCGAAGACCTCCGAGCTTGCTCGCCTGAGCACCTATTAAAGAAAGCTAGAAACGAAGACGCTTCACTCTCTTCTCGCTTACTCGAAGATTTTTGCCGCGAAGTTACAAAAAGTAACACGAAAAAACCTCGGCGAAACCAAGAAAAAGGTCGCCGAGGGTGAAACTCTGAAACTAGTTTCAGTGAATTTTTGTAAAAATGCTATTTTTGTGCTCCGAAAGAGATGTTTTTGCGAATTTTGGAGAGCATCTGCGGCGAGATGTTGAGGAACGAGGCGATGTCCTGCAGGTCGAGCAGATTAACGATGCCGGGGCAGCGCTGCATCAACTGGACGTAGCGCTCGCTGGCGGTGGCGCAGTGGAGGTCAATATAGCGCGAACGGAATTGGCAGAGAATGTGCTCGCCGATGTTGGCACGCAGTTCCATGTGCTCCAAGTCCCGGCTGAAGAACTCCTTCATCTGTTCGCCGGTGACCCTCAACACGCGGCTGGGCAGCATGGCCTCGATGATGGTCTGCGCCGGACGGCCGTAGAGGAACATGGGGTAGTCGCCCACGAACTCGCCCTCGAACGAGAACCACGTGATGTGCGGAAGGTCGTTGCTTACGCCATGATTGATATACTTGAAGCATCCTTCGGTGACGTAGGCGAACCAACGTGCGGGGTCGCCCTCACGCTCCAGCTGGTCGCACTTGCGGTAAGCGACCGCCTCACCCTCTTTCCTGCAGAACTCGCGTAGCGCCCGCAGGTCAATACCATTGTCTGTTTTCTTGAATCGTTGTTCCATACGCCATGATGTTTTGGGTGCAAAGGTACGAATAATTCGTGAGAGAAGCGATAATGGTAATATAGATTAACACCTTTTTCCTCATACTCTACAAAATGGGCATGGAAGATCGCTCGGCGACGTAGGAGACGTTTGTTCCACGAAGTGGTCTCAAGAAGGACGTGCGCCGCATCATGGGCATCACCCAAGAGGCCATCCGCATTCCCGAGCAAGCTCGCCCATTCCCGCTGACGCGCCTACCCGTGGCCTTTCCCGTAGCCTTTCCACAAGGTACAGGATCTCACAGAATGGGAGGAAGTAGAGGAGGACCTTATCCAAGCGCCAGAGGTTGTGAGACCTCGAAGCGCAGGCCGAGGGCACTGAGGATTCTAAGGAACATGCCTGCACCAGGTTCTACGCTGCCATTCTCGATACGTGAGATATACGACTTGTTGGTACCTACACGCTGAGCGAGTTCTTGCTGAGTAACCTTCTCACGCTTACGTGCATCGCTGATAATCTGACCAACACAATAAGCGTAGGCTTCCTTGCGGAATGCCTCACGTTCGGGCGTTCCCACCTTTCCGAAGCGTTCGTCCATCATGGCGTCAACGCTCATTATGTCATTTCTTTCCTGCATAATATTCTTTTTTTAATTGTATCGCCTTGTTGATTTCCTTTTCGGGTGTCTTCTGTGTCTTCTTCTGGAAGCCGTTGAAGAGTAACACCACATTGCCGTCGTCGAAGATGAAGAACACACGGAAGATGTTTCCGCCATGTTCAGCTCGGAGTTCAAATATCTCATCGCGTAGGTATTTGACGAACTTTGCATTGACCCGCTCCTGCGTCTTCAGCATATCGATGACGTAGAACACCTTTCGGGCATCTGCCTCATTGAGAGTGTCGATGAAGTCCTTGAAGTACGTCTTGTACGCTGATATGATTCTTTCGCGTTTCATGGCCGCAAAGATACAAAAAAGTTTTCAAATCAAGCAACTTTTAATGCAAAAAAGTAATTATTTCACGAAAAAGAGGTCTTCGCTCGGCTTTGGTCGCTTTCTTGCGCTCCTTGGGTGCTCAGGCGCTACGCGGAGGTACAACAAAGAACACCTTCTTCCTCATCCTCTACGAAATGGGCATGGAAGACCGCTCGGCGACAACGTAGACGCTTGTTCCATGAAGTGGTCTCAAGAAGAACGTGTGCCGCATCATGGGCATCACCCAAGAGGCCATCCGCATTCCCGAGCAAGCTCGCCTACCCGTAGCCTTTCCACAAGGTACAGGAGTCAGCAGAATGGGAAAAGGTAAGGGACAATTTTTTATATAGTATGGTAAAACTGTGAAATGGTACATGGAATGGTGGGATAGAAAAAGCGGGAAGCAGTGCCGACAACCGACCTCTGCTTCCCGCCCATTATAACACCGTATACCTTCACAGCATACAAGCCCACCCGAACTTACGGACAAGTTCACGTAGCAGGTTGCGGTCACGGACGGGGATAGTGACGGCAATGGTCTCGTGTTGATTGTCGTCTGTTAATGTACTATTATTAGTTGATTCCAGTTCATACTGTGTCTGGGCCGACAGCAGAATCTTTGCCGGAAGCCCAATAGCGTTCTCTATCTTAACTGCCAATTCTGTTGTGAGAGCACGCTTGCCATTGAGTACCTCGCTCAGATGTGAAGGCTGGGTGCCAAGTATCTTGGCAAATTCTTTCTGGCTAATACCACGTTCTTCGAGTTCTGGCTTGATCATCATGCCTGGATGAACTGCCATGAAAGGTGCTGGATTTTCATTTCTTGTTGCCATAGTGAGTATCGTCTAAACTTAAAACTGTTATTCTAATGCCGCCATCAAACTCGCGGAAAAGTATGCGCTCCACCATTCCGTTGACAACTCTTATGGAACTTTGGCCATTGGTTCCTTTAAGCTGTTCGTAGTGGAGGAAAGAGACAGAACGGAGGTCGGTGGCACGTTCTGACAACCGCAAGTAGTTATATGCAGTTGCAAGTGCCTTCATAAACTTTGTATTGCGGGTGTACTTCTTATACTTGCTATTACTCCCCGTCGTGATGAGCTCTTCTAAATCCTTATCTTCAAAGATAATTTGCACAGTTCAATTACTAACTTTGCGGCAAAGATACGAATAAATTCCCAAATTCGGGAATCTTTTCATTTTTTTCTCTCGTTATTTAACAAATAATATACAATAGTAGCCCAAGACCGTCCACCGCTCGACCTTTGGTCGCTTTCTTGCGCTCCGTGGGTGCTCAGTCGCTCCGCAGAGGTCCTGCAAAGAACACCTTCTTCCTCATCCTCTACGAAATGGGCATGGAAGATCGCTCGGCGACAACGTAGACGCTTGTTCCACGAAGTGGTCTCAAGAAGGACGTGTGCCGCATCATGGGCATCACCCAAGAGGCCATCCGCATTCTTGCGTCCCGTTCTTGCGTCCCGTTGGTAGCAAGAGCGACTAAAGGTCGAGCGCCTCGATGGTTGAAGTGTGACCCGCAATCAGAAGAATATGAAAAGTGTTAAGATTTTTTTTGATTGTATAGTAACTATATCTAAAATATTTTGTATTTTTGCAGCCAGTATCGTGGTACAGAAAAAACAACCCGCCGACTTTGATAGTGGCGGGTATTCGGAAACTTGGTTACGTACTTTGATAGCAGAGGCTTGACCAAGCATTACGGATGCAAAGGTAAGCAATAAAATTGAAATTTCCAAATGAATTATCAAAAATTACGAGATTATACTCATATTCACGTATATCAAGGTATCTGAAAGCCTCTAAAGGCAATAAAAAGAAAGCTCAGCAGATGTATTATGCCAATGCCAGATTAGCACGGGCATTTCAACCTCTGATTAGTTTCTTTGAAGTTGTTCTTCGTAACCAACTTCATTATGCCATAGCGAAACATTTCGGTGATGTGCAGTGGCTGATAAACCAGAAGAATGGCTTTATGTCAGCACCTTCGCTTACTCACATTGTCAAGAAGACAGGAAAAACCAGAACGAATGATTTCTTGAAAAAAGAGGTTGAAAAATCAGAAAAGACATTACTGGGGAAAAGACGTAACGTGACTGCAGGAAGGGTGATAGCGGAATTGAATCTTGGTTTTTGGAACAGTCTGTATGAAACTCACCACTACGCATTATTGCAGGGCGTGCCCTGCACAATATTCAGAGGACTACCTACAGGTTATGGACGAAAAGAGATAAACGCAATCATCCAAGATATCAGAATTATGAGAAATAGGGTGAGCCACAATGAACCTCTCTGTTTTGATAATCGGCAGTTTGACTTGACATATGTGAAGCAAATGTATGTTTTGATTAGCGATTTTTTAACGTGGATTAATCCGAATATCATTCCGACAATGGCTCAAGAGGCTTTGGATAATGTCCAGGCAGAAATAACCAAAACCGAGGGCATTATCAACTCGTGAATAATTCACCGCACCTTTCAGGGGCAAGATGCTATACGATGACATCAAAACAGCCTTTGGGCACCTTCTTCCTCATCCTCTACGAAATGGGCATGGACGACCGCTCGTCGACAAAGAAGACGCTTGTTCAACGAAGTGGTCTCAAGAAGGACGTGCGCCGCATCATGGGCATCACCCAATTGTAAGCAGGACATCCAAATTATAAGAGAGGAAAAATAATGATCGTATTAAACCAAATGAAAAAAAAACTATCTATAAATAAAAAAGCATTTATATAAACTAATTAGTCAGTTCAACAAATGAAGAAAGTTTACTTAACCACATTGCTGTCTGTAGCTTTCATGACAGCCAATGCACAAGAGCCAAATATTCCGATGTTTGGCGGTCAGCAGAAAATCGACTTGAAGTTCAATGAGTACAAGGCAGCCCCTCAGGGTTTCGACCGTGAACGTGAGGGAATAGAGCGCGGCACCGTGAAGCTCATTGAGTACCAGTCGGAGTCAGTAGGTACAACCCGTAAGGCAAACGTCTATCTGCCACCAAAGTATGATGCCAAGAAGAAATACAGCGTGCTCTATCTGCTACATGGCATCGGTGGCGACGAGAACGAGTGGTACAGGGACGGCGGTGTGCCCCATATCATCATGGACAACCTCTATGCCGACGGGAAGGTTGCCGACATGATTGTCGTGATGCCTAACGGGCGTGCACAAAAGGACGACTCGCGTGCTGGCGGCTTTGGCTCGTTCAGGGCTTTTGGCGATTTTGACAAGGACCTCATTGGCAGTCTCATTCCCTACATAGAGAAGAACTTCAGCGTATATACAGACAAGGAACACCGTGCCATCGCCGGTCTGTCGATGGGTGGCGGTCAGTCACTCAACTTCGGACTGGGCCACATGGACGTGTTTGCATACGTTGGCGGATTCTCTTCTGCCCCCAACACACAGCGTGCTGAGCAGCTCATTCCTGACGTCGATAAGGTGAAGAAGGAGAACAAGCTCCTGTGGATGGTATGTGGCGGAGCAGACGGTCTGATGAACAACAGCGCTCAGCTGAAGGCTTTCTGTGATGAGAAGGGCGTGCCTTGCACATTGATAGAGTATCCCGGCGAAGGCCACAACTTCGTGGTCTGGAAGTACGGCCTCTACAATTTTGCACAACTGATTTTCAAATAGACACTCATGAGCGCCCCACAACAATTGTGGGAGCCTCCATATCTAAACATAGCGGGCGAGGATCAGCCGTCAATGGCATCCTCGCCCGCTTTCTGCTAACACATTTTTGGGAATACTTGCTCCGATTGTCGTTTGACCCCCGTTTTTCCCCGTTTCACCTACTTTTTAGCCGCGTCTCTTTCCGGGCTTCCTTCCAACGGGGGAAGAACTTATCCATCAATGCGTGGAAACGGGCATTGTGGCTGGGTTCTAACAGATGGCATAGTTCGTGAACCACCACATGCTCGATGCACCATTCCGGCAATAGCAACATGTATGCAGAGAAGCAAATGGACTTGTCCTTGACATGGCACACGCCCCATCGGGAAATCATGGCTTTGTAATAAACGATTGAGGGTTTCACGCCCATCTCCTTGGAGTGACGTTCCACCATCGGTTCTATCAGGGCTTTTAACCGTCGAAGAGCATCATCGGCCTGCTCTCTCGTCCTTAGCGGGAGCTGATTGTAAAACTCTGCCCGACGCTTTTGGCTTTCGTATGTTTTCTTCCGTGCCTCTGTTATCCGGTCGCGGTGTTCCTCAATGAACCGTTCTACCTCAGACTTAGGCATACCAATAGGTGCCGACACATGCACATCGCCATTCTTCACGATGCGCATTGACAGTCTTCTGGTTCTTCTGTATGTTACTTGTATAGCCATTTCAATTTGTCATTAGTATAATCACGCCACTCACTGCAATATACGCATAGACGATATATCGGAAGATGCGGTTAGGGATGCGCTTGAAGACGTAGGCTCCAAGGGTTGTGCCGATGATGACTCCGCCAAGTCCGAAACAGTAATCTGTCAGGACGGTCGTAGTGAAGAAACCGTTATAGGCACGCACGAAGGTCATCATCACATTGCCTATCAGGAAGTAAGTCTGAGTCATTGCCATATAGTGCTCCTTGGTGGGTTCCGACTGGATGAAGTAGAGTACGGCAGGCGGGCCTTGCATCCCAAAGAATCCCCCCAACAGTCCGCTGAGTGTGCCAGCACCTACTTGCACCTTCTTGGTTGTAGGCAGCTTAATCTTTTGGCTGAACAGCGCAAAATAGATGCTGATGACGATCAACACCACTCCCAAGATCTGCTTCAATATGTGGTCTTCGATACGGGTCAAAGCAAAGATGGCTATCGTCGAGACAACAACAAACGTCATCAGTATCGGCCACAACCGTTTCCAAGTGACATAAGTCTTCAGTCTCCAAGCGATGACAGCCGATGTAGTAATGGCCAGAAGTCCTGAGAGTGTGGTGGCCTCGCCGTATGTCGGCAGGAAGAACGGCAGCATCGTCATAATGAAGATGCCGAAGCCGAAGCCCGTGGTGCGCTGCACAAAACTGGCTCCGATGCTCAGCAGGAATATGGCTATGACAACACTACTCATAAGCTCTTTATTTCCCAATTATTATCATATTTGGTCAAGAAAAAAGTATTTCTCTGCCACCTCTTTCTTCGACATACCGACAGGTGCCGGCACATGCATATCGCCGTTTTTTCACGATGCGCATCGACAGACTCTTGGTTCTCCTACATGTTACCTGTATAGCCATAACCACTTGAATAACGAAATTCTGCTATTTATATTGTTTATACCACCCCAAAAAGTGGTACTGTGCTTCAGTTAGGGGATTTCCCCTTGAAGTTTAGGGAAATTGTCCTGGGATTGTAGGGATGTCGTCTTGGCGGAAGCGTGGCATTCTTGTATCTTTGCACCGTCAAACCAATTAAAACTGTACGACGATGAAAAGGATAATGATGATTTCAATGCTGGCCGTGCTGACGGCCGTGCCCTCGATGGCACAATATGTGGGGCGTCCTCATGGACGTCCGGTTGCTCCTGCCCGTCTGAGCTATTATGACAATGGCTACCGCCGTCACTCTATTGTTGACAGCTACTTCGGTTTCCGTATTGGTATGGATGTGGCTACGGTCAATGCCGACGACCGCTACTTAGACGGCGGCTCGCCCAAAACAGGGCTGAACGTAGGTTTTGTGGCTGGTATCCAGATGGCTCCGGCTACGCCCCTCTACTTGGAGACGGGCTTGTCGTATGCGGAGAAGGGCGGTAAGAACGGTGCGTATTCTTACAACATGAACTACCTGGAGGTGCCGCTCGTGATAAAGTACCAGCATAACTTCGACCCCCTGACGAGCATCCAGCCTTTCCTGGGTGTCTATTGTGCAGCAGGTATCAGCGGCAACATCAAGGAGCAGGACCGCCGTTTGTCCTACAGCTCGTTCTCCGACGATGCCTTCAAGCGCTTCGACGGTGGTGTGCGTCTTGGCTGCGGCCTGCAGTTCGACCACCTCTATGCGGAGCTGGGCTACGACATCGGGCTGGCCAATGTCAGTCGCGACGACTTCAATACGGCGCATACCGGCTGCTTCTTTGCCAATGTGGGGGTGAATTTCTGATTCAAGGAGTACAAGACATTACTCGATAATCCGTCCTGTACGATAATTGTTGCCCCATATAGTTGTTATATGCACTTTTTATGCTGCACTTCCAGCACTCCTTGCACCAACGCAGGTGCAAGAAGTGCTGGAAGTGCAAGTTGTTTCCTGTAAATAACAATCATAGCATCGTCGATGTCTGTTGGCACAACAACAAGAATCTTATTTGACAATCAGAAATGATCACGAAGAACCGTCCCGTCTGATTCTTGGCTCTGCTTAGAAAGATTCTGATGCACAACCTCATCTTCCCTGATACAGCCTATTCGTTCTATGGATTTGCGGGCTTCGATGGTCGTACCGTCCAACCTGTTATTATCCAACCAAGAGTAGCTAATGCCCATCCTGCCACTCAAATCATGATTGACACTTATATGGCAGCATTGGGGTTTGAGAAGGCTGCCTCTTAGGGGCGCTATTCCAACAACACCTACGAAGTATGGGACCTTGTTCCTCGCCGCTCGGCTCTGCCGCTTGCATAAAGCAAGAATGTCCTCGTTGATGCCGAAGGTGACATCTTTGTGGTTGACGCTGAGATGAAACATATTTAGACCTCTTTCTCGCTATATCTAACATGCGTTTTGTCTCTTAATTTTCCCTCCTCTCTTAATCGTTTTGCAACGGAGTATAATGCATCTGATCCAAGACCTAACTTATCTCGTAATATTACGATTGCAGAAAGACTTTGATTATTATCCCATGTCTCAATAAAGAACTGTTCTTGTTCTTCTGACAAATCTATTGGCGTGACTCTTGGTCGCTTCATACTTTTTGCTGTTTTTAGTATTACACTTTCAAATGCTCATTGAACTTCAGTCTCAATACCTCACCATTCTGAAACTCGAACTGGAACTTGACTTCCCTTTCAGCCGTTGGCCTTTGGTTCTTGCGGTTGAAGTGTGGGTTGTTTTTGTGGATGATGCGGTGGTAGTTAGGGCTGATGATAATGATGTTTGTAGAGTCGTTGTTTTGCGAACGAGTGAAGTAGTCAATGTGATGAGCCTTCAGCAGCGACCAGTCCACCGCCTTTTGCATTATAAATCTGCTCTCGCATAATCGGATTGTTCATAATAGTATGAGTAGTCGATACCCTTCATAAAGGTTTCGCGGTCATCAATCTTGTCAGTCAGAGCCTGACGGAGCAGTTCACGTATTCTGTCGCTGTTAGTTTCGCTTTCGATCATTGCATCAAGATAATCGCGTTTGCCTATCTTGCTCCAATCAATGCAGATACTGAGGCGCTTTTTTAGCATCAGGTCGAACCAAATACGAGTCGAACGTCCGTTGCCCTCCATAAACGGATGGGCCATATTCATCTCCACATATTTATCTACAATCTCGTCGAAAGAAGTCTCAGGCATCGTCTCCACAGTTTTTAGGTAGCTGTGCAGATGCTCAGTCAGACAGAAGATGGTGTTACCCTTGGAAATGTTCTTTGTACGTATCTTTCCAGCAAAGTCATAAAGTCCTCCAAACAGAAATGCATGAATCTGTTGCAGACACTTAACGGTTCCAGGCTTTAGCGTGTCGAGCAGCCCGCTCTCCATGAGTGTATAAGCTTTCTTCTTGCTTTGTCCGTCAATAGTGTTGTCGCTATATACAAACCAGTCGAGGAAGTCTTCTGTCTTTTTACTCGGAATGACCCTCACTAACTGGATGATGTCGTCTTGCGCAAAACAGTCTGTTGCATATCGTTTGCCATCGGCTGCGGTCATCTTCAGTTGACTACAACGTGTAGTCAACTCGTTTCCCGCTTTCTTTAGTCTGGTTTTCAACACGCTCCAATACTTACGAGGATTAGGGCTATCTGTAATAGCACCTACGATATCCACAATTGAGAACCACCATATGGACTTTTCTTCATCCCACACGGCTCTGACCTCGTGGTCTTTATAAAATCGTATTGATTTCTTGCTCATAGCTCCAAACCTATTTGATAGCCCAACTTCAGGAAGATCAAACTCAGCACCACGACTCGGACGACGGCCACAATGCATCTGCAAAAATACGAAAAAAGTTTGAAAGTAAAGCGGTTGGGGGTGCTTTTTAACACATTATTTGATATAAGGCCCCCGCATGCATGTTTATACACTACGACTTGCGGGCAGTAACTCGGCTGGTCGGACGGACCAACCCGCCGAGTTAGTACGTTCAACCCGCCGGGTAGGTCGGAGCAAACTATTGAGGAGGCTTGGAGTGTATTTTTTATGCGAATTGTAAATAAATATGCATTGCGGTTGAGAGAATACAGGAATTTTTCAAAAAATGGCCAACTCCTAACCAAATTGCTCGAATCGCCTTTGTAAAAAGGGGGTTCGGAAGGTTAGAAGTTTGCTGAACTCCTAACCAACAGGTAATCAACTCCTAACCCACCTTGTAAAATAAGTGGGGTTAGGAGTATGTTAGGTGTTTTGGCAACACTTAACACGCTGAAAGCCCTTTTTACAAAGGCGATTCAAGCAATCAGGTTAGGAGGTTAGGGGAATATGCAAGTTGCGACGACTTCAATACGGCGCATACCGGCTGCTTCTTTGCCAATGTGGGGGTGAACTTCTGACAGACTGTTAATATTCCATAATTCGCGGTGCTGCTTTTTTACTATTCTTAATAAGGAACGTCATAGAAAGAAATATTGTCAACTAATTAAACATTAACTTATGAAAAAAATCGTTCTTTCATTGATGGCGCTCGCAAGTTTGACGGCGTCAGCCCAATTTGGGGCTCCCAGACAAAACCCCATCGTTCCCTCTGTAGTTGCTACTGTTGAGGATTTTAAGCCGGCATCAAGCAATCAAGACAACAAGCAGTACCCGATGGTGAACTCAGAACGGATGGTCCGTGCTCAGATTTCAGCTCCTGATGCCAAATTCGTAGGACTTGACATTGCAGGAAAGATTTATACAATGACTAAGGACGAGAACGGCGTATGGACAGGTACTTCAGAACCTCAGGACGAAGGTTTCCACTACTATCAGCTCAACATTGATGGCGCCTCAGTACCCGATCCAGGCAGCCTCTACTACTATGGCGCAAGCCGTTGGGGCAGCGGTATCGAGATTCCATCAGAAGACCAGGATTTCTGGCAGGTGAAGAATGTCCCACAGGGTTCCGTGAGCGAGGTGTTCTACTGGTCAACCTACACTGAGAAGATGCGTCGCTGCCATATATATCTGCCTAACGAGTATTTCACCAATCCCACCAAGAAGTTCCCTGTTCTGTATCTGCAGCACGGTATGGGTGAGAACGAGTATGGCTGGGCCGAGCAGGGACATACCGCTCAGATCCTTGACAACCTGATTGCCGAGGGCAAGGCCGTTCCTTGCATCATCGTCATGGACAATGGCCTGAACACTCGTCGTCCGGGTGAGGCCGGTGGCTTTGGCGGTTTTGGCGGACAGCGTCCGCAGGGCGCTCCTGGTCAGGGCGGTCCCCGTCGTGGCGGCTTCGGAGGCTTCTCCGAGGGCTTTAAGAATGTGCTCTTCAATGATATCATTCCGATGGTGGAAACCCACTATCGCGTGATTGCCGATCCTCAGCATCGCGCATACGCCGGACTGTCAATGGGTGGCATGCAGGCCCGCGAGATTACGCTGGCCAATCCTGAGAAGTTTGCCTACGTAGGCTCGTTCAGCAGTGGTGCATGGAATGTTGACCAGGTGAAGGGGTCAGAAGGTTTCGCAAAGAATGTCAAGCTACTCTTCATGAGCGGCGGCGGCAAAGAGAACATGGGGGTTGTAGAGGCTGCCAAGAACATTAAGGAACAACTTGGTATGAATGCCGTTGGTTATGACTCTCCGGGCACTGCCCACGAGTGGCACACCTGGCGCCGCAGCCTCTACCAGTTTGCACAACTGATATTCAAGTAATACAAGGCAGGCCGACCAAAAGCTTCATATAATAAAGGTGGAAATGTTAAAAATGCATTTCCACCTTTATTTTTTTGCCAAAAAGTTTGGAGGGAAAGGATATTTGTACTACTTTTGTAGTGTAATAGCAAAGTAGTACACTAAAACAGAAGTGTAAAACCATTAAAATATCAAGGATTATGATTGAAGTAAACAACATCAGTTTCAAGTACGCAGGCCAGAGCAGCCTGGTATTCGATGATTTCAGCCTGAGATTAGAGGCAAACAACATCTACGGATTGCTGGGTAAGAACGGAACGGGTAAGTCAACGCTGCTGTATCTTGTTGCAGGCTTGCTGAGACCAAAGGCTGGGACGGTGTGTTTCGATGGCATCGATACTAACAAAAGAAGGCCGGAGACACTACAGGAGATTTTCATCGTGCCTGAGGAGTTCGACCTGCCGTCGATGTCGTTAGAGAGGTACGTCAGCATCAACGAGCCGTTCTACCCGCGCTTCAGCCGCGAGGTATTAGAGGCTTGCCTGAAGGACTTCGAGCTTTCGATGGACGTGAAGCTGAACGCGCTGTCGATGGGTCAGAAGAAGAAGGTGTTTATGTCGTTTGCCCTTGCCGCCAACACGAAGCTGCTGCTGATGGACGAGCCGACGAACGGGCTGGATATTCCCTCGAAGTCGCAGTTCCGCAAGGTGGTGGCGCAGTACATGACGGAGGAGCGCACGCTGATTATCTCGACACACCAGGTGCACGACGTGGAGCAGCTGCTGGACCATATCCTGATTCTCTCGCAGCAGAAACTGTTGCTCGATGCCTCGGTGGCTGAAATTCAGCAGAAGTACACCTTTGAGTATCGTACGCCTGACAACATGGCCGATGCGCTGTATGCCGAGCCGTCGCTGCAGGGCAATGCCGTCATTGCTCCTCGAAAGGCCGACAGTGCTGAGACGCAGGTGAACCTCGAACTATTGTTCAACGCCGTCAACGAAGGGAAAGTGTAACTTTTTCCCCTCCTGAGTTAGGAGGGGGTAGGGGTGGTCTGATCATCCGCTGAACTATCCGCACACTTGCCCTTCTTCAGACCCCCTCTAACTCCCCCTGACTCAGGGGGAGAAAGAAATACTAAAGAAACCAATAAAATAAGTTTTTTATGATACAGTTTAGTTTCAATAGATTCGGAAAGATGGCTCGCTGGTCGCTCGTGAACGACAAGAGCTACTACGTGAGGACGTTCCTGCAGATGCTGGTAGTGCTGACGCTGGTGTTCTTGTTCTTTACTATGGAAGGAAATGGTACTATAATACATGATGAAAAAGGGTACACTAGAGATCATTATATGCCATGCCTCTTCGTCACGTTGTATGTATTCATCATCACTTTTGTCATAGGTCCTTCGCTGATGTTCTACAGCATGAGGGGTAAGCACGACCGCCAGACGCAGCTGATGCTGCCGGCCTCGAACCTGGAAAAATACCTGATGCGCTATTCCACATGGATTCTCCTGGTGCCCATATTGCTTCTGGCTTTCTTTGCTGCCGACCTGATTCAGTATGTGGTGAACTGGCTGGTGGGACGCGACTACCCGACGTTTGCAACCACTCATTTCCTATTTGATGAGCGCATGGTAGGCTGGAGAACACGCACATTAGAAGATCTGTCAAGGGATGGCGGTTTCAATCATTATTTTACAGCCATGTGGCTGCACTCTGTCTATGCACTTGGTGCCACGTTCTTCCGTTCGCGCAAGTTTAATGCCCTATTCACGACTATTGTCATCATCATGGGTTTAATGGGGTTTATATGGCTGTTTGGAGGTGGGTCGAAGCAGGTTGCAGCTTCTTCATCGTATACTGTTGACTATGTCATCTGGTCTGCTTTGACGGTGCTGAACTTCTGGCTGTCGTACAAGCTCTTCTGCAGAACTCAAGTAATTGGTAAATACGTTAATGTATAGTTGTTATGAATAGTTTTAGTTTCAATAGATTCGGCCAGACGTTGCGCTGGGTGCTGGCCACCAACTTCCGCAATTTGCTGTTTTTTTCGGCAGGCATTGCCTTTGCAGTCTTCTTCGGAGAGTTGTTCATATATGGCTTAAACGGCATGGATAGCACACACTCTCCAGTAAGGATGCTATGGGATTTTGCCGACATTGGCTCGGCATTGATGACGGTGACAACGGTTATCATGGTCAGCTCTGTTGTTTCGAGCATCAACGACAAGCGCAAGCGGGGAACTTTTCTGATGTTGCCGTCGTCGAACCTCGAGAAGTTCCTCGCACTGGTGTTCTACACGACAGTCAACTGTGTGCTGGGTATGTTCCTGGCATACATCGTGGGCGATTCGCTCCGCATGGCTGCCATTTGGGGAAATCATCTGTTGACAGGTGAGGATGCTGTTGGTGCGGTGGCCTATTACAACGGCGTTGACAAGACCTATTACGATTGGTCGTCATCTGTTCATTGGATGTTTTCGAAGCTGATTCCACGTCTCATCACGGTGTGGACAAGCGGCATCTACTGGACCTGGCAGAATGAGTGGTCAACGTTGATTTTCCATGTTGTGCTGGCAGTGTGGGTACACTCGGTCTTTACGCTCGGTGGTACGTTATTCCGCAAATATGCCTTCGTCATTACGGGCGCGGCACTTTTGGCTGTCGTGGGACTGTTCAACTACGTCCTTGGATATTTCAATCTGGCTGTTTACAACTGGGTTGACCACGTCTTACGCGGAATCACCACCGTAGGCGTTGTGCTGTGCTTCGTGTTGCCGGTATTCTCTATCATTAACTATTGGGCATCGTTCCGTATCTTCAAAGGTTTTCAGTTAATAACAAACAAGTGGTTTAATTATGACATTCTCAAACGATAAAGCGATATACGTGCAGATGGCCGACCGCCTCTGCGACGAGATACTTGCAGGCAAGTATCAGGACGACGACCGCATTCCGTCGGTCCGTGAGTATGCCGTGCTCCTTGAGGTGAACACCAACACGGCAGTGAAGGCCTACGACGAGCTGGCTCGCGCGAACATTATCTATAATAAGCGCGGTCTGGGCTACTTCGTCACCAAGGGTGCCAAGAAGCAGATACTGAAGGAGCGCAAGCGGGCGTTTATGAAAGAGCGCCTGCCAGAGCTGTTCCGACAGATGCAACTGCTGGGCATCACGTTAGAAGATGTTAAAGTTGCCTACGACATGCAACAAAAGGCATAGTCTCTGCGTATAATGAGAAAATGAGTAATTGAGGAAATGAATCAACCGTTTTACCTGTTTCTGCTCATTATCGGGTTGCTGTGGCCTGCCAGCCGTGCTGCCGCCCAAAACAACGACAGCCGCGTAGTAACGGGCCGCGTGGTCGAGGCGTTTACCCACGAGGTGGTGCCCAATGTCACCATCAGCCTGCTCTCGGCTGCCGACAGTTCGGTGATAGAGACTTACCATCCCGTAGGCGGCGACACGTTGCTGCTGAACCGCTTCGGTCTTTTCCAGCTGCCCGTCAAGGAGAAGGGCAAGTACCTGATCCGTACGTCGTGCATCGGCTTCAAGACCACCTACACACCCTTCGAGGTGAAGTACAAACGTGAGGGCGATTCCGACGTAGGGCGCATCGAGATGAAGCGCGAGTCGAAGATGCTGGGCGAGGTGACCGTCACGGGTACGAAAATCAAGATGGTGATGCGTGGCGATACGGTCGTCTATAATGCCGACGCCTTCAACCTGGCCGAGGGGTCGATGCTCGATGCCCTGATACGCCAGCTGCCAGGTGCCGAGCTGAACAAGGACGGCGAAATCAAGGTGAACGGCAAGAAGATAGACAACCTGCTGGTAGACGGGCGCGACTTCTTCGAGGGCGACCCCAAGGCAGCCCTCGAGAACCTGCCCGCCTACACGGTGAACAAGATCAAGGTGTTCGACCGCAAGGGCAAGCTCACTGAGATGATGGACCGCGACATGAACGACAAGACCTACGTGATGGACGTGCGTCTGAAGAAGCAGTATGCCGTCAGCACCTTCGGCAACATTGAGGCAGGAGCCGGCACTGACGACCGCTACGGTCTGCGACTGATGGCCAGCCGTCGTGCCGATATGCACCAGCTGTCGCTGAACGCCAACTTGAACAACCTGAACGACCAGGGTACCAGGGCGTTTGTAGGCGCTGGCGGTTCAGCGTATCTCACCGCCCTCCAGCCACAAGCCGCCCAGGGTGTGCAGACCATCCGCAACGCTCAGGTGGGCTATAGTTACGGCGGATGGGAGGACAAGTTCTCGGCAGGTATCAGCATCAGCGGTTCGCATAACAACAACCATACCGACACGTGGACGTCGAACCAGACCTACCTGGCAGGCGGCGACACCTACGGCCGCTCAGCCAACTACAGCCGCAACCGCTCTTCCGACTTCACCAGCTACGGCCATCTCAGCTGGTCGCCCAAACAGCTGCTTACCATGGCCAGCTATAACATGAGCTACACGTCGGGCAACAGCTGGGGCAGCAACCGCTCGGCACAGTTCGATGCCGACCCTGCGGAATACGGCGACCTGCTGGACGACCTCTTCCTGCATCCTGATAAATACCGCCAGCTGACGCTGAACCGCCGCGAGACGCAGAGCAAGGGCGACAACGAGAACCTGAGCATAGGAGGTGATGTGCAAACCCACGTCAAACTGTGGGCCGACGTCGTGTCGCTACAGGTCAGCGGCAACTACAGCCGCATGTCGTCGAACAGCTACCAGCTGCAGGACCTGAATTACATGAAGCTGCAGGGACAGCGCGACTTCCGCAACAACTACACAGATGCGCCCTCGACCAATTGGAACACATCGCTCAATGCCGCCTATAACGTCGGGCTGGGCCGTCATAACCTGCGTATTGATTATACGTACAACCACTCTTACAACGACAATGAGAACTCCCTTTACCGTCTGGACCGCCTGCCTGGGCGCGACTCCACACTCATCGACCTGCTGCCGTCGACTGCCGAGGCCCTGCGCAGCGTACTCGACTCGCCAAACAGCTACAACTACACCCGCCACGACAACACCCAGCATCTGAGGGCATCCCTCACCCTGGCTCCAAGCTTCCTTGGCGATGGCCATATCCTGCTGGAACTGCCGCTACAGCAGGTACACAAGCAGCTGGACTACTTCCGCCAGACAGAGCAGCACCTCACGCAAAGCAACTGGATGCTGAACCCCATCCTGCAGATAGAGTATGCCCCTAAGCACGAGGGCGGTGCCATCTTCGTGGGTCTTGACGACACTCAGCCTGCCGTCATGCGAATGGGCTTGAACGCCTCCTATCAGACCAGCGTGCCCGATATCATGACACTGGTCAGCTATGTCGATGACAGCGACCCGCTGAACATCAGCTACTCGAACCCCGACCTGCACAAGACGCACATGCTGAACCTTGGCGGTAACTTCTGGCGGATGGGAGGTCCCAAGATGCAAACGCTCAACGCCTACGTCAACTACAGCCACACCTACAATGCCGTTGCCACCAGCATGGTGTACGACAAGGCCAGCGGACGCACTACAACGAAGCCCGTCAACGTCGATGGCAACTGGAACATCACGTCCAGTTTCGGTTTCGGCCAGACGATTAAACTGAAAAAGAGACTGCTGAAGTTCGAGAATAACCTCGGCTTCACCTACAACCATAGCGTCGACCTGAACAGCGTGGCAGGCTATACCGCCAGTGCCGAGAGCACCGTCCATAATACCAGCATCGACGACCGGCTTACGGTCAACTACCAGCTGCCTGCAGGCGAAGGTCGCGGTAACCACGAACTGAGCATCGGCCTCAGTGGGGCGCTGAACCACGTCACCAGCAATCGTGACGACTTCCAGCGCGTCAAGGCCGGCAACTTCAGCTACGGACTGGCGGCTCTGCTGCAACTGCCTTGGAAGCTGCAGTTTACCACGAGTATCGCCAACTACTGCCGTCGCGGCTACAGCGACCCGGAGATGAACCGCGACGAACTGATTTGGGGCGCGAAGCTGAGCCGACAGTTGCTGAAGAACAAGCTCACCGTCAGCATCGAGGGCTTCGACCTGCTGGGGCAGCTCAGCAATCGGCAGTATAACATCAACGCGCAGGGACGAACGGAGACCTACACCAACGTCGTCTCCCAGTACGCGCTGCTGAAGCTGACGTACCAGTTCCGGAAGTACCCCAAGGGGAAAAAGGAACCCGACCCGTTCTTCTTCTTCTGACAGATTTAAGTTTTTTTAGTTTACAGTTCTGAAACTTTTCGCATACTATGTGCGTCTAACGTACGAAATATAAGATATTATCAACCAAATGATTCATTTAGAAAACGTAAACAAGACCTATTTCGGAGCACAGCCGCTGCACGTGCTGAAGGGCATCAACCTCGACATTGCGAAGGGCGAGTTCGTCAGTATTATGGGGGCCTCGGGGTCGGGCAAGTCCACCTTATTGAATATATTGGGGATTCTCGACAACTACGACTCTGGCCTCTACGAACTGGCCGGCGTCCGCATCTGGGACCTCTCGGAGCGCAAGGCTGCCGACTACCGCAACCGTATGATAGGCTTCATTTTCCAATCGTTTAATCTCATCTCGTTTAAGACTGCCGTGGAAAACGTTGAGTTGCCATTATTTTATCAAGGGGTGTCCAGGAGGAAGCGTCATCAGATGGCTCTGGAGTATCTGGAGCGTCTGGGCCTCCTCGACTGGGCCGAACATTACCCCAATGAACTGTCGGGAGGACAGAAACAGCGCGTGGCAATAGCCCGAGCACTCATCACCCATCCACAGATCATTCTGGCCGATGAGCCTACGGGCGCACTTGACTCGAAGACCTCTGTGGAGGTGATGCAGTTGCTGAAGCAGCTGAACCAGGACGACGGTATGACCATCGTCGTGGTGACGCACGAGAGCGGTGTGGCAAACGAGACGAACAAGATAGTACACATCAAGGACGGCATCATCGGCCAGATTGAGGAGAACCTCAACCACAATGCCTCGCCGTTCGGCAGTGGAGGACTGATGAAATAACGACTACGAATTATACGAATTAAACGAATTAGCTGCGCAAGATAATTAGCGTAATTCGTGAAATTCGTAGTAGAAAGTAAAAAGACTATGAGAGATATTATCACAGAAATATGGTCTACGGCGAGGAGGAATAAGCTCCGCACGACGCTGACGGGATTCGCCGTGGCGTGGGGCATCTTCATGCTCATCGTGCTGTTGGGTGCTGGCAACGGACTTATCAATGCCAACCTGAAGCAGAGCGACCGTTTCCTCTCCTCGTCGATGGTGGTGTTCGGCGGCTGGACGTCAAAGCCCTATCAGGGCCTGAAGGAAGGCCGCGACATTCGTCTCCACGAACGCGATATGGAGATTACGGCCAAGGAGTTTTCGAAGAACGTAGACGAGGTGGGGGCGCAGTACAACACCAGTGCCGTCATCAGTCTCGGACAGCAGTATATCTCCACCAGCATCAGCGGTGTTTACCCCAACCACACGAAGATAAACAAGGTGGAGATGCTTCAGGGTCGTTTTATCAACAACATCGACCTGAAGGAGAGCCGCAAGGTGCTCGTCCTGGGCAATAAGCAGGCGAAGGAGCTGAAATGCCGTGTTGGTGACTTCGTCAACGTTGGCAACTTTGCCTTCAAGGTGGTGGGCATTTACAAGGAGAACGAGAACGGGCGCGCCGATGTGTTCAGCAGCTATACAGCCATCAAGCGCATCTATGGCGCGAATACCGACGATGCCGGCCGCATAGAGTTTACCTTCCACGGCCTGCCCACGGAGGAAGCCAACGAGGCCTTTGAGAAGGATTACCGCCACCGCCTGAACGCGGAGCATCAGGCGCATCCTGAGGATGAGGACGCCGTCTGGCTGTGGAACCGTTTCACTCAGAACCTGCAGATGGAGCAGGGTATAGGCATCATCCGCACTGCCCTCTGGATTGTGGGACTCTTTACGCTGTTATCAGGAATTGTCGGCGTGTCGAACATTATGCTGATTACCGTCAAGGAGCGTACCCACGAGTTTGGTATCCGCAAGGCCATTGGTGCCAAGCCCTGGAGCATCCTCAAGCTGATTATCATCGAGAGTGTCATCATCACGACGTTCTTCGGTTATATAGGTATGGTGCTCGGTGTGGCTGCCAACGAGTATATGGACGCGACAATAGGCCACGAGACCATTGACACGGGCCTTTTCAAAGCCACGATGTTCCTCGACCCTACCGTTGGCCTTGACGTGTGTATCGAGGCGACGATGGTAATGATCATCGCCGGCACCATCGCCGGTCTCATTCCCGCCTATAAAGCAAGTAGAATCCGCCCCATTGAAGCCCTTCGGGCTGACTAGACCAACTAGAAATACTAGAGAAACTAGAAGATTATGAGAATAGATATTGATTCCTACAGAGAGGTGCTCGACACCCTGACGCGCAACAAGTCGCGCTCGTTCCTGACGGGTTTCGGCGTGTTCTGGGGCGTGTTTATGCTTGTGGCACTGATGGGTGGCGGCAACGGACTGAAAGAACTGCTCCAGCAGAACTTCGCAGGCTTCGCCACTAACAGCGCCCTGGTGTGGGCACAGCCTACGAGCAAGGCTTACAAGGGGTTCCGCAAGGGTCGTATGTGGACGATGGACTACAAGGACGTAGAGCGCATACGTCGCAGTGTGCCTGAACTCGACGTTGTCACGCCCCTGCTCTTTTCGAACGGCGGCACCGCCTATTATGGCGACCGCAAGGCAACTGTCGGCGTCAATGGTGCTATGCCTGACTACCAGAATGTCAACGAGCCGAAAATGTTTTATGGCCGATACATCGACGAGGCCGATATCAAGGACCACCGCAAGGTATGCGTCATCCAGAAGAAGACCTACAAGGAACTATTCCCTGGTGGCGGCGACCCCTGTGGCAAGCGCATCCGCATCGACAATATCTACTACCAGATAGTGGGTGTCGATTACAATATGAGCGAGGGCGTTAACATCAGCGGCGAAAACGGCACTGGTGTCACCCTGCCGCTGACCTTCATGCAGCAGGCCTACAACCGTGGCAACGCTGTTGACTTGATTGCCGTCACGGGACGTCCTGGCGTTGTGATGTCGAAAATCACTGACCGCATTCGCGAGACCGTCGCCCGTGCCCATACCATCGACCCCACTGACGAGCAGGGCGCAATGGTGTTCAACACCGAGGTGCTCTTCCAATTGCTCGACAACCTGTTCAAGGGTGTTAACTTCCTTATCTGGTTAGTGGGTCTCGGAACGCTACTGGCAGGCTCTATCGGCGTGTCGAACATCATGATGGTGACTGTTCGTGAACGTACCACAGAGATAGGCATCCGTCGTGCCATCGGCGCTACGCCCCGTGTGATTCTCGGACAGATTATCAGCGAGAGCATTGTGCTGACGTTTGTGGCTGGAATGAGCGGCATCCTCTTTGCCGTCCTCATCCTGCAGATGCTTGAGTTAGGCAATACCGAGGACGGCATCCTCGCAGCCCATTTCCAGGTGGGCTTCTGGACGGCCCTCGTCGCCGCTCTGATAGTTTCTGCGATGGGTGTCCTTGCCGGTCTTGCTCCTGCCGCCCGTGCCATGTCAATAAAACCCGTCGATGCCATGCGCGACGAATAGTGTGGTTGGCGGTTCCCCCGCCAACATCCCAAGGAATAAGTAAAATATAGAAGCAATATGAAAAAGTACAGCAAACTGATTATCGCCGCCATTATCGCGCTGATTTTCATCGGAACATTCGTGTTTCTCTGGCAGAAAAGCCAACCCAAGGAGACGGTCTACAACGAGTTCACGCCAAAGACTGACAGCATCCAGAAAACCACTATCATCACGGGTAAGATTGAGCCTCGCAACGAGGTGAATATCAAGCCCCAAATCTCAGGTATCATCGCCGAACTGATGAAGGAGCCCGGCCAGTATGTTCAGGCTGGTGAGGTCATCGCCAAGGTGAAAGTCATCCCCGATATGGGCCAGCTTTCGAGTGCCGAGAGCCGCGTGCGCTTAGCTTCGCTGAACCTGAAGCAGGCCGAGGTTGACTTCCAGCGCGAGGAGAATCTGCACAACCAGCAGCTCGTCTCTGACGATGAGTTCGACAAGGTCCGTCAGCAACTGCGTCAGGCCAAGGAGGAGAAGTCTGCCGCTGAAGATGCCCTTCAGGTGGTTCGCGAGGGTGTGTCGAAGTCGAACGCCAAGGCTTCGTCGACGCTCATCCGAAGCACCATCAGCGGTGTTATCCTCGACATTCCCGTAAAGGTGGGTAATTCCGTTATCAATAGTAACACGTTCAACGATGGTACTACCATTGCCACCGTTGCCAATATGAACGACCTCATCTTCCGAGGCAACATAGACGAGACGGAGGTAGGACAGTTGGTGCCTTCTATGCCGATGAAGATTACCATCGGTGCCTTGCAGGACCTGAAGTTCGATGCCGCCTTGGAGTACATCTCGCCGAAGGCTGTCGAGTCGAACGGCGCCAACCAGTTTGAAATCAAGGCCGCTGTGAAGCTGGCTGAGGGCGGAAAAATCCGCTCAGGCTACAGCGCCAATGCCGAAATCGTTCTGGCTCGTGCCGAGAACGTGCTCACCGTTCCTGAGAGTGCCATTGAGTTCAGCGGCGACACCACCTTCGTCTATGTCATAAAAGGCGAGGGCAAGGACAAGAAGTACGAGCGTACGCAGGTCACCACCGGTCTCTCCGACGGTGTGAATATCGAGATTAAGAAGGGCATCGGCATCAAGGACAAGGTGCGCGGCCCGGAAATCATTACTGACGACAATAAAGACAAATAAGCCATGAGAAACAATAATCTTTTAAGTCATATTGGTCTCATAGGTCTCATAGGTCTCATAAGCCCCATGAGTCTCAATGCCCAGCCCCGTCAGTGGTCCCTCCGCGAGTGCTGCGACTATGCCGTGACCCATAATGTCAGTATCAAGCAACAGGAGAACCAGTGCCGCCAGCAGGAGATTCAGCTCTCCACAGCCAAGAGTCAGCGGTTGCCCGACCTGAGTGGTAGCGTAGGCCAGAACTTCTCGTTCGGACGAGGTCTCACCGCCGACAATACCTATTCGAACACCAATACCTCATCGACAAGCTTCAGCGTAGGTACCAGCGTGCCTCTCTTCACCGGCTTCCAGATTCCCAACCAGATCAAACTGAGTGAACTGAACCTCGAGGCCGCCACCCAAGACCTGGAGAAAGCGAAGAACGATATCCGTATGCAGGTGGCCCAGGCCTATGTCCAGATTCTGTACAACATGGAGATTGCCGACGTTGCCCGCCGACAGGTGGCCATCGACTCTATGCAGGTAGTGCGTCTTCAGGCAATGGTTGACAACGGCAAGGCCAGCGGTGCTCAGCTGTCCCAGCAGCAGGCAACCCTCGCCAGCAGTCGCCTCACGGCCACCCAGGCCGACAACAACCAGCGGCTCGCCGTCCTCACACTCACCCAGCTTCTCGAGCTGCCGTCGCCCGATGGTTTTGCCATTGTCCGTCCAGATGCCTTACTTGTCAATCTTCACTCTTCACTTCCCTCGCCCGATGCTATCTATGCTGAGGCTCTCGGCATCAAGCCCGAGATTGCCTCCGGACAGCTTCGCCTGCAAGGCACAGAGTATAACATAAAGATAGCACGCGCCGGCTATCTGCCCACCCTCTCGCTGAGCGGCGGTTTGGGTAGCAACTATTATACTACCAGCAAGTTCTCATCCGACCCCTTCGGTACCCAGTTGAAGAACAACTTCTCGCAGTATATCGGTCTGAACCTCAGTGTTCCCATCTTCAACCGCTTCCAGACGCGCAACAACATCCGTAACGCACGTATCGAACAGGAGAACCAGCAGTTGGCTCTCGACAATACAAAGAAAACGCTCTACAAGGACATTCAGCAGGTCTATTACAACACGCTCAACGCTCAGCAGAAGGAGCAGTCGTCGGCTGAGGCCGTGCGTAGTTCTAACGACGCCTTTACCTTGATGCAGGCCAAGTACGAGAACGGCAAGGCCACCATCACTGAGTTCAACGAGGCCAAGAACACCTACCTCCGTGCCGAGTCCGACTGCGTGCAGGCCCGCTACGAACTGCTCTACCAGCAGGCCCTCATACAGTTCTATCGCGGCCGCCCACTCGATTTCTAAAAGGCTTTACTTCGACTGTTCGGCCTCCAGTTTGTCAATACCACCCGTAATGGGGTTCAGCCAAAGCCGCGTACCGTAATGCTTATTGAACAAGTCGGGACTCAACACCTCTACATAACCGAACTGGCCGGCGGGGAACTCCTCCTCGCTGACCACGTCGTTACCCTTGTAGATTGTTAAAAGCATCTTGCCTGCCACATTATAATACAGACCACCGGCAGCCTTCTTTTTCTTCTTGGCCTCTTTCTCATTGACAGGAGGCAGCTGGGTCAGGTTAAACACGCTGAACGAGTAAGGCTCACCACATACATCGTCGGCATCAACTAATCCAAATCGCTTGGAGAAGCGGAACAGCACCTGACGCTTTTGCTCTTTGTCGGGAACGATGACGAACACCTGCTCGACAGTGTCACACTCCGTTGTTCCTGCAAACATGCTCGTCAGTGCCTTGTCCTGCTGATCCAGCTGGCTGAGCATCACCTTCATCTGCTCACCGTCCTTCGGCATGTAATCTGCCTGCCCTTTTATCAGCTCACTTCGGCTACTGCGGATGTCATAAATTTCCTGAGCTGTCAATTGTGCCATTTTCGCCGTACTGCCTGCAACCAGGATTTCCTCGTTCAGGAATTGTCGGGGATTGACGGCAACAGGCTTCGGTGCGGGCACAAATGTAGAAGGCTGCGACTGATATCTCGGCTCAGCATTGATAGCCAGCAAGACACCGTCCTCAGCTTTGGCCACGTTGACAGCGGCCGACTTGGGGTTAAACCTGATAGCATAGATTTTCTCAGAATCGCTCACCCCCATTGCCGTCTGACTAAGGCCTAAGATGCGGTAGCTATTCAAAGGCTCCATGCCGACATCCTTCAAACGCAGGAACCGCTCGGCGTAAGGTGCAAATTCACCCGGTGTATAGGTCGTCTTCTCTATCTTCACTGCTATACGGACTACCGTCTTGGGCAGACAGTAGAAATTTCCCTCGGCAGTTATTCCCGGAGTATATAAATCAACTACCGTCTGGGCAGTAGATGTGGGCAAGATGTGAAAGGTGAACAATGCCAGTGCGGCTATGGTCAGAATACGTTTCATATTTAAATGGTTTTTAATCTTTCAGTTTCTTAAATGCCTTGGGCAGACAACGGATGATGTCGCGTGCGATAAGGCTCTCCTCACCCATTTCACGGGCGGCGATGTCACCTGCCAGTCCATGCAGGTACATACCCACGACGCAGGCGTTCAGACGGCTGTAACCTCGCGCCAGCAGTCCTGTCAATATGCCCGTCAGGACATCACCGCTGCCAGCAGTAGCCATGCCAGCGTTGCCTGTGGAATTGAAAACGACATGTCCGTCAGGACAGCACAGAGCCGTGCGATGCCCTTTCAGTATAATGTATCCCCCCAGTCGCTGAGCCAGGTCACGGGCCTTCGACAACCGTTCATAGCTGTCGGCCGAGTGCCCCTCTAAACGGTCAAACTCCTTGGGATGAGGCGTCATAATGATTTCTTTGGGGAGCTGCTGCATCCATGCCCTGTGGTTTGCCAAAATATTGATGGCATCGGCATCGGCCACCAACGGGCACTGTGTACGCCGCAACTGGGCAATGATGGCAATAGCCGTCTGCTCAGCTGTTCCCAGTCCTGGGCCTATGCCCACGGCCTGATAATCCTCCGTATCAACAGGATCCCCGAACGTTGTCTCTTCGCGGTCTATCTGGAGAACTGCTTCGGGGACGGCTGTCTGCATGACAGCTACGTTCTTCCGCGGCGAGTGACACGTCACCTTGCCTGCTCCTGACCGCAGGCAGGCTTCCACGGCCAGAATAGCCGCTCCGGCCATACCGTAACTGCCGGCAATAACCAGTGCATTCCCCATGGCTCCCTTGTGAGCGAAAGGGTCGCGTGAAAGCAGTAACGGGCGGATGTCGCTGTCTTCCAATATCGTGTACTGCGAGTCTGTCTTCTCTATGCCTTCCTTGCTTAACCCGATATCCAGCACTTGAAGTTCGCCGATGAATACCTGATTCTCAGCAAAGAGCATACTCAGTTTCTGCTGTCCCAGCGTCAGCGTCAGCGTTGCCCGGATGATGTTTGCACGCACATTATACGTATTGTCCTCGGTCATCAGTCCCGACGGCATGTCGATACTCACCACCTCTGCCGCCGAAGCGTTGATATATTTTACCAACGAGGCAAAACCTCCATTCAACGGTTTGTTCAGTCCTGAGCCAAACAGTCCGTCAACAACAAGCATGCCCTTCTCAAGTTGCGGTGGGTCAAATTCCTGAGTGACTTCAGTAAACAGACTTCGTGATTTTTTATTGTCTGTCAGCCGCTTCTTGTTCTCCGTACAATCAGCTGACAGATGACCAAAGATATTGAAAAGGAACGTCTGCACCTGATAGCCCTGCTCTGTCAGCAGTCGGGCTACGGCCAAAGCGTCACCGCCATTGTTTCCCGGTCCGGCGAACACAATGACAGGAACATCTCCCGGCCATCGTTCCACAATGGCGTAGGTCAAAGCCTTAGCTGCACGCTCCATCAGGTCAATCGACTTGACGGGTTCATGCTCTATCGTATAGTTATCCAGCTCATGTATCTGAGCGCTCGTAAATATCTTCATTCTGAGCGCAAAGATACGGCAAATTCAGCAGAAAACAAAACATTTAGTCATTTTTCTTCTGAAATTATGGAAAAACTTAAGATTTATTTCGTATCTTTGCCACATGATTTGAAAACAGACATCTTCTGATGCGCTGCACAATCTTTGAAAGTGATAAGTATGTATAAAACATTGTTGAATAATAAAGATGGAATCAAACTTTGTTGACTACGTGAAGATATTGTGCCGCTCGGGCAAGGGCGGCAAGGGTTCTATGCACCTCAGACACGTGAAGTACAACCCCAACGGAGGTCCTGACGGGGGTGACGGCGGTAAGGGAGGTAGCATCTACCTGCGTGGCAACCATAACTACTGGACCCTGCTGCACCTGAGGTATGAACGTCATATCTTCGCCGAGCACGGCGGTAACGGCGGTCGCGACAAGTGCCACGGCACCGACGGCAAAGACATCTATATTGACGTCCCCTGTGGTACTGTGGTCTATAATGCCGAGACGGGCAAGTACGTCTGCGACGTCACTTATGACGGTCAGGAGATACTGCTCCTGAAAGGCGGTCGCGGCGGACTGGGCAATTTCCAGTTCCGCACGGCAACGAACCAGGCACCGCGCTATGCCCAGCCGGGCGAGCCGATGCAGGAGATGACGGTCATCCTGGAGTTGAAACTGCTGGCTGATGTGGGACTGGTGGGTTTCCCCAATGCCGGTAAGTCAACGTTGGTGTCGGCACTGTCGAACGCCAAGCCGAAGATTGCCAACTACCCGTTTACGACGATGGAACCGTCGCTCGGTATTGTGGGCTACCGCGACGGCAAGTCGTTTGTGATGGCCGACATCCCCGGCATTATCGAGGGAGCCAGCGAGGGCAAGGGTCTCGGCCTGCGTTTCCTGCGCCATATCGAGCGCAACTCGCTGCTGCTGTTCATGGTACCCGGCGATACGGACGATATCAAGCGTGAGTACGAGATCCTGCTGAACGAGCTGCGGCAGTTCAATCCCGAACTGCTTGACAAGCACCGTGTTCTGGCCGTGACGAAATGCGACTTGTTGGACGAAGAACTGATGGAGATGCTCAAGGAGACACTGCCTGACGACCTGCCCGTGGTGTTCATCTCGGCGGTTTCGGGCTTTGGTCTCGACGAGCTGAAAGATGTCCTCTGGGCAGAGATGAACGCCGAGAGCAACAAGTTGGCTGCCATCACCACCACTGAGTCGATTGCCCACCGCGACAAGGACATGACCCGCTTTGCCGCCGAGATGGCCGAGCAGGGTGAGGACGATGACATTGAGTTCATCGATGATGAGGAAATTGAGGACCTTGATGACTTTGAATATGAGGATGAGTAATCTTTTTCCGAAAAAAAAACGGATGAAATAACAATATATCAGAAAAATTAAGTAATTTTGCACCCGAAACAAGTAAAAGGTACGAGTTCCGTCTTGAACCTTAATACATTAATTAATTAAACAACAGAGTTTATGCAGAAAAGATTGTTCTTTCTGGTGTCCTTGCTGTTGACGATTTCGTTAACGGCAATGGCACAAATCACGACATCAAGCATGGCTGGTAAAGTGACCTTCGACAGTCAGAATGGCGAAGAGGTCATCGGTGCTACTGTCGTGGCTGTGCATACCCCTTCAGGTACACGTTACACAGCAGTCACCAACACCACAGGCCGTTTCTCTATTCAGGGTATGCGTACCGGCGGTCCATACGAGGTGAATGTCTCTTACGTCGGCTATCAGCCAAAGACCATAAAGGGCGTTGTCCTGCAGTTGGGTGAGACATACAACCTGGCCGTCTGGATTTCTGAGAATGCCAACGAATTAGGCGAGGTCGTCATCAGTGGCAAGGCAACGAAGCTGACGGTTGAGAACATGGGTGCCGCCACCAACATTACGAGTGCCCAGATCACCAGTCTGCCGACGGTGAGCCGCTCGATTACCGACATCACACGCCTGTCGCCTTACGGCGGTAACGGCATGAGCTTTGCCGGTGCTGACGGTCGTACAGCCAACTTCACCGTCGATGGTGCCAACTTTAACAACAACTTCGGCCTGTCATCGAGCCTGCCAGGTGGTGGCAACCCCATCTCCATCGATGCCATCGAAGAGTTGCAGGTGGTGATTTCTCCGTATGACGTCCGTCAGACCAACTTCATCGGTGGTGGTGTGAACGCTATCACGAAGTCGGGTACGAACACCTTCAAGGGGACAGCCTACATCTATCACCAGAATGAGAATATGCGTGGTGACGCTGTGGAGCGTGAGACCATCAACGGCGCACGTGCCAAGGACCAGAAGACCACCTATGGCTTCACCCTCGGCGGCCCGATTCTGAAGGACAAGTTGTTCTTCTTCGTCAACGGTGAAATGGCTAAGATTCCTACAGTGGCCAACCGCTGGCGTGGTTCTGATGCTGACAATCCTGCTGACCCTGACAACTACATCAGCCGCACGACAACGGCCGACCTGCAGGCCGTGAAGGACTATGTGGCCAATAGGTACGGTTACGATACGGGCAGCTATACCGACTTCCCTGCCGATGAGGATAACTACAAGATTCTGGCCCGCTTGGACTGGAACATCAACGACAAGCACCATCTGGCTTTCCGCTACAACTACACCAAGAACCGCTACTGGTCAGCCCCCAACGCCTCGTCGATGGACGGTGGTACCCGTATGTCGGACGCTCGTACGTCAAAGTCATCTATGTCGTATGCCAGCTCTATGTATGCTATGGACAACCTGGTACACTCGTTCTCACTCGACTTGAACAGCCGCCTCACCGAGAACCTGTCGAACCAATTCCTGGCTACCTATTCGAAGCTGGACGATATTCGTGATACTGACTCAGGCGACTTCCCCTTCATCGATATCCTGAAGGACGGTAACAACTACATTGCCTTAGGTTATGAGCTGTTCACCTGGAAAAATGCTGTACACAACACCATCTGGAACGCCAAGGACGACGTTACCTATTATATGGGTGCCCACAAGTTTACTGCCGGTATTAGCTTTGAGCATCAGATGGCCGACAATATGTATATGCGTAATGGTGCCGGTTACTACCGCTACACGTCGCTCGACGATTTCCTGAGTGGTGGCACGCCTGAAATCGTCGCATTGACCTATGGCTATAATGGCGAAAGCGACCCCGCAGCCCGTGTACAGTTCAACAAGCTGGGCATTTACCTGCAGGACGATTGGAACATCATGGACAACCTGAAGCTGACCTACGGCTTGCGTCTTGACGGACTGTTCTTCAACAACGACGACCTGATGACCAACAAGGCCATCTATGATTACGACTATAACGGTCGCCACATCGACACCGGTACGTGGCCTACGTCGAAGATGACCATCTCGCCGCGTGTAGGCTTCAACTGGGATGTCTTTGGTGACAAGTCGCTGAAGGTACGTGGTGGTACGGGTCTCTTCTCGGGTCGTCTGCCTCTGGTGTTCTTCACCAATATGCCTACCAACTCAAACATGGTACAGTATAAGGGTATCTGGAATGCGACAGGCAAGAATCAGGGAGCAAAGACCGACATGACACTCTTTGCCGGTGACATCAAGCGTCGTGCTGACCTCTACGATTTCGTTGTCAACAACCCCAATATCGTGGCTCCTTACACCATCTCGCCTGAGGACGGCGTGGCCGGCTCTACCATCAATGCCGTGAACCCCGATTTCAAGATGCCGCAGGTATGGAAGACCAGTATTGCTGTTGACTATCAGATTCCTGTATCCTTCCCGATGACTGCCTCTGTTGAGGCTATCTTCAACAAGACCATCAACGCCGTCTGCATCTCCGACTGGAGCATCAAGGACGTGGGTGGCTTCACCCGCCTGAACGGTGCCGATAACCGCGCCCTCTATCAGGACTTCAAATATACCGATGCCACCACAGGCAAGGTGCTGCCCAACGCCTTCGTGCTCGACAATACAAGCAAGGGTTACGGATGGTCGTTCAACGCCAAGTTGGAGGCACAGCCCGCTGACTGGGTGAGCCTGATGGCTTCTTATACCCACACCGTCTCTAAGGAACTGACGGGTATGCCGGGTTCCGACGCTTCGTCGGCCTTCACCTACATTCCCTGTGTTCAGGGTCCGAACAACGTCGGTCTGCACAACTCGCAATATGTTACTCCCGACCGTTTTGTGGCCAGCGCTACGCTGCACGACAAGAGCGGCAACCACTACTCGTTCATCTATGAGACCTGGCGCGGCGGTAACAACACCTCTTATCTGATGACCAGCGATATCAACGGTGACGGCTACCAGTACGATGCTGTCTATGTACCGACAGACGCTCAGGCTGGCTATATCGATGACAACGGCAACGTGCAGGGTGGCACCGAGTTCCGCTTCGCCTCGAAGGACGATATGGACCGCTTCATGGACTTCGTCCACAGCAACGACTACCTGAAGGACCGTCAGGGCGACTATACCGAGGCTTACAGTCACTACTCTCCTTGGGTTCACCGCGTGGACTTCGGCTACAAGCACGACTTCAAGCTCGACCTGGGCAAGACCAAGCACACGCTGCAGCTCAGCCTCGACGTGAAGAATGTGCTCAACCTCTTCAACAGCAGCTGGGGTGTCTCTAAGGTGGCCAACCAGGACTTCAGCACCTCACCCAGCAATGGTGTGCAGTATTCTAAGATCCTCAAGCTCGAAGGTGTCGATGCTGCCGGTTATGGTGTCTATTCTACGCCGAAGGGTATTAACGGCAATACTGAAGTGTGGAAGCCTTACCATACACTGGGTCAGTGCTGGTATGCCTCTATCGGTGTGAAGTACTTCTTTAATTAATGGATAATTGATAATTGAAAATCGAAAATTATGAAACTGAGATATTTTATTCCGATAGTCGTAGCACTGGTTGGCATGTTCACAGGGTGCTCCGAGGACAATGATCCTATCTATCTCGACAATATCCGCGTGTCTTCCTCCTACGTGTCATTAAGCACGGCTGGCGGTACGACCGATGTCACGCTCACCACAACTGCAGACTGGAGCTTCGACGAGTCGTTGGTGCCCGAGTGGCTGACCATCTCTCCCATGAACGGCTCTGCCGGCACGACAACACTGAAGTTTTCGGCCGATGCTGCTGAGGGTCGTACGGCTTACCTCAAGCTCAACTGCGGCGGACAGACCCAGGAGTTTAACATCATCCAGGGTATTGCCAAGGTTGAGAAGGCTACCTGCGCCCAAGTGATTGCCGGTGCCGATGCCAAGACCTACCTTGTGACTGGTGTCTGCACAGCTATTGCCAACACCAGCTATGGTAACTGGTATATCAACGACGGTACGGGCGAAGTTTACATCTACGGTACGGTCGATGCCAGCGGTAAGTACAACTGGGCCAGCTTCGGCATCGAGGTGGGCGACGAGGTGACCGTTCAGGGACCGAAGACCACTTATAACGGTACTGTCGAACTCGTTGACGTTGCTGTGGTGAAGGTCAACAAGTCGCTCATCAAGGTCGATTCGCTCAGCTCCAAGGAGCCTCTGCCTCTCGAGGGCGGTGAGATTACCGCTGTTGTGACCTGCAAGGGCGACGGCATCAACGTCGAGATTCCTGCCGATGCCAAGGACTGGCTCTTCATCTCGGCCATCACCAGCAAGAGTGTCACCTTCCGTGCCCTGCCCAATGAGGGCGGCGACCGCTCGACGACCGTGACCTTCAAGACCTATAGCGGCAGCAAGGAATATACTTCGCAGACCACTATCTCGCAGAAGGGTGCCATCCTCGAAGTGCCCATCGCCGACTTCCTCGCTGCTGAGGTGGGCGACACTCAGTTCCGTTTGACAGGTGTCATCACCGAACTCTACGCCAGCGACAAGCAGGGCAAGAGCTTCTATATTGCCGACTATACTGGCAAGACGCTCATCTATCGCGCCGAGGGCTTCATCGAGGCCGGTGCCAAGGTGGGCGACGTGGTGACCGTCGTTGGCAAGCGCGGTGCCTACAAGGACAGCCCGCAGATGGTCAGCGGCACGTTCGAGGAGTTGAAGTATGCTGTTACCAAGGTCAGCATTGCCGAATTCCGCGAGAAGGCTGATGATAAGGAGACTTATTATATGATTTCCGGTGTTGTTAGCGAGGCTACCGAGGACAATACCAAGAACGATGTCGAGAAGTATGGTAACTTCAACCTGACAGATGAGACTGGTTCAGTGTATATCTATGGTGTCACTGAAGGCTGGGGTGGCCCGAAGGGCACCTTCGGCAACCTGGGTGTCACCTGGGGCGACAAGCTGACCATCATTGCCTACAAGACCACCTACAAGGATGTCGTCGAGGGTGTCGGCATGTTCTTCGCCAGCGAGAAAGCTGAATAGTGTTGTAAGTTCTGTAAAGATGCCTGCCGGTCTGTCTGGCAGGCATCTTTTTCATAAAGGCATGAATAGAATGATTGAATGACGTTATGGCAAAAGACGTAGCATTAGTATTGTCGAGTGGTGGTGCAAGAGGACTTGCACATATTGGTGCCATCGAGGAACTGGAGGCTCAGGGGTACCGCATCACTTCCATTGCAGGCTGTTCGATGGGCGCACTTATCGGCGGTGTCTATGCTGCAGGAAAACTGCAGGAGTTCCGCGAGTGGATGAAGACTGTTGACAGAAAGAAAATGCTGGAGTTGACCGACTTCTCCATCAGTCTCAATCATATTGTGAAGGGCACCCGTATCATCGAGGCCATCATGGAGTTCGTGCCCAACATGCCTATTGAGGACCTGCCGATACCCTATTGTGCTGTAGCTACCGACCTGAAAGCCGGGCGTGAGGTCGTGTTCAACAAAGGCAATCTCTTCGACGCCATCCGTGCCAGCATCTCTCTGCCGTCGTTCTACGAGCCTGTGCATCGTGACGGTATGATTCTCATCGACGGTGGCGTGACAAACCCCATACCGCTGAATCGTGTGGTAAGACATGAGGGCGATATCCTGGTCGGTGTCGATGTGAGCGGACATGATTATGAGACGCAGTGGGAGGTTCAGCGTGAGTTAGCAGAAAAGCGCAAGCGCAGCAAATCGTTGTCTCAACAGATACTCAACAAACTCATTCCCGACAACCTCGAATTCAACTACTACACCATGCTCTCGCGAGTCAGTTCACTGATGATTCGCCAAAACTCCATTCTTATGACTCAACTGATGAAGCCCGACGTCCTTGTTGACATCCAGATGAGCCGTTATGGCGGTTTTGACTACGACAAATCAGAAAAACTCATTGCCATCGGTCGCCAAAAGACCCAGCAGGCTCTGTGTAAATAAGCACCATTAAGTATTCGTATAAGAATAAGTTGGTTATTTACCAAATAGAATTAATCAATAAAAACTTCAGATGTTCTTCTTGTAGCTCTTGACTGCCCAGACGGCCATGACTGAGGCAATGGCTGCGAGGGCGGCCACTTGGTGGGCTATGGCCTGGAACGTGCCGCCGCGGACAAAGACGGTACGGATGGCATCGACGAAGTAGTGCATGGGATTGGCGTAAGTGGTCAGATAAGCCCAGTCGGGCATGGAGCGCACCGGGGTGAAGAGACCTGAAAGGAGCATCAGACATACCACGAAGAACCACATCACCAGCATGGCTTGCTGCATGGTGTCGCTATAGTTGGAGACGATGAGTCCGAGCGACGAGAAGAACAGCGCCAGCAGGATAGCCAACAGATAAACCAGCAACAACGGTCCCTGGCAGGTGATGCCATAGACGAGCCACGAAACCACAAGACAGAGGGTAAGCACCACCAGACCGATAATCCAGTAAGGAATGAGCTTGGCGATGATAAAAGACCACTTCGAGACGGGCGTGACATTGATCTGCTCGATAGTGCCTTTCTCCTTTTCACCCACGATGTTCAGCGCAGGCAGGAAGCCGCAGAGCATCATCATCAGAATACCCATCAGGGCGGGAATCATGAACACCTTGTAGTCCTGATGCTTGTTATATAAGATGAGAGTTGAAGGTTTTTGCGTCCCGTTCTTCGACGAGCGAAGCGGCAGAGCCGAGCGGGAAGCCAGCGAGCGGAACTCGAACGGAGGGTTGAAAGACGGCTGGCTCGACGAGATTATCTGCGAAAGGTATGCACTACCGATGGAACCTTTAGTGCCGTTGACGGCATTGGCCGCAATGAGATACTGGCCGTCACGGATTTCAAGGATGATATCGGCCTGAGAGGTCTCGATATCCTTCATGGCTTCTTGGTAAGATGCTTTCTGGCCATTGAAGATAAAGTAGTTCGAGGCTTCTATTTGGTGGACGAGTTGCTGCGACTGAGTGGTACGATCCATATCAACCACATCGACGCGGATGTTCTTAACCTCCTGATTCATCACCCACGGCATGACACACATCACCATGATGGGGAAGATGAAGATAATCTTCGGCATAAACGAGTTGCGCCGAATCTGCAGGAATTCCTTTTGAAGCAAATATTTGATCATCACTTGAGCCATCATTATTCTAATTTTGTCTTGAACTTTGCAAGCGAGACGGTAAGCAGCAGGGCGGTCATGCCAATAAGAACCACCACCTCTTGCCACACCTCCTGAATGCCCACACCCATAATCATCAGTTTACGCATGGCCTGGATATAGTAACGAGGCGGGATGATGGCCGATACCCATTGAAGCACCGTTGGCATCGACTCCACAGGAAACAACATACCTGAGAGCAGCACGGTGGGCAAGAGCAGCACCATTGCCGAGGCGAGTAGGGCCACGAACTGCGTCTGTGCGATGTTTGAGATAAACAATCCGAGTGAGAGGGCCAGCAGGATGTAGATAAGTGACACCACGAGTATCCACCCCAGCGACCCCTGCAACGGCACATCGAGCACGGTGGCCGACATCAGCAGGATAACAGATAGGATTACCAGAGCCAACAGCAGATAGGGCACCACCTTTGCCACGATAATCATCAGTGGACGGACGGGCGAGACCAACAGCACCTCCATCGTGCCGCGCTCTTTTTCGCGGACAATGCTCACAGAGGTCATCATGGCACAAATCAGCAGCAACAGCATACCCATGATAGCAGGCACGAAGTTATAGGCCGACTTCATCTGAGGGTTGTATAAGAGTTTTGAATTGACAATTGATAATTGATGATTCTTGGACAAGCCAAGCGGCCGCTCGACCTCTGGTAGCTTGCTACTGCAGGGACGCAAGAAAGCCGAGCGGACAATTATTTGGTTCGCATAATTGGTCCATTGCTGTGCCATATTGGGATCGGAGCCATCGACGATGAATTGGATGGCGTGGTCTTTCGAAAAGACAATGGCGAGATCGGCCTTCTGGCTGCGTATCATCATTTCCGCATCCTTCGGTGTTGGGACAGACGTTGTTATCGTGAAGTATTCCGATGCTGCCAGTCGTTCTACGGCGGCTTGCGTCTGGGGATCCATCTGTGAAGTCACCACCACCGTCCGCACATTCTTCACATCGTTAGTGATGGCAAAGCCGAAGAGCAGCATCATCACGATGGGCATGCCGAAGAGTATCAGCATCGTACGCTTGTCGCGCAGGATGTGCTTGGTTTCTTTGATGACGAAGGATATAAACTGCTTCATGATGACCTTTTGGCTTGTCTTGCTAAATACGTAAAAACATGATCCATATCGGACTGATGGTATCGCCCTTTCAGCTCGTCAGGTGTCCCCATCGCGCTGATCTTGCCATCGACCATAATCGAGATGCGGTCGCAGTATTCGGCCTCATCCATATAGTGGGTCGTCACAAAAACGGTGATGCCTCGTGCGGCTGCTTCGTAGATGAGCTCCCAGAATTGGCGGCGCGTGGCAGGATCGACACCGCCCGTAGGTTCATCGAGGAATACGATGGAAGGCTCATGGAAGATTGACACGGAGAATGCCAGTTTCTGTTTCCATCCGAGGGGTAGGGAGCCCACGAGGTCGTTCTTGTGTTCCTCGAACTTCAACTGGCGCAGCAACTTTTCAGTTTTCACTTTTATCTCTTCACTCTCCATCCCGTAGATACCACCAAACAGTCGGATGTTCTCGGCTACCGTCAGGTCCTCGTAGAGCGAGAAACGCTGGCTCATATAACCTATGTGCTTCTTTATTTGCTCGTGTTCCGTACGGATGTCGAAGCCAGCTACGGTGCCTGTGCCACTGGTGGGCTGGTTCAGTCCTGTGAGCATGTGCATCGCCGTGGTCTTGCCTGCGCCATTAGCACCGAGGAAGCCGAATATCTCGCCACGCTTGACAGTAAACGAGATATCATCGACAGCATGGAAGTCGCCGAAGGCTTTGACGAGGCGAGAGACAGAAATAACAGCCTCCCCAAGCCCCTCCAAAGGAGGGGGTGTTTGATTACTAGAGGTTTGTGATTTTGGAGCACCATCATGTGACTCAACATCCCTCCCTTTGGGAGGGCTTGGGTAGGCTCTCAGTGGTGGCGGGTTGAAGATTTCTTTGAACCTATCCAATATCACCTCAGGCGTATCGATACCCATCACCTTCCCCTCGCTCAGAAACGCCACGTGCTCACACTGTCGCACCTCGTCGAGATAGGGTGTGGCGGCAACGATGGTGATGCCTCGTTCCTTCAGCATCGACAGCATCTCCCAGAACTCCTTGCGGCTTACAGGGTCAACGCCCGTCGTAGGCTCATCAAGAAAGAGTACTGATGGCTGATGCACCAGCGCACAACTCAGCGCCAACTTTTGCTTCATGCCTCCCGACAGCGCCCCTGCCTTACGTTCCTTAAAACGCTCTATCTGCGAGTAGATGGCCTTGATGCTGTCATAGCCCTCATCGACGGTCGTACCGAAGAGCGTGGCGAAGAACTTCAGATTCTCCTCCACCGTCAGATCCTGATAGAGCGAGAAGCGTCCAGGCATATAGCCCACGCGACAGCGGATATCCTTCATTTGGCGTACCACGTCGAAGCCATCCACCATTGCCGTTCCTGCATCAGCTAATAGCAACGTGCAGAGAATGCGGAACATAGATGTCTTCCCCGCTCCGTCAGGACCGATCAATCCAAAGACCTCGCCTTTTTCAACGGAGAACGACACGTCTTGCAAAGCCCTGACCTTGCCGTATGACTTCGATATTCCGTTTACTTCAATACTTGTCATGATTCAGCGGTAGCAAGTTATTCACTCTTCACTCTTTACTCTTCACTCTTTACTAAAAGTGACTTCGCCGTACATACCAATCTTCACATTGCCGTCGTTCTCACCTTGCGAGCTACCAGCGGTCGGGCGTTTAATGGCCACCTTCAAGGCATAGACCAGATCGGCACGTTCATCGTCTGTCTGGATGGTCTTGGGCGTAAACTCCGAGCGACTTGAAATCCAAGAGACCGTACCATCGTATTCCTTCTTCTGTCCATCGCCATAGTCAGCAAAGACCTTCGCCTGCTGCCCCAACTTGATATTCTTCAACTGTGCCGAAGTGACGTAGGCACGGATGAACATCTGCTGCGTATCGGCCATCTTGAACAGCGGTTTGCCAACGGCGACGAACTCACCACGTTCCGCGTATTTTTCCAGCACAGTACCATTGATGGGCGTAGTTATGTGGCACTTCTGAAGCTGGTCCATCAGCTGGCTCACCTGTACGTCAACCGTTGAAAGTTGAGAGTTAAGAGTTGAAAGTTGGTTACTCAATGAGGAAATCTGTGCGTCGAGCTGCTTCTGGAGCACGGCTACCTGGCTGGTGGCATCGTCAAGCATCTTGCTGGGGGCAGCACCGTCGGCCACCAGTTCACGGTATCGCTGCTGATCCTGCCGGGCTTTTGCCAACTGCTGGCGCGTAGCAGCTAACTGCTTTTCCATATCGGGTTTCTGACTCTGATAGACCGCCCGGCTGGCCTTTGCCTGCTGAATCTTCAGCCAGATCTGTGTGGTATCAACGAGTCCCACTTCCTTGCCAAGAGCCAACTCGTCGCCCTCGTTGACATCGAACATCATCAACGTACCACTCTGCTCCGCTGCTACCGTCACCTCTGTAGCTTCGAACACCCCCGTGGCATCGTACTCCTTCTCCTTGTTTCCGCAACTTGCAATGAAAAGCAAAAGGGAAAAAAGGTAAAATGGTAAAAAAACATTCCTTCTCATATTCGTGTAATTCGTTCAATCCGTGGTCGGAAAATTAATTGTTAGTGGTGTATTTCAAGTCGTAAATCTCTTTCAGCATCTCTATCTCGTGTACCCGCTGCTGTACCTTAGCCGCATTCTCATTGGTAATCTCTTTCACCAAGTCGTTCACATCAATGATGCCGTGCGAAAGTTTCGATTCAGCCGACCTTCGGATACTGCTTCTCAGTGAGATGATCTCCTCATCGTCTGCCATCAGTTTGCGATAACGCTCGATGTTCTCGTTCTGCTGAATCTGCTCCAGACTGTTATTAAAAAGGAACACATCGCGATTGGTCTCGGCTATTTCGCGCTGCAGTTGAATCTTTGCTTTGTCGTTCTTGCGGGTATAGAGGGCACCGATGTTCCATGTGAGGCGTGCGCCAATCATCCCGTTCAGCGACCACTTGTGGCCCATCATATCCTCGAATAAATTATAGCCGGGATAGCCGTAGAAGCCTTGCGCAAACACGCCCAACTTCGGCATCAATGCAGCATCGAGTGACTTCTCCTGAGCATCTGCTAACATCAACTGTGCATCAATAGCCTTGAGTTCTGGCCGAGCCCCCCCACTAACTCCCCCGAGGGGGAGAACAGAAGCCTCCCCTCGGGGAGGTTTGGAGGGGGTTCTCACTTCTATGCCACAGAATGTGCTTAACATCCTCGCCAACGCTCTCCTTTGCGCCTGCAATCCTGTCATCTGCTGCATGACGTTCAGCCGTTCAGCCTTCACATTCTGATAGTCACTTTCCGCTGCCGTACCGTTCTTCACCATAGAGGCCAACTTCTTTTCGTTCTGCCCCAACAACTCCTGCAGGTCTTTATTGAGTTGTATTTGCTCATCTGTCAGCAGCAGTCCGAAGTACATCTCGTTCACGCGTTTGCGTACATTATATAAACTGACCTCGTTCTGCGCGGCTTGCACATTCCCTTGCTGACGGGCTATCTCCTTCTGACTGTTAATGGCTCCGCCGTCGAACACCGTCTGTTGAATATCGATGCCCACACGGTATTGGTCTTTCCGCAGTCCCTCCATGTCGATACCCATCTGTTGATACACCTTCTGAATCTGGTCTGGAAACGCCGTCACATCACTTTGATACGTGGCCTGTGCCGATGCCGACACCTGCGGCAGCCATCCCTTCTGGATATTCGCCACGGTCAGCTCTGTCGTCTTCTCTATCAGCCCGTACTGTCGTATCAACGGATAATTGCGTTCTGCCGCCTGCTGACATGCCTCCAGCGTCTGTGCTTCGCTGGTGAACAGTGAATAGTAAAAAGTGAAAAGTGATAGAATTATCAGAAATCTCTTCATTGCAGTAGTTTTTTTATTCTGCTGCAAAGATATGGGCATTTTTTGAAAAACGCGCTACCCATACAACGAGAAAAATGTCCTTTTTGTTCGATTTCCATACAAATAGAGCATCATTTCAACTATTTTAGTTATCTTTGCAGCAAATAAACAAATATAAAGCGCATGAAGAGCCAACCTAAATTGATGAACTATTCGCGCATGAAGGGAGTCTTTGATGCCCACATGGAGCAGATGTTTAAACATGCTTTTATAAATAGCGAACTGGGAATGCTCTACGGTGATCCCAGTATGTTTAAGCTGATTATCCAACAGCATAAGCCACCATTCATCATCAACGACTTTCGCATGGGGCTCATCGCAAAGGGACATGCTATTGTCAGGGTGAATCTGGTAGAGAAGCAGTTAGAGCCCGGCATGCTGCTGTTTGTTGGGGCCGGCACCATCATCCACCCTATTTCATTTACCGAAGATTTGGAGATTTACGGCATCGGACTCTTCGATGATTTCCCGATGCCACAGATACCATCAACCTTCAACGGACAGGTGCGCGACTTCCAAGTGAAAGCCAGCGATGCCGACATCACTACAGCCCGCCATATCATCGACACCATCTGGTACATCGTTCACCAGAAGGGCTATAACCATCAGACGCTCAGCTGTTTAGTGGCTGCCATGATGCACCTCTACGATGGGGTTTATCAAAGGCATACGGATATGTTGCAGGCCTCCCAGTCGCGCGAGCAGACCATCTTCGATCGCTTTATCCAACTTGTAAACCAGCATTGTTTTGAGCAGCACCAGATAGGTTACTATGCCGACCGCATGTGTCTGACCGAACGCTACCTGAGCACCATCATCCGCCAAACCAGCGGCGTCACCGCCAAGGAATGGATTGACCGTGCCCTCATCACTCGCATCAAGGTGGAGCTGATGCATACCAACAAGTCTATTGCCCAGATTGCCGACGACCTACACTTCCCCAATCCCTCGTTCTTCAGCAAGTATTTCAAGCGCATTATCGGTGTACCACCTGGTGAATACCGTTTGGAGTAACACCTGACGTGAACAAGGAATCGGTTCCGCTGTGCATTCTTGCCACTTTGCCACTTTGCCACATTAAGCCCATTTGGGGTTTGAAGTTGTTCACGCTCGGACATCCCAACAAGTTTTGATGTCACTCGCTTCATCACAACATTAAGGTGGTGGCAAGTGTGCAAGGTGTGTGACGGATAGTAATTAGAATTATTATATATTATAATATATAATAATTTATAATATACAGTTTGTGCAATCTCGAAGGTGCTTAATGTGGCAAAGTGGCAAAGTGGCATTGTGGCAACCGAATAATACCCCCCTGCCCACTATCGGCGAAACGTAATTTCAAAGGCTCGAAAATTACGGCATCGGGGCCTCGAAATGACGGCTCGTGCGGAAGTGGGCAAATTCGTGCTGAAAATCGGCCGAAATCGAAGGATGGGATTTGGAGGCGCACGAAAAATGTAGTACCTTTGCAGTGTTGCAACAAGCGGGATGTCGGCCACCCGACGCAGCTGGCCGCAATCTCAACGCGCTACATCGGCAGCTGCGAGGACAATGCAGCCATCAGGATAGATCATAAAAAACGTCATTGGGATTTTTGGCGTAGTTCAAAGCGGGCATGTGTCATTTTGTGGAGCACCACGATGGCTATGACTTCTATGGCATAGGCAATGAGGTAACTGTACCATAGCTGCTCCGGCCAGAACTTCGACATGATCCACAATACGGGGATGACGGTCAGCGAAAGGGCCAACGAGATGAACAGCGCTATCTTGTGGTAACCGTACAGCTTATAGACCACCATGATGGTGTAGATGTAACAGAAGGGGATGAAACTGAGCGCGAAGATGCGCAGGGCTCGCACACCCTCGGCTATCAGGTCCTCTTCGTCGGCACCGAAGAACTTGGTGATGGCTTCAGGGGCTATCCAGATGAAGGCGCACGTGATGAGCATGGCAATGGTGATGAAACGGAATGACTTGCTGATGACGAGCTGGAACTTCTCATTGTCGCCCTTACCCACCTGTATGGAGCCCAGTGACTGGACGGTGCGACAGGTGCCGGAAAGGAAGAGATTGTAGATATAAAGGATGTTCATGCAGACGGAGAAGGCAAAGATACCCGTACGGCCCATGGCGGACAGCACGATGTTGTTGGCACAGAAGAGGAGCGCAGTCAGACTGATGGAGGCCAGTGCCAAAGGAGCGCCCTGCGACACCATCCGACTGAGGGTAGGGAAGGCCTTCCCCTCGTTCAGTGAGATTGACAGATGATGATCGGGATAACGGAAATGCCAGCACATGAACGCAATGCCGACGATGTGGCCGACGACGGTGGCCGTTGAGGAACCTTCGATGCCCCATCCGAACCACTGGATGAAGATGAGGTCACAACTGAGGTTGACGACATTGTCGATGAGGATGGCTATTGACACCAGTCGCGGACTGCCATCAACGCCAACCATGGTGGCCAGTGCCCACGCCATCATGTAGGCCGGAGCACCGAGCATCAGCGGATAGAGATAGTCGCGCGTGGCAGCGAAGAGCTGCTCGTTGTTGCAAAGCCATCCGGTGACCTCGTCGGTGAAGAGCAGACCTGCCACCGTCTGCAGCAAGCCAAAGGCCAGACAGCCGATGGTGGACATGGTGAAGATGTAGGAGGCACGCGGATAGTCCTTCTTGCCAAGTTCCATGCCCACGAGCATGCCCGCCCCTGTGGAGAGCAACATGCTGATGGTGAACATGAACTGTGTGACAGGCTTGGAGAGGTTGATGGCGCTCACGCCATCCTCACCAATCAGGTTGCCGACTATGATGGAGTCAACCACGTTGCCGAGACATGCCGAGAGGGCAATCAGGATGGATGACCACAGGAATCTGTTGAACTCGGTATTGAATGAAATGTTTTTGCTCATCTTGTATAAACCTTAAACATTAAAGAAATCGAAACCTACAATGGTATCCACGAATCGGTGGACATAGTCGGCAGCGGTGGGTGGCCACTGGAAGCCCATGCGGTAGAGCACCTGCGTGGTGAAGTCGTTTGCCGACTCTATGAAACGTACCTGGCGCGTACCGCTCATCTTATAAGCCATCAGCGGGCGTAGCAATGTGACGAGGTCAGGATTGTCCATCATCCGTTCGAGTGCCTGCTGGAACGCCTCGGCCTCCACACGCTTCAGCGTGATGCCGGCCTCTGCAAAGCCAATGAGGATGTCGGAGAGGAACTGGCGATGAGTATTCGACGGATGGAACACCACGCATTCCTTCGGTGTCTGGGCAAGTAGCATGATGGCACGCGCCACCTCGTCGATGGGCGAGAACTCAAAGCGACGGTCGAGCGCCTCGTAGGGCACCATGCCGATGACGACATACGCACGCAGCAAGGCGAGGAAGTTGTTGGTGTTGAAGTTGATCTGGAACTCACCGTCCTTCTGACGGGCCGACAGGTTGCCTACACGCATGATCTTGGCACTCAGCCCATGATGGGCAACAGCATCGAGCACCAGTTCCTCGGCCTTGAATTTCGAATAGACGTATTTGTTGTCGTTGATGTCCTGCCCAAGCCAGAACGACTGCTCGGTCAGTTTCACGTCGGGACCAGGCTTGCCGTCGATGCTCAGACCAGCAATGCTGTTCGTGGAGATATGGACGAGGCGGGAGCCTGTGCGCAGGCAGAACGCGATGAGATGACGCACGGACTCGATGTTGACCATCTCGATGTCGTTGCCTGCAGAGAAATGCTTCACATTGGCCACGCAGTTGACGACGGTAAGGGGACCCGACGGAAAAGCGTCGAGCACGGTGGCTAAGGCATTGGCCTCGGTGACTTCGGCTGCGAACGCCGTGACACGCTCGTCGAAATGGCTGAAGGCCTCCGTACGGCCGAAGTAATAGAAGTAGAGCGTCTTGATACGGCTCAACGCCTCGTCGTTGCCCTTGGCACGGACTGGGCAGAGGATATGTCCGCTGTAGTTCGACAACAGTTCGTTGAGGATATGGATGCCCAGATAGCCTGTGGCTCCTGTCAGCAGCACATCGCCGACAGCCTGTCGCTTGCCATTGCGGAAGTTGTCGAGGGTGTTAGCGGAAAGGAGTGCATTGAGAGCCTCCCCAAGCCCCATTCCCGCTATCGCGCCTACCCGTAGCCTTTCCGAAGGAGGGGATGTCTGGTTACTTGAAGAGGCAGAAGAATCTATTGAATTATGTAATTCAACATCCCCTCCTTCGGAAAGGCTACGGGTAGGCGCGATAGCGGGAATGGGGCTTGGGGAGGCCACCAATGCCGCGAGAGCCCGTGGTGTCTTTTGTGTAAAGAGGTCGTTGAAGACAATCTGGACATCATGCTTGCTGGCCTCAACGATCACCTTGATGGCATTGATGCTGGTACCGCCAATCTCGAAGAAGTTGTCGGTGGCGCCTACCTCCTGAATCTTCAGGATATCAGAGAATATGGTGCAGAAGAGCTCCTCCATCTCGCCCTGAGGCGCCTCGTAGGCCGTAGCGCGCTTCATTTCGGGTGCGGGCAGCGCCTTGCGGTTGATCTTGCCGTTAGGTGTCATCGGCATCACCTCCATGCGCATATAGACATCAGGAACCATGTATTCTGCCAGCGAAGAAGCCTTGAGCGCGGCGAGGAGGGCGTCGTCGTCGATGGGAGAACCATCGACCACAGTGTAGTAGAGTACGAGGTGTTCGTTGCCCTGAACCTTGCGCACCTCGGCTGCTGCCTGACGGATGCCTTCCAGGTTCAATGCCTTGCTCTCAATCTCCCCCAACTCGATACGGAAGCCGCGCAGCTTCACCTGGGTGTCGATACGGCCCATATACTCAATCTGACCATCCTCATTCCAACGGCAGAGGTCGCCAGTGTGGTACATGCGGACAGGACGGCCCCAACGGTCTTCCTTCACAAACGGACACTCTACAAACGACTTCGCCGTGCGCTCGGGCAGTCGCCAGTAGCCGCGACCCACCTGGATACCTGCGAAGCACAGTTCACCGGCCACTCCCTGAGGCACCAGGTTGCCAGCAGTATCAACGATGAAGTTCCAGTTGTTGGCTACGCTCTGACCGATGGGGATGTTCTCCACGCGACGGCCTGGGGCAATGCTATAATAAGAGGTGTCATCGGTACACTCGGTAGGACCATATACATTGATGATCTCGATATGGTCGCTGAACACACCGTCCATCTTCTCGCCGCCACCCGTTGTGAAGCGGATGGGCAGGTCGTCGAAGGCATTGAGCAGCAGACAGGTCATCGCCGTAGAATAACCGCCACCTGTTATCTGATGGTCTATCAGGAACTGTCGGATTTGGGCGAGGTCCTTACGAATCTCCGTCGGCATGATGTGGAACGAGCCTCCGAGTGTCAGGACGGGGTACATATCCTCGATATGGGCATCGAACGAGAACGAACGGTGTCCGCTGATGCGGTCGGCAGCAGTCAGCTGCTCCATATCGATCACCACGGCAATGAAGTTGCGCAGGCCTGCCTGATGGAGCATGGCGCCCTTTGGCTTGCCTGTGGAGCCAGAGGTATAGATCATATAAGCCAGACCGTCGGGAGAAGAGAGGTCGATGGGTTCGGTGCTGCTCGCTGGAGAACCAGCGGGAACAGTGGCCACCTCGGCCATGAAGTCGTCTATAAAGAAGGTCTTGGCAGCAGCTGTGCTGAAGTCACCCATCCCCGACGTGCCGTCGCCTACCCGTAGCCCTTCAGCCATCTTTGCCTCCAGCATATCGTGAGAAGTGATAAGCACCTTCGACTCAGAATTCTCCAGCATGTAGCTCAGTCGCTCGTTGGGGTATTCGAAGTCGAGTGGCGTATAGGCGGCTCCTGCCTTATGGATGGACAGTACGGCCAGCGGGAACTCCTTGAAGCGGTCGAGCATGACGCAGACAAAGTCGTTGGGCTGTACGCCGAAGTCAATCAGCTGACGAGCCAACGCATTCGAGTAGCGGTCCATCTCAGCGTAGGTCAGCTGGCTGTCGCGATCCACCACAGCGGGAGCATCGGGTGTGCGTTTGGCCTGTTCGGTAAACAGGTTGGCAAAGGTCTTGGAGAGATCGACGTCAATCTCCTTGCCCGTACCAATTCTGATAATGCGCGCTGCCTCCTCGTCGCTGACGATGCTGATACCCGTCAAGGCGGAGTCAGGATGGGCCATCATGCGCTCGACCGTCACCCTGACGGCCTCTGCTAGGCTCTGCATCAGGCGCTCAGAGTATTTCCCGTTATCGTACTCCACACAGACGGATGCCTGTCCGTCGATGTCGCGGATAAAGAATGTGATGGGGAACTTGGGCACCTTCAATTCCAGACTCTCCAGCGCCAGCGTCGTGCCCAGACACTCGTAGCGGCTGATGACACCAAGCTGATAGACGAACTGTATCATTCCCGACGTGCCGTCGCCTACCCGTTGCCTTTCAGCCGTCAGGCCATAGTCGGCAGCAATCTGGGCGAAGGGATAATTCTCGTGGCGCAATGTCTCGTCGAAGTTCGTGCTCACCTCCTGCAGGAACTCCCTGACCGTCTGCTTGCCAATGGTGGCACTCAGCGCGAGTGTGTTGACGAACATGCCCACGGTGTCGTGGATGCGCAGGTTGGAGCGACCATTGGATACGGTGGTGATGCAGACCTGCTCATTGTTGGCAAAACGTGACAGGGAATAATACACAGCCGAGAGAATCAGGTGGGCAGGCGTGATATTGTTGGCACGACAGAAGGTCTCGACCGCCTTGATGTCAAGAGCGGAAATGGCTTTGCCGATGGTGCCCTTAGTAGGATTGGGCAAATCTGGACGTACCTCAGTAGCAGCATCGACAACAGCCAGACGCTCCTTGAAGAAGTCTTTAGCAGCCTGATAGTCAGCTCCACCCTCGGCGGCCTGTTCGGCTGATACATAGTCAGCATAGGTTTGGTCTTCGGGCTCAGCGGGTAAACCGTTGAGCACACGGCAGAGTTGCTGGAGGAAGATATCTACAGAGCCTCCGTCGAAGATCAGGTGATGAACATCCATGAGCAGACAGGTCTGCTTTTCAGTGGTCACAATCTCAAAGTGGTAGAGCGGTCCCGTAGCGAGGTCGAAGGGCTGCACGAAGTCGTGCTTGTAGGTGGCCAGTTCCGCCTCGCTCATCTGTTTTACAGGAATCTCCACGGCCTGCTCCTGGTCGATGACCTGAATGATGCCATCTTCGCCGTTACCAAAGTGGACGGTCATCTGCGGATGTTGCCTGACAAGTGCCTTGATGGCATCGGCCAGGGCTGTGGTATCAGTATGCTGTTGGAAAGCGACCTTGGTAGGAATGTTATACAAGGTGGTCTCAGGATTCTTCAGACACTCGAAATAGACACCGGTTTGGGCGTAGGAGAGGGGTACAGCCTCCCCAAGCCCCTCCCAAGGAGGGGATGTCTGGTTACCTGAAGAGATTGGGGTTTCTGTGGATTTATGCATTTTAACATCCCCTCCTTGGGAGGGGCTTGGGGAGGCTTTGAGCATCTGCTTCAGTATCTCATTCTCAATACTCTGCAGGGAGCCGTTCTTGACCAGCGACTTCGAGTCGAGCGTCACGCCATAGCGTTTATTCACCTGCACGGCCAGTTTGATGGCGGAGATTGACGTCAGGCCTGCATAGCCAAGCACTGTGGTAACGCCAAACTCGGTGGTGTTCACGATGCCGGCAATCATCTTGTGCAGTTCCTCCTCCAACACGTTCATCGGCACGTTAGATTCTTCCACGATGGCAGCTTTCTTCTCGGGCTTTGGCAGGGCACGCTTGTTCACCTTTTGGTTCTGGTTCAGCGGAATGGCTTCAATTTGCATGGTCACAGCAGGCACCATGTATGGCGGCTTCTGGTCGAGGATGAAGTTGTTGAGGGCCTCGATGTCGATCTGCTGATCGCTCACGATATAGGCTGCGATGAACTTTCCGCCGCCAGACGACTGGTGCTCACCGTCGTCTACATCGAAAGCCTGAACGGTGACATCCTTGATGCCTGGGAACTCGCGGATGACGGCCTCCACCTCTTTCAGTTCGATGCGGAAACCGCGGATCTTCACCTGGCCGTCGCGACGACCTACAAACGTGATGTCGCCAGAAGGCAGATAACGCACGATGTCACCAGTCTTATAGACACGACAGTATTTCTTTTCGTTAGTAAACGGATTAGCGATATACACCTCCGCCGTCTTCTCAGGGCGATTCAAATAACCTCGGCTCACCTGAGGGCCGGCAATCCATAGTTCACCAGCAGCACCCACGGGCAGACGATGACCCTGTGGGTCAACGATGTACAATTTACAGTTCTGCATGGCAGGACCAATAGGAATATTCTTTATCCGATGCTTGACCCAGTAGTTGGTGACATAGCAGATCGTTTCTGAAGGACCATAGCCATTTGCCAGCCTGAAGGTCTTTGGTGGTGTTAGCGTCGAAAGCTTTTCTCCACCAGTCATGAGCACCTGCAACGAGTGATTCTCGATACTGGTGGCAAACTGATAGGCCACCTGAGTTGTCATGAATCCATGGGTAATGCCATTCTTTTCGAAATAGTCGTTCAAGGCTATGAGGTCAAGACGCATTTCTTCAGGAATGATGTGTAATTCCGCACCTATCGTGAGAGTGGCGAATATCTCCTGTGGTGAGGCATCGAAACCGAAGCTGGCATAGGCCGCCACTTTACTTTGAGCCGTTATGTTAAAAAAATGCTGGTGCATGTGACAGAAAGCCACCCAGTTGCCATGTTCCGACATGCCGCCCTTAGGCACACCCGTTGAACCCGAGGTGTAGATGAGCGTGAACAGGCTTTCAGGCTTTGGCTCCTGGAGGGGCACGTCAGTCTTTGGCAACTGCATCAGATCCTTCGTCAAAATCACGTCGCCCTGGTATTCATCCACGATGGGGCGCAGTTCCTCGTCGGCAATCAGCAGTCTGGTGCCTGTATCCTTCATCATGAAGTTCAGGCGCTCTTTGGGATAGGTGGGATCCAACGGCTGGAAGGCACAGCCCGCCTTGATGACACCCAGCGAGGCGATGGCCATCCACTCCGAACGGGGTATCAGAATGGCTACGATATCCTCCAGGCCCAAGCCCTTGCCTGCGATATAGCCTGCGATACGGTCGCTGATCTCGTCCAGTTCTGCATAGGTGAACCGTTTGTCCTTGAATACGACAGCCGTCTTATCGGGCGTGGCCTTAGCCTGACGACGGCACAGCGAGACGATGGTCTGGGTGTTGTCGTAGGGGACGTCTGTCTGGTTAAAGTTGTCGAGCAACTTCACCTGTGCCGATGTCGCGATAGTGATATCCTTCAGGTATTCCTCACTCAGGAATCCTTCCACCACAGCCTCGTAACTCTCCAGATACTGGCTGATGAGCGCCTCGCTGTATTCGTTGGCGCTGTACTCAGCCTCCACGCAGTACTTGCCGTCGCGGATATAGGCTTTCATATAAAGCGACACCTCACGGGTGTTGTTATTCAGACGTGTGGCAGTCATCGGTTTTCCTCCAAACGTCAGACTGTCGAACAGCGTTCCATGCCAGGCAAATGAGGTGGCTGTCTGCAAACCGAGGTCATTGATGACGTCGCTGAAGGCGTAGGCCTCATGCTGACGGCAGCCACTCATCTGGTCTTGTCCGGCCTTCAGGAAGTCGAGCACGGTGGTGTCGTTGTCGAACTTGGCATAGACGGGCAGCGTCTTCACCAGCATCGCCATCGTGCGTGCCAAGCGCTTATCCGCACGTCCATTATGAATCGTATTAAACAGTACTTCCTGCTCGTTGTTGTATTTCGCCAACAGATAAGCGTAAGCAGCTGTGAAGAGCGTGCTCTTGAAGATGCCTTGCGCCTTGCAGAAAGTCTCTACCCTTGCCTGGTCGATGGCCATCTCTCTTGTCAGAAGGCCTTCCTGAGGCTCTTCGCCCTCCTGATCAGGCAACAGTGGAGAATAAGTGTCGCTACAGTCAAAGTGCTGTGCATACCACTGTTTGTCTTCTTCGAATACAGATGTCTTCCGCACCTCTTCCTCCAGCTTGGACACCTCTGCCAGTGTCTGTGTCTCAGGATCGAGAGTTCCACCATTATACGCTTTTTCGATATCTGCCAGCAGCATCTTACGCGAAGCCCCATCGCTGATGATATGATGGATGTCCTGCAGCAGGTAGAAATGTCCTGCATCCTTGGCCTGTGGCCGAGCCTTCAACAGACGGATACGGAACAGCCTGTCACCCACAATGTTGAACGGCTGGATGAATCGGGACTTCTCAGCCTCAATGTCAGCGACGGTCTCCACCTTGAGTCCGAATGTTTCCGTATCGTTAATGACCTGCAACGGATCGCCCTCGCTGTCCTGCTCTATGCGTGTGAACAGCGTGGGATGCGCTGCCACCGCTGCCTCGACAGCCTTGCGAAGACGTTCTTCGTCGAGTGAGCCGTCGAAGGTGTACAGATAGGGAACATTATAACATGCCTCTCCCTGATGTGCTATACACTCCACATAGAGGCCATACTGCGTTTTAGTTAGTGGTGCGGAAGTTTTCATATTAATTTCCTTTATATTGATTTATTCAAAGAATCCGAAACCGCCAATGGTGGTGAGCATGCGCTCAATGTAATCCCATGATGTGGGACTCCAGTTGAAGCCGAGACGGTAGAGCACCTGCGTGGTATAGTCGTTGTCACGCTGTACGTCGGTGGTCTTCTGTCCGTGACCCATGTCCTTGTAGGCTAACAGCGCAGCCATCTGCTTGGCCTTCTGCGGATCTTGTCCTGCCTCGTCCATCGCCTTCTGGAACTCCTCCTGCTCGACAAAGCGGATACCGCCCGTCACGGACGACAGGCCTGAGAGCACATCGCCCAGGAACTGGCCATGGATGTTGTATGGATGGAACACGGTACACTCCTTCGGTGTGGTGGCCAGCAGGCAGATGGCATGGGCCACCTCGTTGATGGGCGAGAACTCTACACGCTTGTTGCGCATGCCATAAGGACAGCAGCCCAACATGTTATAGATACGGATACGGCCCATGAAGGAGTTGGTGCTGAAGTTGGCCTGGAACTCACCGTCGGAAGAACGGGCGGCAAGGTTACCCACACGCATGATCTTCGCACTCAGTCCGTGAAGGGCCGCAGCATCCAGTATCAGGCGTTCAGCCATATACTTCGAGTAGATGTACTGGTTGCCAAGGAACTGGCCCATGTAGAGGCGCTGCTCGGTATAGACATCGTTCTTTATCTCACCTGCCCACAAGCCACGGGTACTGGCTGTGGAAATGTGGATGAGCTTGGCACCCGTCTTGATACAGAAATCAACACAGCGCTGCGCACCTCCGATGTTTACGTCTTCAATCTCCGTGCCTTCCGAGAAGTGCTTCACGACGGCTGCGCAGTTGAACACCGTGTCAACCTTCAGGCTGGTATCGATATCCTGCGTCACGTCGCCAAGAACGATATGCAGACGCTGTCCGAACAATTCCTTGTAAGATTTCGAGAAGTAGTAGAACAACAGGGTGCGCAGACGACTTTCAGCGGCTTCCAAGGTCTTGCCACGTACCATACAGTAGATGTTATTAGCCTCGCTGTCAATCAGTTCGCGAAGGATGTGGATTCCAAGATAGCCTGTGGCACCTGTTATCAGCACATTGCCCAACTGTTGGCGTTCGCCAGCTCGGAAGAAGCCCAGCGTGTTGCGCTGAAGGAGGTTGTCGATGGCTGTGTAGTCGAAGTCGGCAACGGGATCTGGCTCTCCGTCCTTTCCTGAATCAACAGAGTCGCCAGTAATCAGCTGTGCCAGCTTGCGGGGCGTGGGGTTGGCGAACACCTCGCCATAGGCCACGTGAAGCCCTGCCTTGTCGGCCTCGATGATGACACGGGTGACGACAAGCGACGTACCGCCCAGTTCGAAGAAATTGTCGGTGGCTCCCACCTTGTCCATCTGCAGGATATTGGCGAAGATATCACAGAAGGCACGCTCGGTGTCGTTGGCAGGTGCCACGAAGTCGCCACTGATGGCCAGTTGCGGTTCTGGCAGTGCCTTGACGTCCGTCTTACCATTAGGCGTAATAGGCATCTTCTCCATCTGCAGATAAGCCGTGGGCACCATATACTTGGTAAGTGTCTTACCCAGTTCGGCTTTCAGCTCTACGATGTCGATAGGACGGTCGGCTGTGAAGTAAGCACACAGATGCTCGATATTCTTGATCTTGCCAATCTTCACAACGACGCTTTTGATACCCTCGACGGCAGCCAGAGCGGCTTCTACCTCACCCAGTTCGATTCGCAGACCACGTAGTTTGATCTGGTTGTCTGTACGACCCAAGATCTCAACATCACCCTCTTCGGTCCAGCGGGCATAGTCGCCCGACTTGTAGATGCGGACGCCCTTGTAGTTAATAAAGCGCTCGGCCGTCATCTCAGGCAGGTCGTTGTAGCCCGTTGCCACACCGATGCCACCGATATACAGTTCGCCAACCACGCCTACAGGCAATTCGTTAGCATCGCTGTCAACCACAAACTCCTTGTAGTTGAGTAGCGGATGACCTACGCTGATACGGTTGGTATGTGTCAGTTCCTTGCAGTTTGAAGAGACTGTGATCTCCGTCGGACCATAGGTGTTGAAGATGCGAGCCTCTGGGGCAGCAGCACGCAGTTTGTCGAGCAGACCGTCGGCATACTTCTCGCCGCCACACATGATGACCTTACACTGTCCGATAGCCTCTACAAAGGCCGGCAACTCCATATATTGCAGCATACGCGATGGCGTAGCATTAATGGCATCAGCTCCCGTACGCCGGAATAGATCGGCAAGCAACGCAGCATTGGTTGTCTCTTCCTCGCTGGCTATAACTGCCGTCTTTCCATTGCATAATGCACCGCCAAACTCCTTCATCGACATATCAAACGATAGGGTAGTGACGCAGAGGAAAGCATGTACCGTCTCTGCCAAAGCATGGATATGGGTATTGGCAGGATGACCACCATACAGGTAGTTGACGATGCTTTCGTGGCGCAGCATCACGCCCTTAGGCTTACCTGTAGAACCGCTGGTGTAGATGAGATAGCAGAGGTCCTGCGGCGTGATATTTGCATCCACAGGTGCAGTACTGAGAGAACTGTCGAGCAGCTCTTCTACATCGATGGCATTAGAGAACTCACCCACGCGGTCGGCCGTCGTGATGATATAGGCTGCATGGCTGTCGGTGAGAATGTGCTGGATGCGCTCTGTGGGGTATTCGGGGTCACAAGGGATATAGGCACATCCGGCCTTCATCACGCCAAAGATGGAGAACATCACTTTCGATGTTCTGGGCAACAACAGGGCTACACGGCTGCGAGGCTCTACACCACGCTGGCGCAGGGCATTGGCAATGCGGTTTGTTGCTTCGTCCATCTCCTGATAGGTATAAGTGGCGTCGCAAGCTACCAAAGCCTTTGCATCAGGCTGCTTCTGGGCATAATAACTGATGCAGTCGTGGTAGTACTTGAACGGTACTTTGCCTGTAGCCACTTCGCGCAGATGGCTCAACGCTTCCTCCTGATTCTTGCTGATGATGGAGAGTTGGCGAACCTTCATCTGTGGCTTGGCCATCATACGCTCGACGACGGCTACGATGCTTTCAGCCAAAGCATTGCCAAGACGGGCAGAGTAGATAGAGTTGTCATACTGAACCACTACGCCACGAGATTCTATCTTGATATTGATCTTGAACTTCGGCACATTCAGTTCCAAAAGTTCCTGACCAATAGTCTGGCCTCCAACGGTATATTCCGACAGCACACCCACCTGATAGGCGTAGGCAATGGCAGGAATGAAGCCAAAGTCGGCTGCAATGCGTGCAAAGGGATAGTCCTCATAACGCAGTGTCTCGTCGAAGGTCCCGCTCACTTGTTTCAGGTATTCGCCGACTGTCACATCGTCGATCTTCAGACCAAGGGCGAGGGTGTTGACGAACATACCCACGGTGTCAGCAATCTTCAGGTTCGATCGACCGCTGCTAATCGTCGAGAGATAAACTTCTCGGTTGTTGTTATAGCGCGAGATAACATAACTGGCAGCAGCAAGATAAAGATGTGCTGGGGTGATATCATTCTGACGGCAGAATGCAGCTGCTTTTTCGTGGTCTGTCGCACAGACGGCCTCACCAATGAAGCCCAGGGCATCGCTCTTAGGCAGATCGGCAGGTATCTCACTGGCTCCCTCACAGGTCTGCAGCTTCTCTGCAAAGAACTGCTGGGCAGCCTTGAACTCATCGCTATTCTCGGCCTTCTGCTGGTCACTGACGAAATCGAAATAGGTGTAGGTTTCCTTCTCGACATTCGCACCATCGAGCACGCTACCTATCTGACGGATAAACAGGTCTGCGGAACCACCGTCGAACACCAGATGATGGACGTCCATCAACAGATGCACACCGCTTTCTGTCTTCACCACTTCGAAACGGTAGAGCGGTGCTTTCTGCAGGTTGAACGGACGTACGAACTCCTGTTTGTAGGTCTTCAAGGCCTCGTCAGTCATCTCTGTGACGGGAACTTCAACAGGCACACTGTCTGCCATCGTCTGAACGATGGTATCTCCCATTCCCGACGTTCCGTCGCCTACCCGTAGCCTTTCAGTGGTGAAGTGAATACTCAGTTCCGGATGGGCCTCCACAACTCTCTTTACAGTATCTGCCAGCTTGTCGGCCTCGATGCCCGCAGGATAGCTGAGCAGGTATGGAATGTTATAGATGGTAGAAGTAGGATTCTTCAGACACTCGAAATAGACTCCCGTTTGGGCGTAAGAGAGCGGGAAAGCCTCCCCAAGCCCCTCCCAAGGAGGGGATGTCTGGTTACCTGAAGAGATTGGGGTTTCTGTGGATTTATGCATTTTAACATCCCCTCCTTGGGAGGGGCTTGGGGAGGCCATCATCTGCTTCAAAATCTCGTTCTCTATGCTCTGCAGCGTGCCGTTCTTGACCAGCGACTTCGAGTCGAGCGTCACGCCATAACGCTTGTTCACCTGTACGGCGAGTTTGATAGACGATATGGAGGTCAGACCAGCGTAGCCAAGAACAGTGGTAATTCCAAATTCCGTGTTATTCACGATGGCGGCAATCATCTCATGCAGCTCCTGCTCCAACACGTTCATCGGTACATTCGACTCCTCGATAGCGGCAGCCTTCTTTTCGGGCTTTGGAAGAGCCTTCTTGTTCACCTTCTGATTCTGATTCAGAGGTATCTTGTCTATCTGCATCGTTACGGCAGGCACCATGTACGGAGGCTTCTGATCGAGGATGAAGTTGTTGAGGGCCTCGATGTCGATCTGCTGATCGCTCACGATGTAGGCTGCGATGAACTTTCCGTTTCCACCTTCCTCTTCAAAAGCCTGCACAGTAGCATCCTTGATGCCTGGGAACTCGCGGATGACGGCTTCCACCTCCTTCAGCTCGATGCGGAAGCCACGGATCTTCACCTGTCCGTCCCTGCGACCTACAAACTGGATGTCGCCAGAAGGCAGATAGCGCACGATGTCGCCTGTTTTATAAACACGCGCGTATTTACCATTATTTGTAAATGGATTGCCGATATAGACCTCAGCCGTCTTCTCTGGGCGATTCAAATATCCTCGGCTCACCTGAGGACCGCTGACCCACAATTCTCCGGCAGCACCAACGGGCAGACGATGACCTTGCGGATCAACAATATAAAGTCGCATGTTGTCAAGAGGCTTTCCGATAGGTATCTCCTTCAGCTTTTTGTCCACCAGGTAGGTGGTCGTGAAGATGGTGCACTCCGTGGGGCCATATACATTATAGAAATCATAACCTGTCGGCGGAGTGAGAGAAGCCAGTTTCTCGCCACCCGTAGAGAGATACAATAGCGAGTGGTTCTCGATGCTCGTCGCGAACTGATAGCCCACCTGCGTGGTCATAAACGAATGGGTAATCTGTTCGCGCTCGAAATACTCATTCAAAGCAATCAAGTCGAGGCGAATCTCTTCTGGAATGATGTGAACAGAAGCACCACAGGTCAGAGCCGGGTACATATCCATCATGCAGGCGTCAAACCCATACGAGGCGTATGCAGCCACATGATGTCCGGGCTTCAGGTCGTAAAACCGCTGGTACCAATGACAGAAGGCCACAAGGTTTCCGTGTGTCAGCTGACAGCCCTTAGGCACACCCGTCGAGCCGCTGGTGTAGAGGAGGATAAACAAACTGGAGGGTGAAAGTTGAGCGTTTGCTCCCGCTGTAAGAGGCGGCAATTGTGAGAACTCTTTTGTTAGCAGCACTTCACCTTCGTATTCATCCACGATAGGGCGCAACTCCTCGTCGGCAATCAGCAGCTTGGCACTGGCATCTTGCATCATGAAGTTCAGACGCTCCTTCGGATACGTTGGGTCAAGAGGCTGATAGGCGCAGCCTGCCTTCATCACACCCAGTGAGGCGATGGCCATCCACTCGCAACGGGGAATCAGTACCGATATAACATCTTCCTCTTTCAGACCTTTCGATGCGATATAGCCTTCAATACGGTCACTGATCTCATCCACCTCATGGTAGGTATAGCGATGGTCCTTAAAGACCACAGCGATGTTGTCAGGTGTTGCCTGGGCCTGACGACGGAACAACGAGACGATAGTCTGCGTGTCGTCGTAATCGACATCATTTTGGTTAAAGCTGTCAAGCAGTGCTGTCTGAGATTCTGTAGCGATGTTAATATCACGCAGATATTCTTCTTTGAGGAATCCCTCAACCACAGCCTCATAGCTCTCTAAGAACTGACGGATCAGCATTTCGCTGTACACACTGGCATTGTACTCTGCCTCAACGCAGTAGTGACTGTCGCGAATATACGCCTTTACATAGAGAGGCACCTCAAGGGTGTTGTTGTTCAGCCGTTGTGCCGTCATCGGTTTGCCGTCAAACTGCAGACTGTCAAATAGCAGTCCGTGCCAGGCAAATGTGGTGGCAGGCTTCAGCCCAAGGTCGTTCACCACATCACTATAGGCGTATGCCTCATGCTGACGGCAGCCCGTCATCTGTTCCTGTCCAGCCTTCAGAAAGTCGAGTATTGATGTGTCGTTCGTACGCTCGGCTTTGCCGCTCTGCCCTGCAGAGAACTTGGCGTATGCAGGCAGTGTTCTCACCAGCATTGCTATTGAGTGTGCCAGGCGCTTGTCAGCGCGTCCGTTGTGAATGGTACTGAACAATACTTCCTGTTCGTTGTTGTACTTGGCCAACAGATAAGCGTAAGCAGCTGTAAAGAACGTGCTCTTGTAGATGCCATGCTCCTTGCAGAATGATTCGACCACATCAATGTCGATGTTCATGGTCCTCGTCAGCAGTCCTTCCTTAGGCTCCTTTCCCTCCATATCGCCCAACAGTGGTGAGTCAGTATCTCCGCAGTCGAAGTTCTCAGCATACCATTTCTTGTCTTCCTCAAACTTCGGCGTTTCTCGCTGTTCTGCCTCGGCCTTGGCAACATCGGCCAGACTGAGTACTTCCGATACCAGAACCTCGCCTTGATAGGCTTTCTCGATATCTGCCAGTAGAACCTTTCTTGATGCACCGTCGCTGATGATGTGATGAATGTCTTGTAGCAGATAGTAATGTTCTGCATCTTTGGCCTGTGGCCGAGCCTTCAACAGACGGATACGGAACAGCCTGTCACCCACAATATTGAACGGCTGGATGAATCGGGATTTCTCGGCCTCAATGTCATCCACATGCTCCACTGTCAGCGAAAATATCTCACTATCATCAATCGACTGCACAGGGTCACCCTGTTCTGTCTGTTCGATACGTGTAAACAGCGTGGGATGCGCTGCCACAGCGGCCTCAATGGCCTTACGAAGTCGTTCCTCGTCCAAACTGCTGTCCAGCGTATATAGATAAGGAATGTTATAACAAGCCTCTCCCTGGTGTGCTATACACTCCACATAGAGGCCATATTGTGTTTTTGTTAATGGTGCAAAACTTTTCATATTGATAGTTTCGTTTTTATGATTCTTTATTACCATTTAGTCGTCAACAGACTTGGCGAGACTACCAGAGAGAACCATCCCCAACGGGCTTGTTTGCTGGCATTGCCTTGTTTCAGCCGGTCCATCGTCTCTGTGCCAATCATATGGGTATAGCCAGCCACGAGCATGATATCCTTCGAGAACTTATAACTGGCTTGAAGTTCTATACTATGTCCCAGCGTACGGTTAAGATCTGTGAGTTCCGTGGCTGTAGCCAGATAGTGATAGGTGGCACTACAATTAAGTTGGGACATTGGTTTGCCAGATACGCCGATAAAGGCATTTTGCAGTCCAGGAGTAAATCCGTTGATATACGCACTCTCATAGAAATAGTCCATGATGCCGTAGAACTTTGTCCGCGAGCCATACAGAGGAGCAAAGCCTCCCTCTGTTCCATGGAACACCATACCTAATGTTCCACCGTAGGTTACAGGCACATAGTCATCACCACTCAGATAATCGTAACCCAACACGAAACCGTATCTGTCAGTAGGATTGATAGTGGCTTTCGCACTGGCCATCCAAGCCTTTATCGGCCCTGTCTGCTTTATATCATTGACGAACTTACCCGTCTGGCGGTAATACGAGCCATCCAATGTAAGATGCTTGGTATGGTAGTTGACATAGCCACCAAACATCTGCTGATATTCTGTTGATGGCGGATTATTCACATCACCTTCTATGCCAGCCTGTTGACCAATGTTCATAAACAGCAATGAAGCCCCTAAAGGAAACTTCGGTACATCATAGTGATACCACAGCGTCTGCATGGATTTATATAACTGCGCGCCGTTCTCATAATACGTGCCGTTATAGTAGTTGTCTCCATTCTGGTTATAGGCCAGTATGGCATGTGCTTTGTGCCCATGTCCTTCATAGCCTACCCGAAGAACATCGTGCGACTGGGCTGCTGTTGCGAAGTCATTGGGGCCGATGATTCGCTCATCGTCGTAGGCCAGTGCTATACGGCCCATTTGGGCAAACAAACCATTCTTGGCCGTCATCTTCACCCAGCCCTCGTACAGTGTTAGGGCATTGTTGCCTTTCATGCCCCATATCGCCTTGTTCTGGATGACCGCATGAGCCTGCAGACCTGAACGCTGGTAGTCCACATTCAGACGTACGCGCCCTACCATAAAACGTGATTTGTCCTCTGTGGAACCACCTTCTGCAGCTTTAGGAAGACCGCCGCCGCAAGCCTCGCCGTGCGTCAGCAGATTCATGCCAAAACTGAGCTGATTGACAGCATTTTGGGTAGAATCGCTTTGAGCCCTGCTACTGCCCGACAACATCAGAAACGATGCTGCAGCAAAGAGTTTTATCCAATTTCTCTGTCTGTCCATTACTCAAATTCAAAGATGCTGATAAATCCTGTCAGTTTAAACACATTCTTGATGTCGTCATTCACGCCACGCATGACCACCTTGCTACCTGCTGCCTTGGCGCCTTTCAGGATGCCGAGCAGGATGCGAAGCCCGCTGGAAGCAATATACTCCAAGCTGGTACAGTCGATAATGACATCTTTACCATCAGAATTGTAGAGAGGCTGCAATACTTCTTCTGCCTCAGTAGCGGCAGCTGTATCCATTTCTCCTGCTAAAGTGGCAACAAACTTGCCATCGATTTCTTCAATTTTAGCGTTCATAATCTTTATTGTTTTAATCAGTTATTGGTATTTAATCTTTATTATTCAACTATTGAGCCCACTTTAAAAAGTGGCAGTTTTACATAAATTCTGATATTCGGTTTT